>CAMAXK010000001.1 GCA_945862365.1 Chlamydia trachomatis
ATTATATTCTAATTGCACAATCTAATATCTATGATTGAACCACAGCCTCAGCCTTCAATCATTTCCCTACTGTTATCTGGTGGGCTATTTCTTCTAGGATTTATAGTCTCAACTTACTTTGCCAAAATCAAAGGTTTTTTATCCCTACCCTTTAAAAGTTACACAGGGATCTATTGTAAAGGTAAAGATGTTATCGTGATCCTTTTTTTCTTCATCCTTTCTAATACAGCTTTTGGAGCAATTCTTTATAGGGTACTTTCAAAGCTTTCCCTCTCTTCAGTGACGATGATGACACTTACCCCTGTTCTTTCTTTTTTTATTAATATACTTTTTCTTGTAAGCTTTGCTCTCCTGAATAAAAAAACTTATTTATTCAAATTAATAAAAGATGAGAGATTTCCCGGAAAACAAAGCTTGAAAGAAGATGTTTTTTCTGGATTAAAAGCTCTTATACTTTCCCTGTTTGCGCTATATACTGTCATTTGTGTCATAGAGGGAATTACCATTTGGTTAGACGGAAATACCATATCTGAACAAACAGCGGTGCGATTTTTAATGCAGGTTAAAGAGACCCCCCTCTCTTTGTTTCTCGCTCTTTTTACAATAGTTGTTGCAGCACCTATAATTGAGGAATATCTTTTTCGAGGAGTTTTTCAATCTTATCTTCGAAAAAATCTAGGATCGATAAAAGCAATCATCCTAACCTCTGCAATATTTAGTCTTTTTCACTTTTCTCCCTCTCAAGGAATACAAAATATTTCTATTATATTAAGTCTTTTTATCCTTAGTCTTTACCTTGGGTTTGTTTTTGAAAAAACTAGATCGCTTATCTCAAGTATTACACTTCATTTGATATTTAACCTTGCAAGCGCCCTAAAAATCATTTTTTATGGGATCAATTAGTAATAGACATTCAAATTTTAAAATGTTATAAAAAGTTTTTTACATTAAATAATTTTAGGTTGTTTTTTGCACTCAATTTTTCATATTGAAAGTTATTCTTCCTCAGATGTCGGGCTTGTTCGAAGTACGAATGAAGATGTAGTCAAAACATTAGACAAGCTACATTTTTATATTCTTGCCGATGGTATGGGTGGTCACAATGCTGGTGAAGTAGCTGCTGAAAAGGCATGTGAATATATGTGCCACTTGATAGAAAGTATGCCTTTGGAAAGTCTTACCTCAAAAGATACAGCAATGCTTGGAGATAAGATAGTGGACCTGATGCACCAAACAAATCTTTGGGTGCACCATTTAAGCAAACAAAACTCTGATTTAAGCGGGATGGGAACAACTCTTTGTACGTTACTATTCTTTAAGGGGTCTATGATATCCTCTCATGTAGGTGATAGTAGAATATACCGATTAAGAGGTGGAAAGTTGCAAAGGTTAACAATAGATCACCTAACTTATCATAAAGATTTAGTAGCAAGTGGGGAGCAAAAACAGAAAAAAAGGGCTCTTACTCAAGCAATTGGGACAAATCTTACTATTAACCCCTCCCTTTTCATCTCAGAGGTTGATTCAGGAGATCTTTTTCTTATGTGTAGTGATGGTCTTTCCGATTTAGTAAAAGATGAAGAAATTGAAAAAATTTTATGCGCGCAAACAAGCCTTAAGGGAAGTAGTAGCTTTTTAATAGCCCTTGCAAAAAGTAGGGGCGGCCATGATAACATTTCGCTTCTTCTTACTCTTCTTAAAAATAATAATATATAGATCGTTCAATTACCCTTGAATAAAATCAAAAATCGGTAGATAATTGATCCATTCACTTATGAAAAAAGAAATAAATATTTATTTTGATAATAACGCTACTACATTTATTTCTAGTAGAGCTTTATCCACCATGATTGAAACACTTCAATCTGTTCAGGGTAATCCATCAAGTATTACACGAGATGGAAGATTTGCTAAAAATTTATTAATGAAAGCTAAAAAAGAACTTGCCTTGGTGCTTAAATGTAACTTTGAAGAACTCACCTTTACATCCGGTGGAACTGAATCGATACACACGCTTATTCACGGAATTTGCAGTACCCGAAAAGGGAAAATTCTTACCACTAAAATTGAACATAAATCAGTTTTAGAGTCTATTAAGAAACTCAATGGTGAAATAGTTTATATACCGGTAGATGAAAAAGGGGCCCCCCTCCCCTCTCTTATTTCTGAAGTCCTAGCAGATGGTTCAATCTCTGCTATAATCTTATCTTTGGTTAACGGGGAAACTGGCGCCATGTTAGATCTAAAAGAGATTGCCGAACTTGCCTATCAGCATAACATCCCATTAATACTAGATGGGGTAGCAACCCTGGGAAGAGCCCCTATTGAATTGATGAGAGGGATCACAGCTATTGCCTTTTCAGGACATAAATGTCACGGACCAAAAGGAACGGGATTTTTTTACCTCAAAGACAAAACCCCCTTTCATCCTCTATTTAAGGGAGGGATGCAGGAAAGTGGTTTTCGCGCCGGTACAGAAAATCTTCCAGGTATTTTAGCCCTTGTGGAAGCGGTCAAAGAAATAAATGAAAGCTCACAAACTTATATGCTTGAGCTGCGCAATACTTTTGAAAAAAAAATCAAAGAGCTGTTTACAGAGGCAACAATAAATGGTGGCACTAACAGAGTGTGCAATGTCTCAAATGTTCATTTTAAAGATATAGATGGAGATCATCTTCTCATATACTTAGATCAGCATCATATCACCGCCTCCCTAGGTTCTGCTTGCTCCTCTGGAACATTAGAAGCCTCTCACGTATTAATAGGTATGGGGTTTTCTAATGAACATGCCAGATCCTCAATACGCTTTTCATTTTCAAAAATGAACACCCTTGAAGAAATCGAGATGGTGTGTGAAATTCTAAAGAAATACAAAGAAATGTTTGTGAAGTCTAAATAACCCTGTCCACAGGGGGTATTAGTAGATCCTTTTTTTATAAAGTAAATTATGTATTGCATCTGAAAAACTCTTATGCTAAACTTTTAGACTCATTTGGAGGAGTGTCCGAGTGGCCGATGGAGCACGCTTGGAAAGCGTGTATATGTGAAAGCGTATCGTGGGTTCGAATCCCACTTCCTCCGATACTACCAAAATAAAACGGAATAATACATTTAATGATTAAAAAGAAATTTATGATTTTAATAGGAATGTTTGCATGCCAAGGGTTTGCTGGGCAAATGGATATTCCTGGTGGGAAAATCTATTATGAAGTTTTAGGAAGTGGTGAACCTGTTATTATCCTGCATGGAGGACCAGGCCTTGATCAAAAATACCTAAAGCCTGGCTTAAACAAGCTTGCAGAAACCAATCAAGTAGTATTCTACGATCAAAGAGGGTGTGGAAAGTCAAAAATTGATAATATAAACAATCAATCCATTAATATGGATGAATACATCCAGGATTTGGAAAATCTGCGCATTCACTTAGGTTATGAAAAAATTAACCTTCTAGGGCACAGCTTTGGTGGATTTGTTGCTGCCCACTATGCCATCAAATATCCTGAAAATGTGAAGGGTTTAATCTTACTTTGCTCGTCTCCATTAGATCATGAGGGCATCTTAGAATTTCTATCTAACTTAAAATCGAAAATTTCCCCTATGTATTTAAGCATCGCCCCGCTTTTTGATGAAAATAAATTTCTTAATTTAAGTGTAGAAGAAATCACTTCCAAGAGGAAAAAGATGTTTGCAACTTATTTTTCAAATTCCAAGCAAATAGATACCCTGGATCTAAGTTGTGAACTGGATGAGGCAAGAGCTGGCTTTCATATACATAAATGTTTTCATGATTACATGCTCGATGAAAAACTCAATTTACATCTACAATTACAAAACCTTGATATTAGAACTTTGATTATTCACGGAAAAGATGACATTATCCCTCTACAAAGCGCTGAAAATACTCACAAAAATCTTAAAAATTCAGAGCTTGCAATTATTGAAAACTGTGGTCATTTTCCTCAAATTGAACAAAACGATCAAATGCATGCGCATTTTCAGCGATTTCTCAATTAATACAACACCCACTAAAAGTTAAAAGGGATCACTCGTATAAAAAACATATAGTGATTTAAAAAATCTATTGATCCAAGGGTACATACCGTTTAACCCTGGTCATCATTCCGACGGACTTTTCTAACTCATCTTGATAGTCTTTTACTAGTTCATTCCAAGGGGTTCTTTTTACTCTAAGCAGCCAATCTAGCACTACACCTAATCGATGTTTATCATGCCCTACCATAGATAATAAAACTTGAAAGGGTTCTAAAAAGAGAAAATCGGTTAAAAAAAGAGTTTTCTGATTTGTTTCAAAATAAGGCCACGCTCTAGCTGATTCTATATATCTGTAAGCTTTTGTTAAAAGATTACTATAAAAAGGGTCCATATGAAAACCAAAATCTCCAGGTTTAAAATCGTTTGGAAAACGACTTAATATTTCTTTCTTTTTATTAAAAAGCTTTCTCAGTGAGTCAATCTGTTCTTTAAACAAGGGCTCCTTTTCTGGGGAAACTAATGATTTCTTCTGTAATCTTTTTACCTCCATCCCCTCTTGACCTAGAAAATGGTACCCTGAAAGTAAGGTTGGATATTTCGATTGCTGTAACAATGCTGTTAACTCCAAAGATCTTGATGGATGCAAAAAATGTGCTCTATTAGATGAAATAACAAAGTTATTTAGATAAACAAACTCTCTTTTCTTCTTATAGTTTGTTAAAAATAATGGTGACGTATTTATATCTAACATTCTATAGGTTGGTAGTTCAGAAAGTAGGGCAAAATTGATCGCTTTTACCACAACATCTGGTGTCTCTTGTTTGTATATGAGGGTTTTACAAGCATCCTTAAACTCTTCCTTATCAGCAGCAAGTCTGCAACCGCAAAAAAATTGACGAAATATACCCTTCATTTCTTTACTTACCTTATCTTCTGAAAAATTTAACTCCTTCATCTGTGAAGGAGCAATCCCATAATATTTCTCACTTTCTGTTAAACTTGCAAAAGTAGACCGATGCGTCAATACTGTGTCCATTATATCACCTCTATACTTTAGTAAAAAATTTTATAATATATAGCAGGTAATATATTTATCAATAAAAAACTTTGTAATAAAATTACAAAATACATACAATCCTTTAACTATTAAAGGAGGTCATATGCCGATTTTTCCGAAATTAGGGAGAAAAAAATTCAGTCCCTTACATTCTTTAGATTCTTGGGATTATCCTCTTGGAGATAAAACCAATTTCATAAGATTTTCCTTCAATTCTCTTGCAAAGAGCTCAAATGGAGCTTGTTTTTCTGTTCGTTTAATGATTTGTCTAAGATTCCACGACTTTTCAAAGTTAAATAAAAGACTGGTAGAAGGTCACATTAAAAAAGAGCTCATAAGGAAAATTCCATCTATAGATGCATCTCAATCTAACTTAAATGAATATGCATTTTCCAATGAAAGCCAAGAGGGTCTATGCACCTTGCTAAAAACTCAGGATCTTGTTTTTATTTCATTAAAAGGTCAAAAAGATCCGCCTCTCTCAATTCATTTTCAATAGTATTTTAAAAATTTGCAATATTTTATCAAATGATGCAAAATGACCTTCTTTAGAAAATTGGAGATATACAATGCTTATTGCTAAGCACAAAGAAAGGACAACTATTCCAAAAACCGCTATATGGGCCATCTACACAGATGTAAGCAGCTGGGCTGAATGGGATAAAGATCTTGATTTTGTAAAGCTTGATGGGCATGCATTTGTAGATGGAGCAACAGGTGTTTTAAAACCAAAAAATGGCCCTCCTGTAAAATTCACCCTCTCTAATGTGGTGGAAAATAGATCCTTTACTTGCACTTCATTGATGCCTTTAACAAAAATGATCTTTTCTCACCGATTCGAAGATAATATCGATGGGACCACCGATATGATCAGCCGTATTGACATGTACGGCACCCTCTCATTATTTTTCTCAATAATAGTGGGTCGAAAGATCAAAGCAGGACTTCCTACTGCCATGCAAAATCTCCTTGAGCTCTCAAAAGCTTCCATTCTCTGAATATCTTTAAGTGTATCCTGCTTATAATCAGCTGTTTGCGTCTTTTTTTAAATTATCCATGTTGAATTAAAATTTTAATTATGTTATAATTATAGCATAATTAGAATGAGGTTTTTATTATGCTTGGTTTAAATGATACTTTTAATATGACTAATAATTATGCCAACATTGAGTCTTACGCAGGAGATTACTCCTTAGACTCCCCTCAAGTAAGCAGTTTTATACCAGAATTAATAAGTAATACAGATACTTATCAAGGGAATGACGACTTTTATAGAAATCTACTATCACAAGGTGTTGATTTAGTTGCTAGGGTAAGTTCTATTGCTCCAAATGTTCTAACTGCTGCTACCTTTGCTGCCTTAGGTGGCACTGCCTCTTTTGTGGGAGTCGCTTTATTTAAAGGTCCCAAAAAAGCTTTATCTTATTTCGATAGATACATAACATTTCCTTTACAACGTAACTTTCCTAATGCTCGAACCTGGGGCGTAAGGGCAAAGAATAATGTCATCTCAAAAGTAGTAGATACTATACTCTCTTCGGCTAATAAAGCCTATAAAGCGACTTTTGAGGACTTTAAAAAAGCAAAAGACTCTTTTGAAAATTCGTTAAAGCAACTAGAAATTGATTTAAATGCTGCAGGTCGAAAAGGTGCACCACTTAAAGAAATGATTCAACTATTTGATAGCCATAAGCCTCTGATAAAAGCAGATCATCAGCTTACTATTGACTGTGCAGAAAATGGTCTAAATGCTTGTAAAGCCTACTTACATAGTCACAGTAAATATCTTCCAAAAGACTATATTTCACCTCAAAAAAAATCTGTAAGTAATCATTATGATGATTACAGAAGATGGTTAGGAACCAAAGAAAATAGACTTTCAAAAATTTTTACCTCTGCATCTGCAACATTGGAAAGTGAATTAGTTGATCACCTAAGTAATTGGAACCCTGCACTTTCAGAATCACGGGTAACAAATGGTCGAGTAATTGTTGATCGAGAAATGATAAATAGGTACTCAAAAATGATTTTGGCAAAATTTCTAAATCCAGGTTTAGCGCGAACGTTTTCCTTTACAATTACAGGTGAGCCAGCCATTGATGCTGGAGGGGTAACACGAGAAGTGATTACAAAGCTATTTACTTCATTGCTTGAAGAAGGAGATGGCTCTTACCGATCCATCTTAAATCTTGGGGAATATCTCTATCCTTATAAAGGGTTAGGAGTAGCTTTATCCCAAGTAGCTCTCAATCCACAGTTGTTTTTGAAAGAATATTTTGATAGAAATCTTTTTACTATAATTGACTCCCTTTCGGTAGATGAATTAGCGCTTCTTAGAAGAGGTGATGATCAGGAAGGTGTAGAACTCATTAAACAAAAATTAATTTTAGCTCTTCATAACGAAGATCACGTCATAAATTCAATTTTTACATTTAAAAATCTAAAAGAAAAAACGGATAAAGATTTTGATGGAATTGCAGAACATGTAGTAGAGGTCTTAGGTTATGATGATGATGATTTAGAGGTATTAAAAACTTCAAATCCAGAGAAATATAAAGCTATTATTGAAAGCGAAATCAACACATGGTTGGAAGAAAACCAACACTACTATCGAGAGGCAGATAAATTAATCGCTATAGCTATGTATTTTAACAGGGCAGGGTCTTTGGATAATATCGTAGCCCCACTTGAAAGGGAAGTTCTAGCAACAGCTACTATAGAAAGTGCAAGTCTGATTCATCTTAATACTCAAGCTAGAGCTTGTATAAGTAAAAAAATTGAGTTAATACATGATTGGATAAGAAGAGGAGCGACCCCTGAACAATTGCATCAGTTCATACAGTTTTGCACAGGCGCCTCTGTTTTAACAGAACAAAATCCAATTCAAATCTCTCATGGCACCCATCCCTTTTTTGCTCATACTTGTTTTAACAGATTAGATCTTTCTACAACATTTGAGCAAAGAGACGATTCAGAAAACACGACAGAGGAACAAGTTTACGCTGCATTTATTCGAGATTTAGAGCGAGTAATTTTACCAACTTCAGGGGCTAACTTTAACGCTATCTAATAATGCAGCCGGTGATCTATTCTCTATCCCATGATAGGTTTTCTAAAAGCTAAGATTTTTTTATCCCCAATAGGAGAAATCCTTCTTGTAGCTGATAGCAAGGGATTACACATTCTCTCCTTTTTGAGTAGAGACAAACTACAATATCAAATCAATCAATTAGAAAAGCGCTTTGGTGAAGCTGTATCTTTAGAAAATAACTCAATCTTAGAAATGATCGAAGAAGAACTAACAAGCTATTTTACAAAAGGGCTTAAGGAATTTAAAACCCCCATTCATGCTTTTGGTACCCCTTTTCAAAAAAAAGTGTGGGAAGATCTAATTAAGATCCCATTTGGTGAGACAAGGAGTTACTTTGATCAAGCTCTTTTGTCAGGAAATCCAAAAGCTGTACGGGCAGTGGCAGGGGCAAACGGAAGAAACCGACTTGCCATTATTATCCCTTGCCATAGAGTTATCCACAAAAATGGGGATTTAGGTGGTTATCAGGAAGGGGTTGAAAGGAAGAGGTGGCTGCTTGATCTGGAACATAAATTTATCTAATCATTTATTATAAGTCACCCCCCCATTTACTATTCTTAACTCATTCACAATCATATAGATATATATACGCCAAAGGTGACATTTCTAAAAAACGCTTACACATAATAGCATTATTATTGAATTAAAGTTTTATTTATGATATAATATATATATATATATAAAATGAGGTAAATATGAATAATATATATGGTAATTATATCACGATTGATAGTTATGCAAACACATATCCCGATTGCGCAGCAGAACACCCCCTAGAGTCCCATGATGTAAGCAATTTTATACCCAATTTTATCATAACAACAGCTCTTATAATTGGAGGGATAGCTGCTGCTTACTTGGCATTAAGATTTGTAGCCTACACAGCTGACAAAAAAATGGATGAAGCATGTATTCTTTTTAACAATTTTCAAAGTGTTTTAGATAATAGTAGAGCACGATACCAAACTCAAGTGAGGTCTAATGGGCAGATCAGCTTCTATATTTCAGTAAGGCGGGATTCATCGCATTCAGGAATGATGATTCCTCCCACATTTAATTTAAATGAAAATGAATATCCAACTGTAGATCTCTTAAGAATCGAGCTACAAAGGCGTGCGGATGAATGTATAGCTTGTCATCGTGAGTTCATCTCATCACTAAATGAAGCTAGAAATGCACTCCTTTTATTTAGTGATTACTGCAACAGAAACCACATACAATTTAGTTCACCACAAATGGATATACAAACTAACACTGATATTATTAATCAACGGCTTGCAGAGGCTCAGGCAGAAATTGACTTTATGTTAGAGATGGATTTACCCTCATCTGCCCCCAGCTATTTTTTAACTCGCCCTAGAGAAAATCATAACGAGTCAAGACTTAATACACTTTTTAATCCACAAAGTTCTACTACAATAAATATATCTAGAGAAACATTAAATGCAGATCCTAAATTTTATCTTAAAGAATTTTTAAGAAAGAGCATGGAAGTAAATAATTTTAAATTTTCTATCGTTGGTGAAGATGCTGTTGATGCCGGCGGGGTAACAAGAGAAGTTTATACAACATTATTTAGATCTTTGCTGGAAGAAGATGATTCCTCTTTTCGATCTATCCTTGATCTTGGGGAAGATATAGATGTTTATAAAGGTTTAGGTGTAGCTTTATCAAAAGTTGCAGATGACGAGTCGGTATTTCTGAAGAATTATTTTGATAGAGATCTCTTTAGAGTGATTGATTATCTTACCGTAGATGAATTAGCGCTTCTTACTAAAGGTGAAGATATGAAGGCTATCGAACCGATAAAGCAAAGATTGATTTTAGATATTCCAAAAGAACCAGGTCTTTCCGTTAGATCTGTATTAGAGGCGATCTTTAATTTTAATAGTAAAGAAGAAAAAACAGCCTCAGACTTTGAGCAAATGCAGGAATTGGTTGAAAGCGTCTTAGACTATGAAGGTGAAGATTTAGATGACTTGAAAGAAGAAAATCTAGAAGAATATCAAAAAACCATTCAAGATTCGGTTGACAAATGGCTTCAGGACAACCAAAAGTACGTTCTAGAGGCCGATAGATTGATCCATATAACTACCTATTATAAAGAAGTAGGCCAGGCTTTATCAAAGGGTTTAGATCTTCAAGCTCCTCGTTTAAAAGAACAAGCTTCTGCAGGTGTAAGCGCTTTAGAAAAAATAGTGGCACCTCTTGATAGAGAAATGTTAGCAAGCGCTATTGTATCAGCAAGTATGGATGGTCTATCGAACATAACAGAAATAGCTTGTGTGCAAAAGAAAGCAGAGTTAATACAAGATTGGGTGAGAACTAAAGCCACCGACCGTCAGTTATATGACTTTATACAATTTTGTACCGGATGTGCCGTTTTGGGAGCGGAACAAACGATTAAAATCTCTTATAGCAGTCAAAATCCATTCGAAGCACACACTTGTTTTAACAGATTAGATCTTTCTACAACATTTGAGCAGCGGCAGGCTCCGGAAAATACAACAGATGAACAAGTGTATGATGCTTTTATTCGAGATTTTGAATATGTGATTATTCCTAATAGTGGGGCTGATTTTAACGCTGTGTAAGAATGGACATTTTTGCCAATATAGAAGATTAGTAGATAAAGGTAGTCAACATTTCTGAAAGTTAACTCTATCCTTAAGTTTCTTTCGATGTATGTAGGTCTATCCATTTATTGATTACTTCTCTTAAATAGCTTTCACTGTCTAAATAAATAATTTCCAATAACTTAAGATCATATAGATGAGCGTAACCAATGATATCAACCCCTTTGTATAAAATGAAATGCTTATGAGAAACATCTGAAATATCATGCTTGATAGGATGGCCGGTCAACTTTTCAGCCTCTTTGTATTCTTGATCATGACAACAAAAATTCACCACCAATTCATTAAATCCCGCATCCCTTAGTGTTTTCTTTATAAAAGCATTTTTTCTTCTGTTATAATTGGAAAAGAGACTATTTTCTTTATATCCAGCATCATCGGATTTCAAAATTTCATATTTCAATTCATTATAGGCATCTTTCACCTCAGGGTGCGTTCTTAGATAGTCTCGGAAAGTAATCTGTAGGGGAATAAATCCATGATCCTTTTCACAAACATGTAGGTTAACTTTAGATTCACTTGTGTTTTTTGAACAAAACGACCTTAATGGAACGTTATACTCCCCTTTCAATCTGTAACCAATCTGCTCTAAGCGCTTAACTTCTCTTAGATCTTTAATAACTAATAAAATATCTAAATCCTCTTTTGCTGAAAGACCAGCTACAGAGGTGGATCCAATATGATGGATAGCTAAACAATCATCTTTTAAAAGATCATGAATTTTTTTTGCCTCTATCTCAAACTGAATAGGCCAATGTGGATAATAAGGGTAAACTTTAATTTCTTTTTTGATAAAGGACATTAGAATTTAGATATTCTTTTAGGGTTTTATATTTAAAAATATAGCTTGAAGAAGCTAGTTTTGAAGAGTGCACCATTTGATCTGATAAAAGCAAAATTTTTCCCTTTTTTCCAAAAATAACTTTTACTAACCATTCAGGCATGGGGAATAACGCTTTTTTACGGATTTTTCCATATAATGTTGAAACAAATTCCTCATTGGTAAAATCATTAGGCGTTGTAAAATTAATAGGCCCCTGCATCTGTGAATGTTCAATTAGGAATAAAATCAGCGATGCAACATCTTCTATCGCAATCCAAGAGGCTCGCTTTTTCCCATCACCCAATGGAGAAAGTATGTAGTAATTTGCAAGCTTTTCCATCTTCTTTAAAAACCCACCTTCTTTTGAAAGCACAATCCCAAGTCTTGGTATAATCAATCTTCCTTTTCTATACTCACCGGCAGCTTTTTCCCAATCTTTACAAACAGTGGCTAAAAAATCATTTCCGACAGGGGCATCCTCACTAGATATTTTTCCGCAATCATAGCCATAGTATCCGATCGCTGAGATGGAAATAAATGTTTTTGGAGGCATAGCCTCCTCATTTAGAACTCGAACGATTTGTTTGGTTGTGTATATTCTACTTTCATAGATCCTTTTTTTCTTAAAATAACTCCACCGCCCAGTTCCTATATTTTCTCCAGCTAAATTGATAATTACATCAGAAAGAAGAAGGATTTTTTTTAGACTTTCAGAATCAGTCAAAACCTCTTTAGAGATAGGATAAACGCTATATCCCAAATTTTCGAAATAGTTCTTCAAAAATGTTCCAATCATTCCCGAAGATCCTGTAATAGCAATACTTTTACTCATAGTTTATCCCCTAGATTTTACGCGGATTTTACGATCTTGAAGAAAGGTTGCCCCTTCAAAAATAAGCTCATAATCTCCAACATAGGCAACTTCTTTATCTTTAGGGGTTGCCCCTAGTTTTTTTGTCATTATCTCTTCTAACGTGGCATTTTTCTCACTTGATAGAAAAATTTTAAGTTTTTCCGAAATCTCAGAATTTTTAGCAGATATTGGAAAGGCTTTATTTATATATACTTTTACTTTCTTTTCTAATTGATTACTATGAAGTAAAATACCGGAAAAAATTTCATCCACAATCGCTGAAAGAGATAAAATCCCTATCACGATACCATTTACATCTAGTACAATAGCAATTGTTTGATTATTTTTTCTAAATTGGTTTATCACTTGAAAAATTGTATTTGTTTCGACAATAAACCATGGCGATCTTGCTACATTTTTTATTAATGCATCATCAGATAAATTTAAAAGATCTTGAGCATAGGCAATACCATAGATATTATCCCTTTTTTCATGATAAAGGGGGACGTACTTAGTTTGAACCTGCTTTAAATGATTTCGAACCTCTCCTACGTGACTGTGGTATGAGACACATGGAATTTGCTCAATAGGGGTCATCATCTCCCTAGGAGTTTTTGTTTTTAGCAAAAAGATATTTTCTATCAACGGCTCTAGATCTTCTTTATCGCTTTCTTTAGGACTTGTTTCTGAATCTTTCAATAGATTTTTTAGCTCATCACGGGAAACTGAGTTATTGATCTTTAGTGGACTTTTTAGAAAAAAAATCACAATTTTTGAAAAGGCATCAATAATATATATTAAGGGTGTAAACAATTTTGAAAGTAACTTAATAGGTCTTATGGCAAACATAGCCAAATGCTCTGAGTGATCTCTAGCAGCAAGCATCGGAATGAGCTCTGCAAATAAAAGAACGATAAGTACTTGGGGAATATAGGCATAATCTGGATCAAAACCTAAGCTAAAAAAAAGACCCCTACCACATTCTGAACCAAGTTGAAGAAAAAAATTTAGACCGATTAATGTTGTACCAAATAAGGCTGTAGGCTTTTCAAGAAGTCTTGAAAGGGCAAGGGCTCCTTTTTGACCTTTTTCTACAAAGTAGGCAAGTCTAACTCTATTAAAACTTACAAACGCCATTTCAGACATGGTAAAAAAACCTTGGCAAAGAAGTGAAAGAATTAGGAGGATCGAAAAAAGTTTTGTCTCACTCATGTTTTTTTCCTACTTTGTGCAGATTTTTAATATAAACCCTGCTCACTTTTGTCTCTGTTGCTAAAAGTACATGGAACATTAACTGCTCCTTTGTCACTTTATAGCCGCTTTTAGGAATATCCCCTAGTATTTCAAGTAAATACCCTCCCACAGTAGTTTCTTGACCTAGCCGCTCTATCTCGATATCAAAAAGTTGTTCTAAATCAGCTAAATCATATTTACCGCTACAAATGATGACATCATCACCTTGTCTTGTAAATAAGGTCTTTTCCTCCCGAACATCTTTAATCTGTCCTACCACAATTTCTACCAAATCCTCTTTTGTTATTAATCCTGAAATACTTCCATATTCATCAACAAGCATCGCTATTTCTAAATTGTTTTCATCAAATTGAGCAAGCAGTGTTCTTGCAAGCATACTCTCGGGCACAAAAAATGGCTTTTCTATTAAACTATCTAAATCCCTTGGTTCTAAAATTTTATCATTTGCTGAAAAAAACGTTGAAGCGTAAATAATACCTACAACATTATCCAAATCCCTATCCACAATAGGAATCTTACTTAGCCTCTTTTCCGCAAAAAGATCCCTTAGATTTTGAGGGGAATCGTTTTTATCGTGAAAAAAGATATTTTGCCGAGGGCATTTTACATCATTTAGTTGCAGTTCCGATAGTTTTAAACTTCCCAAGAGTAATTTTACTTCATCTTTTGTCATCATCCCTGAATTTTTCGATGAAATAATAGCATGTTTAATTTCCTCTTTAGTGATTTCACTATCCTTTTTTAAAAAAGCTGAAAGAACTATAGAACCTAACTTTGTGATCTTCAGACAGATATATCTAATTGGGAATAAAAGGTAGTTAAGCATGAGAATGAGTGGGGCTACTTTTGAAGCTATTGCCTCATCTTTTGTCACTGCAATTGTTTTTGGAATAATTTCTCCAAATACCAACGTTAAGACAAAGGGTAGAAATACAGTAAGAAGAAGTCCAGATAAGGTACCAAAAATAGAGGAGGTAACGTTTTGTACTCCGAGATTAACCGCAATATTCATAATCAGTGTCGTAATTAATAGCGATCTTGGGTGTTCAAGTAACGTAGCTGCTGCTTTTTTTCCTTTATGAGAGCTTGTTTTAAATAGGCTACGCTTTGAGGCAGAAAGAGAAAAAAGGGCTGTTTCTGAAGCAGAAAAAAAGGCGCTTAATAAAAGTAGACCAACCAAAAGTAAGCTTAATAAAATAAGTGACATAGCGTCAATCTATCCTATCAAAAATTACTTTCTTCTGACCCTTAGGAGTAACCCCTACCACCTTAATCAGTGTCATCATAATAAAATCAGGATCATCTCTACTTTCAATCTTTTGTTTAAGATAGTCCTGCTCTTCTTTGGCAAGATTTTTCTGGAATTGAAGGGTTTGAATTTTGGTCTGTATTTCTTCCGCAAGCCTTTTTTGCGAAGAAGTTGCGTACATAAAACCACTAAAAGTGAATGATATAAAAAGTAATACCCACCAATATTGCCTTAATGCATAGACTAGATCTGATCTTCTTCCTTCCTCTCTTAACAAAATACTAACATTTCCTATTAAAACTATTTATCTTATTATCTTCTCTATAATTGAGAAGACAATAATAGTAACCTTTTTTTTTCTTACTTACCAGAGATTTATGAAAAAAATGTTACTTAGGTTCTAACATGCTAAGCGTAAATCCATGACCTTTCAGCACTTGATTCAAATCTTCAATAGATTGCTGTAATCTTTTTTTGTTTTGAATCACTTCATTTAAAGCATCTTTAAGAAGATCCTCTGATTTTAAAGAGGCTAAAGGAGCACTTTTTTCTACTTTTTTAGTTTCTTCTATCACTTCCATCTTTACCACTTCCTGTATAGGGGTTGCTTGAACTTCTACTTTTGGCTTTGCTTTAAGAGGCTCTTGATGCGCCATCACTTTATTCATAAGCATAATTGCCTGGTAAAGATTTAACTTCTCATCTTTAATCCCCTCTAAGACATCAAAAGAGTTATTGATCATCACCTCTAAATTGATCTTAGCGTTATCGCCCATCCCCTCTTCATCATCTATCACATAATACTCAGAGACTACTCTAGAAATCTCAGATTTTGCGTCATCATAATCTAAACGCTTATTTGCAAGTTTGTGCAAAAGATCAATTGCTTTATTGATCATTTGTCTTTTTTGTTCTTCTCTTCCGGCAGATTTTCTTATCTTTGAAAAAGTATCCATAATTACTCCTTAGCTCCAGAAAGCTCCATAATAGAGCCCCCCTTTTATTCCTTCAATAAAAGACATGTTTTTAAAAACCATCCACATCTTTAGATTACAATTCTTTCCTCTTGATCCCCATTAAGATATTGATTCATCTTTTCCTCCATAATTAATAGCGATTCATCTATATCAATTTCTCTACTAGATAATCTTGCTATCAACCAGTTCATTTCATTCATCAACATCTCATATCTTTCAATCTTCTCTTTTCCTGTTTCAGAGATTAATAAAGAAGATAATGGCTCATACACTGTCGGGTTTAATCCTGCTTCACCAAAAAACATATGAATCACTTTTTGTGCCTCTATAGGTCTTATTTCTGATGCATACACACCTTCTAATAACTGAACTAATGTACCCTTAAACAAAATACCACCCCCATTGTTTTGCCATATTTTGTCACACTACCATTCCTTTTTTTTGAGGTAAATCATTTTTTTAAAAAATTTTTATCTAGTTTTTCAACACATAAAAGCTCTGTTCTTTGGAACATTTTTTATTTTTTGTTTTACTAGATGTTTTCTTTTTTAAGAAAGAAAAATGAATAAAAAAGTGCCACTTTTCTTGACATTAGATGAAAAAAAATACTACAATGTTCCCTTTGATCCTATAATTCCAAGGAAATTAATTTATGAAGTTCATCATCTCTCGAGAAAAGCTCGTTGTTCTAATTAGTAAAGTGCAAAGTGTAGTACCCTCAAAAGCCGTCGTCCCTATCCTTTCTAATATTCTTCTAGAAGCTAAAAACGGGGTGATCACTCTTTTTGCTACAGATTTAACCGTGAGCGTTAAAGTAAGTGTAGATGTAGATATTGTACAAGAAGGGGCCATAACTCTTCCTGCTAAAAGATTTTTTCAACTTATAAGGGAACTTACTGCCCCTGAAATCACTTTAGAAACCTCTGAAACAGGGATTGCTAGAATTACTGCTGGTTCTTCCCACTTTAGACTTCATGGAATGGATAAAGAAGAATATCCAGCCTTTCCTTCTGCCGATGATGGGAAAACCTTCACCATGAAGGGAAGTGACTTTAAAGATATGCTTACAAGAACCTCTTTTGCTGCTGCCAAAGATGATACACGCCAAGTATTAAATGGTGTATTTATGGAAATTCGAGGAAATAAAATGGTCCTTGTGGGTACAGATGGAAAAAGACTTGCAAAAGTACACAAACATTTAGATCTATTCGAAGCAATTGATTGTTCAAACATCATCCCTTTAAAGGCTGTTGATGAATTAATTCGTGTGATTGTGGATGAAGATGAAGTAGAAATTTCTATAATGGATGATAAAATCTCGATTAAAATGGGAAATTTCTGCTTAATTACAAAACTTATTTCTGGTCAGTTCCCAGATTACGAAAGAGTGATCCCTGATCATTCAGAATTAAAAGAGATAAAACTTCATAGAGAAGAATTAATGACTTTATTAAAACAAGTTTCCCTTTTTACCTCTGATATGAGCCATTCTGTAAAACTTACCTTTTCAAAAGGCGAGCTACGCTTACAGGCAACAAATAGTGATATTGGGGAAGGGAAAGTGAACATGCCTGTAGATCACAGAGGTGAGGATAAAGAAATTGCCTTTAATCCACATTATTTTCTAGATGTGCTAAGACATTGTAAAGATGAGACGGTAAATTTTTGTATGACAGACTCATTTAACCCTGGATCCATTACTGATACTTCAGACGCTCATTACGTGATTATGCCAATGCGTCTTGGTTAATCTATGGGATTGATTGAAAAGATTACTCTTAGCTCTTTCAGAAATTATTCTGAAAAGCAGTTTTCATTCAAAAATGGTATCAATTTAATTTTCGGAGATAATGGCATTGGAAAGTCTAACCTTTTAGAAGCTTTATTAATTTCCAGTATTGGTAGATCTAATCGAACAAAAAACTTAAAAGAGGCTATTGCACATAACTGTGATCGGTTTTACATCGACATTGTGTATAAGAAAGAGGGTCTTTTAGAGAACATTCATATTAATTTTGATGGGAAAGAAAAAAATATCCTTCATAATAAAACAAAGCATGGAAGTTTTTCTTCTTTATTAGGCCTTTTACCATCGGTGATCTATTCCCCCAATGATGTTGAGATCATCACTGGTGAGCCAAAATCTCGTAGGAAATTTATGGATATCCATCTTTCTCAATCAGATCCTACCTACCTATTTCACCTTTCAAGATACAGTAGAGCTCTTAATCATAGAAATGCCCTCCTTAAAGCAAAAGACCCTACTTCTATGGATGTTTGGGAACATCAGCTGATGCTTTCTGCTAAAGTGATTCAAGGAAAGCGTGCCGCATTTATTGAAGAACTACAAGCAGTCTTCGAAGAAGAATTTTCCTACTTTCACCATAAATCAAAAGTGCCAAAAGTTCTTTACCACCCCTCCCCTAAAGAATTAATCAATGAAGAATCTTTTCATAAAAGCAGAGAAAAAGACTATCTACTAGGATTTACAAGCCTTGGACCTCACCGCGATGATCTTATATTTTCACTAGATACGGAAAAAGCAAAGCTTTTTTCTAGCGAGGGGGAAAAAAGACTTCTTGTGATTGCATTAAAACTTGCATCTTATAAGATGATGAATGCTCTTATCTTTGCAATGGATGATTACTATTCCTTTTTGGACGAATATAAACAAAAGCACCTGCTGGAAAGATTAAAAGATCTACCTCAAGTATTTCTAACATCCCCTGCAAATCAAACCACCCTACCCATTCACAGCATATCTTTGTGATGAATTTCTTCAATCTCTTGGATAAAAGCCATTTCTACAGAGAGCTCAGGATTATTTGAAAAACTACCTGTTTCCTCACGTTTCTTGTATTCATCAACAATATTATTAGCAATCAATTTACCAAGCTGAACCCCCTCTTGGTCGAATGAATTAATGCCCCAAATAAAACCTTGAAACACAGCAACTGCCTCATAATAGGCAAGTAATGCACCCATTGAATAGGCTGAAAGAGAAGAGGTTAATAACATGTGCGAGGGCCTGTTGCCTGAAAACACCTGATTGTTATTTTTAGACCCCCTCCCCCTTGCAAGTGAAATAGCCTGGGCAAAAAGATTAGCAAGCAATTTTTCCTGATTTAAAGTCCCCTCAATTACCTCATCGACCTTTCCCTGTGGATGGTAAAATCCTATATATTCAATAGGAACTTTCACAGAACCTTGATGGATTGCTTGAAAATAGGAATGCTGTCCTTCTGTTCCACAGGTACCAAAAATAATTGGACAAGTACCAAAATCAATAAAGGAACCATCCTCTTTAGAAACACTTTTTCCATTAGATTCCATATAAAGCTGTTGAATGTGCCCTGCCCACAAATCAAGTGAGCTTGAATATGGGACAATACACAACGTGTCCATATTAAGGAAGTTGCGATTCCAAACCCCAAGTAACGCCCCCATTAAAGGTAAATTACTTCTTACATCTGTTTGATTAAGCGCATGAGCGTCCATGTCACTACAACCTTTAAGAAACTCTTTCCAAACACCCATTCCACAAATAAATGAAACAGGAACGGCACCAACCATCGATGATACAGAATATCTACCACCAATATAATCCCAAATATAGAATATTTCTTTGTAATTAAGGGGGCTGTCCATAGGGCTCCCCTTCCCAGTTACCATGACAAAATGCTCTTTTGGATTTAACCCTTTTGCTAGAAAATGATTCTTTAATAAAATTTCTTGTGCCATGATCTCCATGGTACCACCTGATTTAGAAATCACTGCAACTAAGGTGTTTTTTAAATCTACTTCTTCTAAAATGGATCCAATTTTATCAGGATCAATGTTAGAGGCAAAATGTAGTGTTCTATTTGTCTTATGAAGACCTTTGAGCGCTTTTGAAATAGCTAACGCACCAAGATAAGATCCTCCTATACCGCAAACAATCATATGTTTAAACATTGAATTTTTTGCTAAAAAGGACTCAAGTTTTTCAAGCTCTACTCTGTACTCTCTATTTGCTTTAAGTGCTTCAGCAGAGGCATCCTCAGATAGGTTTTCAGCGCGCATTGCAGTATGACCTACCATACGCTCTTCAGATTTACAGCCTCTTACAAAGTTCATAATCTCCATGTCCTGCATACTTTGCATTTTCATAAAGACATTTGCCTCTTTTGCTAAGGCACTTAAACTTCCTAATGTCTCATCATCTACACGCTCTGTACAATAAAGCATTTTCCAACCACATGCTGATAACTTCATCTGATGAATCCGCTCAGGGCTAAGTCTACCATTTTCGGTAAGATCAACAGGATTTTTAGCTAATTTTTCTAACTGACTATAGGAATTATATTTCTTAAACATGATTAAACCTTTTATTCTCTAAGACTAGTTATGACACAAGATTCACAGAGAATGCAAGGTTTTTATAAGTTACTGAATTACAATATTATCTGAAGGTAGATCTAAAAATTTTTGTAGCTGCATATCGGCAACCTTTGGGTTAAACGAGCTTACCCAATCATCTAAAAACCCATATCTAAGACCTGTAAATGGCATATTACGCTCAATACAAGTTTGCTCTACCTCCGATAGGTTTTGATGCTTATCATTGATAAACACAACTTTTGAAGGAGTAATATTTAAAATATCTAAAAACTTAAACAAGGCCTTTCCTTTGTGGGTTCCGGCAGTATAAAGCACCCCTTTTCGAAAAATTACCCCCTGTCCATTATTAAAGAAAAGCTCTTCTTTAATAGGGGCTGTTTTTGATAAATCAAACCCAAGGGTTGCAAGCTGCATCGTAGTACATCTTGAAAGGCTTAAACCACGTGTTGTAAACCCAATAAGCATTACCCCCTCATTTTGTTGAGCAGCGATAATATCTTTTCCTATGGTTTCCACCTCTTTTGGTTTAGAAATGTATTGAATACTTGTCCACTCTGCTAAAGCCTTATCTAAAGCTTCCTGCCGGTTATCCATTTGCTTTTGTAATTGATTAAATCTATATTGAAACCATTGATCACAGCCAAAACTTCTTTCAAGTCTTACCAAAGTATTGTCGATATCATAAAGAAACAACACCCCTTCCCCTTTATGCTTATCCATTTCAGCAATTGTGCTTACTTCATAAATTTCTCCAAAGCACACAGACATTACTACGCAGAACAAATAACTAAAATTTCTCATAAAACCCCTACTATAAAAATTTTACATTTTATCATAGAGGTTAATTTTAATGTATGAAAAAATAATTCATAAAAAATAGTGCAGGAAGTATTTGACGTAAAATGAAAGGATTTCTTATACTTGCACATCAACCTGATGCCCAGGTGGTGAAATTGGTAGACACGCTAGACTTAGGATCTAGTGCTTTACGGCGTGGAAGTTCGAGTCTTCTCCTGGGCAACATTTCAAAAATTTATGAAACCAACAGATTTACCCTACACAATAAAGAGCTTTGATGCTCGTAACCCTTCCTATTCTTCCGGTGTTTTCACTATACCCTCTTTCTATAGCAATCATGATAAAAAAAACTTCCCTGAAATTCTTTCTAGAATAAGCTGTGCAAAAATGGTCCATTTAGAAATTTGTTCTGGAAATGGTGAATGGATCACCGATCGAGCTGAAAAAAATCCACACATTTTCTATATCGCTATTGAAAAAAAATTTATGCGTGTAAGGAAAATTTGGTCTAAAATGAATAATAAAAGACTGGATAATCTATTAATAGTATGTGGAATGGGTGAGGATTTCTTTAATCATTACCTAGAGGAGGAAATGATTGATGAAGTATTTATCAACTTTCCAGACCCTTGGCCAAAGGCACGTCATGCAAAGCATAGAATCATTAAAGATTCTTTTTTACCCCCTATTTATCATAAGTTGAAAAAAGAGGGTAAAATCACAGTAACAACGGATAGCAACGACTACAGTGATGAAATCATTAAAGTATTTAGAGAATCCGGTGATTTTACTAATCTCTATCCAGAGCAAGGATATACTATCTTAAGCGAAGAATATGGCGGCTCTTACTTCAGACGTCTATGGAGTGATTTAGGTAGAGTTAATAAATTAATGAGCTTTCAAAAGTTGAGCGCACGTTATGAGAATTGCTGAAAATATCATCGCCTACAAAAACTCTCCTTCTTCTTATGATTGTATAAACATAGTGGTAGATGGATCCCCTACCTCCGACTTGTCGTTTTCTGAACTTGAAAATCAAATGCAAGAGATTAGATTGCTAGATAAAGACATTTGCATAGAGATATTTTTTGATTTACATGCTGAAGGCTTTTCCTTTTTAAACCCACTTGATTTTTCTATAAGAAAGCGTGCTCTAGAGGTGCTTGTTGAAAAGCTTCCTGAGGAAAATATTCATCATATTATCTTATATCGAGGTCCCATCGATTTTTGTAGCCATATCAAAACTCATGCAGCTACTAAAGAAGCTTATGAAGCCTGGAAGTTTGACTTTAAAAATTACCCAATCGATGAAGAACATTTGCTTCATCTATATTCAGCAACCCTTCTATCCAATTTCTTCCATTCTTTCATAGTAGCACTGCCTGATCACATAAAAGGAGCCCTACTCTTTACCCTCCCGGCTTCTTTAGAAACAGCAAAAGTTTGTGAGCTAATTTCAGAGGAAACTTTTTCCCACTTAGATATTGGTATTAAATATCCAAAATTCTTCCATGATGGAATCTGCTGGGGAAGAGGATCTGCAAGAGATACTCTCTCCTATACTGGAGAGGATTCAAAGGTTTGTCAAGAAGAGGTAAAAACTGCCATTATCCTTCCTTTTATCGGATCTTGTGATTATATTCGATTTGAAGAGATAGTTAATTTTCTCATAGAAAAAAACATCCCGTTCAAGGTGATCGAAGAAAATCTGATTAATGAAAAATGGTATGGGATTGATAACCTAATTTTTGACCATGAAGCACTTTCTTTTGACGGCGGCCGAATGATTGATGGATTTATTGCAGCGGGGGGAAAGGCTTACACATTCCAAAATTCTGGGATTCAAAATCGTGAAAATGTTACTATTGATGAGGGCTTTCTTCCGCTGGAACTTTTCTTAAGTGAAATTTCGGGGTAGAGGGATTTGAACCCCCGACCTTCTGGTCCCAAACCAGACGCACTAGCCAAGCTGTGCTATACCCCGAAAAAGAATGCATTATCATAGTATATTTTCTGGTTTTAGCACAAGGTTTTTATGTAGGATTTTTTTCCCATAAGGCACAGGTTATTAAAAATGATATAATCAATGTAAAACTTCCCATGAGTAAATAGCCTTGTGCAGCAGATAATTTAATAATCTCGCCAAATAAATATAATGTTGCAGCTCCAAGTAGAACTGCAATAAAACTTAAGAAAGTTCCTGCAGAAACTAAGCTTCCTCTATCTTTTTCAGGACTTATAAATTGAACGTAGGCATCAAATGGAACAACATACAGCCCTCCATGCATTCCTATTGAAAAAAATAATATACATGCAATAATTAAATCTTGCCTAAAGATATACAAAAAAATATAAGAAATTGCTGTTCCATATCCGCCCCAGAGACAAAGTGAAAGCTTTACACTATTTGAGGAGATAATACTTACCAATAATGAACCAACACCGAGTCCAATTGCTGCAGCAAGATAGACATACCCTGTTTGGACATCTGTAATGCCTAAAGATTCCATTCCATAGGGTAAAAGATTAAGTTGGGTAAAGGAGGCTGTGTAAAGGAAAAAAGCTGATGAAAATAGGGCAAGATTTAAGTGTTTGTAGTTACTTGCAAGCTTTATACTCTTAAATATCTGAATAAAGAAAAAATAGTTTATTTTTTTACCTGGATTTTTAACAGGTGTTTTTTCTATCCCATAAGCAGTAATAAGAGATACAACTGAGATAATAATACAAAAAATTACAATCAAAGGAAAATTTCGATTGGTTATTTCTGATAAAAATGAGGCAAGAAAAGTACCAAGCAAAATGGAGATATAGGTAAAAAGCATCATATATCCATTGGCTTTTGTTATTTTATTTGCTTCTATAATTTCAGGAATCAGGGCATATTTTATAGGACTGAAGAAGGATGCCTGAAGGGCAATTAAAAAAAGTGCAAAATAGGAGGAAATTTCATGATTATACAAAATAGCAAAATAGGCTGATATCATGAAGATAATCTCTACCCATACGCTCCATATAATAATATTTCTTTTAGAAACACGATCCCCTAACTGCCCTACCGGCATTGAAAACAGTAAAAAGGGAAGGACAAACAAAGTGGCTGAAATAGCAAGTATCTCATTACTTCTTTCCTCACCTAAAAGATCAATCAAAGAATAGGCAACAATTAAACGAAAAATACTATCATTTAAAGTGATGATAAACCCGGTAGTATTTAGATATAGGAAGGAACTTAAAAAACGTTTAGTCATAACTTTTAAACTAACTCTTTTCAATAAGCTCGTAAAGAACTTTTCTTCATTTAAAAGCAGACTGAACCACTCACGTCACCATGTTTTTATCACTATCATCCCTAATTTTCTTCGTATTCTTTGTAGTCAAGTGGGAATAGATTACGCATTCTATCTATAGTATTTTGATCCTTATTTAGTTCTGCCATTGGGTAAATGGCATGGAAATATTCTTTTACCACTTGTTGACCAATACTATGATCTAGTAATTTACTTGCAAGTAGTGGATCCCATGTTTGACAGCATAGATCAATTGAATTTTTTATTTGCTCTCTTGTTACTTGATTAGTTTTTAGTAATTGGATAAAGTCTCCATTGTATGGTACACTAGAAACATGATATCTCCTTAAGGGATGTAAGCTATTTTGTCTTAATCCATTTTCACTTATTGGATTTATAGGTTTTGTAGGATCTCCTATTGTTACATATTCCTCCCCGTTACTCCATAGATGCATATCCGGTATATCCTTTCTATCATCATTACCATCAATTGTTTCATCATAATAATGTAACATATGAATTAATTCATGACCCAATGTTATCCATCTTGGACTATTAATACTTACATTATGCCCACTTTCTAAACCAACCCCTCTAAAAATTTTTTGACTTAACAAAACTGTATTATTTTCAAAATCTGCTTCATCTACCTCACCAGGATTTATAGTTATTCTATATACATCCTTAAAAACAAGATCGCATAAATTTTTAAGCAGTTCTCTACCTACTTTATAGGTTAACAACTTTTCAATTGAATTTTTCGTTTTTGTGATAAATTTATTACTTGCAAAAATATCTGGCAGATCTTTCCCATCAATTTTAAAAAGACCGGCTTTTGGATCAAGCACCTTTTTTCTTAATTCAATCATTTCTTTAAGCTCAGTTTTGCTAACTAGATTGACCGGTCGAGGATCAGGCATTGCAGAATCTTTGACGCATATAATTCCATGTTTTGAAAATGGTCCACTATCTATGATATTTTTCTTCCCAATCAAAGAAAGAAGATCTTGGTTAAGTGATTCTAATCCACCTCTTTTGGAACTATCATCAATTCCAACTTTGACCATTTTCTTGAAAACTCGCCCAATGCGAGGGTCTACATTTTTTAATTTCTCTACTCGACCCTTAAGTGTCGTAAACCTTCGTTGTAGCTTTGCAAGGGCTAAGTTATCAATATTACTGCCATTTTTAAAACGATCCATTAATGGTTTGTCTTTATATAATTGACCATACTCTTTTAATCCATGAGCCATTTCTAATATCTCAGTGGCAACAGAGGTAACCCTTTGATCAACGGGTGAATTTTCCTTTTTCACCGAATGAACTTCGGTATTAAAAAATGATACTGGCAATTCATAATAAGTATTTAACATTTATTAACCTATAATTATCCTTACCTTAATTATAACATAAAATAATTAAAATTTCAATTTGATAATTATGGGGATTTCATAACCTGTTAATATTTAGCAGGTTAAATAAATAGTAAATTTTTTAAAAATGAGGGGAAAGAGCTTGATTTAGGAGGCTCTAGGGGTAATAAATCTTCTAAAATTTGGTAAAATACCATTTGTCATAAGTAACTGATAATTAGTAAGATCCATTTTTCAATTTTTTGTCAGTTGTTTGAGTCTTTTTGTAAGTGTCAATAGAAATGAGCACTTTATTGATGAAAACATCCATCCCCTACAAGAGAGTCCCTGTTGTGTTAAATCCATAAAGGTGTTTAGTCTTTAAAAACCCTTCCCCAAGTTAGGGTTAATAGATCAAACTCGGGGAAGAATTTTTGTCATCGACTACTCCATTAGACTTCTTTCGAAATTAAAGCAAGTTGCGCGATGTCATGACTTTTTAAGTAATAGAACTCCGTCCGGAAGCCAATTTTTCTACTACAACCTGATCATTATTTCTTTTTGCAATAATCTGAAATCTATCAAAGTTCTCACCAACAGGAAATTCATAATTTAAGAGTTCCATCGCAAGGTCTGACTCCCATTTAAATAAAAGCTTCATTCTAATGTCAGAAATCTGTGCTGGCTTAAAATCATAAACCTCTTTATTTTCAGAAGAATTATACCACCTCATTAATAATTCAGGATGGTAATTCAACATTTTAGAAAATAGTTCAGATCCTCTGTATTCTTGGCAAGCGCTATACTCGCTTGGAAATTCTGATTGCATTATTTCTAAACTTTTTTCATCCTTGTTTAATTTTACACCGGCAAAAAATAATTGAAAATTCTCCTTTATTATTTCTTTACCAACTGTATGAGCTAACAATGCTTTTGAAAGTTCTGGGCTCCATGTTTTAGAGCATCGAACCATGATCTCTTTAATTTGTTCTTTTGTTAAATCCTCACCTCTTAATAATTCAATAAGCTCCCCATTTATATTTGCACTGATGCATTTTGTAACCCTTTTTTCTAAATCATTCGAAATATTGCCACCTTGGTGGTAAATCCTTAACGGATGCAAACTGTTTTTTCTTAAGCCATTCTCACTTATCGGATTTATATCTTTTGTTGGATCTCCAATCGTCTCGTATTCTTCTCGATTGCTCCATAAATCTTTATTCGGTATGTTCACCATTCTTACATTATCTATCAATGTACCAGCATAATGATGTAGCATATGAATTAATTCATGACCCATTACTATCCATTTTGGAGTAGCAGAACTTACATTCAAACTATTTACATGACCAATCAACGTATGATCTACATTACTTAGTAAAACTCTATTTTTACTAAAGGCTGCTTCATCTTTAGGACCAGCACATATGACTAAATTTCTTTGATAATCACATAATCCCCTAAGTAATTGCCTCCCCCCTTCAACGGTTAACAATTTTTCTAAGTTATTTTTAGTCTTTGCGACAAACGGAGGCCAACCTTTAATGTGAAAAACACCTGCTTTTGGATTAAAAATCATTTTTCTTAATTCGATCATTTCTTTGAGCTCAGTTTCGCTAACTAGATTGACCGGTCGTGGATCAGGCATTGCAGAATCTTTGACGCATATAATTCCATGTTTTAAAAATGGCCCACTATCAATAATATTTTCTTTACCAATAAGAGAAAAAATATCTTTGTTAATAGATGCTAGTCCACCTCTTTCGGATCGATCATCAATTCCAACTTTGACCATTTTCTTGAAAATTCCCTCAATGCGAGGGTCTACATCTTTTAATTTCTGTACCCTGCCCTTAAGAGTCGTAAACCTTCGTTGTATCTTTGCAAGGGCTAAGTTATCAATATTACTGCCATTTTTAAAACGATCCATTAATGGTTTATCTTTATATAATTGACCATACTCTTTTAATCCATGAGCCATTTCTAATATCTCAGTGGCAACAGAGGTAACCCTCTGATCAAGGGGTGAATTTTCCTTTTTCACCGAATTAACTTCGGTATTAAAAAATGATACTGGCAATTCATAATAAGTGTTTAACATTTATTAACCTCATAATTATCCTTAACTTAATTATAGCATAAAATAATTAAAATTTCAATTTGATAATTATGGGGATTTCATAACCCGTTAATATTTAGCAGGTTAAATAAATAATAAATTTTTTAAAAATGAGTAATAAGAGCTTGATTTAGGGGGCTATAGGAATAATTGAAAAGCCTCCTTTGCGGTTAAATTCATAGAGGTGTTTAGTCTTTAAAACCCCTTGCCGGTGCAAAGATTTTCTTGTTTTAGGTTCAGGAATATTTCTTGTAGGAAAACTAAGATTTTCTATATACTATCTCTATGTCAAAATCAAAAAAAACCCTTTCTCTATTTGCCATCACAATGATTAATATCATTGCAGTTGATAGCATCAGAGGTTTACCTATTTCTGCTCAATATGGGTTTTCTTTGGTCTTTTATTACCTTATAGGCGGATTGTTTTTTCTTATCCCAAGTGCGTTAATCTCAGCAGAGCTAGGAACTGGTTGGCCAGAAACCGGTGGGCTGTATGTGTGGATAAAGGAGGCTTTTGGTAAAAAAGTTGCCGCCTCTATTATTTGGCTTAACTGGGTCTATAACCTTACCTGGTACCCAACGATCATGGCAGTTATTGCCGGTATCTTAGCTTACCTGTTTAATCCAGATCTTGCTTCAAATAAATATTACATGATAACGGTAATCCTTTCCTTGTTTTGGATATCTACTTATATCAATTGTTATGGCATGCGCATATCTTCCTGGATCAGCACCACAGGGGCTATTGTAGGGACCTTATTTCCAATGCTGTTTATTATCATCCTTTCTTCTTATTATTGGTATCAAGGAAAGCCTCTTGCTATTACAATGAGCTGGGATACATTCTTCCCAAGTGGTCAAAATTTAGATAGATTAGGCTATTTTAGCTGTATATTATTTGGTTTACTTGGTTTAGAGATGTCTGCAACACATGCTGCGGACATGATTGATCCAAAACGGGATTACTCAAGATCCCTTTTCTTCTCCGTAGTCATCATTTTGAGCTCAACAATCTTGTCCTCTTTGGCTATTGCAATGGTTGTACCTCATAAAGACCTTAGTTTAGTGGTAGGTCTTTTACAAGCATTTACCGAATACTTTACGATTTTTAATATCCCCTATTTCACTTACATTATCGCTATCTGTATCATTATAGGTGCATTAAGCGGCGTATCTGCATGGATTATAGGACCTACTAAAGGAATTATGGTTGCCTCAAAAGATAATAGCTTACCTAAATTTCTTACTAAGCAAAACGAGTATGATGTTCCGATGAATGCCCTTATGACCCAAGGAGTTATTGTTACTATACTCTCGTTTTTCTTCTTGTTTATGCCCTCTGTTAATGCAAGCTTTATCTTTCTTACTATTATTACAGCTCAACTTGCAATGATTGTATATATCACCCTTTTTGCCGCTGGAATTGTATTACATCATAAAAAACGACATGTAAAGCGAGCCTTTAAAATCCCTGGTGGGAATTTTGGTATCTGGATTACAGGGTGCTCTGGTATTGGTATTTCATCCCTTGCATTTGCTATGGGCTTTATTCCCCCAAAAGAGACACTAATCACAAACATTTTCCTCTATGAAGCTCTTCTTGTTGGGGTTATGATCTTGATCTATTTTTTACCCCTTCTCTTTTCTAAAATTAGCTCTAAATAGCTTGAAAAATATGCATCTACAGCTATCCTTACATAGATAGAAAGGAGGTTCATTTATGAAACCTACAGATACAGTGCTGGTTACCGCCATTTATCACCCAAAACCTGGCCATGAACGGGAATTTCTATCTTTCTGGGAGACTAAAATTAAACCACTTGCGATGAAATTTGGCGCTAACTGGGCATCTATTTACCACAACGAGGAAACAGAAGAGTTTCTTTCAAGCTCACATTGGAAAAAGAAAGAAGATGCAGAAAAATTCTTCAAAGACCCTGCATACCTTAAGTCTATAAAGGAGTTAAATAAGCTATCGTTAATTCCACCAAGTAGAGCGTTTTGTGAATTCTTAAGAGAAGCTGCTTAAATAATCACCTTACCTAAGGTGACTTTGAATTTATATATTACCACCGACAAACAAAGCTTTCTATAGAGAATAGAAAATTAAACACAAAGGCACAAAGAATACAGCTATAATCCTGGTAATCAACTGTAAATAGTCCTTTTTCTGTAGAAAATATTATAAACTCACCTTACCTAAGCTGATTATTTTTTGATGCATTCTTTGTGTCTTAGTATCTTTGTCTCTTTGTGTTGAATCTATATACTAGACTTTTTCAAATTACGTAAGGTGAGTTAATTAATAGCTCAGTTTTGCGGAATAAAACATTTCAATAAATATTCCGCTAAAAATAAGGAGCATTCCTAAAACAAACAAAAACCCATGAATACTTCCTGGGTGTTGAATGACATCGATGATCGCTGCAAATACAACAGAAAGGTATATATAAGGGGCTAAACTTGCAGGTTTAGCGGTTAAATAGGCTTTTCCCCTAAGCACCTGATTACCGATGGAAGCAAAAGAAGCAACTAAGACAGAAAGAGCAGGAACAAGCAGTCCATGCTCATAAAAGGAAGAGGCTAAGATCTGCCGAAATCCATAAATATAAAAGCTAACAATGAGAATCAGCACCGATAAAATAGAGGTGTAGAAAAAAAAGAAGAATACATTTTGTGAAAGAGTTTCATTTTCCCTATTAACACCATAAAGTACTTGTGAAAAAGCCACCGTAATACCGGATAGGAAGCCAAATATACTAAATATGTCAAATACACCGTTGGTTGGTTTTAAAATACAAATAACACCTAAAAAAGCCACAAATAAGGCCATCCAAATGGGGGTAGGAGTGCGATGTTTATAAAAAATCATCATAATGATCGGGATAAACAATGGTGATGTATTCCAAAGTAATATCCCGTTTGTCAATGAGCCCTTCGTAAAATAATAAAATAAGCTGTACTGGGAAACAACGACAAAACTAGCACGAAGTAGATGACCCCCTGTTTTTAATAGCTGAACTTCTCTAATTTCCCCAAAATGAAAGAAGAAATAAGGTAAAATCAACAAAAATGGGAGAAAAAAGCGAAGAAAGACCATTAATGGTAAAAAGACAGTAGCCATTGCAGATTTAATGCTAAAGGCAAAGACAGTAGATACTACCATTGCCAGGATCATATATAATGACCCCCTCTCAAAACGCCTTAGCTGAAATCTTCTAAACATACCTTCTGCTTATTCTAATCATACAATCCTGTCAAAGACAATTTAACCCAATCTTAAAGATAGGATAGCTTCCTATCAAAAAAAATTAAGCAAAGATTCGTCTTAACTCTTCATAATTTTGAGCAAATAACATAAATTCAGGATCATTTTTTAATGCGACTTTAAATTCATCGTCAAGATCCATCACTAAATCTAAAACGCTATCAATATCAAAGCCTCTTGCATAAAATAATATTCGTTTTAACTTAACCTCTATTTCCTCATCTATAGGTGAATCAGTCCCAGTTGAAACTTTAAAATCTTCATCCTCAAGGCCTGCAGATGAAGTTCTTCTTGGATGATCAAAAGAATCTCTTCTTTCATCATCACTACTGAAGCCCTCAAACGACTCACCAATTGGAAATAAAGAATTAAATTCTTCGGAATTGGTATAAGGTTTAGCAGTCTGCTCTTTTTGCACCACCGAAGGGTTATCTAAAGCCTTTGAAGTAACCCCTCCCTCTTCTTCCAAAGCAGAAAAGCCCGGTAAATCTGGAGCTAAAGATCCATACATTTCAGAATCGGTAAAGATCCCCCAAGATATAGAATGGCTTGATCTTTCAGTAGGAACAAAAGTTTTAGCTGCAACATTTGCCACCTTAGCATCTGAGTTGGATCTAACCTGCTTACCTGGAGTTTTAAATGCTGAATAGTGCATAGGTTTTGATAATTGATCAGGTGAGGGTAACATAAACATTTTTCCTTGTTGTAAATCTTAAGTTGCAACAGTTTAATATACTAGTTTATTAAAAGCAAGATAGATCTTGTTTATAAATTAATTAAATAATAAGTAAAGTGGTATGGATAATTTTATTAACATTGTTCACTTAGATATAAAAGCTGTACTTTCAGATTGGAAAGCTGTCTGTCGAAATCATAAACTTCTAGAAATGAATCAGTTTCTTGAAAAAATGCAAAATCATATTTTACTACTGGACACTCATTGTGAAGGGTTAACAAAACAAAAGCAAATTCATAGCCTTCTTGTTCATGTACTTCATACCCCCCCTGGCGCCCCTATTGCAATTGAAAAACCGCTTGCCGATTGCGCAAAGGAGTTCCAACCAAAAAACGTAAAAGAAAGCTTGTTTTATCAGTATTTACAAAGATCCCTCATCTCGTCTGATGAAAATAATAACTACCTATTTAATTCATTGCTTCTTCTTGATGAAAAGCTAGAGGAAAGGTTTTAAGACTTTTTCTTTATTTCTTTATAATTGTTCTTTATAGTCTTACACCCTTCAATATAGCGGGTATTTATAACTGACCAATCCATGTATTCAAAGAGTAAATCAATATATTTGTTTTTATCTAAACCAAACTGACTTAAATAAGCATGTTCCCATAGATCAATCACACAAACAGGTACCCAGCCTGAAAGAAACCCTTTTTCATGATCGGCCACCCATGAAAGCTTTAGATCACCTCCATCGATGTTACCAAATAAAATCACCCACCCAATACCTCGGGTTTTAGCAAAACTGAGCACTTTAGATTTAAAATTTTCAAAACTTCCAAAGGTTGTTTCAATTCGATCTAAGAGACGCTTTTTATTGGCGGTTTTACCATTTCCCCCAAGTTGACCAAAGTAAAGTTCATGTAAAATCATCCCATCGTATTCAAAGCCATATTGCTTACGAAGTGATTGTAGTAAAAATGGATCTTCTGCTTTATCTATATTAGTGTCGATGAAGTTTACCTGCGCTACATACCCTTGATATAACTTTAAGTGAATATCAATGAGTGTAGAGTCAAATTTTGGCATTTTATCTTTTAGGTAGGAAAAATCCTTTGGGATAATTTGATCCGAAAGTAAGGCACCATAAAGCATCGTTATATAAAATAGCTTTTTCATCTAAAACCCCTTTTAAAAATACTATACTTTAATGGAATAATTCCCGCATACTTCAAAATAATGGTAAATAGTTTTGATACATTTTTTTTAGAATATACTCCCCTTATCTTTGAAAAAATTTTAGAGATAATCTCCTTTTTTTCCGCTCCAAAGCTCTATTTGTTAACTTTTGGATCTGCATCCCTATATCTTTTATATAAAAAGGGGTGGGAGGGATTAAACTCTAACGTACTTTATTTCTTTCTGTTAACAAACATAGTGATGCTAATTTGCGGTCTTTTAAAAATTTCCATCGGAAGAGCTAGACCCTATCTTTTGGATGAAAATATCTCAGGGCTCATCTATTTTACTCTAAATGACGCTTATTTATCGTTTCCTTCAAGTCACAGTGCTATTGCAGCTGCATTTTCACATTCATTTTGTAAGATATTTAGAATGAATCGATCGATTTATTTATTTGCAGCTCTAATTGCTTTTACTAGGATAGCATTAAAAGCTCATTTTGCCTCTGATGCTTTTGTGGGGATTTTAATCGGACTTGTGAGCTCTAGTTTTCTACTTAAATTCTACCCCATCTTAAAAATCCAATTTCTTTTACGGATAAAAAAAAACTAAGAGGTCGTAACCTCTTAGTTCTTCAAACTTAGCCTAAAGAAAGATTATTTTTTTGCTTTTCTTCTTCTAACTACGATTTTTTTTGCAACATGTGGGGCATCATGGTGCGCTACAGCTGGAGCATGAGCTGCTGTTTTACGTGTTGTACGTTTAGCTACTCTTTTCTTTGGAGCTGCTTTTTTAGCTGTTGTTTTTCTTTTTGCCGCTACTTTTTTCTTAGGAGCTGCTTTTTTAGCTACTCTTTTCTTTGGAGCTGCTTTTTTAGCTACTTTTTTCTTTGGAGCTGCTTTTTTAGCTACTTTAGCTTTTGGAGCTGCTTTTTTAGCTGTAGTTTTTCTTTTTGCTGCTACCTTTCTTTTAGGTGCTGCTTTTTTAGCAACTACTCTTCTTTTTGTAGTGGCTCTTTTCTTAGCAGGGCTTTTCTTCGCTGCTGTTTTTCTTTTTGCTGCCATGTTTTCTCCTTAATGATCTCACTTAATTGCAGTTAATGAGAAAGTAAAACAGAAGTATTCAAACACTATCTATTTCTTTCTTATCTGTGAATATAATTAATTATAACTTTAAATGCTAAAAAACATTTAAACGCTAAATTATCTGAAATTTTAATAAATTATTTTTATCACTGAAACATATCTGTGGAGGCAATTTTATAAATTTTACAAAAGTTAAAAATTTTCTCATTTTTATTTTGCTTTTTATCTTCTAGTGTTTTATGAGTTGATCAATTCAAACACTATAGATTGAACATGAATAGGTTACGAAAAAGACTTAAGATTAGCATGTTACTTTTATCGACTTACCATACTTAAAATAAACTACTTACCTACTGAATTTTCTCAAAAAAAAACAAAAAATCAGAAAAAAAAATTACAAAAAAAACGATTAGAAGAGATTTTTTATGATTTTTTAATTATTTTTTTTTCTTTAATTAAATCTTAATATTTTTGAATAAAAAAAAGAACTGAAATATAATTCAGTTCTTTTTTCTTCACTATTAAAAGTGAATTTTTCTTAGGCAGCCATTTTTTTATTTCTTTTACTTCTAGAAGAAATTCTTGATTTTTTCGCTCTCAAAGAGACAATTTTTCTCTTTGAAGATCTACCTGAATAACCTGAAGACATTCTTTTTCCTGAAGACATTCTTGTTCTTGATGAATATCCGAATAACCATCCAAATAATTTAGACCAAAATGATCTTTTTTTATATTTTCCTGAACAAGATTTTCCGCATCTACCACTTTTCATACTTTTAAAAGTTCTTCTGCTTTTTTTTGCTGTTTTCATCCTAACTCCTGATTTAACGTTTTTTTTCATTCAAAAGGGATTATTTCTAAAATCTCCCCTGTTTTCACTATTTACTATGAATATCAACGCTTTAATTTCTACTATTTTCTAAAATTTCACATCTTGTTGACTTTTAAATATTTAATAATATATCTTAAATTAATATTGCTATTATATCTAAATTAAGTATATGTGGGATAACAATTATATTAAGGAGCGTCCGTGGAACTGTCTACAAAGCCTAAAAGTGGGAAAAGAGTAATATCGATCTTTATCCTCGTAATGTTAAACGTTTCCATTATGGCCTCTTTGAGAAACTTGCCACTTGTGGCATCCTATGGTTTTTCTGCCCTTGCTTTATTCCTTATAGTGGGTGTTTTTTACCTGATCCCTTGTGCATTAGTTTCAGCAGAACTTGCCACTGGATGGCCGAAATCAGGCGGTATTTATATTTGGGTAAGAGAGGCTTTTGGAGATGCTTGGGGATTTATTGCCATTTGGCTTCAGTGGATTCATAATGTTGCTTGGTACCCTGCTATATTGTCTTTTGTAGCCACAACCATTGCCTACGTTTTTCAGCCCTCTCTAGCAGAAAATAAGATTTTTATTCTTACCATTGTCTTGACCACTTTTTGGGGTATGACAATTATTAATTTTTTTGGCCTTAAGCCATCTGCCTGGTTTTCAACATTCTGTGTGATTTCAGGAACTATACTTCCTGGTGTCTTTTTAATCTTTTTAGGTCTTATTTGGGTAAGTACTGGTAGAGGCTCTCAACTAACCTTTGAATTGAAAGAATTCGTCCCTAAATTTACCAGTATTAAAGATGTCGTCTTTTTAGGAGGACTTTTTCTTGCCTTTTCAGGTCTTGAAGTATCCTCAGGTTATGCAAGTGAGGTAAAAAATCCACAAAAAAACTATCCTAAAGGGATTATTATTGCCGCTTTAATCACTTTTTTTCTTTTCATGCTTGGATCTTTAGCTATTGCTGTAGTGATCCCGGGGGATCATATTAATTTAGTAGCAGGTCTTATGGAGGCATTAAAAGTCTTCTTAGATAGTTTTAAAGTAGGATTTATCCTACCAATTTTAGGGGTACTTCTTGTTCTTGGTGCAGTTGGGGAAGTAAACTCCTGGCTTATTGGACCTGTAAAAGCTCTCTACATCACCTCCGAACACGGCAACCTTCCTCCTTATTTTCAAGTAACAAATCAACACAACGCTCCTATAAACCTTCTTCTATTTCAAGCAATTATTGTTACCATTGCCTCATTAGTCATCATTCTTATGCCTAACCTTTCAAGTGCTTACTGGGTCCTGACAGCTCTTAGCACCCAAATCTATGTATTAATGTATATCTTTATGTTTCTTTCAGCCATAAAGCTAAGATACTCACACCCATCTGTTCCTCGTGCCTATAAAATTCCTCACCCTCAAAAAGGGATGTGGGTCATTGCCACCTTTGGCATCATTTCTAGTATTTTTTGTTTCTTTTTACTCTTTATCCCACCTGCACAACTAGTTACTGGAAATATTTACATTTATGAATTAATCCTTCTTATTGGTCTTTTTGTGATGTGTGGGATCCCTTTCATTTTGCACAGATTCAGAAAACCCTCTTGGAAAAAGATCGATTTGGATGAATAGACATCTTACAAGCTAAAATCCACTGTACCGCCTTTGGTGCCGATAGCTTTTTAAGATTAATCTTTACCCCCTCCTCTTCCAATCTATTAACTAATGCAATGGCTGCAATTAAATGGTTTTTAAAATCCTTGTTTTCTAATTTTTCCTTTAGAACAAGTAATGAAAAAACCTCAAGACTTGTAATTTCAACCCCATCGTTTACACAAACGCTGGCAACAGCATTTGACTCTTTATCAAATACAGCTTTTGCGTTGTTAAACGCTTGATTTGTAATATGTAATAACTCTTCCACTTTAAAATATAAACCTTTGTGTTTAAAATAAATTAATATTTATTTTAATTTACATAAAGAAATTTTTAAAAAAAAGATGAATGCAGTGTGGTCAAAGGTTTAACCATGAGGTGAGTAGGACCCAATTTTTTTTAGCATTTTTTTCATCGCTGAAAACATTTTTGCGCAATTATTATCCTTATTCATAAAGGCAGGGGTTGAAAAAACCTTATTTTTTTCATCATAGATAAAATCCACTGAACTACATTTTTTGGCATCATGCCCTAGATTGATAAGAACTTGATAATAATCCTTAGACTCACCCAAAGTGATCGTAAGTTGTTTTTTTTCAAGAACTTTTGCAATAACTGCAGGGGCAATGCAAACACCTACAATTATCTTATTTAGTTGATTGCTTTTTTGAATTAACTGATTAATTTTTGGATGAACGGTTGCATTTACACCTTTTTCTATAATATTGCTAAAAGATGAAGCCACCCCAAATCCTCCAGGAAACCAAATAATATCAAACTCTTCAAGTTTTAAATGATCTAAATTTTCAATTTTTCCATGAGTCAACCTTCCTGCCTCTGCCATCATATTGCGTTTTGTAGGAATCTCTTTTTGATTAGAGTGAGAAATCACCTTTTGCTGATCCTCATCGAGCGCAAATGCCGTCCAGGAAAACCCTGCCTCTTCAATGGCAAGGATGGAGCAAACACTTTCCTGTGGTTCTGATCCATCAAATGTTCCGCACCCTGATAAAATGATCGCTACTTTCTTAGACATTGAATATACCCCTTTGTTTCACCCCAAGGAAATACTATCTTTTGCTGAGAAAGCACCTTAAATCTTGAGTCATAATCAGTTAGTGGATAGCTAACGGTAATCACTTTGGCATTTTTTGGCACTTTTGCTACAAAGGCTAGAATATCTCTTTTAGACATCATGGTACCATATAGATAAATAAGATCCATCTTTGAAAAGTCTTTTTCTAAAAAATTGCCTTCTACAAAGCTTACTTTTGGAAAAAGTTTTATTCCTTTTTTTACAAAAATTGACATCTGCTCAAAGGCAAAGGCTTTACACCCATATTTTTCCTGAATAAAGGCGGTAACTCTCCCTCTTCCTGCTCCAAGATCGGCAAAATATTGATATTTTTCAAGTCCACCTGCAGATGTTACAAGTGCATCTATCACACAAAGGGGGGTCTCACCATATTGATAAGGGTTTTTCTCGCCCTTTTTTTGTAAAAATTTTCTGACCACTCTATAGGGATTTATCAAAAGATAGGATCGCCATAGATGAAAGTCTATCCTCATCATAAAAGGATACTGACGATATTCCCACATAGTCCACCGCTTCATGCTTTAAAAAAGGGCATTCTACCAAATAGTGCTTTAATTTACCAATCCAGCTTACACAATGAATACCGTACCTATCAAATGAAACTAAGATCTGCAAATTTTAAACCACCTGCTCGCTTTGCTCACAAAAGAACACAAAGATCACAGATGGTAACAAAGACATTCTTTATATTTTTTACCCTAACATTCTTTTATCCATGTTATATTCTGATTTTTGAATTTTTGACTTTCTCTGTGTGCTTTGTGTTCTTTAGTGAGCAAAGCGATCGGGTGTTAATATATTTTAAATTTACCATAGGCAATATGAGGCTTGCTGTTTATCTCAATTCATTATGCTCAAAACTAACAAATGTCAATTTTAAGCATAATGGAATTACCAATTTACTGAATCCCCTGGAAGGATGGGTAAAAATAAGCTTGGATCCAAATTTTGCTTTTTCATTTCTTGGTAGAGATCATACGGAGGGGCATTGTGCGGCTCTTCTGACAGCTTAAAGGTACCCCAGTGCATGCCAAGGCTTAATTTTGGATTAATATCCTTATGGATAGCCACAGCATGCTCTGGGCTCAAGTGAACAGTTTCCATAAATTTCTTGGGTAAATAGGTGCCTATTGGGCATATAGAAAGATCAACATCTTTATACCTTGCTCCTATATTTTTAAAATCATAGGGATTATAGGCAGTATCCCCTGCAAAGTAAAATCTTTTACACTCACCTTTATCTTTAACAGTAACCATATAACCTGCCCACAAAGATGTGTTACTATCAAATGGTCCTCTGCCAGAGTGGTGTTGGGCAGGTGTTGCCACAATTTCAATTTCAGGGCTATGTTTGGCAGTTTGAAAAAAAACACTCTGCCACCAATCAAGCTCAACGACATTTTCTATCCCCCTGCGCTCAAACCATCTCTTCAATCCCACTGGAACGATAAAAGTAACCTTTGGAAAATGGTTGTAAATCTCTCTTACTGAATATAGATCTAAATGATCATAGTGATTATGACTAATAAGCACGTAGTCTAATTTTTTTAAGTCTTTGATTTGAATATGTGGCTTATGACTTCTTTTCGGTCCAAAAAACGAAAACGGAGAGCATCGCTCACTCCAAATAGGGTCGGTTAAAAATACAAGGTTAAAAATTTCCAAAACGTAGGTACAATGATTCACAAAAATAGCCTTTGCACACCCTTTGTCCCCTTTAATTAACGGGTAGGTAAAATCCTTTGGGACAGTTTTTTTATCTCTGTCTTTGTAAAAGCCTAACATCCAAGCCAAAAAATGAAACGGGGTTCGTTTTATGCATTTTATGTGTGGATTTTTATATCTTTTGAATAGTCCCATAGGAGTAATCAAAAGGATCAACCCATTTTAAATACAGTTTTTTTTTACAAAAAACTTCGCTTCTTCTGTTCTTCATTTAAAGTGATCGTTTTGATTAACTCTTCCCCCTGAGAATCAGTGAATTGAATAGGACCTGGTGATTCATAATGATCTTCCAAGCGCCATTTATCCCTTCTTTTTGAAAACTCTTTAAAGGGATATCCACTTAAATCGACAAGAGATTTTGCTATTACCGCCTTCACTTCTCCTTTACGAACCTCTTCTTGAATCATATTAGCAATAGGTACACCAATTGCTGACCACTCAGAGGTTGTACAGTTAAGATCTTTAATCCCAGCCATATACCCTGTTTTTCTATCTCGAACCAAGACAGAGGCTATTAATCCTAAATTATAACAATAGGTAGCATCAAAATTAGAAGGTAGGGCGCATCGGCCGTCGTAGCCATAAAAAATAGGAACTACTTTAAACTTAACATTTTCAAAAGATTTTACCCTCTCTTCCACCATTACCGCAATAAGCTGATCTGTTGCAATATGTGAAAGCTGCATATTTCCATGTGGATCTAAATCAGACTGAAACTGCTTTTGAATAGACAAAGGTAATGAGAAGAATAATTCTTTTAAATCCCCTGTTAAATGATCTAACCCCTTCTTCTCTCTTAGCAATTTATTACACGCATCGATCATCTCTTTCATATCAGGGCATGCCTCAATCAGCCCTTCTGGGATTAAAGCAATTCCATAGTTTTGGCCATTTTTACTTCTTTCCACCACTGTTTTTACGCATTGATCAATAATCTTACTGAAAGTAATCTTCTTCTTTGCGATCTCTTCACTGATAAAAGCTAAATTAGGCTTTGTTTGCAAAGCGCACTCAAGGGTCACATGAGATGCAGATCTACCCATTAATTTGACGAAAAACCAATATTTACCAGAAGAAATAGCATCGGTAGAAAGATTTCCAATCATATTACTGTAGGTTTTTGTTGCCGTATCAAAGCCAAATGAAGCTTCAATTCCATGTCCCTTTAAATCCCCATCAATTGTTTTAGGAATACCTACAACGCTACAGCGAGCCTTTTCTTTTTCTAAATATTTTGATAAATGATAAGCATTAGTATTTGTATCATCTCCACCAATGAACACAAGCCCCTGCAATCGATTTGCCTTTACCACTTCAAGTGATCTTTCCATTTGACTTTCTGACTCAATTTTTGTTCGTCCCGTCCCAATTACAGTAAATCCACCCTGATTTTTTATTCCATTAATTATCTCATCGGTAAACTCTATCGAGCGATCTTCCAAAAATCCGGAGGCACCATCTAAAAATCCAATTAACACACTTTCGCTATGAATCTGCTTTAATCCATGATATAAACCCCAAAGAACATTTAAGCCACCTGGAGCTGGACCACCTGAAAACATCACCCCAACTCTTAATGGTGGGCTATGCTGAGTTTCATGGGCAAGTAATTTAATGTTTTTCTTGTCATCTTTCCAATAGGTATTTTGTATACTTTTTAATAAAGGTAGAACTTCTACCTCATAGTGCAATCTCGTTTTTTCTAACGGCGATTTTGATTGCTCTTTACGAGCCATTTGTTTCTCCACGGTGGAATTGTAGTTACAAAAGATGTTATCTGCTCACAAGATTTATTGACAACATCTTTTCCTCCCTTAAAAGCCCGATAACTTCTTATTTCTTGTTCTAATCGGTTAATCTTAGTATAATTTCTACCATGACTATTCAAACTATATTTATTACAGGCGGGGTCTTATCGTCTCTTGGAAAAGGTGTGACAGCTGCCTCTTTAGGATTTTTGTTAGAGCAAATTGGATTAAGCGTAGCCATTATAAAACTTGATCCATACCTAAATATCGATCCAGGTACTATGAATCCATTTGAACATGGAGAAGTGTTTGTTACAGATGATGGAAGTGAAACAGATTTAGACTTGGGTCATTATCATAGATTTACTCACTCTCCCCTTTCTAAAATCTCAAATGCTACCTCAGGTCAGATTTATAACGAAGTAATACAAAATGAGCGAAAGGGAAAATATTTAGGACGTGATGTTCAAGTGGTACCTCATATCACAGATACCATAAAAAATCGCATCAAAGATTGTAGTTTGCAAAAGGAAGGAATTGACATTGTTCTTGTAGAACTTGGTGGTACAGTTGGTGATATTGAATCTTCTCCTTTTTTAGAGGCCGCAAAGCAATACTTTAGTGAGTTTAAGAGATCAACCTATTTTATCCATTTAACCTATTTGCCTTTTTTATCCACCTCTAATGAAATTAAAACTAAACCTACGCAGCACTCAGTTCAGCAATTGCAAAGAGCTGGAATTTTTCCCGACATGATCCTTTGTAGAACAGCTGTACCCATGACAAAAGAGCATAAAGAAAAAATTGCTACCCATTGTAGCGTAGACATCTCTTGTGTTTTTGAGGTCAAAGATATTGAAGGATCCATTTATAAAGCTCCGCTATTTCTTTATGAAGAGGGAATTTTAGATATTTTATCAGAAAAATTAAACCTTACTAAAAAGATTCCTGATTTAGAGCCTTGGAAAGCTATGATTAGGCGATTAGACCATCCATCTGGAAAGGTGAAAATAGCTGTAGTTGGAAAATATATCGAATTTGATGATGCATATAAATGTATCTATGAATCCCTTGTTCATGCCGGTGGTTATAATGATGTAAAGGTTGAGCTTGTAAAAATTCATTCTGAAAAACAGATCTGTCTTGATGGTGTATCAGGGGTACTTGTACCAGGAGGCTTTGGTAAGCGCGGCATTGAAGGGAAGATCCAAGCTGCAAGTTTATGTAGAAAACATAAGATTCCCTACTTTGGTATTTGCTTGGGGATGCAAACCATGTGTATTTCATTTGCCCGGGATGTATTAGGATTTACCGATGCCAATTCTACAGAATTTGATAAAGATACTACCCATCCTATTATTTCATTATTAAGTGAACAGGAAAGCCTCACAAATTTAGGGGGTACTATGCGCCTTGGTGCATACCCTTGTAAAATAAGTGAAGATAGTAAAGCTTTTGTATCCTATCAACAAAGTCTTATTAGCGAAAGGCATCGTCATCGTTATGAATTTAACAATAAATACAAAAGCCTATTTGAAGAAAATGGATGTAAAATCACCGGCATTTGCCCTATTTTTGGTCTTGTAGAAATTGTGGAAGAAACAAATCACCCTTGGATGGTTGGTGTGCAATTTCACCCAGAATTTCTTTCAAAGCCAGGGGCTCCTCACCCCTTATTCATCTCATTTTTAAAAGCGGCCATTACAAGTGAGGTATATGAATTTAAAAGATGAATTTATTGTAGCCATTGATTTTGGGCTCAAAAGAATTGGTTTGGCTATTTGTAGTAGAGGTGTCACTTTTGCAATACCAAGTAAACAAATTGAGGCTGGAAAAAATGATACCGAGACGGTAAAAATTATCCTTGGCACTTACAAAGAGTCCATAGATCGCTTTGTACTGGGATTTCCCACTTTTTTAGATGGGAAAGAAAGCACCATGACACAAAGGGTGAAAGAATTTGGAAAAGTGCTTGAATCTTTAACTCAAAAGCCAATTCACCTTGTCGATGAGAGATTAACCTCAGAGAGTTCGGAAAATCTTTTAAAAGAAAGCGGCGTTAAACAAAAAGATCTGTTAGGGTGCAAAGATTCTATGTCAGCACTATTGATACTGAAAGACTTTCTCTCTGCCTCAGGTCTATGATAATTTGTGTCTTGCATTAAAAGGTATTTACAAGATACAAAATAGAATAATAGGGAATCAATTCTTAACTATGAAATCAAATAATCCATTAGAAAACACTCTTGCAGATGACTTATTCAAACAAGAGGGAAAAGAGAAATCTCCATCCCCTTGTATATTAGTCATTTTCGGTGCATCTGGCGACCTTACAGGGAAAAAGTTAATCCCTGCTATTTATAATTTAATGGGAGATGGTCTACTGCCCGCCAATTTTATTTGCGTAGGTTTTGCAAGACGGGAAAAAACCCATGAAGAATTTAGAGCTGAGATGTCTTTATGTATAAAAAACTACTCAAGAACAAAGTTACAAGAGAAAGAACTTGAGATGTTTACTGAAAAGCTCTTTTATTTCCCCTCAAGCTTTGATGATGGTGGTGGGTATGAGAATCTAAACAATTACTTAAGTGAGTTAGATAAAAAGTACGGAACGATGGGAAATCGAATTTTTTACCTTTCTGTTCAGCCATCTTATTTTAGTTCAATAACAGAAATGCTTAAAAAGCATAAGCTTATCTATGATGAAAATGATAAGGAGCGATTCTCAAGGGTAATTATTGAAAAGCCTTATGGTCATGATTTAGCATCTGCGCTAACACTTCAATCTGAGATGACTAACTATTTGGCAGAAGATCAAATTTACCGAATCGATCACTATCTTGGAAAAGAAACGGTACAAAATCTACTAGTTTTTAGGTTTAGTAATGCAATCTTTGAAGGTTTATGGAATAACCGTTATGTAGATAATATTCAAATTACTGTTGCAGAGAGTATTGGAATTGAAAATCGGGGTGATTTTTACGAATCAGCAGGACTTGTTAGAGATATTATTCAAAATCACTTAATGCAAGTTCTTTCGCTTGTAATGATGGAGCCTCCAACCTCCCTTGCTGCAAATAGCATACGTGATGAAAAAGTAAAGCTTGTCAGCTGTATTCGTCATTATAAAGATAGTGAAATTGATCGATTTACCCTCAGAGGTCAATATAAAGAGGGGTTTGTAAACGGCGAGGCTGTAAAAGCTTACCGTAAAGAGGAAAAGGTGAGCCCATCTTCTAATGTTGAAACGTTTGCGGCAATGAAACTTATGGTCGATAATTGGCGTTGGGCAGGGGTTCCTGTCTATCTTCGAGCTGGAAAGAGACTTCCAAAAAGATCTACTGAAGTTTGTGTAATGTTTAAACGGACACCAGGAATTTTATTTAATCAAAATGAACGATTTAATACCCCTAACTGCTTTATCTTTCGTATTCAACCAAATGAAGGAATTAGCATTCGCTGCAATAGTAAAGTCCCAGGAACTGCAAAACTTATTCAGCCAGTGACGATGGACTTTCAGTATGAGAATTTTTTCGGCAAAAGTGTACCTGAGGCCTACGAACGATTAATTCATGATTGTATCCTTGGGGATAATACCTTATTTGCTCGTGTGGATGAATCTATTCATTCTTGGAAGTTTATCACTCCAATTCTTGATCATTGGAAACAAAGACCTCTTGCTGAAGAGGAGTTTTACAACGCAGGAACATGGGGACCTCTTAATTCTGAATTACTGCTTCGAGGAGATGCTCGCAAATGGAAAATGGTCTAAATAAACTTAAGCCTTCAGAGATAGAAAAAACATTGATCTCTTTATTTGAAAAGGAAAAAAAATCAAACCTTGTTAAAGCCTCTTTATTCAATCTCATCATTTACACAGAAGCTGGGGAACGAGAATCCTATCTCACCTTTTTAACAAAATCTATTATCAAAAAATTTCCCTGCAGGATTATCTTTATTAAAGAGTCTGATAAAGAGGGTGATTTTTTAAATACATTTGTCTCCTCTTTAAAACCAGAGGGTGAAGATAAAGGTTTTTTTTGTGAATTTATTCAATTTGAAGTGAGTAAAAGTTATAAAGAGAGAGTCTCTTATTTAGTGGTACCACATGTGATTGTAGATCTTCCCATCTACCTATTATTTGCAAAAGATCCCTCAAGTGGGGACACTCCTACAACCCTCGGATTAGACACTCTTCCAAGTAGAATTATTTTTGATTCTGAAACAACAAAACATATGACTTTATTTGCCTCTTATATCAAAAGTATCCATCATGAAAATATTGATATTGGCGATTTAAACTGGGCAAGATTTTCCCCTTGGAGAAGTTTATTAACAAAGGTGTTTTCAAATAAAGAAAAAGCTCTTTCTCTAGCAACAGCAAAAACCATTACAATTTACTTCAACCCACACTCCACTGAAGCTTTTCACCATCATCGAATTCAAGCTACCTATTTACAAGGATGGCTGGCATCTAATATGCATTGGAAATTTAAACATGCTGATTCTGAAAATAATCAAATTACTGTCTCTTACCTTTCCCCTTTTGGAATACATACATTTATCTTAAAAGAGTGCCTAGAACAAAAAAGCTTACCACCAGGAAGGATCACTTGTGTTTTAATAGAAGGTGATACAGATAAAACAAGTTTTACAAGAGAGGAAAACACCCCTCATATTGTAAAAATTTGCCATTCTACCCATTTAAAATGTGAAATCCCTATTTTATACCCATTAACCAGCAGTGAAACAGATACATCTCTTATCAGAGAAGTCTACTCCTCAGGCACTAGCCCAGATTTTCTTTCTGTGATAGAATTAATCTCTCACTGGAAAACAGGAATTATTTGCTCATGATCCAATCCTATGATAAAAAAAGAGAGATAGCTGTAGTAGATGACCCGGTTTCCTTCTCTTGCAGTTATTTTCTTAATATCGCTAAAAATGCAATCGCAGATCGGGGAAAATTTACCGTTGCTCTTTCTGGCGGCTCTACCCCTAAAAGCTTATATAATCGTTTAAAGGAACATGAAAACGATCTTCAGTGGGATAAAGTCTTTGTTTTTTTTAGTGATGAACGATCTGTTGAACCAGATAGTGAAGAAAGTAACTATCATATGGCGATGACTAATGGGTTTTCCGATTTACCCATCCCTAAAAGCCATATTTTTCGAATGAAAGCAGAAAAATCTATCAAGGAACATGCAGAAGATTATCAAGCCCTGATTAATAAACATGTGATTGATCAAAGTTTTGATCTCATTTTGCTTGGTATGGGTGATGATGGCCATACTGCCTCATTGTTTCCTGGAACAAAGGCGCTAGTGGAGACTACCTCTTTGGTTGTGGAAAATCTAGTCCCACAAAAAAACACAACAAGAATGACCTTTACCTATCCTTTAATTCGTAAAGCAAGACATGTTGTATTTCTTGCCTACGGAAAAGGTAAATCCACCATGGTAAAACAAGTCCTTACCGATAAAACTAGCAGCTACCCATCCTCTAGGGTTCTATGTGACCATCATAAAGTTTTGTGGATCCTTGATCAAGAATCTGCAAAAGAGCTTAATTATAAATAGAGCGCCAGCTTTCGTTTTCACCATTTTTCATCCCCTTTGCTACTTTTTGTAATGCTTTTTCTGTCAGATGATCTACTTTATCTCCTTTTTTAGAATATAAAACTTTTAATTGCGCCCGAGATGCTGCAAGAGATAAGATCTTTTTTGCAACATCTAGCTTTAAATTTTTTTCCTCAAAAACCAATTCTTCCGAAAGTTTTAGCGCTATTTTACATAAGTTTGGTTCAATCAGAATATTGTATTCATCCATAAGCATCTTGATATGATTGTTTAATGCAGATTCAATGTGCTGATCTTTTAAAGGCTCAACCTCTTTTTTAATAAAGCGTCTTAAAAATGCTTTATGTGGACTTATGTATCGATCAAATTCCTCTGGTGTAGTGGCTCCAATAAGGGTGATACTTTTTCCCGTCAAATGAGCAAGGAATAATTGATCCACCGAACTTGCCCCATCATCAGACTCCACCCCACCTGCCCCCATAAGTTGATGGATTTCATCTACAAATAAAATCACAGGCACCTCTGAATTTTTCACCTCTTTTATCAATTCTTCGAATTTTTCCTGTAACGATCCTCTATATTTTGTACCAGATACAATACTTGATGCACTAAAAGAGAGAACTTTCACCCCTTTTAAGCGCTCTGGCATTCCCTCATTATACTTATTATCATCTAAAAATTTTACCAAACCATGGATAATAGTTGTCTTTCCAACACCCGTTTTTCCCGTTAAAATAACATTTTTTTGCTCAGGCAGATTTAAAATCTCCACTAATTCCCTAATTAATTTTTTTCTTCCAACAGCTGTTGTAAACTCACCGACTTTATCGGATAAATCCTCTAAGTCAACCCTACCTTTTTCTTTATCTTTACTTATTTGCATTTGCCCATTTCTCATTTTACCCGGCTGTATGCTGGTTAACAATTTTAATTGCTCATCCAACTCATTTTGAAAAATGGTGACCCTTTCCAACTTCTCCTTTAATTCGTCAGATGTTTCAGGTTCTTTAGCCTTTTTTGAGGGGGTGTATCCATCTTGATCTTTTTCTTTTATCCAATCAAACATCGCTTTTAGGGTTAAATGTGTAAAAAAACCACCAATAAGGATAGGAATTAGCATCACGGCATGAATTACTCTAAACACTGACTCTAAGAGCATATTCCCAAATCCATCCTTTTCACACTTTATCATTCTATCGACTGATTTTATAAAACTTACAATTCCGCTAATGAAAAATCGAATTGGCATAGTAATGGCTGCAAAAAAAGCTTTTGCCACATATTCTACTTTTTTTAGCCAATGAGCGCCTTCTTTATTCATAGTCTTAGATAGGTCTCTAAAAGCACCTACTTCCTCTAATAAATCATTATAGCGATGAGTTAAAGTAACGTTTTGCATATCACACCCTTAAGTTTTAAATGATTAAAAAAAAGCATTCTATCATGTTAGTATTTTTTGTAAAGATAAAGTAAAAATAGCAATTAAGGTTTGCAAAAAAACAGTTATATGTTAGATCTCAGTTATGGGTAAGGTTATTCTTAGAGGGTTTTTAGCAATTGCGCCGCTTGCAGTCACAATCATACTGCTAATTTGGCTCTATAATCACTTAGAATTTATCTTTGGTGCTCCTGTTGCCTATTTTTTTCCAAAATTATATTTTCCAGGGATGGGAATTATTTTGGCTATTATAATCCTATTTGTTCTAGGTCTTCTCCTAAATCATTGGTTAATTCAGCATTTTTATAGCTGGTTGGAAAGAGGATTAAAAAAAATCCCTCTTCTTAAGACAATTTACACCTCTGTAACCGATCTTATGAGCTTTTTTAATGCCGGTGGCAAGGATAAAAAAGGTAAAGTAGTTACAGTCACCTTAAACGGTATAAAAATGATGGGTCTTGTTACTAGGGAGACTTTTGACGATTTACCAGAGGGTATTGGGATAAAAGATGATGTGACTGTGTTTTTCCCCTTCAGCTATCAAATCGGTGGAATGACTGCAATTGTTCCTAGATCTATGGTAAAACCTGTGAATTTAACGGTGGAAAAAGGACTACGCTTTATGGCAACAGGCGGCTCCCCTTCTGACCAATAGATCTTAATCCTTTAACACATTTAGTGGGTGCTTGGTTCGATTTTCTGCGTAAAAGCCACACCCCTTTAATATCTCTGGGACACCAAAAATCTCAATACGAGGCCATGTTCTACATACAGAAGGTCTTAAAAAGTAATTTCCGCAAGATCCATCCTTTCTTAAATGTCTGCACCCCATTACATAGACATCCCCTTTTTCATAGGGAACAGCATTTTTCTCCCTTCTATAAAATCCATTGATTTGAGTATGCCAAAAAAGATCAAGGAAACCAAAAGGGCCCCTTATTTTTCTCACAAGAACATAATGACAGCAGTTTCCACGCTTTTTGCACTTTCCAGCTTTTATAAATGGAGGAGGGATAAAGAGCTTGGCAATTTTTTGCGAAAGCATATCTACCCAAACAAAAGGAAGAATAATAAGCTGAATAGGTAGACGTAAAAATCCTGGAAAAAATCTCCTTGGAATCCCCTTTTTTGGAGAAGGCGGAGGACTTTTTGCGATCCCGCAATTTTCTATTAATTGTTCTAAATCCATACCAAACAATGGTAACGGTCTTTACCTATTGAAGCAAGTTTTTCATAAAAAATATTCTTGTAACCTAATCATTAAATATTTATAATTTTATCTTCAACAAAGGAATTTCTATGAGGATCTTATTCTACCTATTATCTCCCCTTCTACTTTTCTCAAATGGACAAAATTTTGATTCTAAAATTTTTGTCGCAGGACATAATGGACTTGTTGGTAAAGCAATTGTCCTAAAACTACAAGAGCAAGGTTATACAAATATTATCACTCGATCTTCAAAAGAGCTTGATCTTAGAGATGCTCAAAAAACTAAAGCCTTTTTTGAAGAAGAAAAACCTGATTTTGTTTATTTAGCAGCTGCCAAAGTGGGTGGAATCTGGGCAAATAAGTTATATTGCGCTGATTTTATCTATGACAATCTTGCTATTGAATTAAACGTGATTGATGCATCTTACAGATCCGGGGTAAAAAAACTTCTATTTCTTGGATCCTCCTGCATCTACCCAAGACTCTGTCCACAGCCCATCAAAGAGGAATATTTACTTTCAGGTTACCTAGAGCCTACAAATTCCTCCTATGCTGTTGCAAAAATTGCAGGGATCGAAATGTGTCAGGCCTATAGAAGACAACACGGATTTAACGCTATTTGCCTAATGCCCACAAATCTTTACGGGCCCAATGATAACTTTGATCTAGAAAACTCTCACGTACTTCCTGCACTGATCAGAAAATTTATCGAAGCTAAAGAAAATAATGTAGGAAGCGTTCAAATGTGGGGAACAGGCTCTGCCCTACGCGAATTTTTATATGTGGAAGATCTTGCCGAAGCAAGCATTTTTTTGATGAATCATTACAATGATGCCGAAATAGTAAATGTAGGAACTGGAAAAGATATCTCTATCCTTGATCTTGCTTATATCATCAAAGAAGAAACAGGCTATGAAGGCACCATCACCCTTGATCCATCTAAACCTGATGGCACCCCTAGAAAGCTTCTTACCATCGAAAAGCTGGCTGCTTTAGGCTTTGAACCAAAAACATCCCTTCGTGACGGAATCAGGAAAACGATTAAGTGGTATAACGAAAATAACCAAAATCTTAGATAGGATCTTGCTTACTTAACCTAAGCCACCATTAACTCCTATCACCTGACCGGTGATAAAAGAAGCTTTTTCGGAAAGAAGGTACAATGCCATTTCAGCCATATCTTCGGGGGTGCCTAATCGAGCTAGGGGATGTCTTTTAATATTTGCTTCCTTCTTTTTTGGATCTGAATTCAAAAAGGCAGAAAGTGGCGTCTCTGTCAATGATGGTGCAACAGCATTTATGCGTATTTTAGGAGCCATTTCGCTTGCAAAAGATCTAACAAACCCTTCTAATGCCGCTTTTGCACTCGCTATAGAGCAGTGATAGGTAAATCCCCTTGATGCAGCAATAGAGCTAAAAAGAACAATTGCAGAACCGTCATTAAAATTTGGTAGATAATGGGCAATCACCTTTACCGCTCCTAAAAAATTCACTGAAAGATCGTGTGTAAAATCAGAAAAAGCTAGCAAAGAAAAGGGTTTTAAGGTGATGGTACCTGGACAATAGATTAGCCCATCTAATTTGCCAGTAATGGAAGGAAAGGCAGGGTTTTCCTCTGTTACATCTACCCCTGATTGTCGAGAAAAACTAATCACCTCTTGGCTTGATTCTTCAAGCCTTTCTTTGATTACCTTACCTATTCCTGAAGTTCCCCCCACAATAAGATATCTCTTCACTTCCTCCCCCTTTTATTGATACTAATATTTAAATGAAGTAAGGCTTAAAATAAGAAGCAATAGTGCAACAAATAAAGCTTGTGAATGCTGAAATAGAAGAGCCCCAGATTAAATCAATAACTACAATTTTTACCGGCCAATCTTTCAAAGTTGCTAAATTTGATAAATCGTACGTACTGTAGCATACAAGACCAAAAAATCCACCATACAACAAAGATAAAATCCAGTTTCCACTTAAGGTAAGTGGTAGGATGACAAAAAAGGTAAGTCCGGCTAAATATATAAAGTAGAACAAGATGGCAGGGATCCATCTTATTTGCTTAACCATTAAAAATCCTAATTGATCGCTATAAAGATCCTTAGCGATAAATCCTAACCAGACCAAATCTATCATGAAAAAGATTGCTAGAGAGAGAAGGTATAATTTTAAGAATGTCAAAAAAACTCCTATAGCGTTTTTTAATGGTAGACTTCATAATAACAAATTTAACATAAATTTTAACACTTATATTTCTATTTTATAAAAAATAGAAATAAAAATTTAAGGATCTTTATAAGATGAAAGAAATAACCCTTATTTTCCCTGATCAGCTCTTTGAAAACCACCCTGCCCTATGTAAAAAAAGGGTCATCTATCTGGTTGAAGAATTTCTCTATTTTAGAATACAGGAATTTCACAAGCAAAGACTTGTCTTGTTAAAGGCTGCCTTGCTTCAATACAAGGATTATCTAGAAAAAAAAGGTTTTAAGGTGATCTACTTAGAATCTACTGAGTTGGATTCAAGAAAAGCGGTGTTTAAACACCTTGCAAAAAAAAACATCGAAAGTATCCATATGGCTGAAATCAATGATCACTATTTAGAGGAAGATATTGCATTTAGTGAAAAGAAGTTTGGCTTTTCATTCTCCTTCTACCCCTCCCCAGCGTTTTTTTTAAATCGAAAAGATGTGGAGGAAAAATTCGGTAAAAATAAAAGAACTTCTCACTTTTTTTCCAGTTTTTATACCGGACAGAGAAAAGAGATGAAACTACTTATGGATGGGAAAGAGCCAGTTGGTGGTAAGTTCAGCTTTGACAGTGAAAATCGAAAGAAAATTCCAAAAAGTCAACCCATTTTGCAGCCATATATTCCCAAAGAAACCGATGTGATAAAAAAGTCAAAAGATTGGGTCGTCAAACATTTTCCAAATAGTATTGGATCCTTAAATCGATTCTATTATCCCACAAATTTTAAAGAGGCAAGGGCCGGGTTAGATCTCTTTTTAAAAGAAAGACTCTCCTTATTTGGTGATTTTGAAGATGCCATTTCTAAAGATGAACATTTTCTCTTTCATAGCGTCTTATCCCCTTCATTAAACATAGGTTTACTTACACCTCATGAAGTTATAGAAAAAGCGTTAAGTTGTGCAAAAAAATATAAAATTCCTCTTAATGCCTTAGAAGGATTTATAAGGCAGATAGTTGGGTGGAGAGAATTTATCAGAGGAGTTTACGTTGTTTGTGGGAAAAAGGACCGAATTGCTAATAAACTTTCCAATCACAAAAAAATACCAAAAGGATTTTGGGATGGGACAACAGGGATCGAACCTATTGATTCAACCATTCATAAAATATTAGAAACAGGTTATTGTCATCACATAGAAAGACTTATGGTTCTTGGTAATTTTTTACTTCTTTGTGATACCGATCCTAATGAAGTTTACACATGGTTTATGGCCTATTTTGTTGATTCCTTTGATTGGGTTATGGTTCCTAATGTATATGACATGAGTCAATATGCAAATTTAGGTACTATCACAACTAAACCCTATATATCAGGTGCTAACTATATATTAAAAATGAGTAATTATAAAAAAGGTGATTGGGTCGAGCTATGGGATGGGCTTTTCTGGCGATTTATGAAAAAGCACCATAAACTTTTACAAGGGAATCAAAGGTTAAATATGCTACTTGTAAATTTAAAAAAGAATCATAAGACAATAGATGTAAAAATTGAAATTGCAGAAAATTGGTTAAGTAAACATAAAAAAAATATTTAACTATAAAAAGAATCGGAAGAGGAGGGATTCGAACCCCCGGACCCTTTCAGGCCTTCTGTTTTCAAGACAGACGCGATCGGCCACTCTGCCACTCTTCCGCAATGTAATGCGCTAAATTATAGAATATCCACTAATAATTGACAAGCTCTTTTTTCTAATACCCCTAAGCTGGAATTGTGTCAATTGTGGTAAAAATTATTGGTTGGATATGCATAGGTAGAAGCCTTCGGATTTTGACTTGTCGCAATACGAACGACCTCTTTGTCAAAGCGCAATTCATCTGCTACATATCGAAGATTCATCCCATCTCGACCTACTGCATACTTAACCAATTTTCTATCTGCCCTTAATTTCTTACCAGCATACTGAAAAGTTCTAGGTTTTTTTAAAACAGCATAAGAAACTACTTCTATATCTTCTTTTAAAATATCTGCTGCATACTCAAGAGCATCGGGATGACGATCTATTGCAGTCAAAACAACACCCTTATTTGCCTGAAGATTTTTATCTGCATATTTAAGACATCTTCCATCCATTTTTACCGCAGTAAGAACTACCTCTTCGTCTGCTTTAAATTTAGCAGGTAAAAACTCTAATAACTCTCCCTCATATTCTATAGCAGAAAGAGCTATATGTCTAATTCCTAAATAATGATGAAAGTTTGCTTCCATAGAATAAATGCACCCCTTCTTTATTAGTGCCCAAACCACATCATTGTCCTTTTTCAATTCAGCAGGGGCAAAGAGAATAGCAAGTGGGTTAATATCTATGGCGCAAACAATTAGATCTTTATTTGCCCTTAACTGAGCTGAAGCATACTTTAAAACTTGATAATCTACAGATAGCAATCTCTTGACAAATTTTACATCTGATCTTAGCTCATCTGCTGCATATTGAAAAAGATCGACATTAGTTTTTACTAACTCGTAAATAAAATTTTTGTCACTTCTTAACTCAGAAGCTGCATACTTTAGCGCTTCAGGATTTTCCTTTACAGCAGCTAAGGCAAACATTTTATCTGCACGTAATTCCAAAGATAATGATGCAAGCTCATTTGCAGATACTATTATTTTTTTTAAATCCTTTTTCTTACCAAACTCTGTCTCATCGCTTATTGATAAAGAGCATCTACCCAATAATGATTTTCCACCCTCTTTCTGGGTAGGAATTAAGCAAGCTAATATTTCCTCATAACCACCATCTATCCCCCCAATTCCAGTTATATCTTTAGACGTGGATGCAAAAGCAGTAATGCTTGATCTATTAGTTCCATCAATAGTCATTTTTTCCTCATATATTGTTAATTGATTTTTTTATAAGAAGATTAGTATACCATTAATTAATGATAAATTCTATCAACAATTTTGGTTAAAAAATGTTAAAGAAGAATCTTATTTAATGAATATGTGGCATTTCTATCTGTAAATATTTTTTACAAACAGCCCCTTTTCGTTGCCAAAGAGACCATAAGAGCCTATCTATTAAAAGCCCTTCAATCTTTTAAAGTCCCCAAGGGGCATGAAATCGCCATTTCTATCATTGAAAAGAAATCCAATAGAGAAAAAAAGGGGTGCATAACATGTACCCCTTATCAATATGCAGTAAGCAATAGCTATACATCCATCACACCTGCAGCGGCACGTATTTCTGGATCAGCTTGTAATGCGGGATCAGCCAACTGAAGAGCCCAGCCATTTTGCGTAACCGCAGCAAGAACCACTTCCCTATCTGCTTTTAATGCAGCAGCTGCAAACTTAAGAGCACTGCCAAATTGCTCTACCGCAGCAAGAACCACTTCCCTATCTGCTTTTAATTCGTCAGCTGCGAACTTAAGAGCCTCGCCAAATTGCTCTACCGCAGCAAGAACCACTTCCTTATCTGCTTTTAATTCGTCAGCTGCATACCAAAGAGCCCAGCCATTTTGCGTAACCGCAGCAAGAACCACTTCCCTATCTGCTTTTAATGCAGGAGCTGCAAAATTAAGAGCACTGCCATTCCGGCTTACCGCAGCAAGAACCACTTCCCTATCTGCTTTTAATGCAGCAGCTGCAAAATTAAGAGCACTGCCATCCCGGCTTACTGCAGCAAGAACCACTTCCCTATCTGCTTTTAATGCAGCAGCTGCAAACTTAAGAGCACTGCCATTCCGGCTTACCGCAGCAAGAACCACTTCCCTATCTGCTTTTAATTCATCAGCTGCAAGCTTAAGAGCCCAGCCATTTTGCGTAACCGCAGCAAGAACCACTTCCCTATCTGCCCTTAATTCCTCTGCTGCATACTCAAGAGCATCGCCATGTTGCCTTACGGCAGCAAGAACCACTTCCCTATCTGCTTTTAATGCATCAGCTGCATACTGAAGAGCACTGCCATGAATCAAAGACAATTCATCTTGCCTTACCGCAGTAAGCACCACATCCCTATCTGCTCGAAATGCGGGAGCTGCATACTCAAGAGCCTGGCCATTTTGCCTTACGGCAGCAAGAACCACTTCCCTATCTGCTCTTAATGCGTCAGCTGCAAACTGAAGAGCATTGCCAATTTGCCCTACCGCAGCAAGAAACCAATTCCTAATTGAATCCGGTACACTACTAAGCGGGTTATTCGATAAGTTAAGATGTTGAAGATTTCTAAATCTACCAATCTCATCCGGTAAATGCCTCAATCCTAGCCCAGCTAAATTCAATCGAGTAACATGACCCAGCACCTCTTGATTTGCCTCATCTGCAAACCAGGCCCGTATTTGTTGTGGGGTTAAATTTGCAGGGATTGCAAGTGCATGCTCCCCTTCACGTAAAACCTCGGCAAATCTTTGAAGGGCACGATCTTTACCTTCCCGAATTATTTGATCTGTATTTGTTCCTTGTAGTACTCCATAAACATCTTGAATAGTAATTTCCCTATTAGACCTAATTGAATCAAGAGACGCTACATCAATGCATACGCGCTTAAATAAACGATTTATAAATCTAATAAAGTCAAAATTTAGATTTTGAGCATTTATTTTTGGGAGTAATCTACCTTGTAAATATGAAAAGACATTAAGGTCCTTTACTTTCTTAAGCATATCAAGTTTTGCATTAGGGTCAATTACTGTTAGCCCCCTTGAAACTCCAGCTAATTTTCCAGGGACAAACCCTGCTATTACTGTAAATAACTCTAAAGGTATTGTAACTGATGATCTTGGTTGAACCATCTCAACAACTGCATCAGCAGCAGGAGCACCCCCTCCCTGACTAATATTTTCCATTTTTTTCTCCTTTTTTATAATTTTTATTATTAATTATGGCATTATTATAGCATAAATTTATTTTAATTTCAAGGTTGTACAGAAAGGCTGTGAGCGTTAAATAGAATTGTCCCCTTTTCGTTAAATAGAATTGTCACCTTTTCGTAGTACAAAGGGTAGCAATTACCCCCGGCGCTAACCATGGAAAGGTCTATTTGTATGAGTATGAATGAGTTAAAACAAATAAAAGCAGTGACTAAAGTCACGGAAAAGAGATTGCTGCAGACGGAAGTTGTTGATATTCTTTGTGTTAGCGTAGGGTAATTGAAACGATTAGTTAAACAATTAGAGCCCATAAAGAGGTAGGGCTTATATCAAAGAAAAAAGAATCTAAAAGGGGTTGAAATAAGTTTAATAGAGGGGAAACATTTACTTTGCACCAATTTTATTACACATACCTTTAAAGATAAAAAGGTGAAATGGGATGAGTGCATACCAGTAAAGTCTACCAAGCACCCCTTTTGGGCGGAATGTGGCTGTTTGTGTAATTTGAACAAGGTTGTTAACCTCTGCAATTCTCCATTCAAGCCAAGCTTCTCCTGGTAGCTTCATTTCTGCGTAAAGGAGTAAATGTCCCTCTACTTTATCAGATTTTATTACGCGCCAAAAATCTAACGAGCCCCCTTTTTCTAATTCAGTAGGACTTTTTCTACCCCTTCTTAACCCTACCCCACCTGCAATTTTATCGATTTTTCCTCGGATTTTCCAGGCCCAATCCATATAATACCAACCATTTTTTCCACCAATTGCCCAAAGTTTATCAATCACCTCTTTTTTAGATGAGTGATACATCCCTATTTGTATGTTTTTTAAACACCCATGTGTGGGTACATGAATATAATCGTCGAATCGAGGATTCAAGCTACTTTGATTTAGTGCATCTTTCCATGAGGAAAGAACGTGATTTTGTTCTATTTTATCAAAAGCAAGTTTTATGGTTTCTTCATAGGTTAGGCATTTATGGGGTAAAATCTTTTGGATTTTAAACTCTGTACAGACAGCATCATTTGTTAAGCTATTTACTAGCCTTTTTGCCAAATAAAGATTTGTAGATGTAACAAAATAAAGCCATTTAGACGAAAGATTTGGTGTTAAAAGAGGGATTGAAATTATCCATCGTTTAAGGTGTCTAATTTTTGCAAAGATTAAAAGCATCTGCTTATACGTTAATACATCAGGGCCACCAATTTCATAGGTGCCGCTTTCCACTCCTACATCATGTATACTTTCTAAATAATATAACACATCAAAGATACCTATGGGCTGACATTTTGAACTTACCCATTTTGGAGCGATCATCACAGGGAGTTTTTCAACTATATCTCTTATTATCTCAAAAGAAGCACTTCCCGAACCGATGATAATCCCCGCCTTAAAATTAATAATAGGAACAGGACCTGCATTTAAAATTTCTCCCACCTTATCTCTTGATTTCATATGATCAGAGGAGGCATTTTTCCCAGATAGACCACTTAAATAGACAATTTTTTCAGGGCCCCGTACTCTCATTGCTTCTAAAAAATTTGTTACAGAGCGCTCTTCCAGCTCACTAAAAATTTTTTCCTTCTCTGCTAAGGAGTGCACCAAATAATAGGCAATTGAAATGCTTGTGGGAATACTTTTTAGACTTGCCATATCTAAAAAATCACACTCAATTACTTCAATATTTTTATGGATATTAGAGTGAATGTTAAATCGCTGTTTATTACGTACTAGCGCAATTACTTCGATACCTTTTTCAGCAAGTCTATAGGCAAGCCTACTACCCACATATCCATTTGCCCCTGCAATAATTACTCGCTTTTCAGATTTTTCCAATATTTTTCCTTTATTTTCTTCTAAACCACGGAACAAATGAACTTACTTTTTGTTGATACAATCTATAACTTTCCCCTTTTGTTAAAAGAGCCTGCTTTTCTGCTGCTGGTATTCCTGTAAAAAATAGTAACGTTAATAAAAGACTAAACGGACTAATTAGAGCAATAAAGCCATACGGTAATGATATGGCAAACAATGAAATTCCTAACCAATATACAAATTCAAAAAAGTAATTTGGATGTCTTGAATAATACCAAAGACCACTTTCACATATTTTCGATGAATCTTTTCTATGATATAAGAAAATCTGTAATTGATAATCTGCTAAAATATTACCAATAAGCCCTAAAATGATTAAAAACGTTGCAAGGTAATCAATAATCCCCCAATTAGAAAATCTTGAAATAAAATAAAAAGGTAGCATAAAAATCCAGGCACCAAATGCCTGAAAAACAAAAAATACAAAATAATTTCTTTTTAAGGAATCCTTCCAAAGTTCATCAAGTCTTGTATATCTTCCATCAGACCTATGTTTAAAAAGTCTAATAAATAAAAGAGTAAGTAACTTTATCGTCCATATAATTGAGGCGATAAAGACTATAGAAAGCGAAAGAGACCTTTGCCCTAAAAGAAAGTAAATTAAGCTGATAAAAAATACACAAAAAGTCCAAGCAAGATCCACAATCATCGCCCTTTTTACTAAAAGATATAACAACCAGCATGAGATCATCCAGCCGGTTGAGAAAAGAAACGTTACCAGAAGTTGCATCACAACACCTAAATTTAGATTTATTTATAACCATATTTTAGTTAAGAGCATTAATCAATAGAAAAGATTTGCTCGTTTTACGAATTAATAGGTAAAGCCATGCTAGCATTTACAAATTGCTTTAGCCAATTACTAAATGTTAATCTAATATTTCTAAGACTATCCGTATCTTCATCAGTTAAGTTCCGATTTGTGCAATATCCTGATAATTTGTCATAAAACTCCACTTTTTTATCTTCATGAACAAATGGCAGAAGAAAGTTATAGATAAAGGTTTGATGCGCAGGCAAAAAAAGAGATCTCATCTGAGATACACTTACACCTGCATAACAGACTAAATCAGTAAGGGGCATCAGCCTAAGCTTTCTTAAGATGCCAAGGATTCTTATCTTAACCTCATCGTCAAGTGAAATTGGTGTTGTATCAACTCTATGAAAAGAACCGGTGAGTTGTGATATGTTCATTTTGCTACCCTTATTCAAAATTGTCGGAAGGAAAATACAACAAAGCTCCAATTTAAAGATAGTAATTTTTCATAACATACACTCTTGCCTTAAACTCCTAATTAGCAGGCATATAGACCGTAAGCCATAATTCAAATGAGTGAATCAATTTATCTATTTTTTCATCTGCTAAATTCGAAATACCCTCTACATCAATACCGTTTAACTTATCCCTTAAACAAATTTTAGTTTCCCTATTTGCGCATGCTAAAAGTAGTTTTCTAATAAAGGGAATAAATGCAGGCCTTATTAAGCCCCTCATCACTTCTACTGTGACGTGAGGTTTAAAAAGTGTACCCCTATCTTTTAATGGAACATATAGATTTGATAAAATGCGTAAAACATAATCACAGGGTCTTTCCTTAACCACTTCTCCATCTGCTCTTGATAAAACCTCATTTATTAAATCCCGTGCCGACTTTGTATATAAGTGAAATGGGTTTGATATAGTTATATCGTGGGACATATATATAGACTCCTTGTTAAAGAAAGTTTTAATATACTATAAAGTTTTTTTTAAGGAAACTGTTTTAAGAAACGAACATCATTTTCCATAAAGAGTCTTATGTCATCGATCTCGTGCATAAGAAGATAAAGTCTTTCAATACCACCGCCCCAAGCGTAACCAGAATATACTTCTGGATCAAGACCACCCTGTTTTATAATTTCAGGATGAACCATACCGGCCCCGCAAACTTCTAACCAACCTGAATGCTTGCAAAGTTTACAGCCTTTTCCATCACAAAGAAGGCAGGAAAGATCAACTTCCATACCAGGTTCGACAAATGGAAAATAGCTTGGTCTCATTCGAAGCTTAACTTCTCTACCAAAAAGTTTTTTATAAAACTCTTTTTGAGTAGAAATTAAATCTGCAAACGTAACGTGTTTATCAATATATAAGACATCGCACTGATGAAATAAAACATGGGATCTTGAGGATATTGTCTCATTTCGATAACATTTTCCAGGGCAAACCATCCGAATAGGTGGAGAATACATTTCTAAAACATGTTGCTGGAAACTTGTTGTATGTGATCTTAAAAGTGTTTTACTATTTAAATAATAGGTGTCTTGCATATCGCGGGCTGGATGATCATCAGGGTAATTTAAGCCGCCATAATTATAATAATCGCTTTCAATTTCAGGTGACATGAATACGGAAAAACCCATACCAATCATTACATCTATTACTTTATCCATCATCTGAGAGATTGGATGTAAACTACCGGATAATTCTTTTCTTCCTGGTAAGGAAATATCTACTTTTTCGTTCTGAAGCTTTTTATCTAATTCATCTTTCTTTAGACTGATAAAACGCTCCTCTATTTGCTCAGAAAACGTCTCTTTCACATCATTGATCAATTTTCCAATCAATGGTCTTTGATCAGCCTTAACATCTTTTAATCCTTTCATAAGATCCTGGACGGGACCTTTCTTGCCAAGATATTTGACCCTCATGTGATCTATATCTTTTAAAGAAAGGGCTGCCTTTATCTCGAATTCAAAAGTTTTCTTTAGACTTAGTATTTCATCTTCCACAAGAACTTCCCTTTTAATTAATCAGAGGGAAATCTTCACCCCCCTCTATTAGACCTCATTCGAAAAATCATTTGCTGATTAGGGCAACTCTTTTTCCATATTTTTTACCAAACTATTCAACTATATGCATTACATATGCTTTCATAATTTGGTAAAAAAGTAAAAGAAAATAGTTGATCTTCCAAAACAAGCAAGTTTCTAAAGAGATCTATTAACCGTACTACAGTGCTTTTTTAGCAGCAATAACAACTGCTTCGAAGGCTTTTTCATCTTCCACTGCAAGTTTTGCTAAGACTTTTCTATCAATTTCAATGTTGGCTTTATTCAATCCATCAATTAATTTGCTATAAGAAATTCCGTAGCATCTGCATGCAGCATTAATTCTTTGAATCCACATAATTCTGAAAGATCTCTTCTTCTCTTTTCTTCCATCAAATGCATTGGCCCATGCTTTCATTAACACAGTCTTTGCGTTACGGATACGATTTTTTCTTCCTCCGAAAAATCCTTTTGCTTGCTTAAGTAAGCGCTTTTTCTTTCTTTTTCTAGGAACGCTATTTGTAATTCTTACCATTTTTCTCCCTCTCCCCTATAATCCATTCATCATGCGTTTAAACTTTTTCAAAAAGCTTTTTGCTACTTCTACAGTACCTTCAAGCTTTCTCTTTTTCTTAGAAGACTTTTTTGTCAAAATATGACATCTACCCTGTTGGGTTCTAAGAAGCTTTCCAGAAGCTGTTTGTTTAAATCTCTTTTTTAACGATTTGTTTGTTTTAGCCTTTGGCACTCTAACTCTCCTCTTCTTGCTCAGAAACTTTTGGTTTCATTACTTTATTTTTTTTCTCTTTTGCACCTGGAATCATTAACATGGTCAACATTTTTCCCATCAAACTCGATTCACTATCTGGTGATGCTATTTCTTTCAATTCCTGACAAATTACATCCATGATCTTTTTACCATTTTCGATAAAAACAATTTCTCTTCCCCGAAACATGCAAGTAAATTTAACTTTATTACCTTTTTCTAAAAAATCTTTCGCTTTTTTAATTTTTACTTGCAAATCATTGTCGTCAATATTTGGTTTGAATTTTAATTCCTTAACTTTCCCCTGTACTGACCCTTTCTTTTGATCTTTGTCACGTTTTTGCTGTTGATAGCAAAATTTACCATAATCTATAATCTTGCAAACTGGTGGATCAGCCTTTGGCGAAATTTCCACAAGGTCAAGTGATAACTCCTGTGCTTTCTTCAACGCTTCAGAGGTTAAATAGATTCCCATCTGTTTTCCATCTTCAGAAATCAGCCTAACTCTAATGGCTTTTATATCACGATTAATCTTCAAATTCTATTCTTCCCATAATTTGCTTTTCAAATGTGAGTATTATATATAAAAAGTGCATTTTGCTCCACAAGTTTATTTGACAAGATTTTCCACCTGTAGCGCATAAAGACATTGTAAATTTATTTCTATAAAATTATAGCTATTTTCCTTTCCAGTTTCGGCAATAATCCAAGGAATCCCCTTAAAATCATAGACTAAACATCGATTATCTTCCTCAATTCGACCAGAAAGTTTAAGGGATTTTAAAAAACTTTCTAACTGATTAATTAAATTTTTATTTGAAAAACTAAATGCAGTTAAAACTCTCATCACCTCAGTTTCCTTTAAACCATAGCAGATTCCATCAAATTGACCTTCTGCTCGTTCGATTACAAAAAAATCTTTTTCACCTGAAACTTTTCTAAAATCTTCAACATCTCCGTCAAAATAGACACGTTCCCCAAAAAAATCTTCTGCTTTGATAATAAGTTTTTGAAACTCCCTTTCCCCTTTTGAAGAAAAAGAAGCAAGACCATCTTCCACCCAAAACAAACCTTCTTTCTTACCAATCTCTAGGTGATCGTGTTTACCATTTTTCTCAAGATTTTCAAAGGCAACCCTGTCTTCTTTAGAATAATAAGCAAATCCCTCCATACGAAAATGATGCACGCTGCGCTTCATCCATTTTTTTTCACCTAGATCGTACATTTCAAGTTTGATTTCTTTGATGCTTTTACAATCTAAATCAATTTCACCAAAAACAGGAGCTTGATACACTTGCATGCATAACATCTCTGTGAATTGTTCATCCCTATCAACTAGTTCGGTTAAAAACATCTGTTTGTAGTGTTTTAATAAATCACACGCATTTTTTGAAACCATCTCACGAATTTCACCCCTATCCTCACCTTTCATCTTTTCAAAAAAGCGGGTCTTTAACATCATAATTTCTTGAAGTGATAAAGTCCTTGAAAAGGAGAAGTCGATGCAAAATCTATCTGGATAAACAGATAAATCAAGCAATTGCAAATTTGGAAACAACTCAACAAACGAAGCACCTAAAAGGTGCATAGCAAAATTTTGCTCACTAAAAACTGGTATATTCATTGGGATATAGCTGATTTGAACAGCTGACTTCTACAATGTCAATGTAGCGCTCTACCACTGAGCTAATACCCCTTTCTAAAAAAGAAGGTCTAGTATACAAAATAGCTTTCTTTTACAGCAAGAACTATAGTATAGTTTAGGCTATGAATCAGCTAAAAATCGCACACACCTTATGGAAGGAACATATTGAATCCATTCAAAAAAATTCTATTATTGCAGTGGACGCTACCTGCGGTAATGGTCACGACTCCCTCTTTCTTTCAAATTTCTCCCATATTGAACTTCATTGCATCGATATACAGAGCCAGGCAATTGCTGAAACCAGGCAACGACTTGCTGATAAAAAAGCCTATTTTCACCACACCTCTCACGAATCGTTAGAATTTATAGAAAAACCTATAGATCTGATCGTCTATAACCTAGGATATCTCCCTGGTTCAGATAAACAAACAATTACCACTTCAAAAACTACCCTTTTAAGCTTAGCTTCAGCCTTAACCCTTCTCTCCCCAGGGGGGATGATTTCTCTAATGATCTATACTGGCCATCTAGGGGGCGTTGAGGAAAAAACTGGAATTTTTGATTTTTTTAGAAAAACGAATTATAAAATAAACCTTTTTCACCTAACCACCCCATTAAAGCAAAATGCTCCTGAGCTTCTTATCATTAAAAAATATGGTTCATAAAGATTTTGAAAGAAGTCTATTTTTAATAACGTATCCAACAACATCGATCTTCCCCTCCATAAAGTCCTGGATCAAAATTGAAAATTTTTCCGGTTTCCTTTAAAATCCTCATTATTCGCCAGGTAACGACTTCTGCTGCACTTACAGCGTTTAATCTTTGCATAAATAGCCTATGTTCAATTGGCGCAAGCAAGGAAAGAGCATTACCATATAAAGTTTCACGATTTAAAACAGGCGATCGAAATTTGACTAACTGCGAATTGGAAGTAATAGTTTGTGAATTTTTTAACTCCCTTTCTTGATGTAATTTAATTTGAACTCTTAAGTTATGTAAGATTATGTCGGTCATCTTCTCTGCAAATTCCTGAGCAATTGGTGTTTCTTCATTCAATTTTTTAAGCTTTACATTTCCAAACGTTAGATGTTGAAACATTTCTTTAGTAGGATTTTGAAAAATTCTATGTAAGAAAAAATTCTTAATATCTTCAACAATTCGTTCTTTATCTATTGAATCCTCGCCTAAAAAATCAGAAGAACTATTTTCAGTAGAAATCTTTTTTTCCTTTAACCATTGCATATGATCGACAAACACTGCCCATAGATATTTTTCTCCATTTATTTGAGATGCATTTAACAAATCCATATCGATCTTAACATTTAGTTTAAGCGCCTCCTCTATTATCACCTCTTTGTGATAAGGAAAAATTCTTATCAACCTTGCCAGTTCAGCAGAGTCTAAAGCCACCTCTTTTTTTACATTAATACCCTCAAGATCAATTAAACCTAATCTCCCCTCCTGCTTACCATTTTCATTCACAATATAAAATGGCAAATTGTCATAGCGAACAATTCCTTCGACATCAGGGATATGTGCAAGTGGGTGGTTGTTAGGTACTAATAAATCACAAATATAAATCTTTGATGATAATCTTGTAAATTCACGCACTGCTTTATCAAAAAGTTTATAATTGGAAAGGTACAGTTCTATATTGTAAAAGATATCTCCATTTACAGGAAGTCTTTGCTCTACAAGGAAGTTTTTACATAGATTTGCCCTAGGTATAACTAAACAATCGCTTTTTTGCTCTTTTAAAACAGCCCTTACTTCTTGCATCTGATGAAAGCGTCTATTAGCATTAGCTCTACCTGAAGCCTTCAAAATCACAGCTGGCATTTCTTTGGGTAGAAATACTGCCGTTTTCCCATTTATCGCTCTAGGCATTAAGTTCCGTTGTACATCATTTTTTTCCGCACAAAGATCATTGTATCGAGGAAATAAATGATTGGGTAAATAAGACTTTCTTACAAAGTGGCCTCGAATAACACTTTGAATAAACGTTGCCACTTCCTCTGGATTTTTTAAATCCACCGCCTGCCTTTTTTGTCGTGAGGGTATCTTTTTATCCACACTTACCATATTTTGAATTGAGTCAACTTTTAACTCATTTTCCTTTGTTATTTCTAAGGGCTTTTGAGCATCTTCTTCTACGGAAGTTAACATTCTTTCTTCTGAAATAGTAGAATTTAAGTTTAAAGTTTTTCCTGAAGCTATGTTCTGATTATAGGAATTAAATAACTGATGTTGACTTTTAGAACATGAACTTGCGATAAAACCAATACATGCAAGAAGAATTGTTACAGGAAGGGCGAGAAAAAAAAGTACGAGTGCAGAAAGTCTTGCACAGGTAGAATTCCTTTTTTCTGAAAAAGTGACCTTACCTAAGGAATCTGAAACTGTTTCCACTATTATTGTCCTTCCAAATCCAATACGCAATAAACCTAATCCGAAATTTCCAATTTTTTCCCCAACATCTGCACTGCTTTCTTGATTTTCAATTCTATAAAAATAAGTTAATGAACTATTCATATTTTCTCCGCATCTTTTTAAAGGCATCTACAATAAACTATCGTTTACTTTAAATGAAATAACGTTTTTTATTTTAATGATAATAAATTTTTTAATCTTTTAAGATAAGCTTTGTTGGTTGAGTAAAATAACATCCCATGGTACTATAATAGTAATAAATAATTAAAAAACGGTTAATAAATGATAAGTTCCACCCCAATTACTAAAAATGAACTTGCAAATGCCAAAATGGAACAAAATAATAGTGTAATTAAAGCAAGGGTTGAAAAAATAAATTCCTACTTGAGCAACCCTTTAATTTGGGTGCTAGGGATTTTATTAACAGCTTTTATTATGCAAATTGTATTTGTTATTATTAGAGCTATTGATCTAACCTATTTAAAGACAAAAGAGATCAGAAATCTTACATCTAATGGCGCTTCTTCCTACCCTCATAAAGATCAAGATGTAAATAAAACTAATGGTAGTAATCAAACGTTACAAATTCAAGAAAGAACCTCAGGAATCGATCATGAAATACCTGGGAAAATAGCTCGATCTACAACACCTATTAAACCAAAAGCTCCTATTATAGATCCAAAAATATCTAAACAGGCTGGGTTAATTAAACAAGTGGCTCCACAAGTAGCTCCACAAGTAGCTCCACAAGTAGCTCCACAAGTAGCTCCAAAAGTAGCTCCAAAAGTAGCTCCAAAAGTAGCTCCAAAAATAGCTCCAAAAATAGCTCCAAAAATAGCTCAAAAAATAGCTCAAAAAATAGCTCCAAAAATAGCTCCAAAAATAGCTCCAAAAATAGCTCCAGAAGTTATACCAAAAATCGACCCATCAAACGATCAGCCTAAGACCAATGTTATCCAATTAGAAAGCGCAAGCAGGGTAGCTTCATTAGGTCTATGGGAAAATGCGGGGAAATTAATCGAACATATGGAAAGAGTTGTTGATTGGGCAACAAGTCCGGAGGGTGTAAATGAATTAGCGCAAGGCAAACACATGCTTCTTTCTGAGTATTTTTGTATCTCAAACATTTTACCAAATCTGGATCTTGGAGGATGCAGTTGCCTTAGGGGTATTGTTAATCATGGAAATGAACCGATGGGTAAAAGAGAAGGGATAGTGCCCACTGAAGGTGTAAGGGAAAAAGTAAAAGCTGCCTATGAACTTTTTGGTCTTACTCATGATCAGTTACCTAAATTCGAAAATATGGCTCAAATATTTAAACCCTATGTGGCATTTGAAGGTAATGGTATTTATGGCTATGTCTATTCTACAAATGGAAACGGTGAAAAAGTTTCACCTGGAGCAGAAGTTAATTTTGATGGTAACCTCAAACCTAGTTCTACTGTAAATGTATATCTTAAACCAAATTATTTAAGCGCTAAAGAAAAGTCTGCTCGTTTTATTAATGGAACACTATTTTTTAATTTTGGCCCAAATCAAGAAGGGGCAGACTATGCCGATCTTCTTAAATCGATTGATAAAGCAGTAGACATTCTTCATTTGCAAGAAAAAAGTAGCCAGCCTGAACCTATGATTGTGCACTGCTCATCTGGTGCTGAAAGAAGTGTTACAACTGCTATTGCGATCATTCTTAGAAATATTCAACGCCAAGGGGTAGAAATCACTGAAGGATTAGTAAATCTAACAACAAGTTTTTTACAAGCAAGAAGAGCTGGAGCCTCAGAATTTAAGGATGGGGCAAACGTAAAAGAAAATGTTCAATTTAGAAGTGTAATACATATGCGAAATCTTCTTATTGCCTATCTAATTCAAAATCCCCACGCAAGCAATGGACAATAATTTTACCCTCTACTATTAAAACTCGCCGATTGTAATTTGAAGTGCACGATTCCAATTATAATCGGTGTTTATTAAAAAATTACTACTATTCCACTAGTTCCACCTGCGGTAATGATTACAACTTTCTCTGAATATTAAATAGATGAAATAATTGACTTATTTTATAATATCACATTAATTAAATATAAAAAAATTAATATGGAAACTATTAGACAAGCAGATCCCACCGAAATCCCTCCCCTACCTATTGCAAAGAGGAAAGCAGAGGATATTGTGGATTCAAATAAAGATTCATTAGATTGCATGAAGATAAGAACTTATGATAAATTTACACTTATCAAAATTTTACTATGCGGTAAAAATCCTACAACAGAAGAGGTAGAAAATCTAAAACAGAGGCTATCTAAAAATGATTTTTTTAATCCGTTTGTATTAAGTATTACTAAATCTTTTTCGATAATAAAAAAAACAGTATCTATTGAACGCATTTCTTTGCTTATTGACTCTTTAAGAAGCTTTCTTAGATTCTCCAACACTGCTGGAGCAAAAGAATTGAGAGTGGAAATGAAGTTAGCATTAACCTACTTATCAAATGCTGGGATAATCTATAAAAGTGAAAATCCAAAAAAAATTACTCAAGTAAACTTTAAAAATGAAGCCCTAGGAATAAAAGAGGGGGATGGTACTTTTAGCTGCGCATCAAATGTTTTGTCAGCTTTAGTAGCATTTCATAAAAATATACCTTACGATCTAGAAAAAATCCTCACAGAAGGGATTTTAAGATATCGAAAATTAAATCACCCAAAAGATAATCCCAAATCGAGCATAGCTCAAATTTTTGGCCCAACTAACCCAGATATACAGAGGTTAGATAGTTTCATATATGAATTACCTGCTGCAAGCAATTATCCATGGCTAAAAAGATTTTATTACGTATTAGAAGAAATTAAAGCGCCTTCTGAAGGATTGCTTTCCTACCAACATCACGGAATAATGTGTAGGGTTTTATCAGATAAAAGAGTAGAGCTTTTCGATTCCCATAGAAGTTTTGCTTTTTTCAACGAAAATAACATATTGAAAGAGGATGTGGACCACTCGGTTTTTCCGGAAGGATCTGGATCTGCAAAATATCAAGTCAAAGCCGAAGATGGCGCCTACCATGTTATCTGTAAAAATGTATTCGCCGCAGCTCTTTTTTTAACCGTTCACACCGGGGTAAACTATATCAGTTCTGTAAACACCTGTATAAGATTCATCCCCGTTAAAGTTATCCTCCCAACTATGGATATCTCCAATCCCTCATAAACCACTAATAATTAGGTGTTTATAATTTATAATTATATGTTTATTTTAAATTATAATTATGTTATAATTAATATATAAGATAATTAACATAAGTGAAAAAAATGGCTATAACAGATGCAGCAACAATTAGACATATGAGTGCTTATGCTTTTCTTAACCCATTTAAGGATATTGCAAGCCTTTTAGTCCCCGATGAGGGGGATACTCATCTTAGAAATAAGGTGAACCAACAACTACCTGCTCATTTAAGCAACCCCATGTTAAGGGTTCTTTTAACCGGGTTAACTTATATAGCCTTAGCTGCAACCTTCTTTGGGGTATTTCTTCTAAGAGAGGCTGCAAGCATGGATGTTTCAGACTTTTCAAAAACAGTTAAGGCTTCAGTTGAAAAAGATACAGCTATAAAACAATCTAGATTGGAGAGCGCTCTTGCAAAACTTGGTATGAGAAATACACCACCTACCTCTGACGAAAGTGATGAAGAAACAATAGACTTAGACGCAGACTTAAACACAGACTTAGACGCAGACGCAAACTTAGATTCGGATGGAAGTTCTAACTGGGAATCACCCCCTACCTCTAGTGGTGAAGATTCAGCAATGGACAACGATATGCCATCTTTACCAATTACAACACCTATAAAGAACCCAGTTCCGGAGCAAAGAAAAAGGGTTTTCAGACATCATACACGAGCCAAATCTATGGATTTTCCTAATACTGAAGAGTGGAGACGTCCTAGGGATGAGAATTTATATTCTGACAAAGGGATTGATGCTATCTTTAATCGAGCGATCAAGACTCCCCTACCTCCACCATTTGAGGAATCTGTTGAAGATTCTAGCTGGGCATTACCTCCTACTACTTGTTCTGAATCAGATAATTCTTCCAAACCAATATATTCCCCAGTAACTACTACAGATGATGAATCAACAATGTCATACTCTCTTAGTGATGATGATAATGATATGCCCTCACTAATTATAGAAAGTGATGAAGATTCCAGCTGGGCATTACCTCCAACAAGCCCAATAAATCATCAAACTGCAGGGATTTACTCGTCAGTTCATCTATCTGATATTTCTCACCCCTTAAATGAAAACAATCAGTTCATCGGTAGGACAGAAGAACTTTCTCTTTAAAAATAAATCTGGAATCAAATGTCTAATTAATGGTAAACAAAGGAAAATAGATGAAGGAGCAGCAGTTGCAAATAAAGTTTCCGGTCTTTAACCATGAGGAAGATCTTGAAAGCATTGCTGATGCTTTAGAGTGTAATATTCTTATCCCTAAAGATACATTGAAACAATTTATTTTTCGTCTTAGAAAAATTGATTCCTCATTATCTGATCCTTCTGACTCCTCATTGCTTGACACGATTGAAAAAAAAAGAAATTTGGTGGCGAAACTTTCTCAAAAGTGTGATCATTTACGGGAGAGAAATACGGTAATTTCGTTTGCTGAAGAGGCTGAGGAAATCGCCAACGCCAGTCCATTTTTATCTGATGCTGAAGTACAGGAAAAAGTGAATGATTTACAAGCTCGATTAGATGGGTATATTGATGCATCAAGACCCTCTAAAAACAACATGAAATTTTTAAAATTTGCAGGGGCTCTTCTTCAAAAAGCTCAAAAACATCAACCTGTACTTGTCAAAACACTAAAAAGGGAATCTCTTGTCGAATTCAGGGAAAAGGCACCAGGAGAGATCAGTTTAGACGCTTTTGCCTTAGCTGAGAGTCTTTATGAGCTTGCAGCGTCCCTTTATGAGGGTAAGACAAAGATCTTTGAATCAATGCTTGAAAAGAGCTTTTCTGAAGCATCAAAAAAAGAGATGGGCTTTCATGTTGGTATTTGCGGTGGAAATATTAAAAAAATTGAATCAAAGAGTGAAAGAATCAAGGTAATTTCTGGACTTTTAGGTTTTGCCCACATCACCACAGATTACTATGCATCTGCCACCCCTTACCCTACGGCAAAAGAGATTAAAGAGCTCTTTTCCCACGAATTTATCTAGAACGAAAACATAAGCTCATATTTTATGCCTATGTAATTCAAATCGGCAGGGTATCTATAGGCAAAAACACGACTTTTATACATTAGGGAAATTTCTCCCCAAACATCAAACTTATACTTATAACTTGCTTTTACATCTAAAGAATTGTGGGATATATTTCCATAGCCATTAAAAGAGTCAATATTTACAACTGTTTGATCACCAAAACCGAAATATCCTTCAGCGCCCATTGCGAAAAAATTTTTCTTTAAAAAGCAGCACTGTCCCATAATATCACCTAAAATCCAAGGCTTTCCAACTGTTGCAAGACCTACATCCAAAAGAGCGTAAAACGATCCTGTGATTTTTTCATATTGATTAAACTCCTTCCCAATAGACCCAGTTAAATCAAAATTATACTCTCCACTATAGGGGGTTGCAACATCAGATAGTCTATCATAAGGAACATATCTAAAATAACCTCCAAAGGTAAGGGCCACCATATCCCCAGTTAAATCATTCATTAACTGGTATTTTATTGAGGGAGATACTGATTCAAGATTAAACGAAAGTCTTCTTGTATCGTCAAACTCAACCTCAAGCTCAAAAAAAAGATCTGTGGTTGCAGATGCACCTATTTCTAAAACCATTTGATTAATATAAGAGCTATAATCGGTAGGATTTATTGCTGAATCTACGTATGGAAAATAAGAAAATGCATACAGAGCACTACTTTGAAATTCATATGGAGGGGGAATCCATGGATCGTTTTTCAACGCCCATATAGGAAGATTGAGTATACAAACGATAACTGTGAAAATGCGCCCTTTCATTTACCTCTCCTAGTGATTCACCTTGCTTTCACTCTCAACAAGAAATTTCTCTGCATCAAGTGCAGCCATACAACCCATACCAGCAGAGGTAATAGCTTGTCTATACTTTTTATCACAAACATCACCTGCTGCAAACAGTCCTGGAATGGATGTTTCACTAGAAAATCCATTCACTTTAATATAACCTGCCTCATCCCGCTTTAAATCACCATCTATGAAATCAGAGTTTGGACTATGTCCTATTGCAAAAAAAACACCCGAAACATCTAAGCTTTTTTCCAAACCATCATTAGAAATCAGTGTTGCCTTTTTTACAAATTGATCACCACTAATATTTTTCAATTGATGATTGTAATGTATTTCAATTTTAGGATTTGAGATTACCCTTTCGACCATAATTTTTGAGGCACGAAATTCATCACGCCTTAAAACAATATGAACTTTTGATCCAAATTTTGTTAAATAAGTAGCCTCTTCACAAGCTGAATCACCACCGCCTACTACTAGCAACTCTTTGTCTCTAAACAAAGCAAGTGCGCCATCACAAACAGCACATGCTGAAACTCCCTTATTCCAAAACTCATCCCCCCCTGGAACAGATAATCGCTTGGCATAGGCACCTGTTGCAATAATTACTGTTTTTGCTTCAATAACCTTTTTTTTAGTTTCCACTAAAAATGGTAGTTTAGAAGTGTCGACCCTTTGAACATCTGCTTCTAACACTTTAGTCCCAAATCGTCTTGCCTGTTTTTCTAAAATTTCCATTAATTCAGGTCCATCGATGCCGTCGGCAAATCCTGGGTAATTCTCAACCTCTGTTGTGGTCATTAACTGACCCCCTCGAACCCCTCCTTTTAAAAAACCAGCTATTACTAAAGGATGCAGATTTGCACGAGCAGCATAAATAGCTGCTGTCCAAGCCGCAGGTCCCGATCCTACAATTACCACGTCAAAAATTTCTTTCAAAAGAGTTCTCCAATTATTAAAATAAGTATTTTCAAGAATATTGATAAAAAAAAGCAAGAACCATTTTTTCCCTTAATAAAAATTGATCCCATGGGTTATACTTTATTCTCATGAATGTTAACGGTGACTTATATGGATAGAAGTATACGCCTTGAAAACGTCTCAAAAAGTAAAAACGGCACCCCAATTTTGCAAAATGTGACTATGACTATCCCTGGAGGTTTATTTTTTGCCCTCCTTGGTCCCTCTGGCTGCGGAAAAACCACTCTTTTACGTCTTATTTCAGGTTTAGAAACGGTTGACTCTGGTAAAATATTTCTTGGACCCACAGAAATCACCCACATGCCTATTCATAAAAGACCTATCAATATGGTTTTTCAAAACTATGCATTATTTCCTCACCTGACTGTATTTGATAATATTGCCTACAGTTTATCGATTAAAAAAGTACCAAAACCTATTATTAAAGAAAAAGTTTTAAAACTAGCAGAGGCTTTTCATCTTGAAACTCATCTTTACAAAAAGCCCTCACATTTATCTGGTGGGCAGCAACAGCGTGTATCTATTGCCCGAGCTATTATTGAAGGGCCTCAGGTTTTGCTTCTTGATGAACCACTTGCAGCCCTAGATTTTAAACTTCGTGAAAAGCTCCTTATTGAGTTAATCGAACTACAAGATGCCGTCGAGATGACCTTCATTTATGTAACACATGATCAGGAAGAGGCTCTTACTGTTGCTGATAAAATGGCCATCATGAATGCTCAAGGAAACCTAGAGCAGATGGGTACCCCTAAAGAGATCTATGAATTTCCCAATTCAAGATTTGTTGCTGAGTTTGTTGGAAATACAAACATCTTAAAAGGAACTGTAGAAATTGATGATTTAAATGCAAAATATTTATCCACGTCACTTGGAACCTTCTCTTTAGATGAAAAAACTTGCTTATGGGCAAAAAGTGGATCCTCTGCTTTACTCACCATTCGGCCTGAAAAAATTTTAATCACAAAAAAAGAATCTAAAGAATTCTCAAACTTTTTAAAGGGTGTAGTTCAATCTATTATCTACACAGGTAGATCCACCTTTTACCAAGTACTTGTTGGTGATACAAAGGTTAAAGTCTTTGAACAAAATGATGAGCACATTGAAAAAGAACTGATTGATTACGACGATGAAGTCTATCTTTACTGGCAAAAAGAAAATACACTTGCCTTAGAGGGGGGATGATAAGGACGCTTCTTTTAAAACTTAGGGTAAAAAAAGCCCATTTTATCAAACCATCGCTTCCCTCTATTAAACAAGAGCTCATTCATGTAATCTCCTCCACCCCTCTTTTTTGGCAAATTCTCTTTTTCTATTTCCCAATAGGAATACTACTTGCAACAAGCTTTTTAACAATCTCTGATACAGGAAAAATATCCCTATCGTTTCAGCATTTTACCCCCATTTTAAACCTATCTCATTTTAAAGCGATTTTAAGCTCCCTTTCTCTTGCCCTTTCAACCTCTGTCATTGCATTATTTATTGCTTTTCCACTTAGTTACTTTATCGTTTTTAAAACAAATAAATGGAAACATCTTCTTCTTTTCTTTTTACTGATCCCTTTTTGGACCAATTTTCTTCTCCACGTTTACGCCTGGTTTTACATCCTTGAAACAGATGGATTGATAAATACCATTTTGTTGAATGTAGGGTTAATCAAAACACCATTTCATTTTTTAAATACTGAAGCAGCCTCTCTTTTTCTTATGGTCTATTACTACACCCCATTTATCGCCCTTCCCCTATTTTCCGCCTTAGAACGTTTTGACACCTCATTTTTTGAAGCCTCTCTAACCCTTGGTGCCACACGCTTAAAAACTTTCACCAGAATTGTCTTACCTATCATTCAAAAGTCGATCATCAGTGGATTTTTCCTAGTTTTTATCCCCGCTTTTGGTGAATTTATTATCCCAGAGCTAATCGGTGGAGATAAAGTTGCCTACGTAGGGAGTGTAATATCAATACACCTACTTGGTGAAAATGAATCAAATGGAGCCGAAGGTCTTGCCTTTACCACACTCTCTATTGCTTTGCTCCTATTATGCTCTTATATTATTTACCTATTTCTTAAAGCCTTATTTAACTTTATGGGAGGAGATAGCTTTGATAAATCGTAAATCAACCCCCCTATCTAAAGTCCTCTTTTCATTTGTTTATATATTTATGTATGCACCTATTTTGATGCTTGTGATCTATTCTTTTAATCTATCTCCCCCTCCAAGTGCCTTTTCCTCCTTTACTATTCAATGGTACAAAGAACTATTCTATAATGTAGAAATTTGGCTTTCATTTTTTAACTCCATCATCGTTGCAGTAAGCGCCTCTTTAATTTGTTTCATTTTTTCAACCCTTTTAATCTATTATAAAACTGTTGGCGGAAAGGTAAGCGGTATCATCCCTCTTTTTTATGGAAATTTGATGATTCCTGATGTAGTTCTTGCCCTCTCGCTTGTCACTTTTTTCTCGATGTTAAATATTGGACTAGGCCTTACCACTGTGACAATTGCACACTCCATCCTTGGTCTTGGGTTTTCCATCCCCTTAATGTCTTTAAGATTTAAAGACCTTAATCCAACCCTTTTGGAAGCCTCTGCTATACTTGGAGCCTCCTCATGGACAACCTTTAGGCGGATCGTTCTTCCTTTTATGATGCCGGTGCTTCTTGGTTCAGGTTTGATGGTGTTTATCCTCTCATTTGATGACTTTATCCTCGCCTATTTTTGCGCAGGCTCTTCAGCTCAAACCTTATCCTTATTTCTTGTTGCATCACTTCGCTATGGCGTATCTCCAGTAATTAATGCCCTTTCTACATTTGTTCTTCTTTTTACCATCCTTATTACTACTTTAATTTTCCTTCTTAAAAGAAAAGAGGAGGTGGAAACATGCTAAAAATCATCCGATCCCTTTTTACCCTTGCGTTATTTATGATCATCCTTGGTGGTCTAAAGTTCATTACCATGGATCCTTTTTGGAAAACGAAAAAAAACGAACTCAACGTATTTGTTTATAGCGGTGTTTTTGATCTTGATATGATCGATAGATTTGAAGTCGAAACAGGGATAAAAGTAAATTTGCATTTTTTTACCACTAATGAGGAATTGCTTACAAAACTACAATTTTCAAAGGGAAAGGGAGAGGGAATTGATCTTTTATTTCCATGTGACTTTGGGTGTAAAATTCTATCTGATAGAGGTTTTCTTGGAACAATTGATAAATCAAGACTTAACTTTTTAGACAGAATCTACCCATGTTTGTTAAATCAAACATTTGACCCTGAAAATGATTATTCCATCCCTTTTGTCTGGGAGGCTTATGGTATCGGCTATAATCCAGCTATGGTTGAAAAGGACAAGCTATCTTTAGATGATTTGTTTGATGAAAGATATCAAAAGGTAACCACCCCTGATATTGTTGAATTAATAGATCTGGCCGCCTACCACCTATATGGGGATATTACCTCTATCAATGAAGATCAGGAAAAAGAGGTTACAAAGCTTTTAATAGAGCAGAAAAAAAGCATGGAAGCTTATGCTGATTTTCGAGCAAAAGACCTACTATGCTCAAATGCTGCGGACATTGCACTTTTAAAAACCTCATTTATCACAGGTTTAAAAGAAAGAAGTGATCTGATTAAATTTACCCTACCAAGTGATGCTATTTTTCTTTCCATACAATGCGCTGTAATTTCTAATGAGACAAAGAACCATGATAGTATATACAAGTTTTTAAACTTTTTATATGAACCAAAAAATCTAGCTTTAACAACAGATCAATTTCCAAGTTACCCAGCATGCCCTGATGCGTTTGAACACACATCGGCTCATCACAAAGAATTTATAGAAACAATTGATGAAATAAAAGATCGTAAAGAAGATATCCGCTTTTTCTTAAATATCACCGAAGTAAAGCGAATGCAAAAAATATTTATTGATGCTAAAGCATAAAAAATCCCCCGCTGTTATTGACCTGCGGAGGATTTCATCAAACTTGCCTACTTATTTAAAAGACTTCTTTTCTCTAAAATATAGTCTACCACGTCACCAACTGTTCTTAGTGCCATAGCTTCATCTTCTTTAATCTCAAAATTAAGCTTTTCTTCAAAAGTCATGATAAGCTCTGTTTGATCTAAAGAGTCAGCGTTTAAATCTTCTACAAAAGACTTATCTCTTGAAACTTCTGATTCCTCCACACCTAGCTGCTCAACAACTATTGCTATCACTTCTTTTTCAATTTCTCTTTCAATATCATTCATTTTTTTACCTTCTGTTTGTTTTTAATGTTTTTAAGATGTTAACCCACCATCAACCACAAGCGTATGCCCGGTGATGTAAGAGGCTTGTTCACTTGCAAGGAATAATACTGCATCAGCAATTTCATGCACCCCAGCAAATCGTTGCATAGGGATCAACTCCTCACATTTTTTTCTGTTTTCTTCGTTTAAAAAATCTACCATATCTGTATCAGTAAAACCAGGAGCTACACAATTGACCGTCACGCCCCGTCTTGCAAATTCTTTTGCAAGAACCTTGGTTAAACTAACAATGGCCCCCTTGGAGGCACCATAATGGGCCTGACCAGGATTGCCACCCACCACTCCGCCTGCTATTGAAGAAATGTTTACTATACGCGCCCCTTTATTTTTGATAATATTTCTTGTAAATGCATGAGTCATATTATACACGGATTTAAGATTTGTTCCAATCACATGATCCCACTCATCTTCCTTAATTCTCATAAACAAAGAATTTTTTGAAACTCCAGCATTATTGACAAGAATATCGATAGATCCCCATTTTTCTAACAGGTTATCTGCAAATTCCTTTACTTTCTGATGATCACTTACGTCTACTGAATAAAAAGTGACATCCCCGGTTAAGCTTTTACAAACTTCACTACCTCTATCTGGACATCTTCCTAAAATTGCAACAGTTGCCCCTTCGTCTAAAAAATGCTTGGCAATTTGTAAACCAATTCCCTTTGAGCCGCCTGTGATCACTACCTTCTTATTTTCAAATCTTTTCATAAAGCCCCTCAAGATCCTTAACCTCTTCAATCGATACAGCAGAATTTTGTATGTTCATTTTCTTAGCAATAGGGCAAAGCTGAGATGGACCCATCTCAATATAATCTACATCCATTTTCTCCATCTGAGACATACAATCAAGCCATCTTGTTCTCTTTGAAACCACACCGACAAGGTTATCACGTATTTCATCCGGTTCAGTGACCACTTCCCCACTCATATTCATCACAAACAAAATATCTGATGAAACTATTTTACAGCTGGCTGCAAAATGAGCAAGCTTTTGTTTTGCCCCCTCCATATAGGTGGTGTGGAAAGCTCCGGCAACATTTAATGGTAACACCCTTTTTGCGCCTAAATTTTTTAGCTCCACCTTTGATCGTTCCATCTCTTCTAATGTTCCACCAATCACAATTTGGCCAGGGCTGTTGCAATTTGCAATTTGATAATGGGATGGGATCTCTTTCTCCCCCATACCAAACACCACACACATTCCCTGTCTTTCTTTCATTGTCGCCTCATGCATTAAAGAGCCACGCTCTTTAATCAAGGGTAAAATATCCTCAAAAGAAACTTTTTTAGCAGCATATAGTGCCCCATACTCCCCCAAACTAAGCCCGGCGGTTACAAATGGCTCTATGTTTAATTCCATTTCTACAGCATGTAAAATGGCAACTGAAGTAACAAACAGGGCTATCTGACAAAAGTCGGTCCTTTTTAATGCCTCTTCATCTGAGGAAAAGATTTTGGAGGTAATGGACATCGACAAAAGATCTTCAGCTCTTTGAAACACCTCTTTTGATGAGAGAAATTGATCGTAAAATGTTTTGCCCATAAAAGGCTTTTGTGCCCCCTGTCCAGGAAAAATAAATGCTTTTTTCTTCACATCCCCTCCCTTGTCAAAATCATAGATCCCCAAGTAAATCCGGCACCAAAGGCAGCTAATAAAATATGCTTGCCATTATCCGGTTTTGATTCAATATATTCATCAAGACCTATTCCAACCGATGCAGCACACGTATTTCCATATCTATCCACATTTTTATGCACCTTTTCTTCGCCAAAAGAAAATCGTTTTAATAAAGCATCACTAATCCTTTGATTGGCTTGATGTGGAATAAAATAGTCAATTTGATCTTCTGAAAGTGATGCATTTTCTAAACAAGTCTTAATTGAAGTGCTCATCCTTTTAACTGCATGACGAAATACAGTAGATCCATCCATTTTCATAAAAGGATGTCCTGAGGGAATTTCAAGTGCTGCATGCATCTTCCCATCGCATCCTAAATCAATTTCTCCAATTTCAAACGACATTTTTGAAGTTCTGCTGCTTGAAAGTAACGCACAAGAGGCCCCATCACCAAATAGCACACAGGTGCTCCGATCTTTGTAATCAATCACAGAGGATACCTTTTCTGAAGCAATCACCAGAACATTTTTATATAAACCTGAAGAGATAAACCCCTTTGCTGCAGCTAGGGCAAAGACCATCCCACTACAAGCCGCGCCTACATCAAAGGCAGGACATGTTGCGTTTATTTTTTTTTGAATTAAGCAAGCAGTACTTGGAAAAACATGATCTGGAGAAAGAGTTGCCACAATAATAAGATCAATATCATCTACCGTCATATTTGCCTTTTCAAGCGCCTTTAAAGCCGCTTTTACCCCTAAATCTGAAGTACTCTCTCCACCATCGGCAATGCGACGCTCTTTTATCCCAGTCCTAGAAATAATCCACTCATCAGAGGTGTCAACCATAGCTTCCAAAAGCTTATTGGTTAAAACTTTTTCTGGTAGGTACGACCCTGTAGAGGTAATAAAAGTTTTAATTTGACTCATTTGCCCACTTTTTTTCTAAATTATTTAACATTATACAATGTATGGGGCAAAAACTTCATCAGATTTTTTTAATACCCTTCTCGAATATCCCCGTAAATAAATCTATCTAGGGTTTTTGAAAAATTAACTTTGTTTTTAAAATAAAAATTTGAATTTTTTACACCTTATTAAATTAAAAGAATTGTAAATTTATTGTTTTTAATTCAATTTTATTATTAAATTAAACTGGTTTTAATTATATCAAATACACATAAAAGGAATAGAGTTATGCTGAACACCCAATTATTGAACCCCATTAAAAGATCGCCATTTCATAGAGCAATTGCAGGTCAATGTAGGTCATTTGGACTTTTTAGTGAAAAACCTTCTAATTCAAGTGAAAAAGCAAAGACCACTGGAGACCGATTTCTCATTATTCCAAATAATAACCTTCATCCAGACATCCAGCAACTAGCCTCTAAAATTACCGGTCAACAAAAATCGATAGTAGCAGGGCTATTATTTTACCCATCACTAGCTACACTTGGACATACTTCAATACTATTATACACCCCTGTTTGCGTAGGATTTCATTCCTTTGCTATAAGGTGCGTATATCTTGAAGGTTATAAAAAACTTAACTCTGGTGATAAAATCGTAAATGATCCGATTTTCAACGATAAGTTAAGAGAAGAGATCATTAAAAAAAATATATTTGGATTTCACATCAACTATCAAGGTGATCTTGTTTTTCATAGGGGTCAACCTTCGAATCACTCCCTGTCTAGTTTTAAAGGAATTAGTCTTTTAAAAGAGCATAAAAGCAATCCGTTTTTATATAGAATAAACTCAATCAGAGATCAAATATTTTCCACCCCAAACTCTCAAATATCCTATTTTCATCTTCAAGAAGATGTTCAAAAAGAGGTGGATAAAGTTTTAGTTGCAAGACAACTTCGCTTTCGAGCTTATATGTTATCTGGCTTAGCAACTTCCATCTTTGGGACAAGATCAAACCTTCTTGGAAGTATTTCTGATTCTCCACCGCTTTGTTTTCTTTCAGGATTAATGCTAGCAAGCTTTCTTCAACAAAGCTTGGAACTAGGGGTTCAAATGGATGATTTGTGGAAATTAATGAGTGAGAAAAAAGCATCTAAAACTATTATCCATCCAAAATATGCATACTTGTACCCAAACTTTAATGACGATAGTGAGAAGTACATCTGTGTGAATATTTTTGGAAATATTGAATTTAGAAATGATAAATCATTTCTATTGCGCAGTGGCCACTTATTGTAGTGTTTTCAATGAACCCCTTCTACTTTCTACAATCGCACGCGCCACCCTTTCCCCAGATTCACATGCCGCCTCCATTGTCCCTGGCACATCAAATAAAATAGAGGTGTGTTCACCAGCAAAATAGAGTTTATCTTCAATTGGGGTAAATAGTGTTTTAAATGTTTCAGCTCGACAAGTTTTTGTTGATAAAAGAGTCATTTCTTGCCCGATGCCAACATAAGAGTATGTACCCTTTACATAAGGATCATTTGGCCAGCTGTATCCAGTGGGTCCATTATAAGAAACACCCACCTTATCTTCAGCATAAGAAGGATAATTAAATGGAGGGCAATTTTCACCAAACTCCATTTCAATCATTGCCCTTGCATCGGTATAAGCATTTGAAATAGTTTTTGAAGAAAATATACTGCTATTTCCAGTATGATAAAGTGTGAGTATACGTTCCACATTATCAAAATAAGCTACAACTGCATCGTTAACTAGCACATCTGCTTTGGGAATAAAGTCATTAAATGGGATCACTATTTTTGCATTTTTCCCATACTCAATATTACAAATAGCCTCTAGTCTTTCAGATGGAATCACATTTCCCTCAAAGATAATATCTTTATAGACAGAGCAAGGTATAGCTAGCACTAAAATGTCTGCGTTAACCTCTTTTCCATTTTTAAAATTAAGGGTAAATGAACCATCTTCTTTTTTTGTAACTTTCACTAAAGGCATGTCTAAATGAATCTTTGATCCAAGTCGCTTTTTGATTTCCTCAGGAAGAAGGGAATTTCCCCCCTTCACAGAAAGAAAATCAACATAGTTATCCCCCTCTGAATTTCCTTGATGAACTGAGCAAATACCTCCAAGCATCATATGGAATAAGGTTTCTGAGTATAAATAAGACAAATTCTCAATTGTATTACCCTCATAAGCAGCCATTCTAACAGCCAAAACCTTGTACAAAGGATCTTCTGGGTTAACAATTTTATCTAAAATCTCTTTAACACTAGCAGAGGTTTGAGCTAAAGAATCAATTTTGCTTTTAAGTGTTGTCGAATCCACTTCATACCCTTTTAACATCTCACCTTCAGAAATTAACTCCTTCCCATTAAAATAAGAATACCTCGAATAGACACGGCTAGAGGTAAGCGGTAAGTTAAACTCATTAATCAAACGATGTAAATGAAAAGCCTCTCCCCCATCACTAATATTATGTCCCCCTAATTCAGCTGTGCAATTATTTACCTTTGCCGAAAGGATCCGACCACCCACTCGATTTCGAGCTTCATACAAATCAACATTCATCCCGGCCTCTTGCAAACGATACGCCGCTGTTAATCCAGCAATTCCCCCACCAATGACAAGTACTTTAGGGTTTTGTTCTGAGGAAAACAAACATATCGCTGAACTAATCATCGTCATATAAAAAGGTATCCTTAAAAATTGCATGTGCATCGATTTACCCCTAAAATTAATCATTTACGTTTAAAATACTATATTAAAAAAAAGAGGTTGTCAACATAACCCAATTTCAAATCTTAAAAGTAGATTTGAAAACTCACCTTAGTGAGCAAAGCAAGCGGGTGTTAATATAGATTTTAAATTCACCTTAAGTAAGATGGGTTGAAAAGTGAGGGAAAGGTCCTTATACTACTTCCAAAAAACGAAGGTTTTTATGACTGAAATTCAAAATAATCATTCCATAGATAACCCTAAATTCCTAGCTGTTATATTTACTCTCGTTTGCTCATTGCTTACGCTATTTCTATCATTTTTCGGATATTTGCATATTATTTTATCGCTTGATCAATTTGCATTACGTCATGAAATACCCAATATGATACATATTTTTTTGTATATATTATTGTACTAATTATTTTTCTACCCTCTATCTGTCTTGATCTGATCTGGTTAAAATATACTAAATCTAAATATCGTAATTTATCCAGTTACTCAGACAATTGTTCAATAGAACAAGCAAAAGCTAAATATACCATGTATATATGGCGTGTTAATAATATACTTCTTGTACCCTTCTTTTGGTTGATTTATCTTACAAGTCTCACCTCATCTTTCCCTCTTTTCCCTGTTTTATCACTGTTGTCTAGTCCTTTCTAACCTATTATCTTTAAAAAAAGCTTACTACAAAACGGCTCGTCTTTCTGTCCTTCTACCCCTTTTTTGCTTTGCTTTTTTATTCTTTGTGAAAATATTATCTTTCGCGGATAAATCGATCACTTGAGTTTTTTCAGCCGTAAACACCTTGAAGAATAAGAAAAAAACCTCTAAACTTGTGAGATTCTCTTTTTAAAAAGGCACTCGATGAAATACCCAAAAGCATTAACTACGTTAATTAGTAATCTTCAAAAACTTCCTGGAGTGGGGGCTAAAACTGCTGAAAGATACGGTTTTGATCTCATTTCTTGGTCTAAGGGGGATCTTGAGATATTCAGTCGTCATCTTTTTGATTTAAAAAATAAATTAGGTACGTGCGATGTTTGTCATGCACTTCTTGATAAAAGTGAGGAAAAGCCTTGCGTGTACTGCGATGAGGAAAAAAGGGATAAAACACACCTTTGCATATTATCTTCCCAAAAAGATCTATTTTCAGTGGAGGCAACCCATATGTTTCTTGGGATGTATCATATATTAGATGGATTACTCTCCCCTGCAAATAATTTTTCTTCAAAAAATTTACATTTAGATGCGCTTAAAGCCCGTATTAAAGAACTTGGAGTAAGGGAAATTATCCTTGCCTTAGATTCCACCTTAGAGGGGGATGCTACTTCTTTATTTTTAAAGAAGGAGTTAGAGGGGTTTGGGGTGAAAATTTCAAGACTTGCTCTTGGTATGCCAATAGGTAGTTGTTTAGATTTTATTGATGAGGGAACACTTTCAAAGGCTTTATCAGAAAGAACTTTATTTTAATCAAGAATTTCTCTATCATTTGAAAAAAATTCTCAGACAAAGGCATTAAATGAAAACAACAATTTTAGCTGCTCTTCTCACCTTCTCTTCTGTGTTATTGGGTAATCCGATAGTAGCTGACTCCTATGAAAATATGGATGTAGGCGGCGTTACTGTGGATGTTACAAATGCACCAAGAAGCTCTCAAGATAAAGATGCAGATGTATTAATTGAAATGCGTCTTAAAGCTGGTGATAAATTTAATCAAGTAGCTTTTGATAAAGATTTAAAAACTCTTTCTGAGAAATACCAAATTGTAGATCCTAAAATTACACAAAAAGATGGTAAACTTTACATCCATCTTAACATCACCCTACGTCCAAAAATTGTAAAATTTATTGTTGAAGGTTCAAAATATACTCAGAAGAAGATTTTAGAAAAAGGTGAGCTAAAAACTCCGATGGAGTATAACAGGGGTGAGTTCTATAAGTCTATTACAGATATTAGAGATTGGCTCATCAAACGAGGTTATTTTAAGGCAGATGTCACATATAAAATAGATGAAGTTCCAGGAACTCTTGAGGCAATAGCCCATATCTATATTGACACAGGACCTTTAGGGCATATTGGCAAGATTGAATTACATGGCTTTACTAAAAAAGAAGAAAAAGCTATCTACGGAATGATCAAATCCTCCAAATTCAACATTCTTACCAATTGGTTGATTGGTAGTGGTGTGTTAAGGGATGATGATCTTGATAGAGATATCACTTTAATCACTCACCATATTCAAAATGAGGGTTACATTGATGCAAAGGTAAAGATTGAGATTCTTACTGCACCAAATGATAAGCTAATATTGGATATCTCCCTTGATAGAGGTGAACTCTATCATGTAGGCACTATTAAAGTGGAGGGAAATACTCTTGAGACATCAGAGGAATTAGAAAAGATTATATCCATCAAAGAGGGTGATGTTTTTAAAACTGAAAAAGTCACCTCTTCTCAAGAGGGGATAAAAGAGCTTTACACTAAGAAGGGTTATCTTGATACAAGCGTTGGTTATGAACTTGTTCCTGCAGAAAACTACACCTACAACATCGTCTATAATGTTGAGGAGTCAGCAAGATACAAAGTTGGTTTGATTGTTGTTTCTGGTAATAAGAGAACTCATAATAATGTGGTCTACAACAATATTGACATTAAGCCCGGTGAAGTATTTGATTCCTCAAAGATGAAACAGACTCAAAACCGTCTTCAATCTACGGGATATTTTAAAAATGTAAGCGTTTATGCTGTCACCAATGATGGCTTAGATAGCCCTGATGGTCAATATAGAGATGTAGTGGTTGAGCTCGAGGAAAACAGAACTGCAGCTCTTCATTTTAGTGCCGGTGCCAACTCTGCAAGCAATATTTTTGGTGAACTTAGTTTAAGTGAACAAAATTTTGATTTAAACGGAATCACAAACTTTTGGACCGAAGGCTTGAAAAGCTTTCGAGGCGCAGGTCAACATATGGATATCAAAGCTATGGTTGCCGCTAAAGAATTAAGTGCATCTGTTTCTTGGGTGAACCCTTACATCAATGACTCGCTTTGGCGCTTTGGTATAGATTTACAAGCTAAAAAAGATGCTACGATTGCAGATTATAACCTTTACACATTTGGTGGAAGCACAAGCGCCATCTATCCAATCAATCCATTTTTTACAAGCGGTGTTAAGTGGAGACTTAGAGATTCAATCATCAAACTTAATGATTTAAATATAACTACCGTAGTAAATGGGGCAAACACAGAAGCTACCCCTACTGAAGTAGCTCTTGATGAAAAAGCGCTAAGAAATAATGGTATTGTCTCTGGTGGAGCAATTCTATTTGGTTATAATACAACGGATAACCCTTATGTGCCACATAGAGGGTTAAGATCAAACTTAACTATGGAATTTGCAGGTTTGTTAAGAAATGCTCCTAATGTTCGTGACTTTCCGTTTTTGAACTTCGGGTACTCAAATTCCTATTATGTCCCTCTTTGGAAAAATGCGACATTCAAAGTTAGAGGTGATTTACACTTTATCCTACCTCTTTGGGAGGGAACTTCGGCTGACTTTCCTATCACAGAGAAATTTCTCCTTGGCGGGGTTGGTACAGTAAGAGGTTATGCTCAAGGGCAAGTAGGGCCATATTATGGAACTACACCTGGTGATCCAAAGGGTGGAATCTCTTCAGGATTGTTTTCTATAGAGGTTTTACAAAAAATCATAGCACCTCTTGATATCTTTGCATTTTTTGATGCAGGGGTGGTATCGGAAAGACCATTTAGCTTTTCAGAAGATCGATTTAGATTCAGTCAGTTGACAAAAGGCACAAGCCCATTTAAAACTACAGCCGGGGTTGGTATTAGGTTAAACCTTGGACAACCCTTACCTTTTGTTCTTGGTTATGGATACCCTTTTAATCCTGATCCAATGCCTGTTGTAGTTAATGAGAAAGGGGAACCTCAAAAACCTGATCGGAATCCTCAGATTCAAAATGTCTTCTTTTCAATGTCTGGTCAGTTTTAGTCTGAATCTGCATACCCAATTAAAAAGCTTCATCATTAATGTTGAAGCTTTTTTTTATAACTATAACTTGTTGTATAAAAGTCAATAAAGTGCTTGAAATCAACTTCTTTGTATATTAAAATGACAATTGTATAACCCAAACAAAAGGATTGAAAATGATCAACAATAAAAACTTATTCGGATCTGTTGCTGTAGCATTAGCAGTTGCAGCTTATCCATTATTTGCTTCAGAAGTTGCACAAGAGCAAGAGCAAGTGCAAGTGCAAATTGAAGAAGCAGCTCCAGTTGCAGAAGAAGCAGCTCCAGCTCCAGCTCCAGCTCCAGCGGCAGAAGAAGCTGCAACAGCTGATTGCGAGTGCAGTTCATCAAACTAAGGTCTTTTAAAAAGTCTATTTGATTTTTTAAAGCACTAAAAAAGGGCCTCATATTTAATATGAGGTCTTTTTTTTATACAATACCACCTTGTATAACAATCACCACCCTTATCAACTAGAAAATGATTTTAAAGCCCTCCCCTCTGATTTTTGTATTTTTTATAGTTATTTTTTTTAATCAAAATGAATTTCGAAAAAAGTCTATTCTAAATTCACCTTGTAGAAGATGAATAATCAGTTGAATCTTGTAAAAATGTCTAATAGACATCTTGCATTAAACCTTTTATTGATGTATACTAGACTATGTTTTAACCAATTTTAAGGATAAAGAATGTTTTTTAATAAAAGAAATTTATTGACATCTTGTGTAGCTTTTACAATCGCAACAATGCCTCTTATGGCAAAGCAGTCTGCCGATACTGCAAGAATTGTTGATTTTGGAAAGTGTTACACAGACTCTCAATATGGTAAAAGAGAGCAAGAAAATTTTACTCAGATGAAAAGCCAAATGGAGGCTGCAATCAAAGAGCTTTCTGATCAAATGACTGAAGCAAGCGCAAAGCTTGACGATGAGTTCACACGTGATTCACTAAGCCCAGAGGCTGAGAAAAAACTTCAAGAAGAGATGCAAACTCTCTCATCTGAGCTACAAAGATATCAGCAGCAATATTACTACATGCTTCAGCAAGCAAATATGAAGACTATGAACACCATGGCTGACAAAATTAAAGAAGCTTCTGGAAGCATTGCGAAAGAAAAGCACTACTCATTAATTGTTAATAAAGATCAAGTGTTTCATTTCACACCAGATCTAGAGATCACAGACGAAGTGATTGTTAAACTTGATGACATGTTTAAGGTTGAGACTGCAAATATGGAAAAAGTAAAGGCAGAACTTTCTAAAAAGGGTGCTGCTAAGTAATGCTTACCCAAAAAAGCTACACTTTAAAGGAACTTGCTACGCATCTTTCCACTGACTACAGTGGTAATGAGTTAGTTATAGTTTCAGGTGTTAGTAATTTGGAAGAGGCTAAAATAAATGAGGTGACCTTTCTTGCAAATGATAGGTACACCTCTTTTTTAAAAAAGACTGGTGCTGGAATCATTTGTGTAGATAGGAAAACTGAGCTACAGTCTGATAAAAATTATCTTATTTCAGATGACCCTTCATTAACATTTGAAGCAATTTGTGATCTTTTATTACAAGATCATTCTAAAAGTGGGTTTTCAAACATACACCCTACTGCCTGTATTCATGAATCAGCTTCTATTGGAAATGATGTAGAAATAGGTCCTTATGTTGTTATTGATAGAGATGTAACAGTAGGCAATAAAACGGTCATTTACCCTCATGTATACATTGGACCAAAATGCACAATTGGAGAAGATTGTATTATTCATTCAAATGTTAGTATCAGAGAAGATTCTCATTTAGGCAATAGGGTGATATTACAGCCTGGTTGTGTAATTGGTAATTGTGGATTTGGCTATTCCTCGGATAAAAAAACAGGTGTCCACTCAAAAACTAAGCAACTTGGATCAACTGTACTAGAAGATGATGTAGAAATTGGCTCAAACTCATGTGTAGATCGTTCAAGATTTGAAAAGACAGTAGTAAAAAAAGGGACCAAAGTAGCCAACCTTTCTATCATCGGGCACAATTGTCAAATTGGTGAGCACAATTTAATTTTATCACAAAGTGGCTTAGCTGGTTCTGTAAAGACAGGCAACCATGTAATCATTGCTGCTCAATGTGGCATTGTAGGACATACCGAAATTGCAAGTGGCGTAAAGCTTATTGCAAGATCGGCAACATCAAAATCTTTAACAACCCCTAACGGATATTATGGCGGAACCCCCGCTCAACCTTTAATGAAGGCTGTTGCTGAACTTGTTGCAATAAAAAAACTTCCAGAAGTGTTAAAAAAACTTAAAAAAGCAGAAAAATTTCTTGATTCCATAGAATCCTCATAGACTTTAAAACCTAAGGTTGTAAAGAATCTTTAGATGGGCTAGTATTAAGTATAAATAAGTCGAAAGTATCCTAAAAGGCATAGGTTCCTAATGATAAAATACTTTATTAAATCAGGATTGAACTTCTCTGAAGTTGACGCTCCTAAGGTAAACTGCCTGATTAATGCACCAAACGCTAATTTAGACTCTGTTATTGAGGTTGCTAAGCTTATAAAGATTGATTCTACTGAAATTACCGACTCATTGGATTTGATGGAAATCCCTCGTGTGGAAAAAATAAATAATACCACATGCGCGATTTTTACTAGATTTCCAAATATGGAAGAAAGCGGAATTTACACCTCTCCTCTTACCATGGTGCTTTCTGAGGATTATTTTGTTACCATCTCCCCTTCTGGCTGTGAATTAGTGACAAGTGTTATCAATAACCCTTCTGATTATAATCCATCTAAAAGAACTCAATTTTTACTTCACATTCTTTTGCTCATTATTCAAGGTTATACAAGAGTAATCAAAAAGATTCGAACTGAAGTGGTTCTTTATGAAAAGGCATTAACAAAAGTTAACGAACGTGCTATCACTGAACTTACTCATAAAGAAGAAAACTTAAACCAATGTCTTAATGCGCTCCAACCTTTAAAGACCGTCATTGAAGATCTACTCACCAATAAGTATATTAATTTAGAAGAGGAGGATCAAGATCATTTAGAAGATATCCTTCTTGGAGCAGAACAAGCAGAAGTTTTATGTGAATTAAGTATTCGTATCATCGCCTCGTTAAGAAATTCTATTCAAGTATTAATGACAAATGAGTTTAATGGCACCATTAAACTACTTACGGCTTTAACCATCATTTTAAATCTTCCAACAACGATTGCTAGTATTTATGGGATGAACGTTCACCTCCCCTTCCAAGACTCTAAATGGGCATTTGAGATTGTTATTTCATTCATTATAGCTTCATTTCTCGGGGCTTTCTACTTCTTCCAGAGACGACGCTGGCTCTAATAATGGAGCTCTATTAGCAGTTACTTCCACGCTAAATTGACATTTTTTGATATGAAAAATCATTTCTTTACAAAGGGCAAAACGTTCAATTAGCACCGGGTAATGCAAGAGCATATTTTCAGCACTTATAACACCACAACCCTTTCGTTCAATTTCAATATTACGCTTCAAGTCGATTAATGATGATCGATCTCCCTCTCTTCTTAACCGAACATATTTTGTGATTTTTAAAATAACCTCTTTTAAATTTTTACCCAAAAATCTAAGGTAATTTAACTTCGCCTCTTTGATAAAATTATAAGCCTCCTCACTACTTATCTTGCTGCGAAGAAGCGCTTTTATAACGCGATTGTATGGAAGAGTTTTCATTTCCTTATTAATGCATTCATCAAGAACTAAATCTTTTGAAAAGATTATATCCTTAGTGAAACGACTAAAAATACTATGGATTTTGATGAGCTTTGCCCTGTGTAATTCACTGAGCTCAAAATCAGTTAATCCTATTATCTTAAGCATCTTTAACAATTTATCATTTACAGCTCTTGAATAATGAATCTCTAGCTGGAACATTCCCAAAAGATTAATTCTTGTCCCAGCAATCACAAAGTTTGCATAAGCATTTAAATCAGTTAGCACACCGCAAGTATCCCTACATGAAGGGGTTAATCCTTCTAGTAAAGTTAAATCTCGGGCTAAAGCGCTCATCGTAGTGCTTACATACTTTCTTGTGCCTAGAGCTTCCATACCTTTTCAATTTTAATGTTAAGAAAGTGTAAATGTAAAGAATTTGTAAAAATACATCAAGTAAAAAATTTAATATTAAAAAGGTAGCTTTCTTTTTGTGCTTGAAAATGGACTTTGCTGATTAGGAGCTTGATTCTTTAATTTTTTTTTAGCTGATTCTCTAACTCTATGTATTTTACCTTGTGCTTTAGATAATGTAACTGGTGATTCTAATACAGAATCTGGAATGCTAAACGCTTTGGTACCCTTTAGTTGATCCACATTTGCATTTAATCTAGGGATAACAACATACTCTAATTTCTCTTGCCATATCACAAGATGATCAAGTAATGATTTCTTTATATTATATTTTGGAGAACGCACACCCTCCCCACCTAACCCTGGTTTTTTAGGAGTTTTAATAATCTTTAATTGCTCCCCAATAGTTTTTTTTTAATCTCTAATTTGGATGGATCGTTTATTAATTCCCTTGCTTCCTGGATAGCGAGTTTATAAGCATTTTCGACACTTTTAATACGCTTGATAGCTGCCACAAAATGGTTTTTTATAAGTTCTTGTAATCTTTCTGTTGCTTCATTCGGTAGAATTTCTCCAACAAGAAGTCTTTTAAAAACATCTAATGCTAAGGGTTTAACATATTTCTCCATGTTCGAGTCGGTATGATTTACATGTTCAGGAAGCGAATCAGTTCCGCAAAGCTGCACAGCAAGCTCTCTGGTTTTAGCATCCAAAACATCTACGATTAGATGATCATCCAAAACTTCATCTACATCTTCATTGGTTCTTCCATTCTTTATTTTTTTATAACCTGGAGAGTCTAGACCAAGTACACTTAAGCATTTACATGTCCCGGGGGTAAGATCTCCACCCCCAACTTGCTGGGTAACTCTTTCTCTTAAATTTGTTTTCAGATTTGAAAAAGGATTAAAATGACATGCATGATTTCCTTCAGAGGCTTTTTGTCCCTGAAGCTCTGCTCCTTTAAACTCAAGTTTTATATTACTCGAATTGGGAAAAAGATTGTAGAATGCCTTGCATTGCAAATAGATACTTTCTATTCTTTTTCTGGCATGCTCTTCAACGGTACATTTCCCTACAGGGCTACTACCCGTTCTACCATCAGCTCTTGGACCCATGATTTCTCGTGGGGTTTTTCTAGTTGTTGATTCCATATGCTGTTAATTATATATCAATTATCGAAAATATATCAAGCAAAAAAAACCATGTTTATTAACTAAAGGGGGTAATGAAATAAAAAAATAAAACTTAATATTTATAACCAATCCTTTTTAAAAAAATAAAAAAAATACACAAAAAAATGATATCAGAAAGGCTAGACATTGCTGATGATGAAATTAAATAACCAAGCTCACTGGGTTTTCTAGCAACGACTTTATAGTGTTTAGAAACTGCGCCCCTTCGGCTCCATCAATTACTCTATGATCCATAGATACTGAAATATTCATCACATGACCCGAGGTAATTTTTCCATCCACTGAAATAGCCACCTCAGAAATCCCACCTACTCCTAAAATAGCAGCTTGTGGAGGATTTATTACGGCTTGAAAGCTTGTAATCCCAAACATACCGAGATTGGAAATGGTAAAGGATCCCCCTTGATATTGCCGTGGCTCTAAACTACCTTGTTTTGCCTTTAGGGCAAGCTTTTTTGCCTCAGCAGATATTTCTGATAAGCTCATATAATCAGCTTGCCATAATATTGGGGTAATCAGCCCATCAGGAACGCTTACGGCTAATGAGATATCAATTGTTTTGTACTGTATAAGCACATTTTTTGCTGAATCATAACCCATATTAATATTTGGGTGCTTTTTAAGCGCAAGGGCTGCAGCTCTGACCACAAAATCATTGAAGGTTACTTTTATATCAAGATCTTTTAAGTCAGACCGAAGGCTCATAATTTTGGTCATATTGACTGTTTGACTAATCACATAATGAGGAATGGTCATTTTAGAAGCTTGCAGTCTATCTCCAATGATCTTTCTTACAGGAGTTAGTGCTATTTCTTCAAATGTTCCGTCAGGGTAGAGGTAAGAATCCCTTTTTGTTGAAATAGTCTCTTTGGAAGCAAGATCTAGATCTTTTGCAATAATTCGACCTGATGGTCCAGTACCCTTCACCGATGAGATATCTAAACCCTTTTCTGAGGCAATTTTTTTAGCAAGTGGGCTTGCATTAAATGAAGGTTTTGTCATCGGCCTGATTTTTTCACGTGGCGGTGGTGGTGAAAAGGTCATCACATTCATTCCTGATGAAGGAGAAGCTTTTGCTTTTGGTGTATCTGCTAATACCTCTACCTCTTCCTTCTTTTTTTCCACTGTAAGCACAAGAGAGGAAATATCTTCGTCAACTGTTTGAGTAATCACAGCAATTGGAGCATTTACCTTAGCAGATCCACCTGCTGGGGTAATAATCTTTCGTATGTAACCGCCATCAATTGCCTGAAATTCAACAGTTGATTTATCTGTGGCAATTTCGCAAAGGGCATCACCATCTAAAACTTTATCCCCTTCTTTAACAAGCCAAGAAGAAATTATCCCCTCTTCCATTGTAGGAGACAACGCAGGCATGGTCACAATTATCGGCATAATTTCTCCATTATTTTACCCCTACCAAAATTTCTTCTATCGCGGCCTTGATTCTTCTTACATTAGGAATGGTTTCAGCTTCAAGCGGTGGAGAATATGGTAATGGTGTTTCCATTTGACACACCCTTTTAATAGGTGCATCTAAATAATCTAAACAAAACTCCTGAATAATTGCTATCACCTCTGATGATACCCCTGCAAATTTATGTCCTTCCTCTACAACTACAGCACGGTGGGTTTTTTTAACAGAAGAAGTAATAGTCCCTACATCTAAAGGTTTAATCGTCCGAAGATCGATAAGCTCAATAAAAATCCCTTTCTTCTTATATTCTTCTACCACCTCTTTACAGTAGTAAATCATTCTACTGTAAGAAATAAGGGTTAGATGAATCCCCTCTTCTAAAATTTTTGCCTTTCCAATTTCCACTGTATAATCATGATCAGGGACTTCTCCGACCATATTATAAATCATCTCATTTTCTAAAAAAAAGACAGGATTATCATTTCGAATAGCTGCTTTTAACAACCCTTTTGAATCATAAGGGGTGGATGGTGCAACCACAATACAACCTGGAAGATGAGCATATAAAGGTTCAACATTATGAGAGTGTTGGCAAGAAACTCTTGCCGCTGCTCCGTTTGGACCTCTAAAAACAATGGGTACGGTAAATCGCCCACCAGACATATAATGAATTTTCATTGCATTATTTACAATTTGATCAAAAGCGACGAAAGAAAAATTAAAGCTCATGAATTCAACAACTGGTCGAAGACCGGTGAGTGCTGCACCTACGGCAAGGCCTGTAAATCCACCTTCTGAAATTGGGGTGTCAAGGACCCTTTTTGGACCATATTTATCAAGCATCCCTTTTGTAATTTTGTAAGCGCCATTATATTCGGCCACTTCCTCACCTAATATAAAGACATTTTCATCTAGGTCAAACTCTTCTTCTAACGCCTCACGTATAGCCTCTCTTATTGTGATCTTTCTCATTCTACGATCACCCCCTCTTCTAATGTGTCGACACTAGGAAAATCAGCCTCTTCTGCCGCCTTCACAGCGTTCATTACAATCTCCTTTTGCGCCTCACTTCTTTTCTCAAATTCTTCATCTGTAAAACCGCAATACCTTTTTAATAAGGAGGTAAAGTAAGGAATAGGGTCTTGCTTTTTTATCTCCTCTAACTCTTCTTTTGTTCGATAAGTTGCCGCATCCGATATCGAGTGTCCTTTAAATCTATGGCAAAGCGCCTCAACCATCACAGGTTGATTTGTTTGAGTCACCTCATTTTTAATGTGCCTAAATAAATCATACACATCTGTAATTTTCATCCCATCAACAGTGTAAGACTTCATCCCATAAGCTTTTGCCATATTTGCAGCAATTGGTGGATTTGCAATTGTTCTTTCAAGCTGAGTGCCCATACTCATTCTATTGTTTTCTACTACAAAAATACAAGGCAGACCCCAAAGCTTTGCTAAATTCATCGATTCATGTAAAGTGCCCTGTGGGACAGAACCATCACCTCCAAAAACTACAGCTACTTGATCCTTTATACCTCTATATTTAAGAGAAAATGCAAGACCTATGCCAAGGGGCCACTGACCGCCAACAATTCCCGAACCGCCAAACATATTTTTTGTGTACATATGCATGGAACCACCCCTACCTCCGGCATTTCCAGTTTTTTTTCCAAAAAGTTCAGCCATCCCACTTTCGGCACTCATGCCAAGTAAAAGAGCTAAAGCATGGCATCTGTAAGTGGTTGCATATAAATTAGTTTCTCTACCAAGAGCAAAGGTTATTGCTGTTTGAACAGCCTCTTGACCAATATAGGCGTGATAAAAGCCCCAAACTTTTCCTTGTTGGTAACTTTGTTCCCCTCTTGTCTCAAAATGACGAATTAAAAGCATTTGATCAAGCATCTTCAAAGAAAGATCCATACCCATCTCAGCAATCACTTTAGCTGTATCTGCTTTATAAATATCGACTTGATCGTAGTTGTTCTTATCAGTCATGCCCTAATCCAATAAACATTTATTATATTATCTTTACCCTTATCAGCAAAGCTTTTCTTTTACTATCTGAAAATAACAAATTTCAGTATAATTTTTTGTATGGGAAGAAAAGCAATATACTACGATACAGAAACTACAGGACTTAAGCCGGGTAGTGATAGAATTATTGAAATTGCAGCCTATGATGCTTTCAGTAACACCTCTTTTTGCAGCTTTGTCAATCCAGGCATGCCTATCCCAGAAGAATCAGTGAACATCACTGGTATTACAGATGATATGGTTAAAGACGCCCCAACCTTTAAAGAGGTAGCAGTAATGTTTACCGAGTTTTGCAAAGGTGAAGTTGTCTTAATAGCCCACAATAACGATAATTTTGATAAACTTTTTCTTGAAGCTGAATTTAAAAGAGCAGAGGTTGTACTCCCTAGATATCCATACATAGACACCCTTAAATGGGCCAGAAAGTACCGATCTGATCTTCCAAAATTTTCGCTTCAATATTTAAGAGAAATCTATGGGGTTAAGGAAAATAATGCTCATCGCGCCCTTGATGATGTGATGGTAATGAAGCAAGTCTTTGAAGCTATGACAGAAGATCTTACCCTTGAGGATATTTTTTCCCTCCTGAATAAAAAAAGTGGTCCTATCACACAAATGCCATTTGGTAAGCATAGAGGCGTGCCGCTTACAAAAGTTCCAAAAAGCTATCTTATGTGGCTTTCTAAATCCGGCGCTCTGGATAAAGAGGATAATGAAGAGTTAAAAGAGACACTTTCCTCCCTTGCTCTTATTTAAACCAATTTAGACCATCTCATTGTTTAGAAATGAGATCTAGGAAGAAGTACAGGTTTTTGGGGCATAACGTCTCGTAACATCATCTTACCATCTCCAAGTGGAAGATTGAAATGTGAATCACACTGCCATCTGTCTTTTCTAAACCTGCCATCTCCGCTTTTTTCAGACGAAAGTTTACCATAGCGCCCATCAATATGTAAAAAATGAGTGAGCATAGCGGGGTAAGTATCATAAATTTGTTGTTCTTTAATTGCATCCGGTCTTTCCTGTGCCATTTCTAAGCTTAGATCTATAATCACCTTTTGATGTGAATCCATAAATTGTAGATTATTACCATTCAAAATTTGAAATCCATTTTCAAACCCAAGATGCCCTCCCTTTGCCATAACGAAACCAAAATCATCGAGAAAGTTAAGGGTTTTTTTATCAAAAAGTTCATCAGCAGATAATGGTTGCATATCAATATCCCCATAAACAAAAAACTGATTTTCTTGATTTTTTAGAACATGGTCTGCAGCTATTGCTCTTAATAAATCAACTCTAAAATAAACCGGCATTCTTTCCGTAAAGACTTCCCCATGTGATTTTACAGTTTCTATTGTACGCACATCTCTAAATTGAACTTTACCAGATGACTGCCCCTCTAGAGCTTCCTTAAGAGCTGCGCTAGATCTTTCAATAGCTACTGAAGTAGCCATTTCACTATCTATCCAAATATTAATCGTACTTTCTGGATTTGCAAGGGCCCATTTAGAAATTGGGCGAACAAATCGCTGTTGAAAATCCAACCTTCGCTCTTCAGATGTGAATCCATTCCCTAATAAAAATTCTTGTCCAGAACGCATCTTATCTTTATTTATCCACATTAGATTAATTGAGTATTGATCAGGTGTAATAAGTACATCAGCAGGTTCATGAAGAAATGGATTATTACAAGCAAAAGCGGCTTGATATAAAATTTTTTGCTCTTTTGTGGAAAGAGTCGAAAATTCCTTATAAAATTCTTGATCAAGTTGATTTCTTTTGGTAATTTCAAACCAAAGATCATAATAGTTAGGTTTTCCACCTTGTTTAACTAGTAATTCCAAAAGATTTAATGGTGGTTTTCCAGAAATAATCAATCGTTCAATAACCTCTTCTGCAATTGATTCAAAAAGTTCAGAAAAAGGTTCAATGAGCTCTTCTATTAATGTGTATTTTTTAGCACCTGCAGCATGAATAATCAGATTTTTAACAGAAGTGAAATCAAAACAATACTCTCCTTCTATCCCTGACTTTAAAATATCTAGTATAACTTCTTCAGGAAGAACTGATAACCGAGGCAGGCCATAATCATCTAAAGAAAGAGCATTTTTAATAAATTCAAGTAGATTCTCCTTAAACCCTTTATGATTCAATGCCGTTTTAAAACATTTCCGATCAGGGATATTATAAGCTTTAGTTGCCGCATTCCATAGAAATTCTTCTATACAGTTCTTTGATAAGAGGTAATGACTTTTGTAAGACCTTTTAGCAAACCACTGCTCAACTAGAATCAGTTTTCCATCACATTCAAAAAGATATACAGAAGCATTGTTCGGAAAAGATTCATGAGCATGTCCAATAATTCTATTAGGTTTTGCAACAAAAGTAACTATCCCATTTGAATCCATACTATATATGGGAACAAATTGTCCTTTTTGATCACACCTTCCCCATTCCCTTGTCTGATTTGGATAGATTTTATACCCATAACCTTCTTTATCAATTTCATGTAGAATCTTATCTTGTGGTTTTTTTAATCTTAAACGTTCTACATACCCACGGTAAATCTTTTGTATATTTGCAACAGCTAGGGTCTCTTTAAGAGTTTTAGACTCGTGTAATGATGTAACCCCTTCTGGTTGAGGATGCTCCATTTTATTAGACAAAGGGGCGGTATTTAAATTTAACATTCAATCCTCTAAATTATACTATGGTTTATTTACTAAATCTATAATAAAACTATATAGTATTTAAAACAATATAAACCTAGTTGGATAAGGGTTCTAACCTTGAAGCTTCCCACATGGCAGCAAATGCGGGAGCTTTTACCATCACCTCGGACAGGGTGCCAAAAGCTTTAATTTTCCCATGCTCAAGAAAGAGGATCTTATCAGCATGTTGAATGGTGGATAAGCGATGAGCGACAATGATCTGGGTCACCTCCCCTTTTAACTCTGAAAGGCCCTTGGAAATCAAAGATTCACTCACAGCATCAAGAGATGAGGTTGCCTCATCAAGAAGAAGGACGGGGGCATTGCGCAGTAATGCCCTTGCTAAAGCAAGCCTTTGCTTCTGACCCCCAGAAAGATTTTTTCCCATCTCCTCAATGATTGTGTCATAACCGGCTTCAAGAGAAATAATAAATTCATGGATGCATGCTTTTTTAGCCATTTCAACCATTGTTGCTTCTGCGATGTCTTCATTAAAGATAAGATTAGCCCTGATGGTATCGTTAAAGAAAAAGGGTTCTTGAGCAACAAGAGCAAACTGGTTTCTTAACGAGGTAAGGTGTGTATCTTTCACATCCCTTCCATCAATCAGTATAAACCCTGAATCCACCTCGTATAATTTAGAAAAAAGTTTTAAAAGAGTAGATTTACCTGAACCGGTCGATCCTGTTATAGCAAGAACATCCCCTTTTTTGATTTCAAAAGAGATATTTTCAAGCACCGGCTGCTCAAGATAGGAAAATGTCACCTGATCAAAGGTAATCGAATTTGAGAATTTAGAAAGGATCTCTTTATGCTCTCCCCTATCCTCTGATGGCTCTTGCATAATGTCAAAAAGTCTAGTGGCCGCAACCACCCCCTTTTGAACACTTGCATTCTCCTCAGAAAATTGTTTAAATGGACCGTAAAGCATATGAAGCACCCCACAGTACACAATCATATCTGGAAAGGTAAGCTCTAATACATGCATTCCCACCCCAAAAATGGTTAATAAAAGACATGTCATCACAAAATGTGTGATAGGTCTTGTCATCATATCATATTTTTGAACTCTTTCATCAAAAGCGACCATGCGTGCATTTTCATGTTCATATTTTCCTCTAGAATAATTTTCTAGTTGGTAAGATTTTATGGTGAAAATCCCAGATAGATGGTCGATAATGACCGAGGTGAAAGATTCTTGCCTTTTCTGCATAGAAAATGCCACCTTTCGAATTTTCTTTGTAATCCACTTTAAGGGGAGAATGATTGCAGGACCTGCTAAAAATATCAACATAGTTAACTTCCAGGAAAGGAGCAAACAGATAGAAAGTGTGGATATTACAACAAACGGCATATGAATATAATTAGTCACAAATGAGTTGAACGATAATGCAATTTGACTTGCATCGGTAATCACTCTAGTGGAGAGCTTCCCTCTATCATAGGTTGAAAAAAAAGAAAGAGGAAGAGTTTGAATATGAGCAAAACATTGATTTCTTAAATCCCTACAAATTCTTACAGCTAAAATTTTTGTAAGGTATTTATTCATAAACAAAAAAACTGCTTTAAAAAATCCTACAATTAAAAAAATAGAAACAATGGTTTTTAATGAAGCTAAATTTAAGCCCAAAGCATCTTGGATCAGAGAAATTAACTTAGCAAGCTTTTCATTTTTTACCTCAGTTAGTGGACTACCCGTCCTTGCAACTGCACCAAAAGCCATCACCTCAAGTTGATTAAAAATTGTAAGGCCAATTAACGATAATAACGAGGAGATAAATAAAAGGGTATGATTCTTAACCCGGTAAAGGGCTCTAAAAAAAATTTTCATAGATACATATTAGCAGAAAAATGATTAAATGGAGCGATATTTCTTGTAACGATTTTCCAGAAGATTCTCGATAGATAATTCCTTTAGAGTTTCAAGCTGAAAAATAATCTCATTTTTAATGGAGGAAAAAACAGCAGAAGTGTTTTCATGAAATCCCCCATCACCTTCATTAATGATCCCATCTATCATCCTAAAGTCAAATAAATCCTCTGCATGGATTTTTAAAAAATGTGCAATAAGCGCACTTTTTCTTGCATCTTTTAATAAAATGGAGGCACACCCCTCAGGGGATATAACGCTATAGTAAGCATGTTCAAGCATAATAATTTTATCAGCAACTCCAATTCCTAAAGCGCCACCTGAGCACCCCTCCCCTAAGATTAAACAAATAATCGGGGTTTTTAAATTACTCATTTCATAAAGATTATCAGCAATAGACCTTGCCTGACCACGCTTTTCAGCATCAAGACCTGGAAAAGCCCCTGGTGTATCAATAATAGTAATGACAGGTAGATCAAATCGCTCTGCAAGTTTCATTACTCGAAGCGCTTTTCTATACCCTTCTGGACTCATCATGCCAAAATTTCTTTTGGCCTGTTCAATAGGATCAGAACCTTTTTGCTGAGCGATAAAGACACATCGATCATTTTCTAATTCACCAATTCCACAAATAACAGCAGGATCATCACCAAAATATCTATCACCATGTAACTCTTGAAATGATGTTGTTATTGCTTTAATGACATCTAACCCCTTTGGGCGTTTAGGATGCCTAGAAAGCTTTACCCGATCCATTGAATCAAGGTTTTTTGTTTCAGTTGCTTGAAATGGAATCGTTAACTCCCTTTTCTTTGACAATTTTAATGAATGTAGGCTTTGTTATAATGATAGCAAACAACTCATTCATATCGCGTTCAGTTAACCGAATGCAACCATCACTACTATATTTACCCAAACAGGATAAATCTTCAATAAACTCATCAGATCCAGCATTACGTACAAAAGGAAGACCATGCAATCCGTATCCTTTTGCATTATCGGTACAATCTGCCACCTCTTCTCCAAATGGAATCCAACGCTTGCCAAAAACCTCAATCATATGAGTCTTTTTATTCTGATAATAGTTTTCTACCCCTTCTTTATAGATCGCAATTTTTTCACCCAATTTAAAGGTTCCAAGAGGAGTTAAACAACCCGATGGAGAGTATTCATCTTTCCTTCCAACACCAATTGGATAAGATCGAATTAGCGCCTGCTCGCCAGTTTCTTTGTCAAGATAAGAAAAATCAAGTGTACATTTGGATAAATCAGCAAGTAGATGAAATTCTATCTCCTTTTCAGGATCGATTACATTGAATGTAGCACCAGATGAGACATTTTGAGAGACGTAATCTTCTTTACCGTTTAAGCTTCTTGCAATAAAGTGTCTTGAAGTTTGATAGTAACTTGCATAATCTGCAATCCAAGCAGGTCTTCCCTTAAGCCATGCAACTCTACTTGAATAAGTGATTGTTTTAATAAATGGAAATCTATCCACCCCTTTAGAAAAAAATCGTCTGATTTGATTTACTTCAGCGGTGACTTGGTCGTTTTCTGCTTTTTTCACCACAGTCACCTGCTTTTTCACTACAGGTGGGGTTACTACAACCTCGGTTGCATTTTCTTTTTTCTCTTTAGTAAAATAAGCAAATGACCCTGCTAATAAAACCGTTAACGATAGATATAAGATCATCCTTTTTGAGAACACGAAAAAAAACCTCTTTTTAAATCAATATTATTACAAATACGATTGATTGTAAACCGAAATTCTAAGCCCTAACCAAGTCTGTAAAGCTCATTAAGTTTTTTATTTATCATCGGAAATAGAAATTTAGGCAAATCTAAAAGTGATTGACACAAGAGAATTATTTCTTCATCACTAAATTTTGCTTTATCCATCATATGACGAACTACATCAATAGCTTTTTCCAAAGACTCATTAACCTCTTGAGGAAGAAGACTTTTATCAAATTTATTAAATTCATTTATAAAAACCTGAATAATGTCTAATTGAGTTGGAGCAAACCACAACAAACGGAAACTTATAGAATATACTAAAATTTCAGAAAACTTTTCTATAAAAATAGGAATCTTAAATATTTCAGATATTTTTGCTTCATATATATCATTTTTATCTTTGAACCCTGGAATATTTTTTATAGCTGATAATCTTAAAACCTCTTGAACCATATTTTTTTCAAGAGAATGCTTTTTATTTACAACAGATCGATGAAACGCCTCTAATTGAGATTGATCTTCAGCTTGGGGATTTATACTATCTTTTTTAAGTGCAAATATTGCCTCTGCAACATCTTTGGGAGATTTACCATTTTGACGATTCCATACGTTCATTAGATCATTGACAAGTGGGTAAGGCTCACTTTTTTTAAGCATTGAATTATAAAGATCACCTTTCCAATCCATTTGCTCATATAAGATCATTTTATCCGTAACTAACATTGCCTCATTCCAAGATTGATCTCCAGTGATTAAGGTTGGGCCTTCTGATACGGTAAAAAAATCTCTCATGAGAGAATTAGGTATTGGAAATACATTGATAATTCTAAGGATTTTTCCACTGCCATCTTCAGAAATATTTTCTGAATGTTCCTCTTCAGGAGTAATAACTTCAACTTTTCCGATGCCTGCATCTTTTAACTCATACTTTGAATAAGTGCATTTATGGTAGTACTCTGCATTCTGTCTATCCTTTAATCGCCAAGGGATCACTACATCTATGTTATTTTCACTCCCTGTTTTCTCTGATAAAGCAATAGTGGAAATAAATCTTTCCATAATAGATTTTTTGTGCGCGTAACCAAAGAAAAGGTTTGTAGAAGTTAAATATTCCTCTCCGCTTTTAACCCCAAGGATTGGACCAAATGTTTTAGCGTACCTCTCTTTAAGCAAATCTAATTTTTCAGCCTTTTGTTCTTTTGAGAGTGGTTCTATCAAGCCATTTTCTGTAAATATACCGAGTTCACCAGGTCCAATTCCAGCCTTAACACGTATATCATCTATTTTTTTATATAATTCATTAAATTGAATCTGCTCTTCACCCTCCTCTGCCTTTGGTGAATATACCTCTCCAAATGGACTCATTCCGACAAAAAAGTTATTAAATGGATTAAACGATGTTCTATTTCCACCGTACTCATAAATAAGTTCTGAAGGCACCCCCCTAAGAGTTGGAAAATGTTCAAGATAGTCGCTTTTAATTGGTGCTGTGGGCCCAATGATAATGCAATCAGGTTTTAACTGATTTTTTTCATCATCCTGATTTGTAACCACCTCCACATCCTCCATTTCTGACATCATTTTTAATTGCTCTTTTACCTCAGATGATGGACGTGTTCCACCTGGAAGTATGGCTATAGAAACATTAAAGCCTTGATCTTTAAGCGCCTGACACGCCTTATAATCAAATAAAATATCCCCAAAGCCAGCCAAAGGTGTTAAAAGAATAGTTACATTCCTCCCAACTAGTGGGTTAACATCTAGATGACCTTTCTCCACTAAATGGCTTCTTACCTGTTTACGGATTACTGCTGCATATTCGGCTACAGTGTCACTGCATGGGTCAACAAAAGACTGTAACTCAGATCTACCACTATCTTTTGCAGCTCCTCCCCCTCCTCCAACACCAATATCTTCACTATATTTAATTTTTTTCAAAAATCCTCCTTTAATGATTCTATTTTTACAGGCTTTTCCTCTCTTGAAAGAGGTGGAATAAGGCCGTTTTCAGTAAATATACCCAACTCTCCTGGCTCTATTCCTGCGTTAATAGAGAAATTATCTAAATATCCATCTACATTATTAGTGCTTAATTCAGATTTTTTATCCATTTTACTCTAACTCTTTAATTCTTTCTGAAATAACTGAAATCAATAACCTAGAAACCGATGCAAGTGAGGGCATTACTTTATACAACTCCTCTCGAGTTATTTCTTCTTTTTTCTCTATCCTATCATATAGCAAAAATGCCCTTTCCATAATTGGTAACACCCCAGCTGGGAGTGCATCTTTATTTGTCTCATCATAAATTGATCTAAAATTTTTTATAACTACAACATCTTCTTCTGTATAATTTTGAAATCCACTATTTACGTATATTGCCAGACTCTTCATCAAAAGGCCTGCACATTTTTCAATAAGAAGAGGAAAGTAAAACAACTCTTTAATTTTTAGCTCAATAATCTCATTTTCTAATTTGAATTCACTGCTTTTTTTTGTGGATGAAAGTCTTATAACCTCCTCATACAAATGATTCTCAAAACTATTTTCTTTATTTACAATAGACGCATGAAATTGACGTAACTGATCACCACCCTCTAACTTATCTGAGCGAAGTTGTCTAATTGCTTGCGCAATATCCCCGTGTGCATTGCTTGAATTCCAACCCTCTAAAACATTTTCAACAAGAGGTTGAGCTTTGCTTTTTTTAATTATTGAATTACAAAATTCAACCTTCCAGTTTAATCTTTCATAAAGAATGATTTTCTCAGGCATTAATATAGCTTCATTCCAAGATTGATCGCCAGTTGCTAAGGTGAGGTCATCAGATATCTCCAACAAATCTTTCATAAGTGCATTAGGAAGTGGAAAAACATTGATTATTCTAAGAACTTTTCCACTTCCATCTTCAGTAATATTTTCACGATGAACCCCTTCAGATGTAACAACTTCAACTACACCTATTCCAGCAGCTTTTAACTCATTTTTTTTGTATCTACATTTTTGATAGAATTCATCCGATTGTTTATCCTTTAATCTCCAAGGAATCACTATGTCTATATTCTCAGATGATGGTTTCTGCTCCGATAAAACTACAGATAAGAATTTTTCCATGTTATGATGGTCATGGGCATATCCAAAAAAAAGTTTTGTTGATTCAAGGTATTCTATAGCCTTTTTACCATCAAGAATATGCGTAATCTTTTCAGGGTACTCTTCTAATAAAGAATCTAATTTCAATGCCTTTTCCTCACTCGAAAGAGGTTTTATCAATCCCCCTTCAGTAAATATACCGAGTTGACCTGAGCCTATCCCCGCACTAACGGGTAAATACAAACTTTCTTGAGTTGTATTAATTTTACTCAAATTCACACCATACTCATGAATAATTTCACAAGGCCTATCTGAAAAATTTGGGAAATAGGTAGCTACGTCATTATCTTTTGGAATTGTTGGGGCAATAATAACACAGTCAGTTTCTAAATCCGCGCGCTCTGGATCGTTGTAGGTAACCACCTTAACCTCCTCCATGCCAGTCATTTTAACTAAAAAATCTTTCACATCAGATGCATTTCGATCCCTTGGTGGAAGAATGGCGATTGCAACTTCACACCCCCTTTCCTTTAATGCCAAGGCAGCTTTGTGGGTAAACAAAATATCACCAAAACCCCCTTGAACACTTACTACAAGGGTCACTTTTTTATTACCTAATAAAGATTCCATAGATTCTAAATTTGAGGTGGTTAGGTGATGTCTAGCAGCTTGTTGAGCTGCTATAGCATATTCTGATACTGTTCTAATTTCAGAATTAAAACTCAAAGGATCTGTAATATGTGAATAAATCGAACCCGATTTGAAATCACCAATATCATTCCTACTCTCTTCTGAAGATTTACTAAATTGATTGTTAAGTGGATCCATAATTATTGATTAATTAAATAACTAATATTTAATCAATAATTAAAACCTGTTTAAATCAAGATAAATTTTTATTTATTTCTCTCAATAATCCAATCGAGGCTAAGGAGCTTTTCTTTATTATAGGGAAAGGAGATGATAAAATCACTATTCCAGAAAAACTCTTGGCCAGCCAAAGGGATGATTTCCACCTCTATAAGATCTTTTGAGTGAATTTCTAACACCTTTCCTTTTATATCCACCGCAACCTTAGTGGTTTTGGCGTAAACTCTTTCAAGACCGCCAGAATGATAAACTCTATCATCTATTACAACAGATTCACCCCTAATGAAGAATATAAGACTTAAGGTTTCCTCTTTTTTTTCTGACCAAATAAAGGACTCAACGCTTAAGCAAGTATCTGAATTAGAGACTTTTGAATGCACCCAGTGATCACCATAAAAATCTTTAGATTTTACCCTATTCCACATAGAAATTGTATGATCAGAAGCAATTCCTTCATCACAAATGGAGGGAGCCACCCCGTATAGGTCACTTTTCCCAAGGGGTAATACATGAGGGCCAAACGATGGGATAATCAACATCCCTTCGTAACTAATACTACCAATACCATCTTTCTTTTTTGTAGAGGATGTGTATTTAAAGCCATGGGATTCCATTGATATCAAACCTTCTGCTTTATTTTCTATGGCAGATCTTTTTGTAAATGATGAACATATAGGTAGAGCAAGCTCTAGTAATCTGCAAGATAATTTAGCCTCTACATCTAAATCTTGGAATAACCCACCCTCAAAAGGGTCTAATTTAGTTAAAAGCGATCTACTTTTCTCACTTTGAGTTACTCCATGGTAAAGTGACATCAAAATAAATGAAAGCACCCTAGAGCTATCTTTTTTATATTGCCCTTTACCTATTAAGAATAAAACATCCACTTCTCCATCATTATTCAACACTTTTAGCAGAAGTTCGGCTATTAAACAGCCCTCCTCATAAATTTCTCTATTTTTTGAAAAAATACCTGCAAATAATGAAAGTACTCCAAGTAAGGTGATCTCAGAAAGCTCTGATAAATTGTCTACCTTTGCAAAGGAGGGAGAAATTTTTCGATCCTCAATTTTTATCCCACATAAAACTTTTGCCAGTAAAAGTTTTGAATAAATTAAGCTATCGGAAAAATCCGATAGATCAAAAGAATTTTCGTTAATTTTAGAAAAGATTTCTAAAAGCAGAGCCTCATCTTTTAATGGAGCTAAAAAATGATACATCGAGAGGAGGTAGAGTTCATTAACTAGTTCATTTCGATTGGTAATATTAGAAAGAGCAAGCATTGATTCTTTCATATCTTCTTCTGAAAGAGTCTTTCCATTTATATATAACATCAACAAAGCCTGCGTTGAACCAAGCATGCAAGTACTCATAATCTTCCTCTATTAAAATATCAACCCTACAATATCAAATATAATTCTTTTTAGAAACAGAGAAAGTGTATTCACTTTTTTTACGCCATAAAATAAAGCCCAACCAGAATAAAGTAAAAGATCCGATAACTACACTATTGGGAATGGAGAAAAATGATCCAATGGTCTGCTTAAACGCTGCATCTTTTACCTCCATTAAAGGTAATAATTTTACAGATAATTCATTAAAGGTAATAGCTCCAAAAAGCATTCCCAAAAAGCGAGCGATCATATCTTTTGACCCATCCGCAACTGCAACAATGGCAGTGCCTGGGCAGTAGCCGGCAACACTCATTCCTACACCGAAGATAGCTCCCCCATAAATGCTGAATAATAATGGGGTTGAGGAAAGTAGTAAGTTTTCAATAGCGCCTAAAGCTTGCAGTGAATAAATTCCGATACTTCCAACTACAATTGCGGTTAAAATTACTTTCATCACCGTGTAGTCCTTTAACAGAAACTGACCAACTATTACATCAAATTGAGATACCTTAGCTTTACGTAACAAAAATCCAAAGATAAACCCACTAAATATTGCAATAAACACTTCGAAAAAATAATTCATAAACTTCTCCTTTTATATAACAGATGTGAAACAGGAATCCCAACAGCAAAAAGGGTTAGCATAAACACAAAACTTGTAATAGATAATTGCGCTCCTCCTGAAATAGCATGACCTGAGGTGCATCCATTTGCCATTCTTGCTCCAAACAAAAGTAAAAAACCACCTATGAATGCGGTAATTTTGCGAACAATCTTACTGACACCAAAAGCGCTAACCAGGGTACCTTCTTTGTAATCAGATTTATTTTGCACAAGCTTTGAAGAGGTCCATGCACCTAAAAAAAGACCCAGAAGAAATAGTATACTCCAATTAAAAATCAAACCATCTTCAAGAAGCTTTGAAAAATAAGGGGTTTGTTTCACATGAGTGCTACTTACTCCATTTTCTATAAGAGCTGCAACTCTAGCAATGGCAGTTGATGCCCCTATTGTATGCTTAGATACAACTAATCCAGTTAACAAACACCCAATAAGTGCACCTACAAGATAAGGTGACCATTTATCCCTTTTTAAATATTGAATCATAAAACCTCCGGTCAAAAAAAAGAGCCTCTTATAAAAGAGGCTCTTGTCATTTTATATAACAACAAGATTAAACCATAGAAGGTTCTTCAACTATTTGTCTCATTTTTTTACCTGCTGTAAATTTAACAGCCTGTCTTTCTGGGATAACAATCGCAATAGAAGCATTTTTTGGATTTCTACCAATTTTTTTCTTTCTTGTTACAACTTCAAACACACCAAAATCTCTAAACTCCAAACGATTCCCTGTTGATAGAGAATCAGTAATTGAATCTAAAAATGCCTGCACTATAACTCTTACTTCATTTGGGTGATGGTTTGTCTGTGTTGCAATTTTTGTTATCAATTGTTTTTTTGTTTTAGTTGCCATACTTTATTTCTCCTTTTTTACTCGTTACTAACTTTTGTTAGATTAGATTTGTTACTTTCCAAAACTACTTTTAAACTTGAAACCTTCCCAACTACACAATATGTGAAATTAGCAAACTCTCTAACAGTAGATCTTTTATCTCATTAGAAAGGTATAGAACTTTTTTTACAAGAAAAGAGTTAAAAAAATAATTAAAAATTGAAAAAAACAGGTTTTTTGGTCAAAAAATCGCAATTATTTAATGCGAACAACCAAAGTTTTCTTTTTTCCACTACTTAGAAGTAAAAGTTTTCCATCTAATAAATCATTTTCAGAAATAGCCTGTGCCACATCTTCAACACGAATTTTATTTAAATAGGCGCCATTATTTTGTATCAGCTTTCTTGCCTCTGCCTTTGAAGTGCTCATTCCAGCTTTGCACATAAGCTCTACATAGCTAGAACCGATCACCTCTTCTCTTTTCAAAGATAAAGAAGGAAGGTTTGGTAAAGCTTGCATTAAAGCCTCTAAATTTACCTCTGCCGAGCCTATTGCCATTGCAGCTGTAGCAGCTTTTGCCTCAGCAAGCCCCTCTTTTCCATGAATGAATTCGGTTATAATATCTGCAAGAATCTTTTGTAGATCATTAGGCTTCATCTCAGATGCTCTATGCCTTCTTTCAATTTCAGCAATCTCTTCAAGTGGTAAAAAAGTCAATTTCTTTAGAATCGGCACTACATCTGGATCAGGGAATTTTAATAGAAGTTGATAGAATTGAAAAGGTGATAATTTTTCCTTAGAAAGCCATATAGCCCCCTCTTCACTCTTACCAAATTTTTTACCATCACTTCTTGTTAACAGGGGAAAGGAAAGACCAAAAACACTCTTACCAGACATTTTTCGAGTACACTCAATACCTGCGGTAATATTTCCATATTGATCGCTTCCACCAATTTGCAATTCAACATTATATTTATTGAATAGATAATTAAAATCATACCCCTGAAGAATTTGGTAGGTAAATTCAGTAAAACTCATCCCCTCTTCAGAGTTAAGTCTTGTTCTCACACTATCTTTTCCAAGCATAGGACCGATTCTAAATTGCTTACCAATGTCTCGTAGAAAAGTGACCACATTCATACCTGAATACCAATCAGAATTATTTACTATGATCGGGGTTGTTTTGGCATTTGAGTAATCCAAGCAATGTTGAATGGTTTGTTTAAGATGAATAATATTTTCATTAATTTCATCTTGAGATAGTAAGGGGCGCTCAGCGCTTTTGCCAGATGGATCACCAATTGCTGCAGTTGTTCCGCCCATCACAATTACAGGTCTATGACCAAATTTTTGAAACATGCGTAACACAACTAAACCTACTAAATTTCCAAGATGAAGGCTACTTGCGGTTGGATCAATACCTAAATAAAGCACTCGAGGTACACTAAATATTTGAGCTAACTCTTTTGAACTAACTTCTTCAATTAGCCCCCTTTCCTCTAAATAGGAAATTACATTTTCCACTCACACCTTCTTTATCTTACGTAAAATCTACTCTTTTGTAATAGATTCAGCCATTTTTTGTAACGCTGGACTCATTTTAGCAGCATTTTTATTAGAATCAAAGAGAGAAAATGATTTATTCTTTAAAACAACCCTATTTGTTGCATGTTTTGAAATCCAGCTATGAATTTCATCACTCTTTTTCTCAAGTGCCTGCTCTGTGATTTTTTGCTCCATCAATCCTAAACGCTTTTGCAGCTTAGTGCGAGCTCTTTTAGTCTTATCAGTCTCTTCAGCTATTTTTTTCTTCATGTTACACCTTCCATATCGGCTTCTAAAATACCATCTATAATAGATTAGGTTAAAAAAAAATGCAAGTAATTTCTATACAACCTCACCTTGTCTAAGATGAGCAAGTTAACTTTGTTTAAAAAATAGTTTTATATATAAGATCTATACGTTAAAAAGAATTCGAATTTCGGGATTCATACTTTCGTCTCTTTGAAATTGTACCAAATCCTCATCTGTAATGCCAAAATCACCTTTACATCTAAGAATTGCATCTATTTTACGACGCCCCTCAGCGGTAAGTGGGTTTTCTCTAACAATTGATGATAGATCTTTTAAAACCTCAAGCTTCACACCTTCATCTAATATTTCAATATCCTTGAATGCTGTGATGATATTTAGGTTAACCCTTAAAGTATCTATAATAAGCCTATATTTTTCCCCTGCATCAACCAGAGCTATTTCATCTGAAAAAAGCTGAATCATTTTTTCTAAAATTCCTGCATGTTCCATTTTTATAGCAAGATCGGAAATCCCATAAAGCAATAATTCCTCCCCTTCTTTGAGAAAATCGACTATTTTCGGTAAATTTAATAAATTATTAATATGATCAATGGAGTTAGTTTCTATGAAGTAAGTAAGAGCGCGACATATATCCTCTCCCAATAAATATTCTTCATTTTCTTTGATATAAGTAACCAAACCTTCTTTATAACCTATCATTTCAGTCCTTTTCATCACTGAATCGAAGGTGCCTTTGTCAGGATAATCTGAAAAAGGGGATAAATGATAAATTCTTGGTAAATGCTCTGTATTTTCTATTAGACTATTTTCCGTTATATAGTGCTTGTTAGTTGATGGATCTATTTTTCTATTTCTTGGATCCCCAATTGTTCTTAATTCAGCCCCATTAGTCCATGGATTAGATCTGTCCATCTCTTCTGGATAGGTAATCCCCTTTACATCATCTGTTCGATGAATTAGCTCATGAAAAATAGCTGTCATTGTAGGCAATTTTATATTTACTACCTCTTGCTCAGTATATCCCAAGAAATTACTAACTTGATTATTTAATGTAATATCTAAATATCTTGGGGCTCCATCTCCAGAGTTTGGGTAATATGAATTAGACTGACCTTGATTAACCCGAACATTTTGACCATAATCTATAATTTCCTTAGCTAACTCTCTACCCACTGGAAATGTTAATACTTTTTCCATATCAAACTTAACTTTTTCATTAAAATCTGATGAATTATTGGTTAGATCCAAATAGCCGTCATTGGCATCCAAAAGACCATCCCTCAATTCATTCATCCGTTTAAGGAGATCTTCGCTAACGACATTGACACCCAGACCTTCTGGTAAAGCATCACCCCTCAAACAAACAACCCCGTGTCTTTTAAACACAGAATCTTCCACTATATTTTCCCTGCCGATGATCTCCTCTACCCCTTTTCTAATAGTTTCTAATCCTAGGTTATTGGTTACATTGTAAATCCCTCTTCTTCCAGCCTCTGTCATCAAATTGAAAACTCTTTCAATACGTGGATCTGCCCCTTTTAATCGCTCCACTCTACCTTTCAATGAATTAAAAGTGTTTTGCATTTTTGAAAACTTTAATTCTTTTTCAAATGAGTTTTGTACAAATCCTTTAATTAGATATTCATTTTTATATTGAAATTGATTAGTCTCTGCGTTACCATAAATCTCAGAAAATCCATTTAATTCATGAGCAACCCTTAAAATTTCGCAAGCAATAGAGGTAACTTTATGTCTTAGGGTTTCATCTGTTGCATCAGCTCCCCCACCTAATTGAGTAGAGGGTCTTAAATTTAATAACTCACATGTTGGTGATTCAGCTGCTGCAACTGAACTCATAGTTGAATGCTGATAAGCTATAGTCATAAAAGACCTTGGTAATTTAATTACCTTATATATTTATAACATAATTATACCATAAATAGGGATAGATTTCAAATATTAATATAATAATAGTTTGTAACCGACAAATTATGAGTGAGTTATGTTTTTGTGTATGGAAAAGCCATTGCCCTCTTGATTTGAATCATTCGATCCTTCATCTTATAATTATAAGTTTGGTTAGGGTGAAATGAACGAACAGGTAAAGATAGCTGCTGCAAAAGAGGCTGTTAAATACGTTAAAGATCGAAGTGTTATTGGGATAGGTACAGGGTCCACGGTAAAGCCCTTTATTGAACTTTTGAACCAACGCGTAGAAAGTGAGGGATTAACCCTTTCTGCCGCCCCAACCTCGAATAAATCAAGGGATGCGCTCCATAAGAGTATAATTATTATAGGGTTAGATCTTTCAACAACTATAGATTTAACAGTGGATGGGGCAGATAGGGTAAACAGAGGCTTTGATATGATCAAAGGTGGTGGAGGCGCCCTTTTAAGAGAAAAGTATGTGGCTCTAAACTCTAAGAAGAACATCACGATTATTGATGAGACAAAAATTTCCTCCCCATTAGGGGGTTATCCTTTACCTGTTGAAATTGTTCCCTTTGGGGTGAGTGCTACCCTTAAAAGGTTAAAGGCTACAGGCTTTGATGGATCCCTTCGCATGCGGGGGGATAAACCCTTTATCACCGATGGAGGTAACTACATCTATGATATTGATCTTAAAGGACCCATAATTGACCCAGAGGGTATGCATTTAGTATTAAAGACAATTTCTGGAGTGATTGAAACAGGACTCTTTCTTAAAACATCGGATATAATAATCATTGGCAAAAATGATCTATCTGTAGATGTTTGGGTTAAACCCTGAATTTCTGGTTAAAAGGAAAACATCATGTCAGATAAAATGCAAAAAGTCTCATTTTCTAAGATATTACAAAGCAAGAACTACAGTGCTTTTATCCTGCGCTCTGGTCAAAAGGAATTTGCTATTTATACGGTCCCATCAACAGGGCTTCATATAGAAAACATCTTAGAAAATTCCCCAAGACGTCCCCAAACTCATACATTTATAGACACAGTATTCTCAGGATTTGACATTTCCATCAAAAAAGTCCTTTTAACAGATATAAAAGATAACATTTACTATGCAACCATTCTACTTTCAAAAAAATCTGGGGAAATAGAGGATATCCTTGAAATTGACGCACGCCCTTCAGATGCCTTACTCCTTGCCCTTAAGCACGACACAGAAGTGCTTTGCTCTCAAAAAGTTTTGGATGAATCCCCTTCGTATATCGATTAGACATCTTGCATCGCTATTGCTTTTTTACGATCTAATCCAGATTTGATTTCCTTCAATGAAATGACTTTGATGACATTTAATCTCCATCCAATAACATAAGTCCTGTAAATGCTGTGGCAGCTTCCCCTGTGATCATCAACAGCAAATATCATATACTTGCTCACAGCGGTAAAGAGCCACACTCTTTGTGTGATTGCAAGCGGCCGCTTTACTAGCAGCGTAGACAGCTACTACAGGAATCCAAATAATACCAGATCTAGAAGAGATATTGACTATTGAGCCTTTAGCATGTTTCATTTTTTGAATAGCTTTCTGACAACCAAGAAAGACACCATCAGAATTGACTGCCCCGATTTTTCTTTAGCTATCCAAAGAGGCGTTCTCTGGGTCTTGAAACCCAAATCCTTCTTGAAACCCCGTAATACCGGCATTATTGACTAGAATGTCTAAATGTTTCTTTTCTTTAATAATCTCTTGTATTGCTGTATCCTAATCATTTTCATTTTGAACATCCAAATGTAGATACTGAGCCTGAAAGCCAATTCCATGCGCTGTTTTTGTCCCTAAATCATCGTTAATATCTGAGACGAAACAAAAGCACCTTTTTTAGCAAATAGTTCGACACACACCTTTCTTATTCCTTGAGCAGCTTCAGTGATGAGAGCTGTTTTTCCGGCTAATCTATGTGCTATACTTAAATTTCCTTCTTCTTTTTGACTTTTTTTGCCCTCGAGCTTGGGATGGCACTTAGCTCAGCTTCAATCTCATCAAGTGTTGGAAGTTGCCCTTCTAGTTTTTTAGGTAGGGTTGAAACGATTTTTGTCTCATATTCAGCTACTCCCATAGGCTTGTGAATATCTCGAAGCGCATATTCTGCGATGAAATTGTCTTTGCTTTTGCAAATCAAAATGCCAATGGTTGGGTTATCCGTAGGATGTTTCATGAGATCGTCAACAGCGGATAAATAAAAGTTCATCTTACCCGCAAACTCAGGCTTAAAATCAACCGCCTTGAGCTCAATTACAACAAAACATCTGAGCTTCAAATGATAAAATAGTAGGTCGATATAGAAGTCTTTGTTACCTACTACCAAATTAACTTGTCTGCCAACAAATGAAAATCCCTGACCTAATTCAGAAAGAAATTTTTCAACGTGCCCGAGCAATCCTTCTTCTAGATCTTTTTCAATGTGCTCTCTAGCCAGCTCAAGAAAATCAAAGTTATAAGGATCTTTTAGGGTATCATGAGCTAACCGTGAATGTGGATCGGGCAGCCTATCCTGAAAATTGGTAATGGCTTTGCCATGTCTCTTATAGGTTTTTATTTTAATAGAGTCTACTAGAGCATTGCGAGACCATCCTTCCTGAATAACCATATTGACATACCAAAGGCGTTCATCCAAAGACTTAACTCCCTCGAAAATAGCTATGTTATGACCCCATGGGATGTTGAAAATGGGTAGATCTTCTAATTTACCCACAGCTTGTGGGGAAATTGAATATGCCCGGTAAAATGCCCTCATTCTACCCATGTTTGTCTTGGAAAACCCTTCGATCCCTGGAAATTCATTCTGGATATCCCTTGCAACTCTATCTATGACGCCAGAACCCCAACCATCCTTCTCCTGCCTTTCAACGATTTCTCGTCCTATATCCCAGTATAGTCGAATCAGTTCTCGATTCACTGCTAACGCAGCTTTGAATTGAGCGGATCGTATTTTTTTCTTAAGTTGTGTCACGAACTTGGCATAATCAGTGGGAATAATGCTTTGCCGTTTGGAAACAGTCTTCTTATTTTTCGTCATTTTAGGTTCTCTTACTTAGTCTTTTTATTTGCCAAGACACAAGGCTCTGATTGAGACACAAACTCTCTATAGACCTCAGCTCACAAGCATTACAAATTATACTTGAAGAGAGGTAAAAACTAAATAGTTTTATGGCAGTTTCACCCAGTCGATTGCGTAGTGTATCTTTGGTAAAGCATTTTTGGCAGAGCCTTATTGATATCTGCAAAGGTTGAAGAGAAACAAGCTCCCTAAAAATTAAACAACAAACTCCCCCTTATACTGAAAAATTAAATAGGAATTAAAAGGGCATGTAAATTTTTTGGCAATTTTTTTAAAAATCTTTCTTTAGGGCGATTTCAATAGACGTAAATAGTTACGGCATAGGCAATCTTTAACTTTGTAAGCATCTGCCCCCCACTACTTCCCTTCTTGCATTGATTAATATTTCATGTGGAATTTTTTTTCAGCAAGGTCAAGAAGGGTTTTGATGCACTCTTTTGCATCCTCCCCTGTTACTTCCACATTAACAGTGGCGCCACACTCTGCAGCAAGCATCATAATACCTAGCAATGATTTACCATTAACGGTTAACTCACCATATTGAAGGGTGATGTTTGACTTAAATTTTGCCAAACATTTTACAATTTCAGTTGCAGGTCTTGTGTGTAGTCCTTTGTCATTTTTGACTACGAAGGATTTTTTGATCGTTTTTTTTACTGTCATTATATTCCCCTTTACAAAGGCTTATCATTTTTACCTCTTTTTCTCATTAATCTCAAACTCTTTTTCTAATTTTTCCAGTAGATGAGAAAAAGTTGCCAAGGTTTTTTTGATTGGCTCAGCAGAGGTCATATCTGCACCTGCTTTTTTAAGAATTTCTATGGAATAATCACTTCCCCCCGCAGCTAAAAATTCCATATAAGGCACTAACCCACCCTTACGTACCTTATCAACAAGAGTTAACGCCGCTGCAATTCCTGTTGCATATTGATAGACGTAAAAATTGTAATAAAAATGAGGGATACGCAGATACTCTGCTGAAGACTCGTTTGACGATGTGAAATCTTTACCGAAGTATTTTTTATTCAGGCTACCATAAATTTCCTTCATAGAATCAGGGGTTAAAGGAACATTCTGCTCTGCCATTTCATGAATTTTTAACTCAAAGGAAGCAAATGCAGTTTGTCTAAAAAATGTAGAGCGTATTGCATCAATTTGTTGATTGATAAGGTAAATTCTCTCTTCCTTTGTCTCTGCTTTATTATAGAGATATTCATAAGTCAGTTGCTCATTAAAAGTTGAGGCAACCTCTGCCACAAAAATCGTATAAGAGGCATCATGATAGTGCTGCTTCTTATTACTTAAATAAGTATTCATACTATGACCTGCCTCGTGAGAAAGGGTAAGAACGTCATTTAACGTACCTTGAAAATTCATGAGTATATAAGGCACTGAGTCGTAGCAACCAGAAGAGTAGGCGCCACTTCTTTTTCCCTTATTTTCATAAACATCTACCCAACGATCAATCGTTAAACCTTTTCTGAGAGTTTCTTGATACTCTTTTCCCAAAATCGCGACAGATTCAATCACAATATTACACGCTTCTTCAAATGAGTACTTTTTATCAACAGTATCCACCAAAGGGACCCCAAGGTCGTATGAGTGAAGTTCTTTTACCCCAAGAATCCTTTTACGCAGAGAAATATAGCGATGAAGAGGCTCAATCCCCTCTTCAACGGCCGTAATTAATTTGTGATAGACAGACAAAGGGATATTATGTGGTTTTAATGCAGCCTCAAGACAGGATGAATATGAGCGAACGGTTGCATTGAATAGATGATTTTGCACTTGACCATGAATCAATTCAGCTAGTGTATTTTGAAATGTAAGAAAGGTCTTATGTAGTTTTTCAAACGCGTTTTTCCGAAGCGTTCGATCTTTACTCTTCATAAATTTTCCATAGCTTCCTTGAGTTAAATGATGCTCTTTCCCCTCTGCATCGACTACATATCCAAAATCAAGATCAGCATTTGAAAGGGCTGAAAAAGCTCCACTTGCCGTGGTTTGCATACGCGCTGTTAAAGAAAGGATTTTCTCCTTATCACTTGAAAGAATATGTTCTTTTTGATCTTTCAGCTTTTTTAGATAAAACCGAAATATAGATAATTCCTTGTCTACAATCAGCCTTTCAAAATGTTCTGGGTCAATTTGTAAAAGAGATGGCTCTATCCAAGAAGTTGCCGAAGAAAATTTATGATAGACAGCTCTTGCTCGTTCGTATCCACCTTTATTCTCTGGACAGGAAACATTTTCATCATGTTTTAAATGAGCATAGGTATAAATTTTTTCAATATTTCTTAAATAGTTAAAGAAATTAGTTAAAGTATTTTTTACTTCTTTTGCATTTGAAAACTGAACCTGTTTAAAGGCCTTAAAATCTTCTTCAGCATCTTCAAATGCCTTTTTTAAAGCCCTTTCCCAATCTGCTCTTTCCTTATATAAAGTTGTTAAATCCCATTTATCCTTTTCCTTAACTTCATCACGGCTCATAGCAAATCTCCTTGTGTTACTAAATAGTATACTGTTTTAAGAAATGATTAAAAGTAGTAAAAAATTATTTGTTTTAGCAGTTGGTAAAAAAAACTGCTAATTTCCTTGATATAAATACAAATATCTTATAAAATTATAAACAGATTGGTGAAGACTTTTAAAAAAACAAGGAGAAATCAAATGAGCACAAATACACAAACTAAACTTCGTCCACTTGCGGATAGAATTCTTGTAAAAAGAGAGAAAACTGAAGAGAAAAGCTTCGGCGGAATTATTCTTCCAGACTCTGCTCAAAAAGGTAGTGATATTGGTATTGTAATTGCAACTGGCCCTGGAAAAAAAGATGAACATGGAAAAATTATGGCAATGAGCGTTGCTGTCGGAGATAAAATCATGTGGGCTAAATATGGCGGCGAAGAAATTAGTGTAGATGGGGAAGATTTTCTTATCGTTAAAGAAAACGATGTAATTGCAATTTTAGAATAAGAATTAAATATAAAAAATTTAGGAGTAAACGTTATGGTAGCAAAAGAAGTGAAATTTAATGAAGATGCACGTAACAGAATTAAAAAGGGTGTACAAACCCTTGCAGATGCTGTAAAAGTGACCCTTGGCCCGAAGGGACGTAATGTAATTTTATCAAGATCATTTGGCACCCCACACATCACTAAAGATGGTGTGACTGTGGCAAAAGATATCGAACTGTCCGATCCGTACGAAAATATTGGTGCTCAAATTGTAAAAGAAGTGGCAAGTAAAACAGCTGATAAAGCTGGTGATGGAACAACTACTGCAACAGTTCTTGCCGAAGCTATTTATCTACACGGATTAAAATCAATTGCATCAGGTGCAAACCCTATTCAATTAAAGCGTGGTATTGATAAAGCCATAGAGCACACTGTAGGTGAATTGAAGAAAAAAAGTAAATCTATCAAGGATAAGGAAATTGCACAGGTAGCTACTATTTCAGCAAATAATGACCATGAAATTGGTGCTTTAATTGCAAGAGCGATGGAAAAAGTAGGAATAAATGGTGTGGTAACTGTTGAAGAAGGCAAAACCCTTGAAACAGAATTAACTGTTGTAGAAGGGATGAACTTTGACAGAGGTTACACAAACCCATATTTTGTTACAGATTCAGACAAACAGGAGGCTGTACTTGAAAATGCTTGTATTTTAATCCATGAGAAAAAGATCTCTTCTATGAAAGAGCTTCTACCAATTCTAAAAACGGTAGCAGAGTCTGGGAAAGCATTATTCATTATCGCAGAAGATATTGAAGGCGAGGCTTTGGCAACATTGGTAATCAATAGACTCAGATCTGGGTTAAAAGTTTGTGCTGTTAAAGCACCTGGCTTTGGCGACAGACGCAAGGAAATCTTAAGGGATATTGCGATTTTAACTGGCGCAGAAGTGATCTCAGAGGATTTAGGGATGAAGCTTGAGAATACAACTGTTGATCAACTTGGTTCTGCTAAAAAAATTGTAGTTGGAAAAGATGATACAACCATCATTGATGGCTATGGTAGTAAGGAAGAAATTAATGCTCGTTGCACTCAAATCAAACAACAGCTTGAAGCCTCAACATCAGATTATGATAAAGAAAAACTTCAAGAGCGTTTGGCAAAACTTACAGGTGGGGTTGCATTGATAAATGTTGGTGCAGCAACAGAAGTTGAAATGAAGGAAAAGAAAGATAGAGTGGATGATGCCCTTCATGCTACAAAAGCAGCGATTGAAGAGGGAATTTTACCAGGTGGTGGTTCAGCTTTAGTACATTGCCTAGACTCTTTAACAGCGTTTAATCAAACCCTTCATGGCGATGAAAAGCGTGGCGGTGAGATTATTGCATTTGTCCTTTCAGCTCCTTTATGTCAAATAGCAAAAAATGCTGGTGAGGCTGGAATGGTAATTTTTCATAAAGTTAAAGAGGGAAATGATACTTTTGGTTGGAATGCTTTAACCAATGAATTTGTAGATATGCTTGAGGCGGGAATTGTAGATCCTACAAAAGTGGTTAGATCTGCCCTTCAAAATGCAGCATCGGTTGCCTCTATGCTTCTTACTACAGAGGCCGTGGTTGTAGAGCTTCCTGCAAAAGAAGCAGCTCCTGATATGAGCCAAGCCGGTCAGGGCATGGGTTACTAATCTCTATGAAAAAAAGGAGGTAGCAGAATGATTGCTACCTCCTTTTTTTTATAAATTCAAGCCAAGATGGTAAATCGCTGAGGCAAGAAACGTATCAAAAAGATAATTTATCGTCTCTTTTGAAATACTTTCGGGGTCATCCTGATTGGTTACAAGCATACCCACCCAAAGATTATTCCAAAAATTTGCAATTTGGACATTTGAGACTCCATATTCGTTATAATCACCCATACTCATGGTTGGATCTACATAGCTACCATTTAAATAATCCTGGTATACAATATCAAGATTTGCTCTTACTGCATCATACATGACCGTTTCTTCAGCATTAATAACTGAATTAAGTAAATAAACAAAGTTTGCCGCATAGGCGGGATTTAAGGTCACACCATAACTATTTGCTTTCATATCTCTTTCATACATGTATACATCAAAAAAATAAGTTACCAGAATAATCATAATCATTGATGAATAGCTCGATGGTGAATCTACAAGTTCGTAAAAAAGATCATGATTATCTTTATGTAACCCTGTTTGAGAGAGTATGTCCAACACACACTCCATAACTACCATCTTTGCACCATCGGTATCAACAGTATCCATAAAGAGAATAAAATCATTCCAATACTCACTGATAGTTGTTGAGGATATTTCTCCATTTGCCAAAATGACTGTTCTTTCAAGAAAGTCAATAATCGACTGATTAATAGTATTCTTTTTATTATGACCGTAATTAGTATTATCAAGCATATTATGATTCCTATTTTTTATTTTATTATATAATTTACACCTAATTCACACGTAAATGGTTGAATGTAAATCTATACATCTTCTGTAGGTTTTTCCTCTTCTGAGATTTCTGTTGTCTCACTGGTTTCAGGTGTTGCTGGGGTTTCAGGAGTTGCTGGGGTTTCAGGTGTTGTCGTGGTTTCAGGTGTTACTTTAGTCGGTGGCCAGCCTAATAAATTAGCAAGACCTTGTACATTAGGAAAACTCGGGACACCAGGGATCATGGAGGCATTATTAAGAGCAGTTCCCACAAAATCTGTCAATGTAGAACCGTTAGTTGTTGTTTCAGCAACCTCTGCTACCTCGACTGCAGCTGTCGGCGTTGTAGAAGGTGCAGTAATAGGTGAAATGTTTGAAGCAGCATTTACCACCTTACCTAACAAATCACTAATCGAAGAAGTAGCTACTGGCATCACAGTAGTCTCAGCTACCTCCACAACTTCTGATGGTGCAGTTGAAGTTGGGATTGCAGAAACAGTTGAAGCAGCATTTACTACCTTACCCAACATATCACTCATCGAAGAAGTTGATACTGGCATCACAGTAGTCTCAGCTACCTCCACAACTTCTGATGGTGGAGTTGTTTCTGCTGTAGGATTTGTACCAAAAAGATTCCTTACACTAGTTTCAATTTTATCCGCTGCGGTAACAACTAACGCTGTATCCATTGTATCTGGACTAAAAAACCAACTAATACCTGAGTATATTTTTAAAACAATCCATTTTATGCCTTTATAAGTCCCTACGATGATACGTTCAACACCAATGAGAATCTTCTTAGCCAACCAAAACATGGCAGAAATGATTTTTTTAAATACCCAGTAAATTCCATTAAATATCTTTTTAAGGATCCATTTTATCACAAGATAAACTTCTCTAACTGTCCATTTGATCACTTTCCAAGTTGATTTGACAACCCAAAAAAAAGCAGATTTAATTTTTGTGATAATAAGAGGCACATCGGTTATCACATTTGTTAATGTTGAAACTGCTGCAGGAATTGCTTGTAGGGTAAATGATGAAATCACTTCAATATCTTCTGGGGATAACCCTGAACCAGAAATGATCGCTGTAATTTTAGAAACAACTTCTGAGCCATTTGAAATAACTCCAGAATATTTATTCACAGCATTTTGCACATTAAGAAGAAGCTCACTTAAATTTGTCCCCCCCGCAGCAGTATAGTTATCTACTAACGACTGAATTTCAGAGGTAAGATCATTTGTTCCATCTGTCATACATTTTTCCTTTTTCTCTATTGTATCAATAAAGGTTAATATAGACTTAAGCGACTTACCCTTAGTTTAAAGAGGTTCCAAATAAGCTGGCCCAAAAACCTGTGGTCTGATCTTTAATCTCTTCAGTCACTGAAAAAACCACCACCTCTTCCCCTGAGTTTTCACTAATGGCAGATAGGGTAAATAGCGCTTTTAACGCATTTTTAAACTTTTCCGAGGTTGATCCGTCAGAAGCATTTAGTGCATTAATTGCTCCCCTTACTCTAACTGTTATTGAAAGTGCCTCTGTGATTTTATCAGCTGTAAAAAGCCACTTTAGGCCGCTTAAAATTTTTAAGATGATCCATTTCATCACCTTATAAGTAATTTTGATTACTAAAAATGGAGGAATAACTAATACAACCAGTAACTTTTTAATGAATATCGAGATTTTTTTCATCACCCAAAATAAGAGTGCAAAGGCCTTTTTAATCATCCATTTTACAAGCAAGTAGCCTTCAACTACGATCCATTTTATTCCTGATCCTATTTTTTTAAAAAACCAAGAAATACCCATTAAAACCTTCTCCATAATTAAAGGTTTAGTGGAAACTTCGACAGTCTCGACCGTTGTATCAATATTATCTAGCACCCTCTCCCCCGAAAGCTTTGTTTCTTTTATTATAAAACAGACACATACTTTTAATCTTACCGACGTAAAATCATCTATTTACAATCTTTTCTTGCGTTTTTTATTCAAATTGATGAGGGTAAAGATATGAAGAAATTTTTAGTTATTATCCTCTCCCTTTTTGCCGCCATCGCTTTGGCTTTAGTGATAGGATACATTTTTATCGCAACTGTCTTAGGATCGATACTCACTAGCTCTTTTGGAGCAAAAACAACAGTTGGTAACGCTGCATTAACCCACTCTTATTTAAATCTCTGGGATTTAAATGTTGAAAACCCACCTAAAGCAAAACATCCCCATGCCTTAACCATTGGAAAGTTATCTGTAGTAGCTCCTATTACTACCTATTTAAGCAATGATATTAAGATTAAAGAGATTACCTTAGATGATTTAATTCTCGATGTAGAAGTGATGCCAGGAGGCGGTGCTTTGACTAATTGGGATACAATAGTTAATCACATTACAAGTTCTCAAAAACCTACCACCTCCACAAGTGATCGAAACACCACCATCGACACTCTATTAATCAATAATATCACCGTAAATTACCTAGATGCAGCTGGAAATGTAAATACTACAACAATAAAAAATCTTACCTTTAAAAATCTTTCTACCAAAAATGGTGACATTACAAGTCAAATTGCCAAAACCATCCTACTAAAAATCCTTCTTGATGTAAAAAATGTTTCCAAAATCCCTCTTAAAATTACGAATGAATCGGTAAACACCTTCTTTAAGCAGATGAATATTCCCATCAAGATAAATGGTTAATTACTAACCTTACGCATGAAGATCCCGTTCATTAACAAAAAAATCGATATCTACGGATATTAAACCACCCGCTTGCTTTGCTCACTAGAGAGCACAAAGCCCACAAAGGGGCTTATGAAGATTTTAATCTTTTTCTCTGTGATCTTTGTGATCTCTAGCAAGCTTTGCTTGCGGGTGGTTATATATATTTTTAACTAACCTTATCCAAGGTGAGTTAATCATTAGGGTTCTGCAAGGTATGAATCTAACCGATTATTCCAACCTGTAAGCCAACGCTTTTCATCTCTTTCCTTTGGAGAATTTTGCACCCGTTTTGATAAAACAGATTTAGCTGATCCCACAAAGTCATTTAGAGGGCATTTAGAGTCTAAGGGAATTCCTTGAAGCACTTGCAAAAGACCCCAACCCTCTCCTTTATATCTTTCAGTTTCAGCAATACCGCTACCTTTAAAATTTAAGTAGTCTATTAATGCGTAAAGTCCGTTAGCCTCTTTTGCAAGGGATAAAAAATGGCTCGTAACTAACAGTTTATCTTTTTCATCAAGCATAGCAATCATTTTTGGTAGAACCTTTTCCAATCGACCAACAATATATTTTGCCTGAAGATCCACTGTTTTTAACAAAAGGCCACTTAATTCTTTCATTTCTTTACTATCTATTGCTAAATAAAATTCCTCACGTGAACTCCATGGGCAACCTTTTGCAGAAAGAATCCAAGATGGGACAGCTACCTTTTTACTTTTTAAAAAAACAATAAGCCCTGGAAATGTTTCCTCAAATTTTTCCACCTTACCACTATTATACCAAATAAAATGACCAATACCCAAAGAGGGAAAATTTTCCCCATCCTTCCAATGGGTTAACTCAGAGATCTTTTCACCACATTCATTGTTCCAAATACGATTACCAATGATTTTTGCATCATTATCACTCACATAAAGAGCAAATAAAGATGTATAGATGGATACTGTAATAAATAAGAGATAGCGCATTATTTTATCCTTTCAAAAAATTCCCCACTGCATCCAAAGATGGTTTTGAAGGGCTAAACGTCTTTATCACACGTGTAGCTTTTGCAAACAGCTCTTCATCTTGAGGGTTTCTTAATACCACAAGATTAACTGGTTTTCCTAATTCTATTAAAGTTAAAATCTGCGCTTGTTGAATCGGATCAGCATGTGCATTATAACTACATATAATCAACACCTCCACATCTTCGGGAACTTTTTCCCCAAATGATACAACATGAGAATCCTTAATAGTAGATAAGCTTGTTCCTTCTAAGGTTTGTCTTAAAAATTGAGGTAAAATAATTGCACTCTTTTTCCCTTTTATGGATACATCCACAGAAGGGTCATTGACCGTAACCTTCAATGCCTTTGTTGCAATCTCCAAAGCTAAAAGACTATGCTTTTCTAAATCCCCAGATGTTGGAAGTGCTTTTAAACTTTTAAATGCCCCAGACTTTAAGGTTAGTATCCGCCCTAGCGCCTCATCCAATCTTTCTAGAGAAATTTCCCCTACCCCCACTGCATTTACCATCGATCTGTGCACATGCTCAATATCTTCTACAGAAAGCTCAAATATTTTAGCGCCATGTAACTGCGATCCTCCTAAAAGAACAATATCGCATCCTGCATTAAATGCTTTGATGGCAACATCATCTACTTTTTTTGCCCCCTTTAATACCCCTTCCATAACCAGTGAATCTGAGATGATTACTCCCTCAAAACCAGTCTCCTTTCTATATAAATCAAGCGTTTTTTTCGATAGCGTTGAACAATTATCTGGATCAATAGTGGGAATGAGGGTGTGAGCCGTCATCACCATTCTTGAAGGTATGCGCTTAAAGGGATAAAGCTCTACTTCTCTCATTTCTTCTAACGTTTTATAAATAATAGGAAGATCTACGTGAGAATCCTTACCTGTATCTCCATGACCTGGAGCATGCTTTAAACAGGGTATAATTCCCGCTTCCTCAAAACCCTCTACTGCTTTTAACCCAAAATCTGCCACCTTTTGAGGATCTTCTCCAAACGAACGCACTCCAATTACAGGATTATTTGGATTAGAATTTACATCTACCACAGGGGCAAAGTTTACATTCATACCAGCAGCTAAAAGTTCCCTTCCGATACAATAAGCTGCTTGGCAGGCAAGGCTTTTGTCATTTGTTTCACCAAGAGCTCTATTTCCAGGCCATCTTGTAAATCCATTTTGAAGACGCTCGACGGTACCACCCTCTTGATCTATAGCAATAAACAGTGGAATTTTTGCATTCTTTTGTAAACCACTGCTTAAATTTTTTACTTGATCAAAAGAATCCAAACCATTTGCCCAAGTATAGTAAATGATTCCACCAATCCCTAAATCAACCAATTTCCTAGCATCATCATTGACCTTTTTTGCGTGCACATGAGCCATGATCACCTGACCTATTTTTTGCTTTATGGTCATATTCTCCATTTGCTGTTGTACACAGATCGATGTCAATGCTAATATTCCAAAAAATAGCACAAAAACCCTCCGATTTTGAAACAAAAATCATCTACACATATATTTAAATCAACGTATAACCTACGGAAAATAAACATCTTCATCAAGGGAAATAATAATCGATTAATCATTTCTTGTTGTAAAATTATTATTTTATTTATATTATAAAATATTTTACAAAGGAGGAATGGTGAGTGATCAAATAGGGCTATCTATGGAATACAAAGGTCCCATACAATATCTAAAAAATACAGAATTTCGAGCAATCCAACTCTTTGGTAGTGAGATAGAGACCTACGCTAAATTGGGTAGATCAAAACTTAGATGGTATTTACCAGATCAAAGTATTTATGTAGATAGAAGGTTTATATCGGAAGTGGAGGCGCAAAACTTAGTGTTTGCGATGAAAACCATGAAAAAAACTGTCTATCGAGAAAAAAAGCTTCTGTTTTATAAAATTTATTCAAAACACATGGAATTTGAACCCGGACATTCCTATATTTTAAAGATCACCCATCTAACAGGATTTTATTTTTGGGCAGAAAAGATTGATGTGACAGATCCAAAACTACTAGACACAAAAGCGCAGGTGATTAAAAAGAAGGCTATTTTATCAAACACACCTGACCTAATTATGAAAATCTTTCTTAAAAGCTTAGAGTACTTTCATCTTCTTTTGCAACTTGACCCTGAAAAGAAAAAGGAGTCAACGTTAGCTGCAAGGGCCACTGTTTATCGGCTTGCCGCAATATTGAAAAGAAGAGATCAACCCAAGTTATAACCCTTGAAATAATCTATTTCTAAAGATAAAATAGAAGGGATTTAAGGTGTTTTAATGGAAAATAATCATAGTTATTGGACTATTTGCCCAAATTGTTACGGATGGGGGAAGAAAAACTCTAAATTCCGTAAGCAGTCAAAATTACGCTACGAATTAGCCCTTGAAAAGTATGAAAATGATAAAAAGAAGGGAGTTTCTTGCCCGCGCCCTAAAATTACCCAATATTTATGTGATCACTGCTCTGGATCTGGATTAATAGCTACCACTACCTACCCGGTAGCAAGCTCTGAAAAATATCCACATATAGCAATTATTGGGGCAGGAATTGGTGGTGTTGCCCTTGCTGTAGCTTGTTTACATCGAAATATTCCCTTTACTTTATATGAAAAAGATCAAAGCTTTGATGCACGTGCTCAGGGTTATGGGCTTACCTTGCAACAAGCAAGTAATGCCATTAAAGGATTTGGTCTTTTTTCTCTAAAAGATGGCATGTTCTCAACACGCCACATAGTACATGATACAGAGGGTAAGCAAATTAGTCAGTGGGGAATGAGAACACATGCAGTACTTAATAGATCCCCAAAACGTATCAATGTTCATATTCCAAGACAATCATTACGGTTAGCCTTGCTAAACCAATTAGGAACTAATAATACACCACATTGGGGACATAAACTTTTAAGCTTTAGAGAATGTAAAGATAAGCGTATAGAACTTACGTTTCAAGTTGATGGGGAATTAAGCACAACTAAAGCTGATTTGCTTGTAGGTGCCGATGGTATTTATAGCTCTGTACGTAAACTTCTTTTTGATGAAGAGGTAGCGCCACTTCGTTACATAGGTTATATGGTTGTTTTAGGCATCACCTCACTACAATCTTTTAAAGAGCCAAAAAGCCCCCTACTTGATTTAGAAACAGTATTTCAAACAGTTAATGGCTCCGAGCGAATTTACATCATGCCCTTTTCATCAGACTCCATAATGTGGCAGTTTAGCTTTCCTATTTCAGAAGATGAGGCAAAAAAGATCACTGCAGGCGGAGTTGATAGGCTTAAAGAAGAAGTATATGTTAGAGCTAAGTGGCATGATCCTATCCCTCAAATTATCTTAGCAACCCTCCCCTCTCAAATTACAGGATACCCTGTATACGATAGAAAATTACTTAATCCTGAAGATTTAGAAAACGCAAAATCCGTTACTTTAATTGGGGATGCAGCTCACCCTATGACCCCATTTAAAGGGCAAGGGGCAAATCAAGCCCTTCTTGACGCCCTTTCACTTGCTCGACACATTTCCAAGGGATGTACCATATCACCGAACTGGAAAGAAATAGGATTAAGAGAAACTGTACTAAAAGACTTTGAGAATGAGATGTTAGAGCGAAGTGCCTCTAAAGTCAAAGATTCAGCAAAAGCTGCTGAACTCTTACATTCTAAAGCTGTACTACGAGAAGGCAATGAACCTAAAGGGCGCCTCTTTTAACCTGACCTTTGGGTTAATCTCTTAAATAATAATCCATTAATAGCTAAATATCTCGTTCAAGGCTGTTGTTTCAACCTATCTCTGTTAAAGAATCTAAAATTTAAAAAAAGGTCCTCTTTTTTTATTGTAAAATTAATATTTAATTTATAATATATTTTTTTTGAATAAAGAGGGAAGCTTGTTATTAATTACTAAAAAACTTTACCTCACACACTTACAAAATACACAAACAATTTCACCCTAAATAAAGATTTTTCTCATGAGCATTAAAGCAATAACTTTCCCTGTAGAACCTCAGGCATATAGTGCAGCTGAAGTTGACCCTTTAGAAAGAAATATTAAAGTTAAACATGGGTGGAAAATTGGTTCACCCACTACCCTGCTTGAAAAAAAATCTGCAATCATAATAGCTGCTTTTCTAAAACGTTCGGTAAAATATTCCAATCTTAAATTTATTAAATCTATCCATCAAAAGGATCAAAAAAATATAAAAGTACCTTTTACACATGAGGAGATAATTAAGCTTAGAAGAATTCTTGAAAAATATGAAAATGGTCCAATCGATCAATCCGCTGAAGAAAAGGAAATTTACCGTATTTTAGTACAACTGAGTGAAAGCCCCTCTTTCAATGAACTATTTACTTTAGCCTATGAAAGGGTTGTAGATCTTGAGGAGATCTCATCAGGAAGAATCTATATTCTATATCTTACACACAAAGAAAATCACACTAGTAAAAATATTAAAAAACTCCTAAATATTTATAGCAACCTAACCACCGAAAGATTCTCCACCTATGAAACATCTAGATTGCTTAAAGATGAGATCACAGTCTTTATAAACAGCTTACCTTTTAAAAATTCACTACGTGCAGCTGTCACTGATAAAAAATATATATCTAGAAATTTAAGAATATTAAAGCAGCTCAAAGAATTTGCTTTCGAAGATATACTCTTTAAAGAGGAAGTTGGAAGAGCATTTGAACAATTAAATGCACTTTCTTTAAAATTAAAAGAACAATTCTACGAAGATATAGAGTATTTAAAAATCACGAATTTAAATAATTGCAGCTTAGATTCACTTGAAAAAATAGTTGCAATAGTGGGTAGCTACAATATCTATAGTTACCCAACTTGGTCGTACCATAGTATCTGCTATTATTTTCCACCAAAAATTTCTAAAAACTATGATTTTAAAACCTTTCAACGAAATTTATTTGTTCTAACAAAACTCCAAGAGCCTCATAGAATGATCAAATTGCTTCAAAATTTTGAAAAAGTAACATCAATTTTTCACAAAGTATTAAGAAATCGATATTGTCGACTGCAAATACTTGCTAGTTCTAAATTAGTTATCTCTAAAGAAATGGCTATAAATGGAATCAGTCAAGTAAATTTCGAAGATAAGGATCTAAATATCAAAAGTGGTGGTGCAAACTTTTGCTGCGGATCCATCTCTGTTGCAGCTCTTGTAGAAAGATCTAAAGATCTATCCATTGAAAATATTATTAAAGAAGGTGTAATAAGACATTTAAAGCTACCTCCGACACAAATGTCAGTCCTTACCCCTATTTCGATGATATTGGATGTTAATGAAGATGTAACACAGGCTGATGCAGGAAAAGTCAAATTAAGCTTTAAAAGTACAGTAACTGCGATTAGATATGAAAAATTTCTGAAAGAAATTCAAAATGGAGAATCAGGGATATTGTTAGTGGAAACAGCAGCTATAATGCTTGCAATCAATGAAGATGGATCTGTCGAGGTGTTTGACTCCCACGGCTCATCTACCCCCTTATTCTCTAAAAAAACCCATCCTGCCTATCGCGCAATCTTTAAAGATAAAACCGATGCAGCAGCCTATTTATCTGTACATAGACATCTTGCAATTAACCAACCACTTCGCTTCTACCCATTAACGGTTAATTCACGTTAGGTAATTTTGGTTATAATAATAAATTTAAAAATATTTTTTATTAATCTTCATTGTGAAGCAAATAGTACATAGCATCAATCACTTCACCCTCTTTTGGTGCAACATGAAAACATTTGATTGATAAAGAAACACCTGGGGCAACATTCTCCCCAATAGTTTTTGAGGTGCTAGTAAGAGTTTCAAAGGAATTTGAATCCTTTTTTTGATCGTGCTTTTGCTTTACATTATTTTGTGTGTTTTCATATTTGGTAGTTACTGTTAGATCTTTTGACGATACTACAATAAAATATTGATAGCCATTTATTATCGATAATTCAGAAGCTCTTCTTAGTGCATATTTCATCACAGTGTCTTCATTGGTGTAAGAATTACCTCTAAAATTTACCTTAAATGAGTCTTTGGTAGTAAGTACTTCTGAATAACCACCATTAAAATAACCATATGGCTGATATTTAGAAGAACACCCACCTAAAAATAATCCTACCACTAATGCTGCTAATTTAAAATTATTTGCTTTCACATTTTACCTATTCTTAAATATGAATAATATTATAATTAAACAGTCTATTTAATTCCATGTTTATTTAATATATTAACTAACTAATAGTAACAGCCTAAAATTGAAATCCCCACCTTAGATCGGGAATTGGAAGTGGCCAATCTAGTGAGGATGTCATTAAATCTACACCAAAATCACAAAATCCATAAGATGTCTCAACTCCATAAAAAATCCTAGGGAAAAATAGGCCCATGTATTCATAATTATTAGCAGTAGGATATGCATATAAACCTACCCCAGAACCAATACCTAAATATTTCCTAGGCTCTTTTTTTTGCTTATTACCAAACATAACCAATTTTGAGAAAGAAATTTTACCTACTGATACCAGGATGAAGGTATTAACTCTTACATCCAGCTCAATTTTATAATCAAAATTGCGATAAGCTACACCTCCCTCAGGGCCAAATAGCCCAAATCCTACATATGGAAAATATGAATCCATGTTAGGTGAAGGTTTTCTTAAAAGCGCTCGAGCTACTTTTTCTTCATCGGCATTTAATCGTAAACTAAATTCATCAGGTAGCGATCTAATGGGGATACTGCTCAATTCTTCGGCATGTAAGTTAACCATTACTAGAGCAAGTAGTGTATATAGATATTTATTCATAATATTACAAGGTTATCCCAACACGAACTACGGGTACCGGAATTTCTGTTACAACTGTAGTGAAAGCATCAAATCCCACATCTAAAAAATAATTTTCGCTCGAGCTACCTACAAAAACTTTGGCTGTTGGGGCTGCTATATAGACTCTTCCCGCAGAAGATCCCATTACACTCAGTTTGTAAGAACCTGCCATCGCACCGGCTCCAAGCCCCATGTAATAATTCCGGTTATCATGATATTTATAAGTAAATAACTTTGAACATGACGCCTCAATCCCATAGACATCCATAGGAATCGCCCCTGCCCGAAAATCAAACTCAACATTCATCCCTTTATCTCTCGTAAGAACCCCTAACGCAGGTATTATCCCTATTTCGTTACCTGCATATAAAGATGTATTCCAATTTTTTAAAGGCTTTATTGATGTATTGGGTAATGTAGGAACGGACCTGCTGTCCGATTTTTCGGCATGTAAGTTAACCATTAGCAGGGCTAGCAGTGTATATAGATATTTTTTCATAATCTTACCTCATTATCCCAAAACGAATTGTAGGAATTGGGAAACCAAATACAAAAGGTAGTAAAATGGTTTCAACACCCACATCCAGAAAATAATTAGATGTAGAAGTTCCAAAAAAGACCTTAAATTTTGGCACAGGAAAAGCAAATCCTGGCGGAACAAATACTGCCGTCAAACCAGGCCCCAATCCCATATATCTATTCGATAAAACACCCTTATCTTGATATTGATGAGCAAATAACTTTGAACATGACACTCCTACCCCATACAACCCAACATCAGCAGGGAATACCCCTGCTCGAAAATCAAACTCAACGTTCATCCCTTTATCTCTGGTCAGAACCCCTACAACAGGCATTATGAATTCATTACCTACATAAAAAGATGTATTCCAATCTTTTAAAGGTTGTATATCAGTATTGGGTAATGTAGGAATTAACGTGCTGCCGAATTCTGCGGCACTTAAGTTAACCATTAGCATGGCAAAGAGCGTATATAGGTATTTTTTCACTTATCCTCGTATTTTTTTTAGCAAAAAAAAAGGGCCGCTTAACTTAATAAGCGACCCTTTTATTTCTTTCTCCAGCTGGTGGGCTCGAACCACCGACAAATAGATTAACAGTCTACTGCTCTACCAACTGAGCTAAGCCGGAATAGAAAGGCTATATTGTAACAAAAGAGAATATTGCGTACAATAAAAAAATGCAAAAGATTGTATCCGATATAGAAAAACTCAAGCTCAGACTTGCTTTAGAGGATTTTGAATCCTTAGAATTACCCCCTTATACTCGTTGTAAAATAGGAAGTTTGCTTCCAAAATCACTTCACTTTTCCTCGCTTGACGATATTGCTTTTAACGTCTTTGATAAGGCTCTTCTCTATAAATATAAAGATTTCTCTTTAAACACTGAAAAAAAGCTGATTTTTTTTACCTGGGTTATCCCATCTGGACTTGGCGATTTATCGATGCAAATTCATATAGCAAATATAATAAAAAAAAATCATCCTGGGCTTCCTATAGAGCTTATCTCAATAGTTCATGAAACATCTTTTATACCAGAGCCTTTAAAATCAACCCTCCCTCACCACATTATAAAATACTGCCACCCAAATCCCCCCACATTTTCCACTGAAATTACCTCTTTATTAAGGGAAGCCTTTTCTGTGATAGAGATTCCAACTGCCTATTTTGACTTCCCCTCTTTAAAAAAAATGATACAAAAGGGAAATAAGACCCCACCGATTATTTCAAGAATTGGCCAGTATGGATTTATTGGAACAGAAGATTACAATCCCACCACAAGAGAAAGATCAATGGGGTTACATTTTCTTGAAAAGGGGGTAATTATTTTGGAAAAAGTGCCCCCTCAAAAAAGAGATTTTGATTGCTACTTTGCTTACCTTATCACCAAAAGTGGTATCCTTACCTACTTATATTCCATTCTACTAAATCGAATGAAAGATCAAAAGGATCTAACCCTACTCAGCCCAAATCTTGATCGCCTTCTTCCTATTCTTCAAGAAATTGATTTTAAAAGTTATAATATTAAAAAGATTGTTATTAAAGATTTTCCAAATATCTCATCCATTGATTTTATGGAAGCGGGAAAAACTATCACAATTGAGCATGTTAAAAACCTCCACCCAAAAAAGATTCTTCACTACATGTCTACCTGCAATCCATTTGTAGGTATACGGGGAGATGGTTCTTTTACTGAATGTCTTTCAACAGATGCTCTTTTTTTCTACGATGCACTAGACCACGCTATCCCCTTCCTCACTGATCTTACCTATATTGCTCATGATGAGCTCATGGCATACTACTCTTTGGGAGAATACCTATTAAATCTCATTAATATTAAAACTGATCCACTCTTGAGAGCAAAAGCTATTGCTGAGCTCTTAGATGATCGATCTGTTTTTGCAGGCCTAGAGAAGTTACGCTCTCACCTACAAAAATATTATAGATTTAACGAAACATTGGACCATTTGATTCGTCAAAATTTCGCTTTTTATCAAGATCCTTCTTTAAAATCAAAGGATGAGGCTTTATTTATGGATTTTATAAATGAAAAAATCCCTTTTTCAAAGGTTTACAAAAAGAGATCATGAGAGTATGCTCCTTTCATGGAAGAAACTCTCACAGGAACTATTGAGCATATTGTCTTTGCAAGTGAAGAGACCCATTTTACCGTGGCCTATCTTCGTGATACTAAAGATAAAAAATCGTGTATTGTAGGAAAGCTTCCAAATGTCTCTTTAGGGGAAAATTTAACCTGCACAGGCTCTTGGAAGGATCATAAAGAGTATGGAGCTCAATTTTCTATCTCCTCTTTCACAACCACCTACCCTGCTGAAAAAGAAGGGATAGAACTTTTTCTTGCCTCAGGATTTATCAAAGGGATTGGCAAAACCCATGCAAAAACCATTGTGGATGCCTTTGGAGATGAAACTCTTACCATCTTAGAAACCTCCCCCCATCGCCTTCTTCAATTAAAAGGGATTGGGAAAAAGCGTGTTGATGAAATAAAAAAAAGTTTTTCTGAAAAAAAGCATATCAAAGATGTAATGCTTTTTCTACGGGGTCATAAAGTTTCAGAGGGGCTTGCTCATAAAATTTTTAAGCAATATGGAAATGAAACCATCACCATTTTAAAAGAAAATCCGTATGCAGTAATTGGTGATTTAACTGGTGTTGGGTTTTTAACCGCTGATAAGCTCGCATCAAATCTTGGAATGGAAAAAAGTAGCCCCATGCGTATTGATGCAGCTGTAATTTACCATTTAGATAAGCTATCAGAAGAAGGACATTGCTGCTACTTAGAAGATGAGTTTTTAGATAAAATCTCAGAATCATTAGGTGTGGAAAGAACCCTTTGTCACCGAGCGGTAACAAGACTTGAAGAGGGTAAAAAGCTTAAAAGAGAACTTATCCCCTCTTTAGACCCCGAAGTTCCGTTTCTATGGCTTGCTAAGCTTTTTTATGCAGAACTTGGCATCACCAAAGAGTTAGAGAGAATAAAAAATTCAGATTGTAGTATTAGATCGGTACAAGTGGATAAAGCTCTTGAATGGGTGGAAGATCTTCATCACATAAAGCTTGCTAAAGAGCAAAAATCTGCCATCTCCTCAGCTTTAGAGGATAAAATTCATATTATTACAGGGGGACCAGGAACCGGTAAAAGTACAATTACTAAAACTATTCTCTCCATCCACGAAAAACTATCAGATAAAATACTACTTGCTGCACCTACAGGGCGAGCGGCTAAACGACTATCTGAAATCACCAGAAAACATGCAAAAACCATTCACAGCTTGCTTGAAATTGACTTTACCACAAAGGGGTTTAAAAAAGGTCGTGAAAATCCTTTAGATTGCGATTTAATCATCATTGACGAAGCAAGTATGATTGATACTTATTTGATGTTTTCCCTGTTAAAGGCAGTTCCTGATAAAGCTAGAATTATCCTAATTGGAGATGTAGATCAGCTTCCAAGTGTGGGACCCGGCTCTGTATTAAAGGATATGATAGAATCAGCGGTTCTTCCCCTGACAAGGTTATATCAAATCTTTCGTCAGGCAAAAAAATCTTTGATCACCAGAAATGCCCATGCTGTGAATAATGGAATGATGCCTTTACTTGAAACCACCGCCGAAGATGATTTTTGGTATATTGAAAAAGATGACCCTGAAGAGATGATCGAAGAGATCTTATCGCTTATCCAGATAGCTCTACCAAAACAGTTTGGTTTTCACCCAAAAGAGGATATTCAAGTGCTTTCTCCTATGCGCAGAGGAAAAGCAGGAATTGAATACCTTAATACCATCCTTCAGTCTAAGCTTAATGACTCTGATATTTTCCTTCAACGTGGGGACACTATTTATAAAATTGGCGATAAAGTGATCCAACTGCGTAATAACTATCAAAAGATGGTGTTTAATGGAGATATTGGCTATATCGTAGATATCGATAAAAGCTCAAAAGAGATTCTTATAAACTTTGATTATAAAGAGGTGGAATACACTTTTGAGGAATTAAATGAAGTGACCTTAGCCTACGCTGTATCTATCCATAAATACCAAGGCTCAGAATCCCCCTGTATTATTCTTCCATTGCACACAAGTCACTACGTTCTTTTGCAAAGAAATCTTCTCTATACAGCTATTACGCGAGCTAAAAAGTTATTAATCCTTGTCTCATCAAAAAAGGCAATTGCCCTTGCAGTGCATAACAACCTCACAAAAAAACGCCTTTCAGGTCTAAATCACTTCCTTACCGAAACATTGGGTACGTAAATAAATATTTTGACACATCTATAGTACTTGCGTAAGTGTTTGTGTTTGATTTGTTCACATCGCAAATCTAATTAAAAGGATCCACCATTTTTCAATTCAATCGCCGGAATTTACAATTTGGAATTAGGAAAATGAGTTTCTAAGGAAGTCTATACACTCTTTCTCTATTTGAACTATTTCCATTTTGGAAACAGTTGATTCAGAACTCAACCCCTTGCTTTGATAAATATTTTTTTAATACTTAGGAATTGCTGGGAATTTAACCTACCAAACAATTTTGATATAACAGATTGAGTTAACCAAAATGTATTTTTTGCAAACAAAACATTAGCCGTCAACTTACCATCAGCTGCTGTATAGAGAGTAATCTGTGTTTTTTATCTATCTTATTTAAAATGAAAAATATCACCTTCTAGTCCAAGGAAAAATACGAAGAGATATCCACACCAAAGGCTGTTTGATAATCTACACTTAGGCCAAGAGTTTCAATTGAACTCATTAAAGTTATAATACTTGCATAAATGGTTTTAATCGACTCAAGAAATGTTGTAGTAGGAAAAGCACCACCAGCTATCGCCAATGCTACTGCCATTTGAATAAGCACATACAATCCAATGATCGCGTAAAGAGATCCAGAAATAAAATTAACTGACCCTTGAGCTGTGATGAGTTCTTCTGATGGATCTTCAATCTTACTTAAAACAAGGTCAATAATAGCAGGGATTTCACTTGCAATACTTTCTGCTAGGGTTAAATACTTTTTAGAAGAACTTTCATCTATAGCTTCATTTGAACAAAGTGAGCCCCATGTATCTGCAACAGAGTTGATGATTACATCGGCTGCATCTAACGCAAGTGAAACATTTAAATTATAAAATTGTTCAACCACAGTTCCAACAGAGGCAACAATAGTACCAATAAGCACATCCTCACTGGCTGCTTTAAAAAAGGAGGCTAAATTCTTTGTACACTCACTTCCCTCTTCTTCCGTTTCCTCGACAACTTCTTCCTCTAAGGGTTCACCTTCTGGAATTTCTTCAATAGGTTCAGTCATATTTTCAGTTATAACTTCAGCCTCGGGAGTTGCAGTTTCACCAAGACCTTCAGCTGCAGCATCAGTGCTAACTTCTGTGACAGCTTCAGTAACTTCTGTAGCAGTATCAGTCAGACCCTCTGCAAGACCCTCAGCAAGACCTTCAGTGGTAGCTTCTGCGGCAGCTTCTGCGGCAGCTTCTGCGGCAGCTTCAATACCCGCTTCAAGAGCAATTTCGGCCCCAGCCTCTACCGCCACATCTAACGCAACTACTGCCCCAGTACCTACCCCAAGGGTTAAAACGGTAACAACAATGGTAACAATTAACAAAGCAATGGAGACACCGATTTGAATCCACATTTCAATAGCTTCACTTTCAGCCTTTTCAGCTTCCTGCTCAGCTGGCATTTGTGCGATAAAATCATTCATGAAATCACCTAGTTCATCAAGCTGCTCCTGCGAAAGAAAAAGACTTAAATAGCCTAGGATCTCAATTTCCATCTGTATAAAATTGGCAACAGAAAGGCCATTTTCTGGGGTATTATTTTCTGAGAAAAGAAATGTTTGTAAATAATCAACAATATTTAGGATGGCAAGATTTCCAGTTGTTAAAGAAAAGGTGGAAATTTTTGCTCTTAAGGCCGCACTCCAGGGTGAATAAAAATTACTTTTTACAACAGTACCAAGGTAGTTGACTATCCCAACTTCCTGAATTACCTTAAGTTCTGAATGAAACTCAGTAATAAGATTTGCTAAAGCATCTGCGTTCACCTCTTTATCTGATAAATATGAAAAAATGGCGGCAGAGGTTTCAGCAATTTCAGTGTATGAAATTAAGTCTTGTGAAGTTCTTTGGTCTAATAAATTTTGAACATTAATCTGATCTTCACCAGTTAGATAAGTCAGTGAGAATCTTTTAAATATACTCACTGAACCAAAAAGCACCTCTGCAACGCTTTTGTCAAATTTTAAAGCATACAAACCTAATTTATCTGTAACACTTGTGGTGAATAGTGATGGTAAGACTAAACTATCCTGTGAGCCTATTTGAATATCTGAATAGTTATTAAATATAGGTAGACAAGCATTTCCCACTAAAGTATTTTGATAACCTTTAAAAGTAGGAATTAGATTTTTTCCAGTTATAGTGGTGGTACCATTTATTGCATTTTTAGCAAGACGATCTTTAAAGTCTGTGATATATAAATAACTGCCAATATCTCTGGAAAGTATATTTGGATTATCATTTATTACATTTGAAAAACTAGCAATCAAACTATCGGTAGTGTAAATACCTGAAGCAAATGAGCTGTAGTTAAGATTTCTAACAATTGTTAAAAGAGCAGAAAAATGATTATCGATACTAGTGATTAAGGTTTCACCAACGTTAGTATCCCTGAAGCTTTGGAGAACAGTATTCCAAATCTTAGTAATATCATCGTAAGAATATGGGGTGCTTATTTTAGGTACAAATGCCGTAGCAAAAGTCACAAAAGCAGTATTCCACTGTATTGTAGTTAGCCCATAATCATTGGAGGTTAATAGGCTTGCTGTCAGTATATATAGTAATTCATTATATTTTCGACTGAGCGATAGGGTTGTTGATGTCACAATAGCATTACTTTGGTTAGATGAAATTGCACTCTCTACTAAAAAAGTATAAATAAGACTTTGTATATCAACTAAAAGTTCAGTTTCAGAGGTATCATCCATTAATCTATCGTAAAATATCGAATATTGCTCAGTGGATAATCCCTCTTCGACAAAAACACCTAGTAAGGTATCAACAGAAGAAACTAGGGATTGAGTGTCAAAGTTATCCGTATTAATACCCTCAATGATAAGGTTTAAATTTGAGGATAAGAGGGTTACATCCGAAATGGATGGATCTTCTAAGAGTTTAAAAGCTTCAATAAGAACTTTTATTTGTGCAGCTATACTTTGATTTGAATTTGACGCCATTAATTACTACCATTCTTTTTAACTATATCGTATCAAATGAAGGTAATATTTACGAATCCAACTAACTCACAATTGGTTACGACTATTTTAAACCCTCTTCAGAGTAAATAATCTTTACTTTACTCAAAGTAAGTCGCTTAGTTTAAATTCTTGGAAAAATGGATAATAAGGTTACATTTTACCCAAGGAAAAATAATGTCAGATACATCAAAAAGTACAACTCCTCCTGCAGGACAAGCATCATTTAAAATAGATAATTGGAAATATTATATGACCATAGATCAGAGTGACCCTGTCGAAATAGGTGATGTTTCAAGTGATATAAATGGAGTTTGGCCACCTTCAGATTATATGATTCAAAAACACTTCCCTAATTGTGCAATCAACTATCCATTAAAGACAACTGATCTTAAAACTTTACTTCAAACTTTTCAAAGCCATTCAGGATTTGCAAGTAGTGGGGATGGTAATACATTTTTTGTGGATATAACAACAAATGCTCCCACGATGTTTTCTGCATTTTTCTACTTGGATAAAGGTCGATATTATATGAGTTCAGATAAAATTACGTTCTCCGATCTTGGAGCAGTAATAAGTAACTTTTGGGGGGTAGTCCCACCACCTGCTAAAATGATGCAAGCAGTATTTAAAGATTATTGGTTTGCAGAAGGTGAGTACGAGACGAATCAGCAAACAGCGCAATTCATAAATCACACACTTGATACCTCTAAAAATGTGTTTATGTTACATGTATTCATCGGACCTCAATAGGCGCATATATTGGACTTCTTTCGAAACTTCTTTGGCTATGAAAAAAGCTAAAGTGGGTTTCGATAGGGGGCTATTTTTCAAATATCAAAATAGCATCTGCCACAGGTCTATTGATCAATGATGAATTCATTACCTGATCTTTTACGACCATTTTAGATGAGCTGCCGCCATCTAAGTTCACTGCATGAAGAGCTTTTAACTCAAGCATAAATTTTGAAAGTTCAGCAATAGTCATCCCACCCCAACCTTTTTGATATTGAGAAATAACTACAATCACCCAATCGCCATTTTCCCTAATACCCACCGCAGTGCGGGCGTGTTTGCAAAGGCGAAATGATTCTATTGTTTTTTCAATACTGTGATCGGTGATAATTTTCCCATCTTTTATCAGTATTAAAGCACCACCGACAATATGTGTTAGATCTTTCCAATCCTTTTCTTGTGTATATCCAGATTGTGGCAGAACATAAATAGTGCCATTTTCCTCTTTTGTTAAAAGCCGGTCGATATAAACTACCTTACCGCCATCTTTCCAGCCAATTGCCCCTCTTGGTTTTGTAGCAAGTCCAAAAAACACCCCATCGCACTTTAAAATTCCAGCAGGATCGCCATTTGATTTCCAAAAGCCCCCATTTACTCCAGCGGCAGCTTTTGATTCATCCACAAACGAAAGAACAGAATTTCTATAAATCCCATTTTCCTGATGAGCTCTTTTAGAGGTGATTTCAAATTTATTTGGGTCTATGATCAAAATATGGGCGTTAGTATACTGATCAATTTGTAATTTTGAATAATTAAGTTCTGCTGAGAACAACGATACTGTTGCAAGAACAAGTAAAATAAATACATTATACACTTTGGGTAAGCTTTGCAATTTCTGCCTCCAATTGCTCATCTTCCACCTTTGCAAAAAGAATCTCCGGCTTGTTTAATAAAGCACCAGGAGTAAGCTGCATATCTTTTACTTCCATCCAGCTTATATTATCTAAACTGCCCTCAAGATTTAACATCTTCCAAATTTTTGTAGCCGTCTCTGGTATAACTGGAAACGATACAAGCGCAAGCGCCTTTATAGCCATCAAGGATAGGTATAAGGTGGTAAGAAGCTCACCTGTTGTTTCCTTATTCTTTATTAACGCCCATGGCTTTTTATGATCAAAGTACGCATTAGATAAAGCTGCAAGCTCCATAATAAGAGTGCAGGCATGTCTGACCCCATAATTATTATAACTTTCTGCAATTTGGTTGATTTTTAGATTCATTTCATCGAAAAATGTATCATCAATAGCATCATACTCTTTTGGTGTTGGTACTACATGATCTACCTTATTGTAAATAAACGATAGGGTTCTGTGGATGAAATTGGCAAATTTACCTACTAAATCCCCATTAACTCTTCTGCCAAAATCTTTCCATGTAAACTCACTATCACTATTTTCCGGCGCATTTGCAGCAAGGGTGTATCTTATGGTATCAGGGTGATAGGTGTCTAAAAACTCCCCTAAATCAATTGTCCAATTATTGGATTTACTAAACTGCTTTCCTTCTAAGTTTAAAAACTCGTTAGCAGGAAGATCTGTAACTAAATTGTACTTTTTAGACTGCCCCATCAACATACTTGGGAATATGACGCTATGAAATACGATATTATCCTTTCCAATAAATTGCACAAGTTTTGTATCAGGATTTTCAAAATAGGTTTTCAAAGCATCAGGCTTTCCATGAAGATCGCCCCACTCTTTTACAGCCGTTAAATACCCAATTGGAGCATCAAACCAAACATAAAGAACTTTATCATCTCTTCCCTCTAAAGGAAGGGGAACACCCCACTTCATATCTCGAGTAATAGCCCTTGGCTTTAAATCTTCAATATAAGGCTTAATGAAATTTACTACCGACGGCTTCCAATTTTTTTTGCTTATCCAATCAAGGAGCTGTCCCTTAAATAGGTCACAACGTAAAAAAAAGTGCGCCGTATCCTTAAGCTCTAAAGGTGCCTTTGTTAACTTTGAAACTGGATTTTTTAAATCCTCTGCCTCGAAATTACCGCCACATTTAGGACACTCATCCCCTCTTGCTTCCTCAAAACCACACTTTGGACAAATTCCTGATACATATCTATCAGCTAAAAACTTACCCTCAGATTTTGAATAAAGCCTTTTTGTCGTCTTTTCTTCCACAAAATTTCTATTTAAAAGCTGAAGAAAAAAGTCTTGAACAATTGGGTTGTGAGATTTATTTGTAGTGCGGCTATAATGATCAAATGAAATATTCATCCGTTTAAATAGCGTTTCATTCTCTTTATGATAAAAATCTACCTGCTCTCTTGGCGATCTATTTTCAAGCTCGGCAGACATAGTGATTGCAATACCATACTCATCAGATCCTGATATAAACAAAACATCAGAACCAGCCATTCTTTTATACCTGGCATAAATATCTGCTGGAAGATAGGCGCCTGCTAAATGGCCAAAATGCACACGTCCATTAGCATATAAAAGCGCCGCTGTAATCAATACCCTTTCATTCACTATGAATACACCCTTAATTAATCTCTGTTTTTTTCATTAGCATCTACTGCTTCAAAAGGTTTCTGCCCGTAAGCTACACTTTTTAATACATCTTCTAGATTAAATTCTTTCCCCATTGCAAGATTCTTATAAGCGATCTGAATGGCAGCTTCGGCAAGAGCAAAGTTATTAGGAAGATCTTTTAATAGATGCTCATTAGTAAGTGGTTTTTTAAGTTTCTTCATTCTACATTTCTCCATTAATAATTTTTTTACACTCTGTAACTGCTTTGTCTAGATCATCGTTAATCACTACGTAGTCAAAATCTTCTGCAGCATCCATTTCATTTTTAGCTTCAAATAGTCTTACTTGTACATCCTCTGGTCTTTCAGAAGCTCTTTTAAGCAAACGCTCTTTTAAGATTTCTAAAGAAGGGGGGATGATGAGCACATAAGTGGCTTTAATCCCCTGCTTTTTGAAATTTTTTACACCTTTGCTGTCTAAAGAGATTACTTTTATACCGCGTTTTTCCAAATCACTCTTTAAAACGCCATAAAAATTACCATATACAACTGCATTTTCAGCAAACAAGCCATTTTTTAAATAGATATCATACTCATCTTTTGTGATAAAGTTATAGTCTACACCCTGCACTTCCCCTTCCCTTTTTGGACGAGTGGTACAGGTAATTACCCTTGTAAGCTCTCCATTTAGTAGAGAAACAAGTCTGTTTACAATTGTTGTCTTACCACCGGCTGAAGGTGCAGATATTACAAACAATTTATCCTGATAGAGACTACACATGTGCTAACTATAATTATTCACTTTTAATCTGTATATAAAAAATCTATTCTTAAAAACTAAGCGTCTTCTTCCTCAGCAACTACATGTCTCCCAACCTGCATATCCACTTTTGTCGCTTTACCAACCTTTCCGCGAAGGTAGTTTAGTTTTGCTCTACGAACAATACCTTTTCCCATCACTTCGATGTTTGTGATAAACGGGCTGTGTAATTGAAACACTTTTTCATTTGGATATCCAAAAGAAACTCGGCTAACAGTAAAAGTCTCTGATGAGCCTTTTCCCTTACGAGCAACTACAGTTCCTTGATAGGCCTGAATTCTTTCCTTTTCACCCTCTACAATTCTAGTATAGACTTTTACTTGGTCACCAATAGCAAAAACTGGAACCTTACTTTTCATGTGTTTTTTTTCTATCTTCTCAATTAATGAATGCATTCTTTCATCCTTGTTTTTATATGTTCTCTTTTTTGAGCTCTTTCTGCCCCCGCTTTCTTTCTCCATAAGGCAATTTCCTGATGGTTTCCAGATTGAAGAACTTTCGGAACCTCTAACTCTTTATATACTGCAGGCCGTGTATACTGCGGCCCTTTTAACTCTTCTTCGATATGAAATGTGTCAAAATATACCGAATCACTATTTCCTACCCCACCTTCTAAAAATCTCAATGTCCCATCTAAAAGTACAAGCGCTGGAATCATTCCACTAGTAAGCACATAATCACCAATGCTTATCTCCTCATCTACTTCTAAATCAATCACCCTTTGATCAATTCCCTCGTAATGACCACAAAGTAGAATCAAATGAGAGTAACTTTTTGCCATCATCTCACATTTTTTTGCATTCAACAATGTCCCACCTGGCGATAAGTAGATTACATAAGAATCCTTTTTTCGCACCGATTCAATTGCTTTTACAATTGGCTCTGCCTTCATCAACATCCCAGGACCACCACCAAATGGCCGATCATCTACAATTTTGTGCTTTCCTTCACCAAAATCACGGATATTTACAAGCTCAACTTCTAACACGCCATTATCAATCGCTCTTTTAAGCATGCTTGTTTCAAGCATACTTTTGAAAAACTCCGGAAATAGGGATAAAATTGTGATTTTCATAAGATTGAAATTTTTATTTACCCTATTTAGCCTTTTTTACAAGCACTTCAGGACACTTTCTTTTGATCACAGCAAGCATTTTGTCTGTTGGTTGCACACCTTTTTCAAGCCATGCAGCAATTTTTTCCTTGTCAACGACCATACAATCTTCTGCACGTGGATTGTAATATCCAACACAGTCGATGTACTTTCCATCTCTCTTATCTCTTTCGTTTGCTACTACAAAACGAAACATTCTATTATTTTTACGCCCCTGTTGACGCATTCTCATACTCAATGCCATAATAAAAACTCCTTTTTTTAAAAATCTTGACGGGTATAGTATCATACATTAGGAAAAAAAACGATTAAAATCTGGATTCTTTTTCAATAAATCTATTTTTTTCCCATTTCCCTCTGAAAAATTCTTTTGAAACTTTGGCATTTCCTTAGCCAAGAGCTTCATTTGCTTAAATTGTTTAACTAATTTATTGACATCCCCTAAGGAAACTCCGGCTCCATTTGCCATTCTTTTCTTTCGTCCCATAGTGATTTCATCGATTCCAAGTCTCTCTTTTTTCGTCATAGAAAAAATTATAGCCTCAAAAATCTTCATCTCAGCTTCACCTTCGGAAAAGTCATGATCCTTGATTTTTCCCATCCCAGGCATCATGCTAAAAATCCCCTTTAACGAACCCATACGTTTCATCATCTTCATTTGCTTTAAAAGATCATCAAAGGTGAAGGTGGCATTTTTCACCCTCTCTTCCATTTTTTCCGACTCTTCATCGCTCATCTCTTTCTTCAGCTTTTTCACTAAATTGATCACATCGCCCATTCCAAGAATCCGATCTGCCATAGATTTTGGATTAAAGACCTGAAAATCGGAAATTTTTTCTCCCACCCCTTCAAAGTATAAAGGCTTACCGGTAACCTCTTTAATCGAAATAGCAGCCCCAGCCCTTGCTGACCCATCAAGCATGGTTAATATCGATCCTGAAAGCTCAATTTTCTCATCAAATGATTTAGCTGTATTTACCGCCATCTGACCACTTCCGCAATTGGCTACAAAAATGACATAATCGGGCTTTAAAATTCCTTTTAAAGAGGCAAGCTCATCCATTAAATCATCATCGAGCGTCTGTCTTCCTGCAGTATCGTAAATAACTACATCTGTATGAATAGAAAGTGCAGCATTTGCCACCTTAAGAGGGTCTATTTCCCCCTCTTTTGCAAAGACCTCAACATCGACCTCTTTCCCTAAAATTTGCAGCTGCTTGACCGCCGCAGGCCTTTTTAGATCAAGAGCTACCAAAGTAACGTTTTTTTTATGCTCATCTTTAATATACTTAGCAAGCTTTGCACAAGTGGTCGTCTTTCCAGAACCCTGCAGGCCGCATAAAAGGATCTTTGTCTGCTTTCCTTTAAAAGAAAGAGAATGTTCCTCTTTCCCCATCAATTGAATCAACTCTTGATGAACAATATCTATGAAGGCATCTGACTTTTTAATATTTTTTAAAGCCTCTTCCCCAATAATTTTCTCTTTGATCTGCTTTACAAGATGAGAGGCAACCTTATAGTTTACATCTGCATCAAGCAAAGCAAGTCTAACCTGACTTACCGCTTCTTTAATGTTGTCTTCGGTAAACGTTTTTTCTGATCGAAATTTACTAAAAATTTGCTGAAATTTGTCTGTTAATCCACTAAACATAAACTTAGTTTAACGCCCCCTTACCCTCTTTTCAAGAAAAAAGAATCGATCATGTGATGAGTAATCCTTTTCAATTTTTTTATTCATCCAAATTTCATCGGAAAAAAGAGCAAAAACTGCTGACCCCTGATCCTTTCCGATCTCTAAACATAAATATGCCCCCTCATGTAAAAATGAGCAAGCCTCTAACGCAAGCCTTCTATAAAAAGTTAACCCATCGCCATCATCTGTAAGAGCAATCTTAGGCTCGTAATCTTTTACACTTTTTTGCAACAATTCATACTCATCCTTTGTTATGTAAGGAGGATTACAAATAATACCATCAAATTTCATCCCTGAAACTGCCTTAAAAAAATCGCCACAAAAAATATCTACGGAAAGAGAATTAATCTTTGCATTTTCAGATGCAAGAGCTAAAGCCTCTTTAGAAATATCTGCTAAAACAACCTTTAATGAGGGTCTTTGTCCCTTAATCGCAAGCCCAAGAGCTCCACTTCCAGTGCATAAATCTAAAATAACTCCCTGATGAGGGAATCTCTTCAAAGCCCTCTCTACAAGAAGCTCACTTTCTAATCTAGGTATTAAACACGCCTGTGACACTTTAAGATGAAGGTCGTAAAACTCAACTTCGCCATTAATATAGGCTCTAGGTTTTTGATCCTCTGGACTAAGTGCCATCAAACTCTAATCTCTTTTGATAATAAAAGGCTACTAAAGGACGAATCACCTGATCAAGATCTCCATCCATCACCTCGTTTAAAGAAAACAAGGTTAGATCAATTCTGTGATCGGTTAATCGATTTTGTGGGAAATTATAGGTTCGAATCCTTTCAGAACGATCCCCTGAACCAACTTGAGCCGATCTTGCCGCAGACACCTCTTTTTCTTTCTCTAAACGCTCTTTTTCTACAAGCTGAGCCTGAAGAAGTCTCATCGCAGTAATTTTGTTTTTAAGCTGAGACCTTTCGCCAGAGCAATAGGAAACAAGCCCTGTTGGAAGGTGAGTTACCCTAACTGCTGAGTCAGTTGTGTTAACGTGCTGACCACCGGCACCTGAGGATCGATAAGTATCTACACGAAGGTCTTTCTCATCAATCTTAATCTCTTCACCCTCTTCAGGTTCAATTAAAACCGCAATAGTAATTGCTGATGTATGAACACGTCCTTGAGTTTCTGTCTTTGGTACACGCTGAACTCGATGTGTTCCACCTTCATATTTAGTAAAACGGTACGCACCATCACCTTTTAACCCAAATTGATATTCCTTAAAACCACCCACTTCAGATTCTGTATAACTTAATGTCTCAAAACTCCACCCCTTGGTGGTTGCATAGTTTCTATACATTCTGACACAATCGCCCACAAAAATTGCAGCTTCATCGCCACCAGTACCGGCTCGAATCTCTACAATGGTATTTCTATTATCATTTGGATCAGGTGGGATGATGACCACCTCAATTTCTTTTAACAAAGCTTCATGTTCAGCTTGTAAAGCAATGAGCTCTGACTCAATATCAGCACAAAGCTCAGGATCCTCTTCAGTTCGTAAAAAATCTTTATCATCTTTAATCGAAGCTTCAATAGACTCTAATCGATCCCATCTTGCCTTAAGCTTTACTAAATACTTATGTTCAGAGGCAAGCTCTTGATACTTTTTGCGGTCGGAAAGGACCGCAGGGTCGCCCATCTTATTTTCCAAATCTGGAAGCTTAGATAACATCCCTTTTACTTTTGTCTTCATAGTAGCTTGCCTTTAGAAAGGATTTAAAAAAATCTTTTCTTACGCCCCTTTTTTGGCGCTAGATTTCTTTGCAGCCGTTTTTTTCTCTTCGACTTTTGGAGGTGCTACTGTCGCTGCAGCAGGTTTGTTAGCATATTTCTTCTTAAATTTGTCCACACGACCTTCTGAGTCAACAAATGTTGAATCTCCAGTGAAGAATGGGTGAGAAGAAGAAGAAATAGATACGTTTACACTTGGGTAAGTCTTTCCTTCATATTCTGTCGTCTTTGATGTTTTAACTGTGCTACCACAAACATATTTTTTGCCTGTGCTCATGTCAATGAAACACACGTCGCGGTATTCTGGGTGAATATTCTCTTTCATAATTTCTCCTAATTCATAAAAAGTGGACATAAGAATATAAGATACTTCACTAAAATACAAGGAAAAGTTGTTTTCATTTTAAAGATTTGCTATAATAGTCAGTAAATTGAGAAGGATAGATGATGAAACCCCCTAAAAGTATAAAAATTCTTACAATTATTATCACTACATTGAGCGTCCTTTCTGGAACTTTGCATAATATCTTTCCCTCTCTTCTCTCCCTTCCGAACCTAAGAACCTTACTCTCACTTCAGTTAACTAGTATTTCTAATTTTAATGTTTTTCAATTTATCACTCATATGTTTTTCTATCCGGCCTTTTCCGGTATTCATATTTTTTATTTTATCAATGTTTTTTTTGGTTTAATGATCTTAAATCGAGTAGGAAGTGTGATTATTTATCATAAAGGGGAAAAGAAATTTTTATCCCTATTTCTTACCTCAGGGATTACCTCAGGAATTGCCGCCTACTTGACCATCGCCCACTTTGGATCCCCCTATTTTTATGCAGGACCCACAGCCGCCTTATATAGTCTATTAATTGCGACC
>CAMAXK010000002.1 GCA_945862365.1 Chlamydia trachomatis
AATTCATCTTTATCGATTCATTTAACCCTTTTGAAATCTCATATAAATCTTTAACAGTGATCTCTTCACCCTTCTTTAATTTTTTATAAACATCTGGCAATGCAAGCTCGATAGCACCTGGATTAGTTTTATAAAGCAGCTTGAATCCATCTAAACTCTTATCTTTAATAGTTTTTTGTATAAGAATTGCTTTGTTTATTTCAATACATCTTGGAACAACTAGAGCAGATAAAAATATACTTCCCAAAGGTCCTGATATCGATTTTAATGTCGCAAGTCCATTTGTAATAGCAGAAGATGTATTGCTTATTGCACCTAATGAAAACCCTGCTTTAAGCGTGGATGTGATTCCATTTAATACACCAATTATTCCACGAGAGGCTTTCATCACATGAACACCTCGAGCTGTATGTTTCTCTGATTTTTTAGCAAGCTCGATCTCATCGGAAGCATTAGCTCCCCCAAGAAGAATGTTGATTGCTCCATATAGTCTCATGCCTGACTGAAATGAAGTGTTTCCCCCAAAAGTCGCACCACCATTTTCAGAAGGGAATAAGCCCTCAATAGAGGTTGCAATCGATCTAAAGTCATCTCCTGCATCAGCAATAAGTCGCCCTTGTTCCCCAAGATCTGCCTTTTCTACAGGCTTTGGCAAGTTAGAGGCAAAAAAATCTTTACTCACTTTCGAAGTTGAGGGATCAACCGAATAGGTTCTACCTTTTTTAGGCACAGAATTTTCAAGTGGTTTTTCAAAAGAGCTAAACCTTATATTTACTTTATCCATAACAAACCAACTTTGAATAGTCTTACTACTTAATTATACAATAATAAAGTATTTTTTTCAATATAAGTTTCAAATTATTACTTCTTAAGGCTTTGTGTAAATTATTGGAATCAAGCCATTTATGATTAAACTTCTCTATAAAAAATGAGTTTATATTAGGCATTTTCAAAAATGCAGACCCCTAGCTGGAATTTAATCACCTGTCCTTTGGTTTTGTGGAGGAAAGTGCTTAAAAAATTCCAAAATATTTTTTTTCATATCTTGCCTGCAGACGCTTAATATCCCAAGATGACTACATTTATGTGCTACTTGTCTTATATTAAGTAGTTTAGATTGGTTTTTCAGTTTAGGAAATGCATCTGCCTCTTTAATTAAGTCATCATTGGAAGCAAGTACATCAATTATCAATCTTTCCGCAACATGATTAAGAGGTCTATTTTCAGAATCGATTAACCTTTTTGTGATGTCCCCACCAACCTTAAACAAATCTATAAGACTTTCGTGCAATATTTTTTTTGTAAGAGATGGAACTTTTTCATTCATAAAAGAACAAAATTTTGAAGTAAAGGCAGGAGCCATTGCGTAGATAAAAACAGCAGTATTTGGATGATCTTTTCTTAAAGCATTTTCAATTGCATGTGTCATAAATCCCCCAAGAGATACCCCAGCGAGCACTACCGGCTTTCCTGGATTTTTTAAACAATACTCATGTACCTGTTTATAAAGAGCATTAAAGGTCTCTGTTATATCTTGATTACCATTATTTTTGTTTTGGCAGACGCACACATTAATATTAGGGTTTTGATTTTGAAGCTCTCTTTTAGCCATTTGCCCCCAAATACCTGGATCCCCAAGTCCTGGAATAAAAAACACCTGATGGTTATCTGATTTATCAAAAGATTCTTGATTGTAAGTATTTTTAGCATCTTTTGCTCTAAAAAGATCTTTAATCACTTCAATGATCATTTCAAAGATAAATTTGATATCTTCAAAGATTGCTAAAAAGCCTTCTAAATGAATGATGTGTCGCGGCCTATGATCGATGTAAGTATCTAAATCATGATTGTCTACTTGAGTAACCCCTGTTTGTGGAGCATAAACACTTAGTGGGATATGATTATAAGTTGCTGTTGACATAAGTCACTCCTATTGTTCTATTTAAAACCTTCTATTTCACAGGAATTATTAATTTTTATTAATAATAAATATTTAATTATGAGTTAATTATAAATGTAAAAAATCATTTTATCAATATAAATTTTAAATTATTAATTATTAGTGAGTTGTGTTAACAGCTAATTTACTTCTTTTTATGGAAAAGATATAACCTATTTTCAAAATCTCTTCTTCGCTCGTAGGCAAGCTTTGCCTCTTTAACCTCTTTTGCCTTCATTGCAATCATGGAGGCGGCTGGAATTGCGGCTAAAAAGACCCCGGAGGCCACACCTGCAGCCATAATAGCTCCACAAGGGGCAAATACAGCCGATATGACAATAGCGGCTACAGCTATTACCATCGTGATTGTTTGTAAAACAGCATCTTTGGTAGTTAGCTTGATCGATTTTTTTAATTTTTCAATAAGAGATACAATATCAAAACCGCCAACAATGACAGATATCACAAAACTGGTAATTAAAATGACAAGAGCACCAATACCAGAGGTAAAAATTGACCCTAATACCCCAAGGACAATAGCCAAAACACCAATAGCTGCACTAGCTATGTTAATAATAATAGCCTTATTCAAATCCTTTAAGGCCACATCTACCATCTTAGCGGTGATTTCTTCCCCACCCTTGAGCCTTTTAAACAGCTCAGGTAAGGCCACCTCTAATGCTGCCGGCTCATCCTTAAAAAGCTTTTCTAGACCCTTCACCCCACTTTTTTTTAATACATTTTTTACGAAAATGGATCTATTGGCCACAATACACTTTGGAATAGCAAGAAGGGAGAAAAATCCAAGGGCAATCGGCCCTCCAATGGATTTTAACGTAGATAACCCATTTGTGACTGCTGAGGCCGTAGTATTTACAGCAACTAACGAAAATCCAGCAGTAATGGCTTTTGTTGCCCCTAAAGAAATGTCTACAATATTTCGAGTAGCATCTAATCCATGTACAGCTTTTGAAAGGTCTGTGGTCGCCGAGGTTGCATCAGAAATCGAATCGGCAATATTAAATCCACCAGTTATCATTCCACCACAACCGGCTATAGACATAGCTTCTTGAAATGGAGTGGTACCAGTTAAATCTGGCTTAAAAGCGGCAAAAATCTCACATTGTTTAATAATAGGTATGGAATTAACCACAGCAGAAGTAGCCGCCCTTCCTATTAACCCCTTATCTGGTGTCTTTGCAGCAGGCTCATATTTTACTGGCCAATTTGATGGCCCTATAGAATCCATAGATAAATCAACAAGGTTATAATTATGAGTCAATTATAACTCATATAAACATTAGACGGTTAAATATTTATTAGTTATTGATTATCAACAACTTAAGATTTAATAACTTTGTGAACTTCCGCAGCCACATGAGGACTTTGCATTTGGATTAGAAATCTTAAATCCTGCAGAGTTTAAGCCATCCATATAGTCGATCTCAGAGCCTATAAGCCTTGATAAAGAGGACTTATCCACCAAAACATCCACCCCAAAGTGGTGGAAAACTTCCTGGTGCGGAGCTTTTTCATCAGTAAAATCTAAAAAGTACTCATAACCACTGCAACCGCCTAATTTATCCCCAAATCTAAGGAAAGAACCCTCTTTTCCCTCAGCTTCACAAATGGCTAGAAATTTCTTAGCAGCTCTTTCAGTAAGTGTGATGGTAGAGCCATCAATCTCCTGATCTAATACAGCGTTTAAGGCCTCTAATAGCTCGCCTATCTCTTTTTCATCCTTTTCATGTAAATACATGCTTGCTTCTAACGTTTCATGGGTAGAGGCCCCGCAACCAACACAATTAAGCCCCTCTTCAGTCAATAAATTCGCAATCTTTTGAGCATGCATAGGAAATGTCTCAAAAATTTCACCAATTGTCATCTCTCTTTCTATTTTCATATCCTAACCACCTTAAAATGAAATTCTTACGCATCCGCCTTTAATTTTACACTGACAAGCAAGACGCTCATTACAAGCATCCCCTATAAAATCTTCTTCTTCTTCAGTAAATGAACTTAAATTTTCCATCCCCTCTTCTACCTCAATGACACAGGTACCGCAAATACCTTCTTCACAAGCAAAAGGAACACCATTTTCTTCACAAGCATCCTTAATCGATGCGCCATCTTCGATCTCGACCTCATCACCATCATTCAAAATTAATTTAGCCATGACCTTCCCCTTCAGAACAATTTATAGCAGCTATTTAAGCATAAAAAGGGGTATTTCTCAAGCAAAAAGTCCTTCTTCAGTAGAACCGGGATCTTCAATTTGACTCAAAAGCTCCTCTACAGCACTTCTTAATGTCTCAATTCCTTCAGAAAAGCCCGATTTCTTCAATAAAGCATCCAGGTGCATAAGCTCTGCCTCTAGTACATCACTTTTTGATTCCAGCATTGCAACTTTTTGTAAAAGCTCCTTATTCATGACATCCTCCATTATGAGATATCCATAATTATATCATATTTAATATTTAAAATGAAGGTTATATAGAAATATTTCTATTACTACATATGATAAAAGCTGCTAATAGAGCCCATTGCAGCTTCATGTAAAGCTTCTAAGTGTGTTGGGTGGGCATGGATAGTATGAGCAAGTACATCAAGTGTAAGCTCTGCGGCAATAGCGATGGTAGCCTCCCCTATTAATTCTCCTGCATGAGGTCCTATGATGCTTGCTCCAAATAGTTTTTTTGTCTTTTCGCAGACAAGGTATTTGACAAAGCATGGATCTTTACCACCTGTTGCGACATAGCGAGAATTTGCTGTAAATGGAAATTTCACCATTTTATAGGCAATTTTTCTTTCCTTTAATAGGTTTTCAGAAGCACCCACCGAGGCTACCTCTGGAGAGGTGTAAATCACCCCAGGAACAGCTCCGTAATTCATCGTGCTCTTTACCCCTAAAATCACATCTATAGCGACAGTTGCTTCATGAGAGCCTTTATGGGCAAGCATAGCCCCACCGATTACATCCCCTACTGCAATAATTTTTGGATTTGCTGTTTTAAAAGAACCATCTACTTCGATAAAGCCCCTATTTGAAACCTTAACTCCTGCTTTATCCAAGAAAAGTCCTTCGGTATAAGGTTTTCTTCCAATAGAGATAAGAGCATGATCGGCACTAAATTCCTTAGTTCCTTCTTTTGTATCTACGGTAAGAGTTACCCCATTTTCTGTGATTTTCCCGCCGGTAACTTTTGCACCAAGATGAAACTTTAGCCCCTGTTTTTCCAAAATTTTCTTAAAGACTGTGGAAACATCTTCATCATATTCAGCAATGATTCTATCTAAGAACTCAATCACCTCAACCTCTACGCCAAGCCTTTTATAAAAGGAGCCTAATTCAAGCCCAATGACACCGCCTCCTACAACTAAAAGTTTTTTTGGGATCGCTTTTAAAGATAAAGCACCTGTTGAAGAAATCACTTTGTCTTCATCAAAGGGAAGGAAAGGAAGGGCCATAGGCTCTGATCCTGTAGCAATCATAAAATGTTTGGAGGTAATCTTCCTTGAACCTACAGATAAGGTATCCTTATCTAAAAAAAAGGCCGCTCCAGTAATTACCTCAATCTTATTTTTCTTCATTAAATAGGCAATGCCTGAGGTAAGTTTTTCGATAATTTCATTTTTCTTTTTCATCATGGTAGAAAAGTCAATATCTACCCCTTTACAGTGAAGGCCCCACTCTTTTCCTTCAGATTCCATCCCGTGTAAAAGTTCAGAGGCATGTAAAAGCGCTTTTGAAGGGATACATCCCACATTTAGACACGTTCCTCCAAGGGCTCCTGATTTATCAATAATGGCTGTTTTAAGACCTCTTTGTGCCGCATGAATCGCACCTACATACCCTGCAGGGCCGCTTCCAATTATTACTAAATCAAAATCTGACATTAGGCTCCTAAAATAAATAAAGAGGGATCTTCTACAAGTTCTTTAACTCTGACCAAAAACTGCACTGAATCTTTTCCATCTATAATTCGATGATCATAAGAAAGGGCTAAATACATGATAGGACGAATCTCGATTTTTCCACCAATGACTACTGCTCTATCGACAATGTTATGTAATCCTAAAATCGCACTTTGCGGAGGGTTTAAAATGGGTGTAGAAAGCATAGACCCAAAAACACCACCATTTGTAATAGTAAAGGTACCACCGGCCATATCAGAGATCGATAGCTTGCCATCTCTGCCTTTTTCGGCAAGTGTATTCATTTGACGAGTCATCTCTACTAAACTCATTGTATTAATATCACGTATAACAGGAACTACAAGCCCCTTTGGCGTGCTCACAGCAATCCCCATATGCACATTTTTATTATAGACGATCTCATCTCCATCAATATATGCATTAACCTCTACAAATTCTGTTAATGCCTGGGCGCAAGCTTTCATAAAAAACGGCATAAAGGTTAACTTCAAGCCATGTTTTTTCAAAAAGTTATCTTTTTCTCGATTACGTATTGCCATTACAGCAGACATATCCACCTCATTAAAGGTAGTAAGCATCGCTGTTTCATTTTTTACACCCACTAAACGCTTGGCAATGATCGATCGAATTTTTGGCATCTTCTTTCTTTCTGTAGAAGATACTAACGAAGGGGTGATTGCTACTTTTTCAACCCGTGTTTCAACATGTGATGTTTGTTGAGCTTTTTGAATATGATCGTCTATAAACTCACGAACAGAAGATGAAGATGCCGTAACTAAAATAGGTTCTTCTTTTTTTATAGAAGGGGAAGCTGCAGGTTCGGAAGATGCAGGTTCGGAAGATGCCACTTTCTCCTCCCCCTTTCCTTCTGTATCAATGATTGCAAATGTTTCTCCTACTGCTAAAGTATCCCCTGTCTTTTTTATAAATGTGATCACACCACTTTTTGGCGCAGAAACCTCTACTGAGGCTTTATCTGATTCAAGTTCACAAATAGAGGTATCTTCTTTTACAAAAGATCCACTTTGCACCATAAAAGTACCAAGAGTTACTTCGGTAACAGATTCACCTACAGATGGTACCTTCACTTCTTCTTTTGCCATTTATCCCTCTACTACCTTCTTAAGAATCTTTTCCTGCTCATATTTATGAACGGCAGAAATTCCTGTGGAGGTAGATTCTAGTCTTTTTCTTCCTACATACTGTAAACGACCTTTTTTTCCAATGATCTCATCAATATATTCTTTGGCAAACAAGTAGGCGCCCTGATTTTTTGCCTCTTCCTGTGCGTAAATAAAGATTTCTGCCTGTGGGAATTTTTCTAAGGCCGCTTTTACACTTTCTTCTGGAAAAGGGTAAAGCTGTTCTAATTTTATTATCGCGCAACTTCCCTTTTCATCAGCCTGCTCAATTTCTAAGCCAATTTTTCCACTACAAAAAACCACTTTTTTCTCAGATCCAGTACCTTTTGTAAGAACAGACTCTAACTTTCCTTCCATTAACTCTGCCCCTTTTGAACTTTGAAAGCGAAGTAAACTTTTTGGGGTAAAGACAACAAGGGGAATTCTATCCTCACAAAGGGCCTGACTTCGAATCAAATGAAAGATTTGTGAAGCTGTTGTTGGATAAAAAATACGTAAATTCTTTCTTCCTGCAAGCTGTAAAAACCTTTCTATTCGTCCGCTGCTGTGCTCAGGGCCCATCCCTTCCATACCATGAGGAAGGTATAAAGTAAGGGAGGAGTCTACATCCCACTTTGATCTTGTGGAGGCAATATATTGATCGATCATAATGGTTGCCCCATTATAAAAGTCCCCAAACTGCGCCTCCCATATCACTAAGCTATTTTTTGCTTTGATACTGTAGCCATACTCAAACCCCATCACACCATACTCTGAAAGAGGAGAATTATAGACGGTAAATGCACCCTCTTTGATCCCATCTAAAGGATTGAATGCTTTATCCTCAACCTCTTGATCTATATAGATACAGTGGCGATGAGAAAATGTTCCACGTCTTGAATCCTGACCTGAAAGCCTTACCTGTTTATCATCAAGTAATAAAGAGCCATAAGCCATAAGCTCAGCTACTGCCCAATCTAATAATTGATCATCCTTATTTATAAGTGCCTTATGTCTTTGTTCGATGAGCCTTTTTACTTTTGGATGAATATTACATCCATCTGGAACTGTAGCAATTTTATCCATCACCTGATGATATACTTCTTTACTAATTTTAGTAGTGGTATCAAGATAAGCTTTACCCCCTTTTTCTAATTCATCATGAAAGCAAAGATTATCTTCAAAAGGGGTATCCTTTCCTATCTCAATTTTTTCAAGTGCGGTTGTAAGCTGACCTTTAACCTCCTCCTCAAATTGAGTAATTTCTTCCTCTGAAATACGTTTAGAGCTTAAAAACTCCCCCTTTAATTTCGAATATAGATCCTGCTGACTATAGACCTTTTTATATAAGGAAGGGTTGGTAAAGGTGGGCTCATCTGCCTCATTATGGCCGTATAATCTGTGGCAATTGTAATGGATAAAAACATCTGTATGAAAGCGGTCCTTAAAGGCAGTAGCTAATTTTGCCACCCTAATTACCGCCTCAATATTATCTGAATCCACATGCAACACAGGGATACTAAAGGTCTTTGCAATATCTGTTGGATAAAGGGTGGATCGACTATCTTCAGGGTAGGTAGTAAAACCAATTTGATTATCAATAACCACATGAATTGTGCCACCGTTTGAATAACCTTTAAGTTTATTAAACTGAAGTGTTTCATAAACAATTCCCTGACCTGAAACAGCTGCATCTCCATGAATCACAATACCGAGTGCTTTTTCAAGCCCATCATCTAACCTTGCACGAATCATTCCCGGAAGGACTGCATCTACTGCCTCTAAGTGGGAAGGGTTTGGAATCATTTCTAGGTAGATCTCTTTACCAGAGTAACTTTTCACCCTATTTTGATAACCATTATGATATTTTACATCTAAAAGACCAGGCTTTTGTGGAAAACGATCGGTTTTAAATTCTTCAAACAAAGCTTCATAAGGCTTTTCCATGATATGACAAAGTGTATTGAGCCTTCCTCTGTGAGCCATACCAATATATCCTTCTTGATACCCAAGATTCACAGATGTCTCAACAATAGCTTTTAAAAGAGCGATCACACTTTCTGCCCCCTCTACCGAAAATCTCTTTGCCCCTAAAAACTTCTTCTGAAGAAAATCCTCTAAAATTTTAGCCCTACCCACCTCTTTTAAAGCATGAACAAAATCAAAAGAGTTAACCTCTTCCATTTTTATTAGATGAGAATGAATAAATGTCTCCATTTCAACCTCTCCTGTGCCAAAAAACTCCACCCCGATCCCCTCACAATAAATCTTTTTCAATCGATCTATTAACTCTGATAAGGTGATGTTGCTTAAACCCAATTCTTTAACAGATATGATGTTTGAAAGGTCTTCTTTTTTCAAAGAAAGCTCGGTTAATAAATTTTCTAAAGAAAATACCTTTGCACCCTTCATCGAATTTGTTTTTGCATACAGATGACCAAATTTTTTGAAGTAATCTATAACCCTTTGAGTATCAAAAACTGTGTCAGAGAAAGTGTTTACAGAGGCTTTAGAATCAGATAGTTCCATCCCTTGAAAAAATCTAACCCACTCGATGGGTACAGAGGTAGGTTCTTTCTTATACTGATCAAAAATATTATATATATACCTTTCATTCTCAAAATGTAAGAACTCATTATCTATCATATTAACCTTCATCCTTAAACTATTCATCTCTACCCTAGGGATCTTAAGTTTAATTACAATAATAAAAAAATCTTGCCAAAGGACAGGCGAAACGGTATAATTGCCTATCAAAGAATTTGTTTTTAGAAAGTAAAAGAGAGCCTCATGAAAAGTGAAAGATTAAAAAAGCTTGAAACTGAAATTAAAGAATTGAAGAAATGGCTGGATTTGGACCTTGTGCCAAAAAAAGACATTGAAAAACATAAGATTGAAATAGATGCCCTTCAAACTAAAATTGAAGAAGAAAAAAAACGTCTAGATTATCTAAAACCAAGTGGAGAAAACGAAGACTTTGTCATGCCGAAAAAAGGTGCTTCAAAGCAAGCGTACGAACCACAATCTATGCCAGATATAGACTTTGATAAAAATTCAGAGAGCTCAAATTTTGATATGGACATCTCTTCCTCTTTTGAAGCAGATCATACCACATTATTTGATATTGAAATGGCCGGCGGTGATGATCGAGCAACAGCTGAATACGAAGCAGAAGAAGATCCTTTTAGTGACAAGAATCGTTGGAAGCGTACAAAAGATCTACCTGATGATGACTTCGACGACGCTTGGTAAAAGCCTCTATATCCATACCCCTTTCTGCAGAAAAAAATGTCCTTACTGTCATTTCTTTGTCGTAAAATATAAAGAAGATCGTATGGATGCATTCACCGATCTTTTAATCAAAGAAATACAAAGTAAATCTTTTGAAAATCCCCTTAGATCGATCTACTTTGGTGGCGGCACCCCTTACCTACTTGGGCCAGGTAATATCAGAAGAATATTAGCCATTTGTCCCCCTGCTACAGAAATCACCCTTGAGGCAAACCCTGAAGATATCACATTTGAAACGATGAAAGAGTATCAAAAAGCGGGAATAAACCGAGTAAGTATCGGTGTACAAAGTTTTGATGAAACCCTTCTTAAATTTTTAGGACGTAACCACTCTGGGGAAAAAGCAAAAAGGGCGGTCCTTGATACCTATAAAGCAGGTATACACAATATCACCATCGATCTGATGTATGATATCCCCACCCAAACAAGGGATGTGTTTTTAGAGTCACTTAAAGTTTGTGAAACCCTTCCTATCACTCATCTTTCTTTGTATAACCTAACCATTGAGCCCTATACCCCTTTCCATAAAAAGGAAAAAGCCTTAGAAATCTTACGCCCATCTTCAGAAGATAGCACTGCAATGCTAGAAGATGCCATCCTCTTTTTAGAAAATCAGGGGCTCAAACGATATGAAATTTCAGCCTTTGCTAAACCTCACTATGAGTCATTACACAATACAGGTTATTGGAAAGGACTTCCCTTCCATGGGGTCGGCCCTTCTGCCTTTAGTTATATCGATGGGGCAAGATTTCAAAATGTGTGTAATATGGATAAATACCAACAAAAAGTGCTTTTAAATGAAAATCCTATGGATTTTTACGAAAAGCTTTCCAAAGAGGATTCCCAAAGAGAGCTTCTCATGACCGGCATCCGAATGCTTGCTGGAGTAAAAAAGGCTGACTTTTCCACCGCCTTGCAAGAACGAGCCGAGACTATATCAACCCTTATCTCTGAGGGTTATCTTGAAGATAAGGGTGACACCTTAAAATTGACCCCAAAAGGGCTCCTCTTCTACGACGATGTCGCCGCAGATCTTATCTAACTGTTTATGTTCTATCTTGGTTGTTTTTTAGCTAAAGTTTCTACTACATCCATTCTGCTATCCATCAATTCTAACATCGGTAAAACCATCTCCCTTTCAAAAGAACTAGCACCTCTTAAGAAATTCACAGAGTTAAATCGTGTTTGAAGTGTATTTAGATAATTAATATCCAACGCTGTTAACGCCCCATCACTATCAACTAATAATTGATTTAACTCACTTTCTAACTCTCTGTTTTCTGCATTCATCTGACTTTTAATATGTTTTTGCATAATAGCTGGAATTTGACTTCTTACTTTTTCACTCATGTAAGGTAGAAACTCTACCAGTTTACGCTTCGTGTTATTTTCAACTATACTTAATCTTCTTGAAATATCAGCATCTGCACTTACAACAGGTGCTGCTGCTTTTGCTGGAGCTGCTGCTTTTGCTGGTGCTGCTGCTTTTGCTGGAGCTGCTGCTTTTGCTGGAGCTGCTGCTTTTGCTGGAGCTGCTGCGCCACCGCCGCCTCCTCCCCCACCTGAAGAACTAACTGTTGAATTCAAATATTTTTCTTGAGCCCTTACCTTTTGAATCATTTCATCTTGTGGCTTCTTTAAAGATTCATATTCGGATACAATTTCTTTCGTGACAATCTGAGCTTTACTTAGTTTTGTTTTTATGGATTTAAGGGTTTCTAGCTGTGTTAGAAATAATGAGATAAATGATTGATCTATGGCAGATAACTCATTTATTCCTAAAGCTGCTATTACTTTTTTAAAAGTATTAAATTTGGCATCATCTGTAGCTATACCTTTGTTAATGCAATTTTGTATGCCAATTTCTAATTTTATCTTTAATTCATCACTCAGAAAAGATAATACTTTCTTCATTCTAGCTTGTAAAATTTGTTCATTTAAATTTACTTTTTTTTCAAAAGCTGACACTGTTGGTACAGCTTCCTGAGCTTGACTCACCGCACTAGCTGCTGCTGCACTCACCGTTCTGTTAAAAACACCTTGAGTAGCCGGATTTACTGCACTAGATGTAGCATTTAACCGAACAGCTGGGGCTAGGGCTGGAGCTGGGGCTAGGGCTGGAGCTGGGGCTAGTCTGGACCTCGAATCCACTGAATTAAAATTAATACTATTAGACATTACCTTCTCCTTTGTTTTTATCATATCTATTGTAAAGTGTTGATATATAAATCATCAATGAATTTTCAGTAACTCTTAATGAAATACATCTTATCTAGCTGATTTTTAAGTAGACACTGTGGAATACATCTTCTTTTAGCCTTTTTTAGAAATGTCACCTTTTGAAGGGTAACTAAATTTTTTGATTACCTCGCTCCACGACTCTCTTTTTGTATTTCTCAAAAGCTCCCACCATCTATTGGAAAGGACTTCCCTTCCATGGGGTCGGCCCTTCTGCCTTTAGTTATATCGATGGGGCAAGATTTCAAAATGTGTGTAATATGGATAAATACCAACAAAAAGTGCTCTTAAATCAAAATCCTATGGATTTTTACGAAAAGCTTTCCAAAGAGGATTCCCAAAGAGAGCTTCTTATGACTGGCATCCGAATGCTTGCTGGAGTAAAAAAGGCTGACTTTTCCACCGCTTTAAAAGAACGAGCCGAGACTATATCAACCCTTATCTCTGAGGGTTATCTTGAAGATAAGGGTGACACCTTAAAATTGACCCCAAAAGGGCTCCTCTTCTACGACGATGTCGCTGCAGATCTTATCTAATATTATCTCATTGGATATCAATAACTTATAATTTTATGAGTTTAGCAGAGTTAATCTTGCTAACATCATCGGCAGGCTTTTCTTTTTCAAAGTCTCTTGCTCTTACATCACCAAAACCCACCTTTTTTTGTTGTTTAGTAGGCTGCTGAGCATTTTCTTCTTGAGAACACCTTTTTCTTACTGAATTTAAAACTATAGAGTTAGCATTACCAACTTGATCGGCAGGCTTTTCTTTTTCAAAGTCTCTTGCTCTTACATCACCAAAACCCACCCTTTTTTGTTGTTTAGTAGGTTGCTGAGCATTTTCTTCTTGAGATAAGCCTTGTTCTACTATATTTGATGGTAAAAAATACCAAATAGGTTGCTGAGCATTTTCTTCTTGAGATGAGCCTTGTTCTACTATAGTTGATGGTAAAAAATACCAATATTGACCCGATAAATCTAAAGAAAATGCTTCATTATTATAAATTCTTCTACCAATTTCAATTAACTGCTTGTTTGTATTGTCATTGTCTATATTGGATAAACCCTTCTTAGATGTATTTTCAAAGTTGGTGTAAGATTCGTACATTTGTTTATGACTATTCGAACAGGCTGTTGCTACCGCACCAATTGCTGCAAAAAGACCACTTAATGGTAGTGTTAGAAAAAATCCAATTATAGTAAATACTTTCATGACTGTAGAAAAGTTTGTCTCTAAGAACTTAGTTCCACCGTTTTTAGATTCCGCAGTGGCCATAGTGACCATAGTGACCATTTTTCCAAACCCAGCACGAAGTAATAAAAGACCGAAATCCCCCACCTTTTCCGCAAAATCTGGTTTAATTTCACGATTTCCATCAAATCCTACTAATAATCTACTCATAATTTACCTCTTTTATTATTTAATTATTTATATAATATGACAATATAATAATTAATTTCAATAAAATAAATTGAATTCTGTATATTTAAAATAAATATGTTACAATGAATAATCCATCTTTACTCGATCAAGTAAAATTTTTTTACATTATAGATCACCCCAAGTAATAGCCTTGGCTCTATTAGATATTCATCATCATTTCCGTTACAAAGAGTTAAGCTTAAGGGGTTTTCTTTATAAATTTTATCAAGAACTTTTTTTGTGTCGTTTTCATGAGCCCTTGCATGCACTTGTAGATCCGCTCTGACCCCTTGGCCTGGGGCAAGGTATACAGAGATGTTATTCATCATCTCTTGAGAAATATTAAAAGGGAGGAAGCGATTTTCATAACTGTTATTTCGTTTCATAGCTTTTGCCACAAGTCCTGGGATAATTCTTGTTGTGATGGCAGGTACACATAAGGGCGCATCAAATTGATCTATTATAATTTTTCTTGTTTTATCCAATCGATGATGAGCCACTTCAACTAGCGATTGATTAAACCTGTAAGAGCTAGACTTAATAGTCACAATATCCCCATTTTTTAATTTCCAATGAGTATGTGCAGTAGATACTGGATACTCACTTAATGGAATGGAGGAAATAAGAAGATGAGCACCATCTAACGGAAGTTTATCTACATGAAAATCCTGAGTAACAATGTTTTGGCTTTTAAATAAGATTAAGCTATGAATGTTAACCTCTTGATTATCCCCATCAGAAATAGCCGTCATTAATTTATTAGCTAGCTGGTTTAAAAACGGGTCTAAAGAAATTTCTTCAAAGTTAATTGTAACCATATTATCAAAAGGACGCTTGTCTAAAAAATTTCTAACCACCTTACTTGACCTTAGTTCCCCAAGATAATCAATCACTATAGGACTCTGTTCCCCTGTTGTATCTTGATAAAATAGGTTTAACTTCCCATTTTCTGTTTCATTACATGAACTTACAAGATCGGCCAAAATTTCTTTGTTTTCCTTTGCATAAGCTTGATAAGAGTCTTTGATTGCGGCACCATTGATGACTTTTGCCCCAAATGATGTGGTGGGTGTACGCCCAGCAAAACAACTGATTGATTGATTAAAGATAATAGCACAAAGTGCTGCAGCTTTTTGTGTAAAAGAAGAAAGAGCAAACCCTGAATACTTTTTAGTAAATGCAAGAGCGTTAGAAGATTTCAAAGCAGTCGGATGAATATATGGAGCAGTTAGGGGCATATTTTTGTACTCTTTAGATAAAATTATTTAAAGGGTCAAAATTATACCATACTTAACACATTTACCTCAAATTATTAATTTTATATACCAAGGAAAGAAATAAAGGATGCGCAATTATAAGATGATTTAAAGACTTCTAACGACATTGGATTAAAAAGACGGCGGGGCGCTTTTGTAGCTCGGGCCATTTCATGTTCTTCCAATTTTTTACAGACTCGGTGATCACCTCTTGATTAGGGGATCCAATATCTAAAGCTACACAAAGCATATCTCTTGGGTCTAAAACTTCCATTAAATTTTGTACTGTGTACTCTGTTTTATAAGGAGTTTGTATATAAACCTGAAGACCCTCGTGCTTTCTAATCGATGTATTCAAATCTCTAGGAATATACCCAAAAAAAGTAAACTTTTGAGCATATAGCCCTGAAAGCATTATCGACATAAAAATACTAGATGGACCAGGTATAGCCACCACTTCTATCTTCTTAGCTTTAGCAAGAAGGACAAGTCGTGCGCCAGGATCGGCTATGCATGGTAGACCGCAATCTGTAAGCATCCCCCATTTAGATCCTTTCTTTATGAGCTTTATATGACTTTCAAGGTCATCACTGCCTTTATCCACAACTTCCATAGGCTTATCACGAAGCCTTTCAAAATCAAATTTTTTTAAAAATTTTCTTGCTTCTTTTGGAGTTTCCACAAAAAATCCATCCAATGTATAGAGAAGCTCCTCTACCCCTGCTGGAATAGACATGGAAATATTTGAATCATCTGATAGTAGATTAGGTAATAAGTATAAAGTCATGCAAAAATATTACCATAATCCAAGATTAATTCACAGATTTTTTAAATTCATTATCGCTAAGATACACTTCGTTTAAATTTTCAAATGACTCAGGAACCTCCCCACTAAGGTTATTACCGCTTAAATCAATAGCTTTTAAGCTATGTAAATTTTCAAAAGAGGCTGGGATTTCTCCAGTAAGCTGGTTATTGGATAGATTTAGCCAAACAAGGTTTTCTAAATTCCCAAGCGAGGAAGGAATTTCACCAGTTAACTGACAGTTTGATAACTCAAGGATTTCAAGGCTTTTTACACCTCCAAGCGATGCTGGAATTTGAACCAAATTACAAGAGACAATTCTTAAAATCTCAAGTGGTAGCTCGTTAATCCAAATCGGTAATCTGAAATTTGGGCAAGATTCTATATTTAAAAATTCAACATTTAATTTCTTCACAGCTTTTGGCAAAGTAGTGATTTTTGCATTTATGTAATTTAAATCTTTTAAGGATTGTAAGATTCCCAGGTTCTCATTGATAAATCGTTCAAGAAAAGCATCAGCTTCCCCTGCAGTTAAACTATCTAAAAATGTAATCTGTCTTCTTCCAACAGAGACTTTATTTCTATAACTTAATCTAAATCGTCGACTTACCCCATAACGTCGCTTATTTGCAGTAATATGCTCTATACACGTATTAAGAACCATTTGAGTATCGGCTACTGTTGCTTGTGGATTAAGATGATCACTTAAGTTGATTGGTTCACCCACAAGGTTTTGGATGGATAGACAACCTAGAAAAGCAGCAATAATAAAAAATCGCTGCATTTTTGGAGTTAACTGTTGCATTACAAGTTGTACGCTTTTTAAAAAAATCATATTCAATACCTTGTGTTTTTTAGTGTAGCTATTTCTAAAGAAAGGAGATCAAAAGAAGCAGTGGCGCTAATTGTGGACTGCTTTACTCTTTCCTCTGCTTTAAACGTTTTCATAAGCACCTGTTTGAAAAAAAAGGAGCCAAGAGATGTGGACTTTTGTCTATATTTTTTTTCTTGCCACGGTGGAATTTTAACCTCTTGATTTGAGGCCATTCTAAGTCCTAAATAGGCTTGAAATCGAAGTGCTCCAATAAATTGAAGTAAATCTGTATTTCTATCTATTGAAACGTTATTTATACGCGCATCTTTCCAAATCATCTCCTCAGAGATTTTAAACATATTTTCTTCAGGAAGCGGGCTTACTACATCATCAATGTCTTTATCTGTAAGATTTTTCTTAAGATAGGCATAACTTCGAAGTTTTGCAAGTTCGCCATGAAATAGCTGTAAATCTGTATAAGTACGTTCAACAAATCTATGAGCTGATCCTTGAGAAATAGTTACCCCATCTTTATGTATGGTGTAAATAACTTCTGAAATAAGACGGTTTTTCCGATCCCAAGGTTTTTCCTCTGTCAAACTTAACAGGGCACCATGTTGTTTAAATCTATCAATAAAAGCTTTTGGGGCACTATTTTTGAAAAAAAACATCTGGTAATGCTTTTCATCAAAAAGCTTTTCCCACTGCTCATCGGTATAAGCCTCACAGTCAACGACTATAAAAACTTTACTCTCACCAAATAATGAGGGTTGAAAAATTTCATTTAATAGATCTGAAAAAGTCTGATCGCTACTAAAAACAACACACTCTCCCCCCACCTCTTTTTTAATACGAGAAATTAGATAAGGTCTATCCTTCTCTTCGACAAGCAACAAGTTTTTTTGGTGCTTTGGCCCTTTAAAAAAGTCGTTTTCATTCATTGCTTCCATCCTTTCTATCCTATCAAATTTCTTATCTTCTGTCATCTTTTGTTTCTTCTTGTAAAAAAAAATAGTACAAGACATACTAATGGCCAATAAAAAGTTGGTATTATGGGAAAGCTTACGGGAAAAAAAGCCTTTATAGCAGGCATTGGTGATGATCAAGGTTTTGGATGGGCAATAGCCAAAGCTCTTGCTGAGCAAGGGTGCACCATTATTGTGGGCACTTGGGTACCTATTTTAAATATATTTAAAATGGCTCTTTCAGCTGGCAAGCTAAATACTACCTTATCTGATGGCCGTGAGATGAACATTGATGCCATATATCCCATTGACGCCTGTTTTGATTCTATGGAAGATGTACCAGAGTCTATTTTAGAAAATAAGAGGTATAAACAGCAGGAGCGCTTTGCAATTGGTGATGTAGCCGATCTTGTGGGAAAGGATTTTGGCTTGATAGATTTTCTAGTTCACTCTCTTGCAAATGCCCCAGAAATTAAAAAACCGCTGCTTGAAACCACCCGAAAAGGGTACTTAGAGGCAATGAGTTCCTCAAGTTACTCTTTTGTAAGTCTTGTAAAACACTTTGCTCCTATGATGAACAAAGGCGGGTCTATTTTAAATCTTTCTTATGTAGCCTCTACCCAGATTGTTCCAGGATATGGCGGTGGAATGAGCTCAGCAAAAGCTGCCTTAGAAAGTGACACTAGAACCTTAGCCTATGAAGTAGGGAGAAAATACAGCCTGCGTGTAAACTCAATATCTGCCGGAGCTCTTGCAAGCCGGGCTGCCAAGGCAATTGGTGATATTGAAAAGGCGGTAGAATTTTCTAAAGAGCATGCGCCGATGCAAGAAACTTTAACTGCTTGCCAAGTTGGTAAAGCTGCACTCTTCCTTTTAAGCGACGATGCCTCCGGTATTACCGCCTCTACCATTTTTGTAGATAATGGCTTACACGCCATGGGCCCTTTCATTCCAGCAAGAGAGTTAGAGTCAAAAACCTTCTAATGAGGGCTTTATTAAACTTAACTTCTCTATCAAACAATCTATCTAAATCATCCTTTCAATCCTTCTTGGTCTGACAAGGTAAATCGGATACTAAAGATAGATTGTCTTTTCAATACAACGTTAACTTCTCAACAATTTCAAGATCAACATTAACACGCGCAAATGAATATGAATTCTCATGTATAGTCGATTAAACTCACGATACATTCCCTATTTGAACTAAGTTCAGAACTTGCTCTAAAACAATCATTTGGATTATCTTTTAGAGAATAAAAAACTACTCTTTGATTGTTGCTAAGCGCATCCAGCAGCTAAAAGCACCTCTTGATCCTTCTTAAACTCCTCACTCACAAAGTTCAGAACTTTCTCATTTTTAGATACAGCTTTAAGGACAAATTGCTTGTCAGCTCTCAGTCTAGCACTAACATCCTTGAAAGCACAAGGATAGTCCGTTATAGCAACAATTGCCACTTCTTCATCATCACAAAAGGCTTCATTAACAGAGCAAAATACTTCTCCATTCAAACCTACCGCTTTAAGGATAAAGTCTCTATCAGCCTTTAGTCTAATACTAGCATCATGCAATGCACTACTATAATCTATTGATGTTATTGCTGTTAAAACCACTTCTTCATCATCACGAAAGTGTTCAGGAACAAACTCAAGGACAAATCCATTTTCTGATAAAGAACGAAGGATAAAGTTTCTATCATTTTTAAGTCTATCACTGGCAAACCGAAATACATTTTCGGATTCTAAATCGTTATAACATTCTAGTGCTTTAAATACCACTTCTTCATCATCTCTTAATTCTTTTGTTGCAAATTCAAGTGCAAAGCCAGTTTGTTCTACAGCGACCATTACAACCTGTTTGTCTCCCCGAAGAAAGTCACTAAGGTCCTTAAGTGCCTTACCATTACCCCTTACCAATTCAATAGCGGCTTTTTTTTCCATTTTCGAATGATGACCTATACGAACTCTTTTATCTAAAGGTTGATTCTTACTTGCAGCTCTTTTTTTACGAATTTGTCCTAATGCTTGTGTAGAAACGTTGCTTACTTGCGCATTTAGTGCACCTTGATCAAGATTCTCTGTTCTAAATGATGATGATTCAACTTCTCTATGCTTTGATGGGCCGTGTGTAGGATCCATAATATTCTCCTTTGCTTAAATTTAATTAATATTCAATATTTTTTCGATATTGTATAATAACCGACCTTTAAAACCAACTATTTTTTGTTTACATCATGAATTTTACAACATAATTAGTGAGTAATAATCATTATTAATGCTCTTGAATAGGAATAAATAGCAAAAGTTAAGTAGATATATAAAACTATTATGGGTTATTAGGACCTGATTTGGTAATATTTACACTACTTGGGAAAGTAGGATCATATGATCAAAAAGAGAGAAATTCTTTTCACAATCAAGAATTTGATTGAAGCGATTTCCTTTCATAATCTGACCTATAAATCGAATTTTATTAGACACAAATTTTACTGTGATTTGTTTATTAGGGGTGATAAGAGTGATCACATCTTCGGGGTAAAAGGCTGTAGCTTTTTGTCCATCCACTAAAATTTTACTTCCCTTGTTATCGGTAAAGAAAAATTCCATTTCTTCAAACTCATTTAATAAGATTTCTATATGGTCATTTGTAACGTTGAGATCTAGATCGCCCTTTGCAATAAAACTATGCTCTCCAAAGTGGATGGAAAGAAGATTATCTCTGTGATTGATCACAAGATCTTCTCTTTCAAATGCTTTATAAGTAATTAATTCCTGGATGCCGGTTTTGGGTAAAAGTGCAGCAAAAAGACTACTTTCAGAGGCTCCCTTACCTGTTGCAAGAAGTGAGATCAACGATTCAGTAGGATCGTGACCTTTATAGAAGGTTTCAGCAAGTGGTCCTGTATACACATTTAATGCTCTATGCCAGTCAAGAGAAACCTCTTCTCCTAAAAAAAGCTTACAAAGTATGATTTTTTCATATTCGGGCAGGGTTTTTGCTTGAATTGGCGTTGAAGGTGTTTTAAAACAAGAAGAGTTGAAAACAAAGGAATCTAATTCGTTTAAACTGCTTTTGCTTAAAATGTTTTTTAGCAACTCTAGAACCTTTTCAATTTTACTTTTTGAAGAAGCAGGGATAAAACGTCCATAATTTTTTAAAAAAAAGGCAAGAGCAAGGCAGATGCTTACATTTGCATGATTGTTATAAACATTTGGAAAATCATGAAGATAGCTCCCAAATCCCTGATCGGTACAAAAATGAAAAAGTCTTTCTAAAAAGGCTAACCCTTTTTCAGCTTTTTCTTTTGAAAATGTAGTTACTAAGGCAGTCCCATAAGCGATATTTTCAACCATCGGGATCAAATCCCTAGTCATTTCCCTCTGACTTTTATAGTGGATACACCCTGTGTATTTACTTAAGTGTTCCTCACTAAATGCAAGTGCATTTTGTGAAAGTGAAAGATCAGTCATTTATCATTCTCCTTGCCTGTTTTAATGCATCAATTATACCCATATCATAGGAGGGCTTTGCAATAATTGTGGCATCTTTTAATAGCTCTTTATCTCCATTTTCCATACCAATTGAAATATCTGCCTCCTTAAACATGGAAACGTCGTTAAGGTCATCGCCGCAGGCAATAATTACCCCTTTCCAGTCATAATGATCAATCAACCTTCGAAGCGATCCCCCTTTATCTACTCCAGGGGAAGAAATCATCAAAATATATTCATCTTCAAAATGGACATCATGTAAAATTACAGCACTTACTAAAGCTTTGCTTAAAACAAGTGCTTTTAATTCTTCCATCTCCTTTTTCGAGCCAAATGTTCTTACTAGAGAAAAGTGCATAATATCTAACTGTTCAATAGAATCAACCTCTACCCAATTGACTGCACCATAACTTTTACTAAAATTTACATACTCAAGTGCTTTGCCTGAAAATCTACCCTTTTCATAATAGCAAATATCTCCATGAGCTGTTCCTGAATAAAAGGTAAAATCTCTATCTGAACTATTTAAAACAGAGCGGACTGTTAAAGCTACATCCTTAGTAAGGAATCTTTGCATACAAAATATCTCCTCCGGCATCTTTAACACTTCGGCCCCATTTTGTACTCCTAAATGAAAAGGAAAATCACATAAGGCTAAAGCTTTCTTTGAAAAAGTGTAGGTTCTACCTGTGAGAAACACAATTTCAAATCCATCGTTATAGCATTCATGCAGGTAGGAAATTACATCTTTAGGGATGATATGGTCGCTACCGGTCAATGTTCTATCAATATCTGAGGCAATAATTCCACGCATGCAACAATTATACCTGGACGATAAATGAAAAAAAAGAGATAAATGATCTATGACTCAAAAAATATTACTTTTTCTTGCTTTTCCATTTTTTGTCTTTGGAACAATTGAAATAGCAAAACCCCCTACCTCTCTCAAGGTAGAGGAAAAAACAGAGGCTTTTCCTAACAATGAATCAGCCCCGGCCGCCCAAAATTCAAGCTCTGACCAGACTGTCGATGACTCAGACGATATACCACTTTCTCCTGAGGGATCAAACCCCCATTTCTTAGATCCAAATTATAATCAGCAGTTTTTTAAGATACTTATTTTCATCTGCTTACTTATCGTCTTTGGGATGATTGTAATTTTTATCTACAAAAGATCCTCTCCTATTGGATCTATTACTAAAAAAAATAGTCGCAATAACATTAAAATTCTTGAACGACGCTCTTTAAGCCCTCAAACTTATTTGTATCATATTCAAGTGGGAAATAAGCAGTTTATTCTATCTGAATCAAAAGTGGAGACAAGAACAGTAGCTACGATGGATTGGCCTGAAAATTAATCTAAGATCCACCTGAGCTCAGAGTTAAAATTATTCACTCATCTTGTTTTTTTAGGAACTTCATACTCTGAGGCGCTCGTAGGTTTTCGTTTTTGCGGAGCTTGTCCGACTTGAGCTTGTATGACTTGAGGTTGTCCGACTTGAGCTTGATTTACAAGCGGAGCTGTTTTTGTTAAAAACAAACCTGCTATACCCCTGGTAGCCTCTTGTAGTAGAGCATTAATTCGTGCGTGTTTTGGGGCTTGATTTTCATTTTGGAATACAGACCCATCTGTAATTTCAGCAGAAATAGGATTAAAACTCAAAAAACATCTCTTTATAAATTAAATAATAATTAAATTATCGCATAAAAGTAGTATAATTACAATGATTTTATTAAATCTAATAATGTAATCGTTCAAAATTAAATTAAATTATATAAATTTTAAGATTATTGTAAGAGTAATGATAACAACCTATCATTTTGAGGCTCCCCTAATCCTACATTGGGCTTCCAAAGAGTGACAGAAAAAGGGTAACCATGCCTTTCTTCTTGAACGTTTCTTCGAAAGATTTTTGCATTTGTATAAAGAATTGGATTCATAAATCCTAAGGTAGGCAGTCCCTTTTTCCTTTTACTTTCATTGACTGTTTTCAATGTATCAATAAACTCTTTGGGGTTGGTTAAGGTGATATCAGGAAAAGCTCGTCCATCAAAATTTTGTTTCATTTCTTTTAGCTTTGCCACAATCAAGGGGTCAAAAAGGTAATTTTTCACCAAAAAGTCTTGATAGTTAGCATATTTTTTTCGTTTAAAATGAGTGCTAAATTTTGGAGGTGTCCCTGTGTTATAAGAGGTGATGGCAGGCATTTCCCCAAAAAAGCTATGTGCAGGGGCAAGTATTGAATGTCCCCTAAGCGCAAGGTCTATCAACACAAGATTTACCCTTTTTTTAAATTTTCTTGAGGCGGTATAATCCCCTTCTAGTATATGCACTGTTTCCTTTTGATCAATCATCATCAGCGATTGTTCAATTTTTTCAAAATCTTCTTCTTCCTTAATTCGATAAAATGGAGGAACAAAATAGCGCGCTCTTTCCTCTTCTGTAGTTATAAGACGTAAAACGCCAGGAAATAAGGTTTTTCTTAAAGCTGCCCCTCGAAATTTTTTAAAAAAATTGCGTGCTGCCTCTTCCCATCTTGTATCAAAATATTCATGTTTTGCATACTTTGCAAAGGAACGTGAATCAGGGTTAGTTACTTTGTTAAAAAGCTTCAACATCTTGTGATGTTTCACGGGTAAAAAAACGGTATAAACTTTTAGGTGAGCCATAAAGTATTTCCTTAAATTTCACCTTATACCTCCCCTCTAAATAGATCAAGATCTATTCTAAATGCTTAGGCTTTAAGATTGCCTCAGCTAAAACAAGCCCCTTTTTTCCACCTATTTTTTTTAATAAGGTTTTCATTTTTTTACAGTTTTTTGTCCTTGTATGCTTTTTTGGATCAAATAAATGACTTTCCTGCTTCAATTTAGTCATTAAATTTCCTCAGAGGCAAGGGCAAGTCTCATATCAGTATCTGCCATCATATTTTTCATTCTTTGATAATCCATAATTCCAAGATGCCCTCTTTCAAAAGCAGCTGCAATGGCAATTGGAATTCTTGCCTCAGCTTCCACAAGCTTTGCTCTATTTTCCTGCTCATAAGCCACCGCCATCGCCTTTTTTCCTTCTGCATTTGCTTGAGCAACTTTCATATCAGCAAGGGCTTGTTCAGACTGAAGTACAGCACCTACGTTTTTACCCACCGTAATATCTGCAATATCAATAGAAAGAATTTCAAACGCTGTTTGTCTATCAAGACCTTTTCCAATCACAGTTTCAGATACACTATGTGGATTTTGCAGCACATCATAATGACTATCTGCCGATCCAATTGCGTTTACAATACCTTCCCCAACACGAGCAATAATTGTCTCCTCAGTTGCCCCGCCCACAAGTTGCATAATATTTGTTCTAACAGTTACCCTTGCTCTCACTAAAAGCTCAATACCATTTTTTGCCACCGCAGAAATATACTTATCATTATCCCCTTTTGGACAATCAATGACTTTTGGATGCACAGAGGTTCTTACTGCATCAAATAAATCTCTACCAGCAAGATCAATTGCCGTTGCCTGCTTCCAGGTCAATTTAATATTTGCTTTATCTGCAGCAATACAAGCTCTAACTACTTCTCGAAGATTTCCTCCTGCTAAATAGTGCGTTTCTAGTTCAGAAATGGAAATATCCTTTAACCCTGCTTTTGTTAAGTTTATTTTTGAGTCAACGATTAACATTGGTTGCACCTTTCTAATTCTCATTCCAATAATGCTAAGCATTGAAACGTGTGCAGACGATACAAGCGCTCTAAACCATAAACTTACACAGGAAGAAATAACTGAAACAATAAGCCCTGTTACAATTAAACAAACTCCTAAAAACACCATCATAATATTATTCATAATCCCCTCCGGGTGAAGCAAAAATTATCTAAAAAAAGCTGTTACATGTCAAGATAATTAATTATAGATATAGCGCTTAAAGATATAATTTTAAAAGAATTAGTAAACATTTAATGGGTTGATTATTAATCCATAAATCAGGTAAATTTAAAAGTGGATAATATTGGAGATATCACCTAGATGGACATTAAACAAGTAGATGAAAAAAATGAAAGCATTTTAATTGCAGCTTTACCAGATTTAAATGAAGAGAATATGGATGAATTGGAAGAGGCAAATGAAGCTGAATCTTCCACTAAACAGGACCAGATAGTTCAATCTAAAACTTGGGAGCGTATTCAAAATAAAAAAAGAAAAAGCAGCTTAAATCTGTTGAAGATAGAGACTAAAAGCCCTACTTTAGATAAAGAAGATCCAACTTATAATATCAATAAACTCAATGTTGATCTTCAAATGATGTATGATAAGATGACCCAACAAAAAATTAGTAAACTTGCTGTGAAAGAAGAAGCAATATGCGAAAGCATCAAGATTGCCGATATATTAATAGGTCAATTTAACAAATATAGAGCTGATGTAGAAAAAGGTAAAACTATCTCTTTAGATCAATACAATGAAGAAGTGGCTAGATTTAAAGAACTTTTTGCAAAAGTGACTCTGGATGATCCAAATACTTATAATCCTTTCCCAGAAGGAGTGGATTTAGAAAATGTGGATGAGGAAACATTAATTGGATTTGTAAATGATTTAACAAATTTTGTAGAAAGCAAGCAGTTTGATTTAACAAAAATTTCTAGAGATTTAAAAACAGCTATTGAATTCCACTTACAAGTTTCAATGATTACCTCTGCTCGTGTAGGGAAAGAATCTGAGATCGATAGAATGATTCGCGGCCAAACAATTGGAGGTTAATTTGAATACAAAAACTGAAATGACCCCCCTTGAAATGGCAGAACTTTTACAAGAGTTTACAGCTAAAATCGAAAATGATCGAGACCTACATCCAAAGGAATATTTGGATAAAGATGTAGAAGTTCTTTATACGATTGCGCATAAATATTACACGATAGACTCTTATGAAGAAGCCGAACCATTATTTATGAGACTTGTTTTAGCAAGACCTACAAACGCAGCTTTTTGGAAGGGGCTTGCTTCAACTTTCCAAATGCTTAAGAAATATCGGGAAGCGTTAGCCGCCTGGGGAATGATTGCACTATTAAATCCAGATGATCTGTCAAATCATCTTTTTGGAGCTGAGTGCCTTATTAATCTTGAATATCTAGAAGAAGGAAAAAAGGCATTAGATTATGTAGGAAGTTTGATTACACAAGAGCATCCAAATTTCAAAAAATACAATAAACTTACACTTATTGTAAAAGGAGAGGCAGTTGTCGATAACTAAAATTTCAAGTGAAGGTCTAAAGGTTGATTCTTCTTCTTCAGTTGCTGATATTCCATCTTTTCAAAAGAAAAATAGCGATTGTTTCATTGGACCAAAAAACACTTTTTCAGATTCTTTTTACGATGAGGAAGAAAAGCCTACATTAACTGAACCAGTAAATTGCATGATACAAAATGTTTACATGTGCGTAAGATATCAAGAAATGGTTCAGCTTATTTCTTTAAAAATTACAGAAAGTCAAGTAGAAATATCAAAAAAAATTATGCAAAAAGCCCACTTGGATTTGGAAGAGAGTGAAAAAGAGCATAGAAAAACAGAAAAAGAAGCATCTATCTGGAAAGATGTAGGACACGTTGCCTCAGGGTTAAGCGGGGTAGTATCTATTTGTATAGGTGTTGCCTTAATTCCTACAGGACCTGTTGGTGCCGTTGCAGGAATTGCAATGATCCTTTCTGGGTGCGCATCTATTGCATCTATGGTTTGTGAAAAAACAGGGGTAAGTTCAGATATTACCCTAGGGATTCAAATTGCAGGAGGTATTGCCTCACTTGCTGGTGGAATTGGTGCCTTTGCCACAGGTGTTGCAAATATGGATCTTTTAATGAAAATCGGCATGGGCCTTTTCACGGCGGCAAAATATGCTGCCGGTGGAATTTCTGATATAAATCAAATGAAAGGTGTAGAGCTTGAGGCAGGACAAACTGTTTTGCAAGCAACCCTAGAAGTTAGTGGTGATCAAATTAAAGAATATGGAAACCTTTGGGGTGAAATTCAAGATCATAACACTCAAACATTAGATAATATGATTGATGTGTGCGTAAAAGAAGGTAAAATCATCGATCATATCGTTAATAAACAGTTAGCAGGAGGTGTATAATGGAAGTAAAAGGTGTTCAAAATAAAGGCTACGAAAAAGTTATCTCTAAATCTGAGTTAATGAATCATGAGATAACAGATGATAAATGGGATTTTTTAGAGGAAGAGGAGTTTCAAAAGGAAATGATGGATAGTCTTTCTAAAAATCCAAAATTTGCAGGAGAAGATCGTAGCATTTTACTACTTATGCATGAGGTGCTTTACAATATTATGGATTCTTTAAGAGACTCACATTTTGGATGTAGAAATATCCATGATGACAACAGATGTCGTATAAAAGAAGGTTATGAGAAATTAGGAAAGCAATTAAAAAACGACTCATTTTACTATTTCATCTCTATTGCAGCCGGTATTGTTGGTCTTGTCGGCGCTGGATTTGCCCCTTCTACCAACAAAGTTAATCCTGGAAAAATTCTTGAGACAATCTCAGGTGTGGGAAAAACAGGAGGAGAATTTGCTAATGCCTTTACAAGAGGCGGTCAAGAGATCCTGAGAGGAAGGCTTCAAGAATTTCAAAATGACCTTAAATCTGATGAAACAACAGATGGAAAAATCATGTCAGACCTTCAAAGGCTTTATAATCTTGCCAAAGATGCCGATGAAAGACAGTATCAATCGATGAGAAAGCCGTTTGGTGGAGGATAAAAAACTTAAAAACTCAGCCGGTAGTTAAAAATATCTTGAGTTTTTTCTTTTTTACTGTAGTATCCGCTTAATAGGCTTAAAATAGAGAAAACCTGTGCTAGAGCGTTTAATTTCAAATTTAACTTTGATAAGCATTACTGGTGAGTATGTTATCTTCATAGGAAGGGTGATTACTGCAACCTTTAGAAAATTCCCAAGATGGAGCCTTATTCGAGATCAGCTCTTCAATATTGGGGTGTTGTCGCTTTCAGTGGTTGCTTTAACTGGACTAAGTACTGGAATGGTTCTTGCAGCTCAATCGTACTATCAACTTGCTGATAAAGGGCTTGCAAGTGTTACAGGGCTTATGGTAGCAAAAGCGATGCTTACAGAGCTTGGGCCTGTCCTTACTGCCTTTATGATTACTGGTAGGGTGGGAGCTTCCATGACTGCAGAACTTGGGACAATGGTTGTAACTGAGCAAGTCGATGCCATGAAATCTATGGCAATTAATCCTTATCAGTACCTTATCTCTCCTCGCTTTCTTGCTGGATTTATCATGGTACCTATTTTAACTATATTTAGTATAGTGATGGGGGTTTTTGGTGGCTATTTAATTTCAGTCTATTTTTTCCACATCTCCCCTATTGTCTTTTGGGAGCCAATTCCTATGTACACAACCACCTTTGATATTTTTGTAGGGTTAACAAAGGCAACGATTTTTGGGATTTTAATCACAACCATTTGTTGTTTTAAAGGGATGAAAGTTTCCGGCGGAGCAGCAGGTGTTGGAAAAAGCACAACCAATGCTGTGGTAATATCTTATGTTATCATTTTATTTGTAAATTTCTTACTGACCATTGCGCTAAATACTCTTCATGATGAAATAGTGGGGTTTTTAGGGTGATTAGACTTAAAAATGTTTATAAAGCCTTTGGTGATAACAAGGTGCTTGTGGATTTTAACCTTGAAATACAAGATAATGAGATCTTTGTTCTTGTAGGGAAATCAGGTATCGGAAAAAGCGTTTTATTAAAACTTATCACAGGAATGATGAAGCCTGATAGTGGAGAGGTATATATTGATGACTTTCCCATGCATTTGCTCGAAGATGCTAAACTTTATGATGCTTTAAAAAATGTTGCCATGATCTACCAAATGGGCGCTCTCTTTGATTCTATGACGATTGCAGAAAATGTGGGTTTTTATTTACGAGAACATCTAACTAAAGGTGGCGAAAAAATAGCTAAGTCCGATATTAGTGGGTTAGTGGTCGAAGCTTTAAATAAAGTGGGACTTGAGGATATAGAACATTTATATCCTTCAAGTATCTCAGGAGGGATGAGAAAAAGAGTGAGTATTGCACGCGGATCGATTTATAAGCCAAAATATATCTGTTATGATGAACCAACAACTGGTTTGGATCCAGTTACAGCTCTTGCTATCGCTGAGTGTATTGAACAGCAACAGGATGAACTTAAAGGAACAACTATTGTTGTCTCTCACGATATTCCAACCACACTAAAAATAGCTGATAGAATTGCGCTTCTAGATAATGGAAAGGTGGAAGTCTGTGCTGACCCCCTCACCTTCATGAAAACAGATCACCCTATTATTCATCAGTTTAATACAACCATTGGTTATGATTTGTCTTTAATAGAAAGATCCAAACGAGGTAATCATGTATAAATCGATGAAAAACCTTCTGATCGGTCTTTTTGTCTTTATCGGCGTTTTTTTAATTGTTGGAATGATCCTATTCATTAAACCAAGTATTGGGGATGGAAAACAGGTTCTAAATGTTCGATTTAACAATATTGCTGGAATTCAGGTGGGCACTCGCGTAACTCTTGCAGGTAAACCAATTGGTGAAGTAGAAGAGATTCATCAAATTGCAAATGCACGTCAAAATGCTGTGGGCTCTTTTGGAAAGGTATTTCCTTTCGTCCTTACCCTATATATCGACTCTTCTATAAAAGTTTTTTCAACTGATAAATTTACTGTACAGACACAAGGACTTTTAGGAGAAAAATATATTGCAATCATTCCTCAGGCCCAGCGTCCTGGACAAATTTCCACCCTTTTAACTGAAAAAGATATCATCTATGCAGATTCAACCGATCTTTTTGAAAGTGCAGTAAATGAATTTGGGGCTTTATCAGAAAAGATAGAAAACACCTTAGAAAAAGTGATGCAGTGGATGGATAAATATGGGGATAATCTAGGTGGCACCATTACAAATATTGGAATCCTTGCCGGAAATCTTGCCAAAACCGTTAAAGATGTAAACGACTCAGGTATTGTAGCCTCTGTGAAAAAATTAACAGATAATTTTTCCTCAGCTGTGGCACAAATTGATGCAGCTTTATTTAAAATGCATGAGGAAGACTTTTTTAACTCCATATCGATGGTTGCAAGGAACGTAAATTCCATCACTTATGATATTGCCTGTGGAAAAGGAACGATTGGAAAGCTTGTCACAGACGATGAATTTTACCTTAATATCTCATCGATTTTGAGTAAGGCAAACACAATGATGAATGATATCAATCAATATGGAATACTGTTTCAATACAGTAAGGCATGGCAAAAAGAGCGCATAAGCTTAATGGCAAAAGCCAATTCTATTAAGGATCCAAAAGCCTTTGGCGCCCAGATTAATCATGATGTTGATACCATGCTTACTACTTTACAAAGAATGAATATGCTTACAGACCGCTTCTCCTCTTCAGAACTTGCTACGAATCCAAAATTCCAGAAAAAGTTTTTAGAGTTCATGACCTTGCTTAAATCCCTTCAAGAAAGAGTAACTCTTTATAATCAAGAACTCTATCAAATAAGGGAAAATGATGGCACGGTTAAAAAGAGCCCTTGTGAGAGGTCGTGTGACTGAATCAAGGTTGAAAAAAGGATTTTTACTAGCTGCCTCCCCTGATATGCAAGACCCCCTTAATTTTAAAAGCGTTGTTTTGCTTTGTGAACACACCGCAGCTGGATCTTTTGGCTTAATGATCAATAAACCACTTGAAATTGATACCACCATAGACGCTGAAATCATGACAGAACTTTCTCATCCAAATGTTCACCTACGACTTGGTGGTCCTATGAGACAAGGGCAGATGATGCTTTTACATACTGATGATAGTAAAAAAGATCAAATGCTTAATATCAGTAATGATATTTTTCTTGGGGGCGATATGAGTTTTTTACAACAATCTCTTTCTGAAAAAGCCTCCAATAATTTGATTCTTTGCTTTGGCTATCTTGGTTGGGGCTTTGGTGAACTCGAAAAAGAAGTTGCAGAGGGGCTTTGGTGTCTTTATCCTGCCAATACTGACCTTATTTTTAACACCGAACCAAAAAAAGTGTGGGGAAGTGTTTTAAAAAGCATCGGTGGAAAGTATAGCTCCTATGCCATGCTCCCAGACGATCTTTCTGCAAACTAAGCTAGACTAGATATAGATTCTTGTAAATCTATCAATAAAAAATTAATATTCTCTTTACAGTTAATGTAAATATTTGATATTTTGTTTTTTTGTCCAACAATAAGGACAGATAAACAAAATAAAAGGAGCAAATATGACAAATGCAGTAACAAGACAACTACCTGAATTAACGTTTGATGATGTAGGCGTAACTATACATCAGCTTGCTGAAGCCGTAACGGGTGCAATCTCTGAAAGAATAACTGCTATTACAAAGGGTGATCGCACTATTTCTTATAATAGAATAAATATGATGCAAACTATAGCTATTTGCTCTGCATTATTTAAAGCCGTAAGTTCAGCAAGGGCTGAAGAAATTAAAAAAGATTCGAAAAAACAGTTAGAGAAATGCACTCAGATTTTTGAAAAAAATACCAATCTTCTTTCTGATACAATAACTCTTATAGAATACATACACTCTGCTAAGGCGTTTTTTGCAGAAACAAAAGTAGATCATGAGGCTACTTTAAATGCAAAACGAAAAACTGAAGTTGAAAAAAATCAGGCAAAAGATAAAGTGCTAGTGTGTAATAAAATGCTTGATTTTCTAATAGAGCATGAAGTTAGTGCTGAGACTATGAAAAAAACAATAGATCACAATAGAAATGGTAGAAAAGGCGAGGAAAAGCAACTTAGCCAACTTAAGACTACCTTAGCCGATGCTAGAACATGGGGTAGCTTAGTATCAGGTGGAATCGGATGGTTCTTTAGTAAAGGTGGAAGTAAACCTGCTGAAGCTTTAGCTCCGGTAGAAGGTGGTGGCTCTGTTGTTGAAGCTAAAATCGAAGAGGGAAAAGTAGAACCATCTGTAGAAATTATTGAAGATAGACCAGTGGCTACTCCTATTACCCCTAAAAAAGAGAGTTTTAAAGATGCAGTAGAGCAGCCTTCTCGTACTCAGATAGGAAGGGTTAGAGATCCAAAAACTGCATTAAGATTACGAGTATCGACTTCATAAATTCCCCCATGCAGCGTAAGTAAAATTACGCTGCATTTTTTTAAGCTACAAAACGTTCTACGTTTAACCCTTCATATTCTTTACCAAAAAGTGATTGGATGATTCCATGAATTTTTTGTTTATCAAGCTCTAGTTCTGCAGTGACTACAGAAAGCATACTTATGGATCTGCTAATTGTGGAAAGATGCGGTACCCTTTCTCGCACAATCAATGCTGATGAATAGATCATCTCCATCATAAACTCCTCTTCCTCTACTTTCCAGGCTGAAGATTTCGATAGCGATTTTAAAAAGGCAAACATGGAGGCAATAGCTAGAGAGGATAAATCCACTCCATCTTTTGCGGAAAAGGCGACGTAGTCGTAATTTTCTAATTCCATAAAATATAAGTAGAGCATATGGTAAACAATTTCGATAAAATCTAGACGGTTTTTTCTTGAAAGGTGATTTTTATCGCCGAAAAATACCAGATGCACTTCCTGGATCATTTTTTTGCAAAAACGACCAAAAGCTGCTCTATCCATTTTCTTAGGAAAACAATACCCACAATCCTCTTCCCCTTCCAGCTGTTTTATAAAAACCTTTTTAAAATCTTGCGCACTTTCAACGGTAAGATACATATCTGATTGATTATAAAATTCGGTATGCTTTGGAAGTGTGATAGTGGTAAGAGCAAGGCCAAGTTCACCGTCAACTGCTGCTTTTTCAAGGGCATTTGCTCTTGCGTACTCTTTCCAAGAAGTTCTATCTTGGAAGCTTATAAGCAATAACTTTTTCTGACAGTCGATCAATCCTCGCAAAAATCCTGTAAACTCAAAACAGAGATTGGCAGAATCAATATTTGTTTGCATCGTTGGAGAAGGGATTTTTAGAAATTGTATTTCTTTACCCCCTGCAGAAAGCGTAAAGTAATTTCCAGGAAAGTCGCCTTGGATAATTGGGTCAAATTCCATAAATGCTTCTGCTTCATTCAAAATATCAAGCACTTTAAAAAGGGGGCCATTTGGACATTTGCTAAGAACGCTTGCTAAAATTTCATAATCATTTAATAGCGTATTCCATATAGCTGTAGAGGATCTACTACTTTTTTTTGCAATTTTCTTACCATCTCCTAACATTTTATCCAGCAGTGCTGTCGTCTCTGCCGAATTTATATAAGAGGTGTAAATAACCATACAGATTCTATGAAGTAAGTTTAAAAGATTTCTGTAAAATTCTTCTTCAGGGGGGTTATCTATATAGTTTCTATAGTCAATCGAGGACAGTGCTAGGCGGATATTAGTTTGAAAGTCTTTAAAATAACCAGAAACACTTTTTCCAGTGGTGATTTTGAGTTGGTTTTTTACATTAGCAGCAAGCAAAAGGGCCATCGCCCCTCGAAAAACGTTTTGAACTAAAGGGTCATCTTTATGTTTTCCTGCAGTTTTAAAAATCTCATCTAACTCAGCACGAAGATGATCCTTCATCTGTTTGCACAAATGAAAAGCTATATCATCTTTTAATAAAGGAACCTTTGTTAATGGATCAAAGGTTGTAAAGCCACTAATAATCTGATCAAAATCTGCTACAAGACGAATATGTCTTGCCAAACTCATATTATAGAATTTTCCGCCATTTTCCTTTTGAAGGTAAAAGAGTTCATAATCCAAATCTCTAGTAACAGCACTTAAGTCTTTTAGTCCACGTCTGTTAATATCACTTAGCTCTTCTGGATCTTCCTCTTCCTCCTCTTCCTCTCCAGTTTTCTTTTCATCAGAAAATCTTGGCTTAATTTTTTGATTATAATACTCAAGAAGCTCGATATACTCTGCTGAGTTTGAAATATTTATCTTCTTTTTGCACTGCTTAGCATACTCATCAATTTTATCCACTGCCTCTTTTGCTAAATTCATTATTGAGGCAATCCCTTTTTGAGTACTTTTATCCTTTAGTAGATTGATTTCTTTAGTATAGATATTTTTTAGGTAATTTAGAACCACTTTGATCGTACTTTTTACACTCTCAAGGGTTTTTCTCTCATCGGATGCATCTAGCCATCGCATTGACCCTGCTCTTAATTGCGCAATCCCCTCATTATCAGCCTTTACAGCGTCAATATCTAGTTCGGCCATGGAGGATAAATTATCTACCGCCTCTAGAATTGATGGGTCTTTTTCCATCTTATCTTCTTTCATTTGAAAAGTCTCCGATTCTTTACGATTTCTTAATCAAATAATTGATTTAAAAGAAAATAAATAGCAAGAAAAAAAAGATACAACTAATTTAGTTGTATCCTTTAACACAGGTTCTTAAACCATAAATGTTTACTTATGACAAACGCCGTGACCGCAATAGGCTTTCAAAAATCCTGCTGCAATTAAGAAGATCGGCCAATATTGACGGATCTCTTTTGTAGCCGGAACTAAGTTAGCAATTAATAAAAATGCCCCCAAGCCTGCGATTAACAATCCCCAGCACTTATGGTGACAAACTCTATGTTGTTTCATGTATACACTCCTTGTATTAATTTACATATATACGTAACCATCAGGTTGCAAAGAAATTTAATCTTTTCAATAAAAACTTAATCTCAAATCCACATTTATTTTAACAACCTTAATGTCAGAGGATTATATATGAATTATTTTATATGGATTGTTGCCGAATTCACTGAAGCTGGGTTGTTTAGCACCTTACCCGATGGATCTATAAGCTCTAATTTTATCGTGTGAACACCCTTTTTTAAGTTCTTAATTACATTTGGGGTCCATTTTGTAATCTTTGTAATTTTATGATCATCTACAATTAAATCAACCGTGTAGCCAGTTTTCGAAAGCTCTACGTTTCTTAAGTAAAAATCCAACAATACATTACCCCCCTCTATCACTCCAAATGGTTCATTATAAACAAGAAATGGTTTTTTTAGATTTTCCTTCATCTGCTTTACATCACTTTTTTCTTTACTATAGCAGTAAACGTCGGTGAAAAAGGCGTTTTCATTTTTTATTGTTTCACCATAACTATTAACCAACATACTATAAATTGCAAAACTACTTTGCTCTACATCTTTATAAATATTTTCTGGAACCTTCACTCTAAATCGTTTGTTGAAATAAGATCTTTGAGCAAAAAGTAGATTTACATCATCTTTTGTTACGTAAAGACGGCGACCATTACTAAACATAAGTAGGACTCTAGATCCATAGGGGTTTTCTTTAACACCCTCATCATTAAGTTGCTGCGACTTTACATCTACCCCTATTGGAAAATTCGATACAAGTACTAAGATAGGAGAATCCTTTTTTAATACTGGTGGAGACATAATTTTAAGTCTAGCTTCGGAATTATACTTACCCCTTTCTACCCTAACTATTGAAGGGGTATTTGATTCAGAGGAGGTGGTAAAAGCTCCAAACAACGGTAAAGTTGCTAAAAGTCCCATTACTAATAGTTTACCTTTCATGTTAATTTCCTTAATTTGTTACTTTTTACTTTTTCAGCAATGATTAATAATAGGCCAATTGCAGCCAAATGAAGGGATATGATCGATATCATTCTTAAAGCTTTAAAAGCTCCTTTTGTCGCTTCTTTTTTAATCTCCTCAATATTTAATCCTTCCACTGTCTTTTTTTCCACCCCAGTATAAATAAGGGTTAACTCATTTTTTTGCGCTTTTGTTAATGTTAAACCCTTTGATTCTATGTAACTATTCATTTGATTTATTTGAACTCCTGAATAGACAGAGCCTAATAAAGCCATGCCCATGGTAGCTCCTGTAAATCTTAATGTATTATAAATCCCTGATACAAAGCCTCTTTTAGCCTCTGGTACAGAACTTATGACAAAAGAGGCAACAGGGGTTAACACTTGTGATATACAAAAGCCGAACACTATAAGGCTTATGATCATAAAAGCAAAATTTCCATAAAAGGTAAATAAAATAAGAGATAGAAAAGTGATGATTAAACCACAAAAGCCAATTGTGGTTGGTATTCTTACGCCAAACTTATCGTAAAGGTAGCCGGCAAGTGGGGCGGTGAATAAAACAGGGGCGGTGGACAAAAAGGTCCAAAGACCTGCAAAAGTTGGGGTATAGCCCATCCCATCTTGAAAAAAAATTGCCCAAAAGACTGAATTCATCAAAATAAACTGGACGATGAACGATTGAAGATTACCGATAAAAAAGTTTATATTTTTAAAAAGGGAAAAATCAAAAAAAGGCTCCTCTGTCTTTGCATTTCTATAATGAAAGTAAAAAAGAAGGGCAAGAGCTATCCCTGCTGTCATAAAGATAATATTTAAGGTCGATGTCCATCCAAGTCTTTCCCCTTCCATCGCAGAAATTGTGACAAATAGGAGCGCCCCGATGAATAAAAACAAACTTAGGTAATCAATTTTAACCCTTTTACCAGAAAAAAGAGGAACATATTTTAGTGAAAGCAATATACCAATAACTGATATAAAAATATTGATAAAAAAGACCCATCGCCAGGAAACATACTCTGTCAAAAATCCCCCTAAAAAAGGGCCCATAGATAAAAATATGCTGCTTGTTGCCACAGAAATACCGATAGCTTTTCCCCTCTCTTTAGGAGAGAATTTTGAAATAATAATAGAGCTTACTGAAGGGGCTATTAAGGCTGCAGATAGTCCCTGAAAACCTCTAGATACCATAAGCCAAAGAGCATTATTAGCAAATCCCCCAAGAGCTGAAGAACATCCAAAAAGGAGCAACCCTGTCATAAAAATTTTTCTTTTACCAAAAATATCCCCAAGTTTACCTCCTAAGATAACAAAAGAGGCGTTGCATAAAAAATAAATATTTACAATCCATTGAAGATTAAGATCGGAAATAGCAAGTTCACCTTGTATGGTGGGAAGAGTAACTGGTAAAATTGTAGAATCAAGAAAGATCATTGAAAATCCACAAATCATTGCAGATAATACCAACCATTTTTCTTTTGAGAATCTAAAGGGCATGATCACCTTATATTATTATTTTAATAATATCAAATTACCCTCTCTTTTGCTACCAATATTCTTTACTTTTTTTACTTATTTCTCTATAATATTTCTTTTTATCTAATGGAATAGAAAAGCAATGAAAAAAACCTTGTTTTCATCCTTTTTTACTTTCTACCTACTCTTTATTTTGGTTAGTTGTGAGAAACAAGAGGTGGAGAAAAAAAAGTTTGTCAACGGAATACATTTAAACGTTCTTCAAGATGTGGTGACGCTTGATCCTAGAAAGGGAGCAGACTATATCTCTGGATCTATCCAATACCTTCTTTTTGAAGGTTTAATGAGAATGACCCCTGATTCTGTTTCAGCCCCCGCTATTGCTGAAAAAATTGATGTCTCTTCCGATGGTCTAACCTATACATTTCATTTAAGAAATTCAAAATGGTCTAATGGAGTTCCTATCACTGCCTATGATTTTTCCCAAACATGGCTAAATATGCTTTCCCCAGATTTCCCCGCTCCAAATGCTCACCTACTTTATCCTATAAAAAATGCAGAAAAAGCAAAACGGGGCGCCGTCTCTGAAAAAGATGTGGGAATAAGGGTGATAAATTACAATACGATAGAAGTAACCCTTGAAACACCTACCCCCTATTTTAAGGAATTAATTACTTTTTGTGTCTTTTACCCTGTTTGTCAACATACGGTCCTTGAAAATGAAGGTTGGGCCTTAGAAAACGAGGGTGGTTTTGTAAGTAATGGACCGTATAGACTTGCAAAAAGACGTCCTGGCAGGGAAATTATTTTAGAAAAAAACCCCTTTTACTGGGATGCAAAGTCCGTTCAGCTAGAACAAATTTCTATCTCTATTGTCGATAATGAATCAACAGCGCTTCATCTTTATAATAATAATGAGCTTGATTTAATAGGCCTTCCTTTTAGGGGTATTCCTTCTGACTCTATCCCTGATCTTCTTGATAAAGGGCTTATTGAAACAACTGATATCCCGGCAAGTACTATATGCTGCTTTAATATGGATAAATACCCCTTTAACAATAAAAATATTCGGAAAGCATTTGCTTACTCCATCGATCGAAAAAGTTTAGTGGATAACATTACCCAAATTGGAGAGACCCCAGGGGTAGATCTTCTCCCTGAATCTTTACTCTCTGATCAACCAGAACCATTTTTTAAAGATGGGGATGTCCAAAGTGCAAAAAAATTTCTTGCTTTAGGACTAAAGGAACTAAAGATTAGCGTTGAAGACCTTCCCAAACTTACCCTCCTTCACTCAACAAGTGGGGATGCTCCAAAAATTGCTCAAGCTCTTCAAGATCAGTGGCGAAAAGCTCTTGGTGTTTCTATAATATTAAGCAGCCAGGAATATAAAGTTTACCTTGAAAAACTAGGAACCAAGGATTTTGACATCAGCCAGTGTGTTTGGATTGCTCAATACCCCGATCCTATGAATATTTTAGATAGATTTCGAATCAAAACTAATACAAAAAACATCCCAGGCTACAGTAATGAAGAATACAGCAATATCTTGGAATCATCGATGTATTATCTAAATAAAGAAGAGCGTTTTGAATTGCTCAAAAAGGCGTTGTTAATTCTTAATGATGATGTTCCACTTACTGCTTTATATCACTGGAAAAATCCTTATATGAAAAAAAAGCATGTAGATGGATTAGTCGTTGATAAATGGGGATTTAGTTACTTAACAGGTATTAAAATTAACGAAAAAAAAGTTCCTGAAAACAGACCAGCCCTTGCATCTGTAAATTAATACAAAAAAAATCGTAAAGAACTTTCTTTACTATATACAAATAATTTCTTATCTATATACTAGTCATATGAATACTACTATTTTGATTTTTTCACCCTTCATTTGGAGGGTTCCTTGAATATATATTTTCCTAAATCAGATCATTCTTTATTACATGATCTTATAAAAATAGCACCCTTTTACCCACTTCCTGCTTCTAAAAAAAGTGTGTATGAAAACTACTTTCATGGAATTGAGACAGCAATCCTTGAAATTTTATCGGAAGAGACTTTAAAACTTGCCACTGCTGTTTCCAATCTTAGAGATAATCGAGCTTTAAACAATTTCTATCTATCGATTGCAGAAGATTGTCCAATAATAAAGCCTGTTTTCCACAATGAAGAGGGAAAAATTACCCTGGCTATTACCTCACTAACAAAATCCCTACACAGTAGAGAGGTGGGAAGATTTATCTGTGACTATTTTTCAAAATGGCTCCTTCCTGGGAAAAACCTGACCCTTACACACGTGCATTCAGAAATCATTCAATTTGATTTATTCAAAGGAAAAGGATTTTTCTTCCATGAACTCTTCATCCATATTGAAAGTAAAAAGCAGCTATTAACCATCCAATCTAATCTTCAAACATTAATTGAAGAGTTGAAAATAAATATTTTAGCTGTTTCCCATGCCAGAGCCGTTCTCTCTGTTGGAAATTTAACAGAAGAACAGAAAAAAATGATTGTTTCTGAAAATATTTCAGAACTACTCGATATCCCCTCTAAAGGATACAATCATAACCTTTACGAGCAAATGCAACATTTTCTTATCAAAGCTTCCTCTGATGAAAAAATCAGCCGAATAAAAGAAAGTCTATCCCCTTTACTTGACTTAAAGCCCCAAATTTTTGAAAGAGATTTGTTTAATGAAATCCAACGTTTTATTCTCCCTTCGATGAACGATTTTGCCCTCCATAGAAATCTTACCTACGTAGCAAGAATTATATCCTATTCATACCTACTGAGAAAACGTGCCGCCCATGCCTTTGTCTCAAACCCTTCTGAAAGGTTTGCCGTGACAAAGGTTTTAAGAACTCATCTTTCTATCGATCTAAAGAAAAAGCCGGTCATTGGACTACTAGTGGCTATAAATTACACCTCTGAAAGTGAATTTTTTGATAAAAGACATTTACTTGCAGCTGTCACTTCCTTAATTCCTAAAGCGGTTCTTGTCCAAAGTTCTACGATTCATAATAAACGTGAAGATACAGGAACAAGGATTATTTACTTAGAGATTGAAAAACAGGAAGAAAAGTTTACAGGGGATGAAATCAAGCTATTGCAAAGCTTTCTTACAGAAAAAGTATTAGATAGAGTTGAAAGTGTCGTAAACTCCCTTTTCATGCCAAGAAATGACGAAGAAATTTTACGAAATATCATTACCCTTGGTGCCCAACTTAAATTTCCAACCGACCTTCCTCAGGTAATGATCAACTATAGAGCTCAAGAGCAATCAAATTTGATTTTTACAGTGCTGCTTGTAAGGATCTGGCATCCTGACCTTGTCCCAATTCCCAAAAAATTTAAGCGTAATAAGCAAGATATTTACATCAAGGAAAGGGAGGAAAAAACCGTTGGCCATGTGAGAAAAAGTATCCCTAAAAAGGGGTATATCTTAGATGTTTGCTGCCCTAAGGAAGAATACTTACGTGCTGACTTTTCTTTAGATCTAACTCGGGCAAGACGTGATGTCTTTTCCTTTATCACAGATATAGTAGGTGAGGTGCGCGATTTTAACGGTGGGATGATTTCAAAGCAAAATGAAGCCCTAGTAGATCTAAAAAGAGCACTGCTGCAAAATAATTTTTCAGATGATTTTCTTGTGGAAAACTTTTTTTACTCATTTATTCCAAGATTTATGCAGTGTATCATCCCAACCCCTGCTCTTAAACACTCCTTCCTCTTGATGTTAGAGGCCTTAGAGCATGATTTTAATGATACGATCTACTTTATAAAAACCATCACCTGGGAAAGATATTTTATCATCACTGTTTCTACGATCAATCAATCCTTTAAAGAATTTATAGAGGATAAAGTATCATGTGTAGATTTTGACTCCTCAAGCCTTGCCATATCCTACACAAATACCCACGAAATCCCGGTCCTTTCATATATCCTTAACTTTTCAGAGCAAAGTCAATCTGAGCGGCTGCTTAAAACTCTTGTATCAGGAATTAAAGAGTGGAAAGAAAGTTTATCATAATAACTTTTTAGTTAAATAAGTTACACGATTTATTATGATTATAGTTTTGACATTATTGTTATAATTAAACTATGCTTTTCCATCCTAACTAAGGAGGAATATGAATAATAAATTAGTAACATTTCTTGCGATGTCAGCAAGTATTTTTGCAGCACCTACTGCAGAACAAAATCCTAATGATTTAACAGCTTTTACCGAAAAACGAAACGAACTTGCTCTCAAAGGAGAGTTAAGCCAAAGACAAAAAAATATTTTAAATGAAAATGTAGGACATTTTACTTTTACAATTGCGCCTACGTCAACTATAGATGAGTTTGGAATGACTTTACCTGTCTTTTTAGTAGGTTTTCAATCAGCAATCTATCCAAGTGCTTCTTTTGATTCAGCATCTATAGAATATGGTGGTGGTGCAATGTTCAGAAAAGGTGGTCATTCAAAATATATATGGTATCACCCTAAGTTAATGGGGGTTAAATATTTAGATCCTTACGCTGAATCAAGATATTACGGAAGTTATGGGGTATCTTTGTTGTCCATTGGTAGATCAGCGGTTAAAGATAACCAAGACCATAGCTACGGAGGTACTTTTTTAGCTCCTAGTATAGCAGCCGGTGTAGAACTTGGTTCTCCAAATAAGGCCGTTAACAAAATTCAACTATCTATTGATCAACCACTGATTGCTATTTATGATAATGACGCTAATTTAGCTCCTATTCTTATGCTATCCTACTCTGTTGGATTTTAAAGGTTTTGATACTAAAGAGATTTCTCTAGGGAAATCTCTTTTACCCCTCAGATTTTACACATTGTTTTTGAAAATACCTAAACTTTTACATCCTAACTAAGGAAAAAATATGCATAACAAATTAGTAACATTTATTGCGATGTCTGCAAGTATTTTTACCGCATCTGCCGCAGAACAAAATCCTAATGATTTAACAGCTTTTACCGAAAACCGAAACGAACTTGCACTCAAAGGAGAGCTACCCCAAAGACAAAAGAATATTCTAAATAAAAATGTTGGACATTTTACTTTTACAATTGCGCCTACGTCAACTATAGATGGGTTTGCAATGATTTTACCTGTCTTTTTAGTAGGTTATCAATCAGCAATCTATCCAAGTGGTTTTTTTGATTCAGCCTCTGTAGAATTCGGCGGTGGTGGAACGTACAAAGAAAGAAGTAAGCCTTTCAAATTTATATGTTATCACCCTAAGTTAATGGGAGTTAAATATTTAGATCCTTACGCTGAATCAAGACATTACGCAAGCTATGGAGTATCTTTGTTGACCAGAGCAAGATCAACAAGTAGATACGGCAGGATTAAAAAAGCCTATGGAGGTACTTTTTTAGCTCCATCTTTAGCAGCCGGTGTAGAACTTGGTTCTCCAAATAAGGCCGTTAGCAAAATTCAACTATCTATTGATCAACCACTGATTGCTATTTATGAAAATGACACTAGTTTAGCTCCTATTGTTATGCTATCCTACTCTGTTGGATTTTAAAGTTTTTTATATTTAGGAGATTTCTCTAGGGAAATCTCTTTCTTTTTTCTACCCTAATCTTTATACTTCTTTACAATTAATGAGGCTGCGATGAAGTCACTCCTATACATCCTTTCCTTATGTACTGCCCTCCCTCTTTTATCCTCTGAGAGCCTACAAAGAGATTACACTTATCTTTCCATCGGTGCATATCCATCCTTTACTGAAAAGGATGTTACAAGCAGTTTAGGCGCAGGATACAGGATAAATTTTCAAAAAGCGGCTTTTATTAGCGGTGTTGATGTCAATATGAACTATGTTCGTAGTTTTGATCCAGATGTTGGATATAAGCAAATTATGCTACCTAGGGTTTTGATACTGAAAAATCTCCCTTTTTCCTTTTATATGGGCGCCGGCGGCTCGTATTTAGAGTCTGAAAAATTTAAATCTATTAATTACTACTTTAAAGGCCACCCTCTTAAAACAAAACGGAAGCTTGAGTACAAGGGAATGGGGGCAAACATTGCTCTTGGTTATAAAATTTGGGAGACCAAAACAAGTGTAAACTTTTGTCAATATGAGGTGGTAGCACCAGTTACTTATCTTCTTAACAATAACAAAGATAAAGATCATATCTCGATGTCTTTATCAGCAGGGGTTGGATTTTAACTTAAGGGGATATTTATGAAATTATTTTTTTCTTTTTTATGTACAGGGGTACTCTTTTACCCTCTACTAGCAGATGAACCATCATCGATAGAATTTGCAAACGAAGAGGCTATTGCCGATGCTTTAGAAAGCCCTGAATTTAGGCATACCCTGAAAAATGTCCTTTCTAAACAAAAAAGTGAGGATGAGCTTAATCATCTATTTAATGAGAAAGAAAAGATTGTTTACAATAAAGGCTATATATACCTAAGAGCGGGAGCAACTTCAGGGGTAGATAAAACAGAAACCTCCCCTATCGGCGGCATCGGCTATAGAACAAAACTTTTGAATTTTGGTCACTCTAACTCGTACCTCACCTTTCTACCCACCTTCTCCTATGATATTAATATTGGCGCTAGCACAAAAACCTACACTAGTAATACAAGAGCACTTGAATTATATTTACCTAAATTTTCCACTCTTTTCTATACCACGCCTAAATTGGAAAAAAGCTTTTTTTTAGGATACGGAGTTGCCCTTGCAACAATGACCCCTCTTATTTATCATTCTAAGGAACGAGGTGTTTTATATCATTCTCAATCCTTTATTGGCTATAGCACCTCTATAATTGCTGGCTATACACCCACTTTACATCAAAAATACCTTAATAGTATTGACCTTGAGCTAAATTTACCCACTGTAACTACAGTGGAAAGTATGCAAAATTATCAAAATAATTGGACGATCAACTTAACTTATTGCTTAGGATTTTAATGTGTTTAAAAACTACATCGATGATTTAGAAGAATTTATCATTTCAAGAAATTGGAATAATTATCATCATATTAAAAATCTCACAACTGCCCATGGTTGCGAGGTAGCTGAGCTGATGGAGCTTTTTACTCTATGTAGTTATAAGGATCATTTAAAAGAGGTAAAAGAGGAAATTGGTGATTGTTTTCTATCACTTTTTACCATTTTTAGAGTTCTTTGCTTTGACATTCATAAGCATTTTCAAAGCAACTCTTTGGAAAAGACAGCTTTTGAAACCCTTTCGAAGAAATTCAATCATTCTTTAACGCCAGAATTTCTTGTAAAATACCTTGTCGTAAGGGCAGGTTTTCTACAGGAGGCTTTTCTTTGGATTTCAGAAGAAGAGAGTAGAAAATACATAAATACTCTTCCTGAAAAGACCCTTGTTGAACCATTTACGATTTTACTTGCCTTATGCTATAGTTTGGATTCCCCTTGCTTAGAGCTAATGTATCATAAATTTAATCTAGTTAAAAAGAAGTACAGTAGCGAGCTTGCTAACAATGAGAAGCTATTGCATAGTATGAATAAGGATAAAATTCAAAAAAGAGGAAAATAATGAAACTGGGAAGCCTATCATCCATCATCACCGGTGAAATGGTAACAAAAAAAGCTGTAAAATTTTCAGAACTTGCCATGGTTGATGAAAAACTTTACGTTATTGAGGCAAGACCCGAGGATAAAGGTAGATCTGTTATCTACTCACTAACTGACAAGAAAGATCTACTACCCACTCCCTATTCAGCAAGCAATAGTGTTCACGAATACGGTGCAAGTGCTTTCTGTGGGAAAAAAGAATTTATTTATTTCACAAACTCAAAGGATCAAGAAATTTATGAAGTAGGTCATGGTAAAATAAGGAAGCTTACCGATAGACCAAACATCCGATTTTCTGAACCTCGCATTTGTGGAGACTACCTATTTGCTATTTTTGAGGATCATACAGAAGAAGATCATGTAATTAATGGGATCATGCGTATTGAAAGAGCCTCAGGTAAATGCGTTGTGATGGATCAGCAAAATGATTTTTATTCAGGTCTTACCATCTCCTCTGATGAAAAATACCTTGCCTATTTCACCTGGAATTTTCCTAATATGTCGTGGGATGCAGCAGAAGTTTGTAAAGTTACCCTTTCTGCTAAAAAAGAATTTGTAGAAACAATAAATCTTGGTCCAAAAGGGGATATTTCTTCCTGTGATCCAGTCTTTTCGAGTACAAATGAAGTCTATTATGTCTCTGATCAAACAGGTTATTGGAATATTTACAAAGAAAATGGCACTCATGTTTTAGATAAACATGTAGATTTTGCTAAAACTCATTGGCGTCAAAGTAACCCGATATACACACTTCTTGATGGGGGAAAAATTGCTACCGTATATGTGGATAAAGGAACCGACTATTTAGGAATTATTTCCGATGGTCAGTTAGAGACATTAGATCTTCCTTTTACCAATTACACATTCATTTTACATCATAAAAACACCCTCTATTTTATCGCAGCATCACCTAATAAACCTCAAGGGGTTTATTCTTATTCTCTTAAAACAGGTGCTCTTTCTGAGCTAAAAACTTCTCAAGAAATTGATTTAGATCCTTCTTGGGTTTCAATTCCTGAACCGATTTCATTTACCACAAGACACGATCAACGTGCTCACGCCTTTTATTATCCACCGACAAATCCTACACACCTATTTGACAAAGAAAAGCCCCCCCTGCTTCTTATTTCCCATGGCGGACCAACCGGATATAATCCACCCATTTTTTTAATGGCGGTCCAATATTGGACATCTCGCGGTTTTGCAGTATGTGATGTCAATTACTCAGGAAGCGGAGGATTTGGTAGAGCCTATAGAAACCGTCTTTATAAAAACTGGGGGATCAAAGATGTAGATGATTGTGAGGATTGTGCCCTGTATCTTGTAAAAGAGGGTTTAGTAGACAAAAATAGACTCACTGTGCGAGGTGGAAGCGCTGGTGGATACACCACTTTAGCGCTACTTACTTTTCGTGATACCTTTGTTGCCGGCACAAGTTATTTTGGTGTAAGTGATCTAGGGCTTTTGGCCGAAGATACTCATAAATTTGAATCTCGCTATCTTGATAAATTAATTGGTGATTATCCGGATGAAAAAGCAGTATATGATGAAAGATCCCCCATTTTCCATACAGATAAGATGAAAAAGCCCATTTTTATTCTTCAAGGAACAGAGGATAAAGTTGTACCTGTGGAACAAGCCGAAAAAATGTATAAAGCTCTACTTGAGAAAAAGATCCCCACTGCCTACGTACTTTATAAAGGAGAAGGTCATGGTTTTAAAGAGAAGAAAAATATCATTCACTCTCTTGAAAGTGAACTTTATTTTTACCAAAGGATCTTTGGACAGAAAACAACCTTTTTAAATCCTCCGATTTTGATTGATAACTTATAAAAAAAAGAAGTCTATTTAACAAAAAGATAAAATCATGTAATCTATTTAACTATGAATATTCTAGTTAAGTTTTTTTTGCTATTATCGCTTCCTCTTTATTTAATTTCAGATAAAGGTCATCTGTGTAGTTTTCCAAAAATCTCCCTGTCTGAATTAATCCGCTATACAGGAAAAATTGCCGAAGTAAATTTTATTGCCGATGAAAAAATTCTTGATTTCGATGTAGCTTTTATCTCTACAAACGAAAGATCTACCGATGAGCTTTTGAAGGATCTGTTTAACTTGTTAAAAGAGTATAACCTTGAAGCGAAAAAAGAGGGCTCTGCCTATATTATCAGAAAAGTGAGCGTGGAAAAAAAACCTACCCTTGCCTTGGAAATTGAACAAGAGTTTGATATATACAAACTAAGATACCTTTCTGGGGAAGAAATCATCACCTACCTTAAAGAATCTGCCTCAGGATTAAGCAATACCCTTTCCTCTGATGTAGAGCTCAAAAAGTGCCTTGCCACCTTACAATGGGTCAAAAGCTCAAACTCACTTCTTTTTTCTGCCTCTAAAGAGGCCTCTATTCGGATGAAGAATTTGATTGAACGGTTAGATGTTCCATTAAAGCAAGTTTATGTAGAGGTGCTAGTTCTTGAAACAGACGTGAATAAAGGTCACGATTTTGGTGTCTCTTGGCAAAATGCCCCTTCTGCCGATATTCTTTCTGCCTGTAAAAACTCCCTAACTGGGGGTTTAAATAATGGAATTATTGGTGATGCAATCATTAATGGGAAAATGATCTTTAATGAACTCTCCTCATTTATAAAATTTGTTCAAAATGATATTGATACCACCATCGTCCTTAATCAAAAAATTCTTACACGAGAAAATAAATTATCGACGATCTTTGAAGGAGATACAGTCCCCTTTACTGGATCTGTGATTGAGTTAACAGGAACTAACCAACGAACCACTTCTAATATCGAATATAAGGATATTGGTGTTTCATTAAGCATTATCCCAATGGTATCAGATACTGGCATCATCACTCTTTCTATTGATGAAAAAATTACCGAAAGCCATGATTATCTTATCGATGGGGGGACCAATCTTTCTGGCATTAAAACCTCTAAGACGCAAATGACCACAGAGGCTCACGTTCCTAATGATCACTACCTTGTTTTATCAGGGATGTCTCGAAAAGTGAAAACAACACGAAAAATAGGGGTGCCAATTCTTGAATGGATCCCGCTTATCGGCCGCTTATTCTCCTCTGAAAAAGAGGTTGAATTGAAAAAGAGCCTGATCATATTTGTTAGACCTCATATTGTTGAAAATACTAAGTCCTCAGGATAAAGTTTGAAGAAATTCGTTAAATAAATCTCCTATTTACAGATTTTAAACCACTTGCTCGCTTTGCTCCCTAGAGAACACAAAGATCACGGAGGATAACAAAGGCAATATTTATATTTTATCCTTAGATCCTTATATCCATGTTAATAGAAGCAGAAAATTTTTTTATAATTTTAAGGGATTTATAAAGATTTTAATACTTTCCTTTGTGGACTTTGTGCTCTCTAGCAAGCTTTGCTTGCGGGTGGTTATATGTATATATTTTAAACTCACCTTGCATAAGATGAGTCTTTAACTCCTCAGTATAGAGGTCATTCGAGATCTAACTTCTTCTAAAATGTCATTTAGGTCTGTTAGCTTATAAAGCATCGAAAATAATTGATCTATGTATTCTTCAAGATAATCAAATTGGGTATTTAAGCTTATGCTTTTATTAATTTTATCAAGTGCTTGATCAATTTTAGATTTTGGAAATACCTCTGTCTTAAAAAGTGATTTAATAGTTGCAAGCGGAGGCATTTCAAAACCGGCAAACCCCTTTCTTCCAGGTTTTATCCCAAATAGTTCATAAAGGGCTTCAAGCACCTCTTTTGGAGGATCTAATGCAACTTGTCGTTGAACAATTTCTGGAAAATCAATATATTGCTGAATTTCAGGAGCGGTTAAAACTTGCGGGCCAATATATTTTACATTAGACATCTTTTAAAACTCGCTTTGGTTAGAAAAATTAACCATTTTCTTTAAGTTTTTGACTAAATTATGAAAGCATATGTAATACATATGGTTGAAAAATTTAGTCAAAAACTTAAAAAAAAGGGCTGTTTTAATGAGCAAATGGTGTTTTGAAAGATGTCTATTATGCATAGTTATAGAGTATCTAGTATTTCCTCTTTAAACAGAAGTAGTAGACTTTTTTCTAAAACCAAAAATAGTCACGCCCATAAGGAAAAATAAGATATATGCCATAAGATTGTTCACTTCACAAAAAGCAAAGGAGGCTGCTTGAGAATTAACCACTGTATTAAGGTAGCTTTTTGCTGCAAGAGGGTCGGGAAAATAGGCTTTAATATCTTTATAATATTCAATCGATCTTTGCTGATAGTCATTAAAGCTAGAGGCAAGATTGAAATGCTGCTGATAGCCTCTTCTTGTATACATTGTCACATAGATAGAGGTGCCAATTCCCCCTGAAAGAGATCGAAGGAAATGAAATAGGCCAAGCCCTGAGGCTAAATCACTATTTGGAAGCGATTTTGCAACCATAGACATGGTAGGAATCATCCAAAAGCTTAAGCCAAACCCAAACAAAACGCGCGACATGCCTACATGGAAAAAGCTTATTGCAGGGACAAAACTTGCTGCATAAAGACAGGCAAGCCCCATCCAAAAAAATCCCAAACAGATAAAAATCACAGGCTGGACACGCTTCATTGCTTTTGAAATAAGTGCTGCACCAGTTAATGCCCCAATACCCATTGGAGCAACAGCAAGCCCTGCAAGCGTTGAGGTGTATCCTTGGATATCTTCAAGCCAAAGAGGAAAAATCACCACAGCGGCAAAATATAAGGAATAGGCAAAGAAAATGATAAAACAAGAGAGCGAAAATCTTCCAATCTTAAATAAAGAAAAATTGAATAATGGCTTTTTATAAGAGTAGCTCCAAAGTATGATATAAGCTGTGGAAAGAGCTGCGGTAATGGATAAAAATCTTACTCTATAAGAATTCCACCAATCCCACTGCTGACCTTTATCTAAAAATAACTGTAAACAGGTCATGCCTAATAAAAGAAGGAGGAAAGTGACCCAGTCAAACCCTTCTTTTTTGATTTCAGTTTTTAACCCTTTTACATTTATGGCAATAAGAAAAGCACTAATTGCACCAATGGGAAGGTTTATATAGAAAATCCATCTCCATAGATAATTAAAACAAATATATCCCCCAATGACAGGACCAATCACTGGAGCTACCATGATAATCATCGAGAAAATCGTTGAAATTTTCTCCACCTGGCTTCTATATAGTTTTGTTAAAATCCCTTGAGATAAAGGGATAAGGGGCCCTGCTGCTGCACCTTGTAAAAATCTCGAAATGACTAAAAAAATCAAATTAGGAGATGCAGCGCAAGTGAAGGAAAAAAAAGTAAATAAAATTGTTGCCCATACAATCACCTTAGCATCGCCATATATTTTTACAAGCCAGGAGGTCATGGGTAAAAAGATTGCATTTCCTACAGAAAAAAAAGTAATAACATAGGTCCCCTGATCACTACTTACCCCTAAACCACCTGCAATATAAGGAACCGCCACGTTTGCAATGGTATAGTCCAGAACAAACATAAACGCCACTAAGCAAAGTGCAAAAGAAAGAATGATCTTTTCAAGCGGGGAAAGATCTACTTGCTGATCCTTATTTTCTGTGGCTATTTCCAAGGGCCTTTACCTCTTCTGTGATCATTCCATGAAATGTCTCATTTGTTAAAAAGATCCCGTCAATAATTTTTCTTACCCCATCTTCTTGGCTACTGAAGATATCTGTTTCATAGAGCGGATTTTTAATCTTGGTAGCAAGGGGCACCTTTAATCCTGCCGTATCTTTTATATTTATAGTGACGTTCATAGAAAGGCCAAGCCTTAAAGGATACTTTCTTAGAATCGATTCATCTACAGTTATTCTTACAGGAAGACGTTGTACAATTTTTATCCAATTACCCGTTGCGTTTTGTGGAGGTAGCGGGGAAAAAACAGCCCCAGTACCACCAGCAATACCGACTACTTTTCCACGAAAAACAACACCGCCGCCATAAAAATCTGAGATCATTGAAACATCTTGGCCGATGCGGATTTTATCCATGTGGATCTCTTTAAAATTTGCATCTACCCAAATTTGATCCATAGGAACAATCGATAAAAGCTGTGATGATGGTGAGATCGCCTCACCCACTTGAACCCCTCTTTGCGCCACAATACCTGATGCAGGAGCTTTAATTACACACCGCTGCAAATTTACATAAGTCCATTTTACTTCCTCTACGGCCTGTAAAACAAGAGGGTGAGTTTTAACGGTTGTGTTTTCAACCCTAGATATTGCCTTTCTTAAGTTAAAGATTGCAGCCTCTGTCGCACTTTTTGCTGCAGATAGGGTTGTTTTTGCATGAATATAATCTTCTGTGGAAACAGCCCCGCTTGAAACTACAGCTTCTCTATCAATATAGTCTATCTCTGCTCTAATAAACTCAGCTTCCTTTTCCCTAACAATTGCAGCAAGTGTATATACATTTTCAAACAAAGCAGTAACGGAACGAACAGTGTTTCCAAGATTAGCGCAAGCTTTATCAAACAAAATCTTATTATCTGTTTGATCTAAGGTAACAAGCACCTGACCTTCCTCTACATATTCTGTCTCATCTACATAGATAGCCGACACGTAACCAGAAATTTGAGGTGTTAAACTCACCTGATTTCCATGAACATAAGCATCCCTTGTAAAGTCCTCAAAGCGGCCCCAAAATAGCCACCAAAATAAAACCCCTACCCCAATTACAGTAACGCCAATAGAAAAATAAATAAGCTTTTTCTTATTCAAGCTTCACCGCCTCTTGATCCTCAAATCCACCACCCAAAGCTTTAATGAAGGAGATGTAGGATATACACTGAAGCCTTTGTTTTTCAATCATCATCACCTTGTTCTGCAAATATATTTCATCATATTCAAGTACATCCATCATCGAAGAGATCCCATTGTTGAAACGAAGAAATTGCAATTCATAGTTTTTCTTAGCAAGATGAAGCTTTTCCTCCTGAATATCTTTCATTTCATCGCTTTCTATATACTTTGTTACAGAGTCGTACACCTCTTTTGCAGCATTTAGAAATAGCTCATTGAACTCATAGACAGAAGATTCATAAGCGGCAATACTTTTTCTCCAATTTGCAAGCAATCGACCACCTGTGAAAATAGGTTGAGTAATTTCAGGAAGTAAAATATTTGCAAACGAATCCTTATTAAAGAGCTTATTACCCTGATTACTAATCAAAAATGGTGATTCCATTAATGTTACATCAGGTAAAAACTCAGTTACAGAAACACCAACATCTAAAGCACTCTTTTTTGTCACCCATAAAGCCGATAGAAGATCAGGACGACGAGCAAGTAAGGTAGTGGTAATATTTCCAGGGATCTCAAGCTTTCTATTAAACGCCTCATAGATCTTTGCCGTCTCAACCTCAGTCTCTGGATTTCTCCCTACTAATATATTGATCAAAGAGCTTTGAAGAAGGATCTCCTGATTTAAAGCAGTTAAGGTCTCTTCTATCCCCTTTACCGTCTGGTTAAAGGTATTTTGATCAAGCTTACTATCTATTCGATTCTTTTGACGAATTTTAACTAACTCATAGTAGGCCTGTTTTCTACTCAACATCTGCTCTACCACCTCTTTTTTTGCCTTCATAGCAAGAAGTGTGAAATAGCTTTTAGCAATAGATGTGGATAAAATCACCTTACTTTGTTCATAAGATAGCCTTGTAGCATGGGCGCTACCAAGTGCTGCCTTGTATTTTTTTTGATTTTTTCCCCAAAAGTCCAAATCGTAATTGAAATTGAACATTAGATTGTAAAGATAATAGGAGTTTTTGATCTCAGGAAATAAAGCTCCTAAAAAGTTGTTATCTGCTAAATAAAGCCAGCCGTATTGAAATAAGGTTGAAATGTCAGGAAATAGCTGGGATCTAACCATAAGGGCCGTCTGATTTGCAACCTCCACCCTTTGCTTTGTACCTAACAGACCTGGATTGGTTGCTAAAGCAGTTTCTACCAAACAAGATAAATGATCATCATTAAATTCGTCCCACCATTTATTCTCAGGGTAGTCCCCAATCATAAATAGCTCGGAATTTTTTGCATCTTGTACTGTCTTTGTTAAAGAGACATCTTTTGTCATTTGAGCTTTTTCATTTTGCCACTTACAAGATGATAATAAAAGTAAAATTAGGATAAGTTTTTTTCTCATAATTTCCTAATAAAACAAAATTGAAATAAATCATAGAAAATTCATTTTTTTCTTTGCTTTTCTCTTAGTGGAAAATGCCACACTAAACCCCTTAATAAAAATATATTGAATTAGAATTATAATTATGATATAATTATAACAGGGGGATGGTGTTATTATTAATAAAGCACTAATTATTACTATGAGCTTAAATATTGATTTTGCAAAAACCATTGATTTTCAAGATGTTACGTCTTATACTTCAAAAGAAGGTAAATCCCCACGATTAAATCCTAATATTGCACAGACAGCTCTTGAAAATCTGGTTTTATCCTCAACGCAAGCATCTGAGCCAGTTAATGTTACATCTGTAAATGGCCTTCAACTTCAACAGGATCGAAAAGATCTAATATCCAAAGACCCCTTTAATTATAGAGCATCAGTTGGTGGAACACCTTCGGTTAGCTCTATGCCTGATCCTAATAACTTAGAAGAGATGGGCGCCTACTTAGCAGCAAATGATATGATTGGTGGGGCCGCAAAGGAATTTAAATTTAAGGGGGATGTACCCGATATATTCCACTTTATATGGGTTGGTTCTGAAATCCCACCTCAATATATGGATAATATTGATGGTTGGCGTCGAGCTAATCCAGATTCTGAAATAGTTATCTGGACAGATCAAGCCGAATTAAGTGATCAAATGGGCTCTTGGTGTCAAGACGCAGATATTCGAGTAATCAATATGTACACCTCATTGACAGATGAAGCGTGGATGGGATTAAAGGATACATTTCTTTTACAAATGACAAAAACACAACCCAATTACGGCGAAGCAAGTGATATTGGAAGATACCTTTTACTTTATAATTTTGGTGGAAGATACTTTGATACTGATACAAACTCTGAATATATGGATGAAACTTTAGAAATAAATTCTAAACTTCCAGGGGGAGTAAAAGTAATGGTTTCAAAAGATTGGTATGGCAATGTAAGTGTTGGTGCAAGTGATGGTCTTATTTCAACCCCCAAATCTCCTCTTTTCAAAGAAATCATAGAAAAATGTCAGTTCAACTATACCCTTACATACGATGATTTATTATCCATCTATCCCTCTAATAGTACAGATTATAATGTACTAGAAAGTGTTCTTAGAACAGGCCCACGAATAATAAAAGATACTTTTGAATATCGCGTTAAGTCCTCATGTGAGGATTATGAGATAAAAACAACTAATTATTATATGCCTGTTGGTGATGCCTCTTGGGTTTCAGATTGGGTTAAACCAATGAGAAGAACTTTATCCGCTGAAGATTCACAACGAATTGTTGCTGAAATTTTTTGGGATTTACAAAACAAACCTAACATTCTAAATCTAAGAAAATATGAACAATGGATCGGTGATCAAGAAATGCGATACCCTGCTTTGGATCAAATAATAACCACCCTAAAAGAATATCCTGAGTCTTTTTCTAATGTAAGTGAAGTTTTGACACTTGAGGATTCCCCATTAAGAGAAAATCCTTGGATTAAATCATTATTATGAAACTAAATTAACTCACCTTTTCCATGTAAATCGAAGAACTTTTATCAGGGTATTTCTCCTTTATTTAACCAATCGTTTCACCGGTTGTAATTAAATAATCGTTAACATATTATTATTCTTGTTAAATAACAAGGTTATTATGATTAGAACAGTTTTAGAAGCGGCAGTTGCTTTATCCTCATTAAATAGTACACATACACAAATGACCACACTTCAGCCTGAAGATCTAGCTATAACCCGTCTTACTCTCCCCTTCTTGCAAAACACCACCTGCCCAAACCCTGACTATAGTTTAGAACTACTTGCTCCCAGGGTAGACCATCTACTAGTAAAGCTAACCCACTCAATAGTGGGGGCTGCTACTGGGATGACCATAATGGCTATACCTGCATTAATAGCGTCAATTGGAAATAATAATCGAAATTCAGGTGATTCCTTGCTTAAAATCGGCGCAATAGGCTCTGCATTGGGTGGGGTAATAGTAATACCGGGATATAATATTGACGACTGGATAGTTGCATTACCACTAGTAACGATAGTACTATTAGCTAGAGCTTTGAATATGGAAGAAGATAAATGTGCTTCAATAATTTTTGTACAGGTATTGGGTATTTTAATTGTAATGGGGTCTTTATCAACCATTTTTGCAAAAGAGAACTTAGGAATACCGGGAGCACTTTCAACTGGAATTACAACAATAGCAGTAATACTTACAACATACACATGTCTAATAAAAAAAGTAGAAAGACGTATAGAAGCAAATCGGGAAATAGCGCGTCAACTAAGGGCAAATATTGCAATGATGCGTCAAATAAGAGCAAATATTGCGCGGTTAATTCCTCAACAAAATCAAGAAGTGAATTGGGCTGAAAGAGAATTTGTAGAAGAAGAAGTTAGAAATGGCAGAAATATGATAATGGGAGCAGGTAGAGTACAAGCTGTAATTGCCCCTAGGGTAGGATCGACACCAGAAGATTTAGAAAGAATAACGAATCAAATGTTTGACCTAGGAACCCGAATCACTTCAGGAAAAGACACTTCAGAAGATAAGGTTTGCTCAATTTGTTTTTCTAATTTTCAAAAAAATCAATTAGTTTTCAGCCATGATACAGCAAATGGAGTAGAACACACTTTTCATTCTGAGTGTATCAGAGATTGGGCCATTGTTCAATTAAGGGAGAATCGCACTGTTAATTGCCCTGATTGTCGAGTGCTGTTTATATAACCTACCCCTGTAAATAACCACCATCTTGATGAATAGAAAGTAGAAACTCTATTAGGTATCCTAATAGGCGCTACAATAGGAGTTGTTAGTAGAATGGCAAATATGAGTTATATAATAAGTTAAGAAAAGAATAATTTCAATTCATTATTACGATCTTAATTAATTCGGAAGTTGAGATCTGTGGATTACTTTGCAGCGCAATTAGACATTGTGGAACAACAGTAGCAAGTACGAATTGATGTGCAGTAATTCCAGGGATCTTAATTGCCTCTTTAGCTCTTGCTGCTCTTTCTTTCAATCAATTAAGAAAAAAATACGCCTATTAAAACGAAGATTGAGTTTAATAAAATTTCTTTGTAAGATTACTGCATTACTTTTTTTTTAAATATTAAAATAGAATGCAAATAAATTCATCTTTACCTTCAGCAGATAGGGTACCTTTTGTAGGGCAACATCCTAAAAGAAAAAGCAATGAAATTACCAGATCGACATCTGATGTTGATCATAAGGTTTCAAAATGCATACAAAAGATAATGGTTTGTAAAAATAAAGCTGAACTAAAGAAAGCAACCAAAGCATTTAATCTTGCAAAGAAAGAGGCAAAAATGGCATTTAATTTAGCGGTAACAAAAGCCAAAATAGAGCAGCCTTTAACTACGAGCGCAGCAGAGAGAGCAATTGCAACCTTAGTAAAATACAAAAAGGTTAAAAGGTTATATGATAATTCACTAAAGGCCTTAAGATTGCTTATTTGTAGAGCAAAGTCTAAACCTATAAAAACACAAGGATTATTAAAAAAAAGAGAAGAGCTCCGAGATTATCTAAAGCAACAATTGGAATTAGCAAGAGAGAGATTATTTTCATCAATAATGAATGCAATAGAAGTAAAAGAAGAAACATCTGAAATTGAATCTGCAAAAGCTGCAGCAATAGAAGCCATAAAGGCTCATGCAACACTAATAAAAGCAGCGGAAAATAAGCTATCTGCAAAAGCTGCGCTAGATAATGAACAATTAATTTCTCTTAAAGAAAATGATTCCTTTTTATAATCAAAGCATGTTTTGAAAGATCTCAAATTAAAAAGCAACCTTGCGATTGTAACATTTTTTATTCCCTGCGCTTTTAGTTTACAAGCATCTTTGAATTTCAGCCTCAAGTCTATTAAAATCGTTGATTGCCTCTAATCCTTGTTTCTTTTGATCTTCCGTAAGATCTATTGTCCGTTTTAGTAATTCGTTTGCAAACCTTACACCCTCTCGACAATACCTTAATTCACGGAGAGCAACTTCTTTAGCTGTCTTTTCATCAAATTCAAATAGGGCCTTTTGACGCCTTGTTTCGTATTTAAGGACTTTGTCAGTAATAATCCCTAATTGATTTACTAGCTTTTTTGCGCTTATTTTCTTTAAGTTCAAAGAACTTTCAGACCTCTTTTTACCCCCACCACCTAAAGGCTGAGAGGGCTCTTCCCTTTGTATAACCGCTTTCATTAAATTCAGATCTGAGGTTACATAAATATTACATTTCTGATTAGATTTGAGCTCATAAGGTAATTCTACCTGAATAACTTTAGATATTTTCGAAATAATACCCGATGGCTCATTTTGAATTATATCAATGCTCAGTGATAAAGCGTTAATTTTTTCTGCCTCTATCCATAGTGCGTCACTGATAGATACACCATCTCTTTTGTAAAGAATAAATGGAAGTTTTACAGATCTATCAGAGGGTATGTCAACAGGGATTATTACCTGAGCAGTTACTAAAGATCCAACTATCAAATTTAGAGATTTAACTTCAAAATGAGTGCTCTTTTTTCCAAATTCAATTCTTCTTAAGCCATTCCAAACAAGTCCAAAAAGATTACCTTGCCTGCCTACCCCCGCTACATCTTCCATAACTTCCTACTTCTTACTCTATTTCTACAAAAACGAAAGAGTCTACTATTTCTCCTCTGTCATTAACAGATTGATTAACGATTTTTTGATGAATTTATTGCTAGTTGTTGAAGCATTTCAACTTCAGCTTCTAAAGCTAAAAACTTTTTAGATGTAGGCCTTAAAGGATTTACCCCTTCATTTCTTAACTCTTGATCTAGCTGCAAAATAAATTTTCCTGCGTTTAATTCATCCATCATATTTTGCATATATATACTAGGTAAGAGAAAATGACCAGAAAGTGTCCCTATTAATCGGCTGCGTTGGATATCATAAAATCTAGTAAAGCCATCTTGAAATTCTACCGTCAATTCATTAATACTCAATTTGCTTAATTCTGAAGAATTTTTAAATTTTTCAGATAGGTCAAGAGCTATATTAGACTTACTACTTAACCCTTTTATTATCTTTAATTCCTCTTCTATTACTGCAATGGCAGGTGAATGATTGATTAAAGCTTTATCTGCATTTTTACCTAAAAAATAAAGCGCTACGCTTAAAATCTTTAACGATTCCATCCGTTCATCACTAAAATTAATTTTCGAATCCACTACTGATAAAGCATCTGTTTTTTCTCTTTTAAAAGATCCACCAAATGTAACCTTTCTATCCTTAAGATAATTGCTTTTTACTTCTAAATTTAAAGATCCTTTGCATGCTTTACTTAAAAAGTTTCTGGAAACACAACCCCAACATTGATTACTGCTTCTATTATTTGATATTAACCGACCTAGAGTAGGGATAAATCCTCTACTTGAAATTGATACTTGCATAAAAAAAAACCTTATTAAAATCGAAGCCAAAATTTTAATTTCTATTTGATATAATCACAAGATAATTTATTAAATAATTCATTTTTTACAAAATTTCTTAAAAAAGATTTTCCATTTAACGAAGCAATACAGAATCAACTTCTTGATTTATCTTTCGTTTACCTTAGATTTCTTTACTTTTCTTATCTTGTGTAAAATCAGCCTCGAACCGTTTTTCTAGTTCTTCAACACTCAACCTATTTAAATCAGCAGGTTTTTGAGCAATATTTGTATTCGGTATTACTGGATCTGGAATCAATTCCCTACCAGCTTGAATCACCTCATTTGTCACATGAGTTGCAACCTCAGCTGCAGAATCATTGCCAAAAACCCCACTTAATATTTGCTTTAAATTTCTTACTTCTTCTTCAACTACCGCATCAACTATTTTTCTCATTTTCTGACGATAATCGTCAGCTTCACCCTTCCCCCCACCTCCACCTGAAGCGGCACTAGCACCTTCTTTTTCCATACGTGCTGAAAATACAAAATCTTCAGAAGAGACAATAAATCTATATCTTTGATAAGGTTCTAAACTTTCTGGCAATTTTAAGGAAATTATTACATCATCTCTTATAAGAGTTTGTTGTTGACTAACTTCTCCTGTACGAGTATCCATGATTTTTGGTCCAATCGGCCTACCCTTTTCAAATGTACCAACTCTGATCGCAAGATTTTTAATTTGATCAATACTTAGTCGTAATGAATCTGGACATGTTGAGACCCCACCCCTAATACAGCTAAATTTTAATTTCTTAGGTTCATCGCCTGAATTTGTATGTTCTGGAATACTTACAGAGATCTTAGTTGAAAGACCCCGAACTATTAAGTCTACGACCAAAGCCGCTAACCCACCGTGCTCAATCCCACCCTTAAATGTATTTGAACCTTCGAAAAAAGGAGTTAGTATAATATTTCGATCATGTATTGAAAATGCAGCTGCCATAAAAATCCCTTGAAAATGAAGCGAAGATTTTAATCTAACTTTAAAATAATCACAACATAATTTCGTAAAAATAATAAGCTTGGGTATTTTGACCCTGACTTCTTAGAGCTTGGTTTTCATCAATCTGTGATCTATCACTCTCACAGAAGGTTAACAAATCTCATTGTCTTACAATCTTCTTTGTTAGCAAATATTTAGAGGTTCAATATAGAAATAATATTTTCTCTGAAGATCTAACTGTTCTGAAAATTCTACTAAAACTCTTATTGTGATTGTTGGTTGAGTTCCCTCTGAGCTCATTTTTGTATTAAATAGCGCCACCTCAAGTAATATATTTTCAAATTGCGCTGCTTTAAGCCGTAGTTGAAATCTTTCGGCACTACGCTTATTTTTAGACACAGTAAATGGAAGCTGCCTTACACTATCGGAATCTAAACCATTTGGAATGAATACGCGAATTTTTGTTTAAGCTTTCATAAACACTACATCTACATATCGAATTTGGTCATTGAGGTTCCCTGCCCTTTTTCTGTAAAGCTTCAGCAATGCTTATAAGCAACTGAATATTTTTTTGTTCACGATCAATTGCTTCATTAAAAGCCGGTGGATCATTTTTGATAGTTGCTTGTTCAGAATCATATTCTATACCTTTTAAAAAAGCAGTCTCAAACCGCTTTTTTAACTCTTCTTTACTCAACCTCGTCAAATCGGCCACAGCAATAGCCTCTTCCTTTTCCATACGTGCTGTAAACTTAAAATCTTTAGAAGATATGACAAGTCTATATCTTTGATAGAGCTCGAAACTTTCTGGTAACGTTAAGGGAACTTTTACGTCATTTCTTATAAGAACTGGTTGTTTAGGAACATTTCCTGTCTTAGCATCCACTTCATCTGGCTCACCCTTTGTAAATATACCAATCCTGACTGCAAGGTTTTTAATTTGTTCTACACTTAGTCCTAATGGATCTGGATGCGTTTTAACCCTATTTTTAATGCAAGTAACTATTAATTGCTTCGGTTCATCGATTGCTTTAATATCTTTTGGAATTTTCATATTTATCTTTGCCCGAAAATCCTTAATTATTAAGTCTACAACTAAAGCCGCTGACCCACCATGCTCTATCCCACCCTTAAATGTATTTGAACCTTCAAACCAAAAATTTATTCTAATATTTGGATCCCATATTGAAAATGCAGCTGCCATAAAAACTCCCCTGTGGAAATAAAGTGAAAATTTTATTATATCTTTAAAATAATCACAATATAAATTAGTAAAAAAAGCGATATTTTTACAAAAAACACTTTCAGATAATCTACCCTTAAGAGATACTCTTTCTCATGTTTGTCTACTCAGAAAAAATCATACGGTTTATTAACCAAATTAAGTTCACCTTGAAAAAAATTCTTGTGGAAGAAGTAAGACTTAAGGTGAATGGGGATCGCTTCTACGATAAAAGCGGAAGAAGTTTTCCTATAAAAATTGTTATTTTTAATAAAAAAAATAAGCTTGGGTATTTTGACTCTGACTTCTTAGAGCTTGGCTTTCATCAATCTGTGATCTATCACTCTTACGAAGGGTTAACAAATCTTATTAGACACGAACTAGCTCATTACCTCACGTTTATTAAGCATGGCGGGGGAATCCTTCCACATGGAAATGAATTTAAATCTATTTGCAAAGAGCTTAACTGGGGAAAGCAAGTTTATGAAGCGGTAACCACTTTTGAGCCAATCCCTCTTTTAGAAAAAAGCTCTATTGCTAGAAAAATTGAAAAGCTGATCGCTCTTGGCGCAAGCCCCAACCCCCATGAATCAAGTCTTGCAATGCTTAAATCCAGAGAACTTTTGTTAAAGCATAATATCACTGAATCCTTCGAAAGTGAAGCTGAAGTGATTTTAAAACGTCTCTTAAAACAAAAAAGACTAAATGCAAAAATACAAAGTATAGCTCACATTCTGGAAACTTTTTTTGTTAATATTGTTTTCTCTTATAGCAATGAAGGTGTTTGCCTTGAAATTACAGGAAATGCCGTTAATATTGAAATTGCCGAATACATTGCAAGCATACTTGATATAGAATTAGATAGACTTTGGGAAAGCTCTGGGTTAACAGGTCTTTCTGCCAAAAACTCATTTTTCGATGGAATTGCAAGAGGATACTGCAAAAAAATTGAAGATCTTAATAACAGTAGCACAAAAGAAACATCGACAGCTTTAATGAAAATTGAAAACACACTTACTATTGCTAAATCTCTTATCTACCCACGTCTATCTCAAACAAGAAGCTCTCGCAAGAGCTGCCCTTTTGCCTCTAATCTTGGCCAAAAAGCTGGCAAAAATCTTGAATTCAAAAAGGGAATCGCTAACGTTTCAAATAGCCCAAAACTTCTTGGAAATTAAGAAAGATTTATTGTTTCTTAAATACAATTGGATCTACCGAAGGCTCCATAGGGATGAAAATCTCTAAGATATCCCCATTAGAATCTCTGCTAAAGGTACAGTTATATTCCTTATCTTGAAAAAAATTCCAAGTTCCCAAAAAATTATCATAACAAGTGTGGGAAAGAAGAATTGAAAGTGTACCATATTTTACAACAAGACCCTCCTCTTCTATCCCCACTTCTACAAAACCATACCCAGGGTGATAAAACTTTCCTACATAGTCATTTAAAGGGTGCCCTGTCTCTTTCATTACTGGAAAATTTTCTTTATCAATTACGTCATTGAGTGATGTTTCTTGCTCTTTTAACTTAATCATCCAATCATCATTTCCCTCTCCTAAAATACGATCAAAAATAGCTCTAGCTAGATTTTCTGCAAACCCTCCACTATAAGAACTGTTTGTTAAAACAATCACCCCTACTTTTTCTTTAGGTAAAAATCCTATAAAGGAAACAAATCCATCAATACTCCCACCATGCCCTACAAAGTACTTTCCTTTATACATTGCTGTAAGCCACCCAAAGCCATACCCGAAACAATCTAAATCCCCCTCTGGATATCTTCCAAATACCGCCTGTGGGGTATGCATAGCTTTGAGCATTTCGCTGTTAAGAAATTCCTTTCCATCAAAGGATCCATCGCAAAGCTGCAATTGTACCCATTTAGCCATATCCACTACAGTTGAATTAATAGATCCAGCCGGACCTGCACATTCTATATTATGAAAAGGAATCGATTGAAGAGTGTTATTTTTAAGAGTATACGGTAGAGCATAATTGTCTGTTTTTTGAGAATCTAAAACAGAAAAATTTGAATTATCCATCCCAACCCGGGTAAAAATTCTTGTCCGAACTGCCTCTTCCCAACTCATTTCAGTCACCCTTTCAATCACAAGCCCTGCAACCACATACATCAAGTTATTATATTGAAATCCCCCTCTTAAATCAGTGGTAGAATCAAGGTATTTCAATCTCTCCAAAAGATCATTTCTAGAAAACTCTTCATTATACCAAAGAAGATCATGTCTTGGTAACCCTGACATATGCGTAACTAAATCCTTAATAGTAATATGAAAAGTGGTATATTCATCATTTAACCGAAACTCGGGAATGTATTCAATCACTGGATCATTAAACGAAATCTTGCCCTCATCGACAAGCTGTCCTAAAACATGTGTCGTAAAAGCTTTTGTACAGGAACCAATAGCAAAAAGTGTATTTTCATTCACTTTTAAACCCTTCGCTTTATCAGCAAAACCATACCCCTTAGTAAGCACGATTTCTCCATCAATGATGATACCAACTGAAACTCCTGGAACGGAAAAAAGATCCATCGCTTTATCCACCATTTCATCTAATCCGTCTAATTTTCTATCAGATATCTCTATCTGACTTTGCTTTGTGATTATTTCCGAAGCCATTAAACAATTACTTATTACAAAAGTGATGGCAATAAAAGTTATACTAAAATTTTTCATTAACATGGTGAGTCCAACCCAATTCTTTACAAATTTTTTATAAAACATAGCATACAAAAGGACAATGAATCAACTTTTATATTCTAATAATGAATGCTAAAACAACATTTGCTATCCCTTTTCTATATCTGATCCACATTTATCTCGATGTGTTGAAAAATTAAGAAAGCTTCAACTTATTTAATTTGCAACCCACTTTTTATTTGAGAGTTGCAAAAAAATTCCTATTATTTATTTTCTAATGAGGAATTAAAAGATTCTTTTAAACATTTGTAGCCTACAGAAAATGTAGAAAGGGCCCTTGCCCTTCTAAATGATCCTAAACCTAGTTGTCTTACATTATCTACTCCCAACCCATTTTGCCATCTGGTCAAGGCTGTGTTACCGGGATTACCAGCAAGACTACCTAGGGCTCCAGAAACAGCCGCTGCTAAGTATTCTACACTTTTGTGATCGCCAAGCATTTGCTTCATTGGTGCAGATACAACATCTGCTGCTGCAATTCCTACAACAAAGCCTGTCTCTTGAAGTGTAATTGCTGAAGCCTTCTTAAAAGATAGCGATGATAAAGTCTTTTTAACCCCCAAAGGTGGATTCATTGATTGACCGTTAAAAACTGCTACAAAAGGGGAAGAAAGCAAGCCAACTGTTGCCGATGCACCTAAAGTCAATGACGCTTTAGCGGCTATTAAATCGCCTGTAAAAAAATGAGGGAACATTTCAGTAAGGGCTTGTTCCACTAAAGGCTGTAAAACCATTTGAGATCCAACCAAAACTCCAGTGGACGGGGCAAGACAAACGCCCCCTTTTACAGCCTCCCTTAAACTCATACTCACAGGTGTTTTTCCCATTTGCATCGCGTTTTTTGCAACCAAGTCAAAATAGACTGGAACCACTGCAAGAGAGGCTGCAACTGGCGGCACTGCATAAGCTTTTAATGATTGCCAAAAACCTTTGTGGTATGGCGAATTTGTTGATGTTGATGTTGTCATATAATAACTCCTGATTAACTATAATATTAAATCTGTGCCTGTGAAACTAAAAAAAATGTATTGAAAAAAGATAATGTTATTCGCCTAGAGGCGAACAAGTACAGTAGAAATAACTAAGACAGAATTTTGAAAAACAAAAGAAGATGATACCCTTCTTATTTGGGTCTTATCTGAAAAAAAGTGATTTTTTATCTCTTTTGAGCTCATAGTAATTTACACTATACTTAGGTACTAAATTATTATCAAGCTATTGTAAAGGTTAAGTTGGTAGAAATCCACCCACTTGCATGTTCCACATCTTTGTATATAAGCCATTTTGGCTCATCAAAAATGAGTGTGTCCCCTCCTCTACAATCTTGCCTTTATCAAAAACTAAAATACGGTCCATGGAAGAAAGTGTTGAAAGTCGATGAGCAATCACAATAGAGGTTCTATTTTGCATCAATTTCTGCAAACTATCTTGAATATATTTTTCAGTTACTGAATCCAAAGAAGAAGTTGCCTCATCCAAAATAAGAATGGGAGCATCGGCCAAAATTGCTCTTGCAATAGCGATCCGTTGTCTTTCCCCACCTGATAACTTTGCCCCCTTTTCCCCCACTATTGCGTCATATCCAGCCGGAACCCCTTTAATAAATTCATCTGAGTGCGAAAGAGTAGCTGCTTGAAAAATTTCTTCCTCTGTCGCATTCAATTTCCCATAGCTAATATTTTCACGCAATGTTCTATGAAAGAGCGAAGGATCTTGGGGGATTAATGCAATTTTGCGTCGTAATGACTCAAGAGATACATTTTCAATGTTTTGTCCATCTATTAAGATTTTACCACCCTGAAGAGGAAAAAATCGGAAAATAAGGTTGATAAATGTGGATTTTCCAGCGCCAGTAAAGCCGACCAAGCCCACCTTTTCTCCACCTTTGATATGGACATTTTTATTAGAAAAAAGCCTTTTCTCGGTATACCCGAAAGTGACATTATCAAAAATTATCTCACCGGTTTGAATCTTTAACTCTTTAGCGCCCTCTTTATCACCCAAATCCTCTGGATCAAGCATTACCGAATACGCCTGTTTAGCAATTCCAAACGATTGAAAAAATAATGGTAATGCACCACCAACTGCCCACATGATCGCTGCTAAATTCCAAATGGTGCCAAAAACTTGAGCAACTTCGCCTGTGGTAATCTGATGATCAAGCCATAAATGGATGATGAATCCATTGATTCCTAAAAAGCAAATCGTTGTAAAGAAAAATGAGGTCACGCAACGCATCTTCTCCACATATCTTCTGGCAGAAATATTACTTTTTTCTTCCTCAGCCTGAAAAGGTAAAAGTGCATCTTTTTCATACTTAAAGCGGTAGAATAAATTTACGGTAAAATAGTTAGTCAAGCTATCGACAATTTTGCCTACAAGGGTGGTTCGTGAGCTTGCATGACGATGTTCATAAACATCACATCTTTTGCTAAAAAATAAACAGATGGAAAGATGAATAAAAACCCAGGAAAGAAAAATTCCAGCAATGACAGGATGAACAAACCAAAGAAACGCCGATCCAATAATTGAGGCTGCAACTGAGGAAATAATAGGCCAAAACAACTGCTGAAGGATCGATTCTACCGCCGTGGTCATATCGGTAATTTTACCTATCAAACTACCAACAAATCGCTCATTGAAATATAAAGGAGAATGCTTTTGCACATGTGCAAACATCGTCATACGGATATCTGCCTGAAGTTTTGGAATAGCCTTTGCCATCAAAAGTCCCATAGTACGAGAGTTAATTTCAATGAACACAATAAAACAAACACTAAAAATAATAGGCGCCTGAAGAGCCTGCCATGCTAAAGCGCGATTTACCTCGTTTTGCGTAAAAATATCTATCACCGATCTCAAGATAAATGGCCAAAGGATGATGTCAATACAATTTAGACAATCTTGAATCAAAATGGAGCAAAACCTTAATTTTTGCTTTTGTAGAAAAATCCAAAAAAAACCAATTAACTCCCTATAGGGGATCATTTTTTGACTCATAGTATCTTCCATCTCTTCTATACTTTGTTTTAAGTGATTATCTGCCTTTGTTGATGAATAAATCAAGAAGTAAATCTTGCTGTCATCAAAACCTTTTGCTATAGTTCCCTCCATTAATAGAACAAAAAAGTATGAAAAAAATACCGGCTATGCATTTTAAACCCATAGAGATTTCTCAGTGGAATCGTAGAGAATATTTTGAATACTACCTCAATTAAATCCCATGCAGCTATAGCATGACCTTTAATCTAGATTTGACTGCAATGCTTAAAGAAATAAAAGACCAGGATATCAAACTTTACCCGGCAATGATCTATTTACTCACTAAGGTGGTAAATAATCATGAAGAATTTCGCATGGCGTTTGATGAAGACGGTAGAGTTGGAATTTATGATTTTCTTCACCCCTCATATACAATATTTCAAAAATCGACCGAAACATTTACAAACCTTTGGACCGAATATACTGGGTCATTTCCCGAATTTCACAAACGTTATGAATCACATGAAAATGGTAAAACTTTACTTCCAATTTCTATTCAAGTACATCATGCAGTTTGCGATGGATTCCACGTTGCAAGATTCGTAAATGAACTCCAAGAAGCGATGAATGCATATTGATGCTTTTAAAAGAGCTTTCCACCAATTTTAGCTTCAGCAAAGGGGGTAATAAATGTGGCCTCGCCGCTATCTGCTTTTGGAAATTGCACTCCTAAAACCAAAACATCTGAAACAGTAGCCCCCATCTGTCTTGGAGAAAAGTTCAAGACACCTAATACAAGCTTACCTTTGATCTCTTCGAGTGAGTGCCCAGTAAATCTTCCAACACTAGTTTTAATCCCGAATTTTCCAAAATCGATTGTCATTTTATAGGCTTTTTTAGGAGCCAAAGGCTCTTCTTCGACGCTTATAACCCTTCCTAAGCGAATTTCTAGTTTGTCAAATGTATCTTCTTTTGAAACTATTTCTTTTTCTTCTTTCATAAAACACTCCTTAATCAGTTAGTTTTCGATATAAAATATGTCCATTTTGATAACTTCCATCTGAATTTCGAACAGCTTCCGGGAGGGTACCAATAATGTTAAAACCAAGCTTTTGATAAAGCTTGATCGCAGTGATATTTTGACTTAGCACCATATTAAACTGCATGGCTAAAAACCCTAAATCCTTAGCGATCTTTAATGAAGCATTGATAAGAAGGGTACCAATTCCCCGGCCCCGATAGGAGGATTTTATCATAAAAGCGGCATTAGCAATATGATCCGACCTCCCTGAATAATTTGGTCTAAGATAAAAACCACCAATCAGTTCATTATTAGAGCAATGGCATACATAGACATGAGATGCTGTGGTAAAAAACTGCCGATAAAACTCCTGGACTGAGTTGCTCTCATAAGGAAATTGCGTGCCTGAATCAACAACCTCCCGAAATATCCCATAGAGACAATGTTCATCTTTCTCACAAAATGGCCTTAGTGTAAATCCACGCTCACTCAACTGCCTATGAATCTCTAGCAAATTTTTAGAGGAGTTTTTTGGATTTGATTTTTCATCCTGCTTTTTTGATGAAACAATCTCTTTGTTTTGCAATCGTGAGTTTTTTAACCCTTTTGCATATAGATAGACTCCTTGATGAACAAGGTCGATCTCCTCTGTGCTTAAGGTTAACAGAGCCTTTTTTGTTTGCTTAAAAGCAATAGGTTCAAATGTTTTAAGAGTTTTTAGCCCCAACTCGGTTAAATAAAGAAATCTCTTTCTTTTATCCTTTTCATCCAAAACGCACCTAACATACCCTTTTTTAATAGCTTTTTCGATCAATCTGCTCACTGTAGACTTATCAACCAATAAACGTTCCGCGATTTCCCCCATCGTTGGACCTGTTGTGCAAGTGCTTAATTCAATGAGAAGATGACGTTCCGCAAGTGTCACACCAATTTCAAAATAGGCATCATTAAGAAGCCCAAGTTCTCTTACAACGTCTCTAGCATTGTGTCTTAGGAGATTGATTTCTTTGGTTGAAAGATTTTTCATAAAAAACCATATAGTTGTATAATACAACCATTTTAGAGTTTTTTACCTTTAGTAACAAGATGTTTTCTCAGCTTTTTAAGCGTAAGCGTACCAGAATTGAAACAAATAGAATGATTGCAGCAAAAGCGATATTAAAGTTAATTGCGCTATGAAAAGCTGGTAAAAATGAAGTTTTGATCTCTTCAGTCTGAAAGATTGCTGTGCTTACGGCCAAAAGAATGGATCCTACAATATTCCAAATCGTTGCAATAGTTCCAATTGCTGCTCCAATTTTACTAGACGAAATAACTTGATTAACAGCTGTAATCATTGCTGCGTTACTTAACCCCCAATTAATACCCAGAAGAAAAAAGGGAAGTATCAGAAATAATAAGGGGGTCTCTAATTGGATCATTCGATGAAAAAGGGCAGCCAAAAAGGCCGCAAAAATGGAAAAAATAAGAAGATTGGCGACTCCAAATAATTTGACTGATCGAGTAAATACAAATGAAATGAGTGCTTGTGCCGCTGGGATCACTGCAATTAAAAGGCCGATAAGAAAGGGTGATAAATTACGGAGAATTCGCAAATACAGAGGATCGAAAAACATAAAGACTGTAGAAACGACTCCAGCAAGAGCGCAGCTAAAAGCTGCAAGGATAATAAGTTTTTCTTTGAAAATATGAAGATCAAGAAGAGGATTTTTACCAAACTCATCAAAGACGACCAAGAGGATGAGTGCTACTACTCCTGCTCCAAGAAATATCCACGCCGAAATTGAAATCCACCCGCTTTGTGCTCCAGCAATGATGCCATACATCAAAGCGCCAAGACCAAAAATTAGGAGAAATAGACCCAAATAGTTGATTTTAACTGAGTGCTTTTCTTGCTGATGACCACGTAGGCTAAAAGAACAGGCGATTAGACCTACTGCAATAAGAGGAAGATTAATCCAAAAGACCCATCTCCAACCAAAGAAGCTAATCAGGATTCCACCCAAAAACGGACCTATCATGAGCCCAAATCCTGTAACACCTCCATAAATACTAATGGCTCGCACTAGTTCGTGTTCGAGAAAGACATCAGATAACAAGGCAGCAGAAGCAATAAAAATAATTGAAGCCCCAAGAGCTTGTAACCCCCTAAATAAGATTAACATATCTATAGTTGGGCTTAGCCCAGCTCCTAAAGCTGCAATGGCAAAAATAACCACCCCAAAATAAAATACTCTTCTTCTGCCCCATAGATCGGCAAATTTACCAATAGCAATCATCGTCATACTCAAAATAATGGTAAAGATATTTGCTACCCACTGAAGTTGCAAAATATTTGCTTTTAGGGCGGTTTGAATAAATGGTAATGCTGTATTTACGATAGTGGCATCTAGAAAGGCTGTGAATGCTAGTAAAGACACACCTAGTAATGCCCACCATTTAAATCGAAATACCTTATGATCAGTCATAAATTTATCTATAATTATTTTTAAGAAAAACCTCAAGCCATAAAACCTCGCACAACTTTCAAAAAGTAAAAAAGCTTGCATTAATCCAATCAATCCCACAATATCGATCTTCTTAAAAAATAAGAAATTATAAATATGGGATCAAATAAATTATTCAAAGAATGTATGATGGACCACTGGTTTCCGGTTGAATGGAGTCATAAAGTTCGGAAAAAACCCAGGGGAATAGTGCTTAATGGAACCCCGTTAGTTCTATTTCGTGCTAATAGGGACATTCAGGTTCTTTCGGACCGTTGTCCCCATAGAGGCGCTCCTCTTTCTAAAGGATCTGTTAAAGAAGGATGTATAACTTGTCCTTATCACGGATGGCGTTTTGATGGTAATGGCACTTGCCGTTTAATCCCTGGTCTAAATTGCTACTCCTCTAAAGAGATTCATCGGGCTCAAGCTTACAAAGCTGAGGAAAAATATGGATTAATATGGGTTTGTTTAAATACAGAGGCTAAATGCAATATTCCTGATATTTCAATAAAAAAAAATGAAAAAAACTTTCATTTTACAACTTTAGTACAAAGTTCTTTAAAGGATGTAGTAGAAAATGCACTAGATCCCCTGCATACTCATTTTATTCATAGTGGTTTAATCAGAAGTGATGGCGAAAGAAAACCTATCAATATTAAAATGCATATAGATAAGGATAGAATACAGGCTACCTATTGCAACGAGGTTAAGCAACAAGGATGGATTTATAAAATCCTAAGTTTTGGTCATCAAGTAGATAAGAGCTTTGGTCGTTTTATTCACCCCTCTTTATTTCAGATTGAATTTGAAACAATAGGAAAGAGGCGGCTACTGATTAATGGATTCCTATCCCCTATAAATGAAGAGTGTTCAAAAATATTTTTAATTTCTTCTACAGACGTTTTCATTCCTAATTATATATTCAAAATATTCGTGAAACCGCTTTTTGTTTTAGCCATGAAGCAAGATAAAAAAATCCTTGAGATCAAAGCCAAGCACCAACAAGCCTGTGGAGTAGGGAAAGAAGTTTCTACTGAAGGGGATTTATTTGGTCCTTATCTTGATTTACTATTGCAGGGAAAAGAGCTTGTGAAAAAAGAATACGAGGTAGAGCTTTATGTCTAAAATTGCTGTTAAAATTCTAGGAACAGGAGCTTACCTCCCTTCACGAATAGTAACAAATGAAGAGTTAGAAAAGGAGTTAGGCTATCCTCCCGAGACATTTATTAAAGCATCTGGGGTTACTCAGCGGCGCTATGTAACCGAAGAAACTTCCTCTGAAATGGGGATGATTGCTGCAAAAGAGGCACTAAAGGCGGCAAATCTTACTATCTCTGACATTGATGCCATTGTTTCAGTAAGTGGTGTGCCTCAGCAGGCGATCCCTTCTAATGCTGCCCTTATTCACCAAAAGCTAGGTTTGAAAGGTACGTTAGCCTTTGACATTAACTCCTCCTGCATTAGTTTTCTCACAGGTCTTTTCTGCATGGGAAATCTAGTTGCTCAAAAAGTATATAATCGAGTTCTTCTTGTTTCTGCTGACATTCCTTCTTCGGCGTTAAATCCAAAAGATCCAAAAATTGCGTCACTGTTTGGAGATGGTGCGGCCGCTTGCATTATAGGTCCATCGCATTCTGAAGGTATTATTACCTCACACTTTGAAACAAGAAGTGAATACATCGACTATTGCCAATGTGAAGGGGGAGGCACTCTTCTTGCTTTGAAAGACAACATCCCTAAAGAGCGTCATTATTTTCGAATGGATGGTTTAAAACTCTATAAAGCTGCCATGCCACCTGTGATAAAGATGGTAAAGCAGATGATGAGTGAGTGTGAGATTGACCTGTTTATTCCCCACCAAGCAAGTCCTTTAGCCCTTGATCTGCTTCAAAGAAAATTAGGGATTAAAGATGAGCAATTCATACACATTGTGCGTGATTATGGAAATATGATTGCTACCTCCCTTCCTTTTGCTTTGCATCTGGCTATTGCTTCTGGGAAATTAAAACGAGGAGATAAAGCACTACTATTTGGCACCGCTGCAGGGCTGACGATTGGAGGTGTGCTTATTGAATACTAACATAAATACCTCCTCTAAATCTGTGTTAATCACAGGAGCTCGTTCATTTGCAGCTCTTGATTTAAGTAGATCCTTAGCTAATGCGGGGGTTAGAGTTGTTTGTACAGATAGTATGGATAAGTCATTATGTCGATATTCAGGAAAAGTGAGCAGGTTTTACAAAACAGCCTCCCCTGCCTTTGCCTATGAAACCTTTGTTTCTGATTTACAAAAAATCATTGAAAAGGAGCAGATTGATTTAATTATTCCCACCTGCGAGGAAATTTTTTACCTTGCAAAAGCTAAAGATCGTCTACCCACTGCTCTTTTTAGTGAAAGTTTTGAATGTCTTGAAATTCTTCATAATAAATGGAAATTCTACCAATTGCTTTCTAAGCTTGGATTTTCAACACCTGAGACCATGCTTTGGGCAAAGGGATCATCAACTCCTGGTAAGTGGATTTTAAAACCAATTTATTCCCGTTTTGCAGCAAATGTAAAGGTTGTAAATGGAACATGGCCTGCATGGGAAGATAATCCTTCTAACCCATGGATTGCTCAAAGATTCATAGAAGGGGAAAAGCTCTGCTCCTATTCCATTTGTCATCAAAGCCGTGTTACAGCCTCTTGTGTCTATAAGGTTCTTCATTCAATGGGTATTGGATCTGCCATCTGCTTTCAAACTATTTTAGCCCCTGATGTAGATGAATTTATCCAAAAATTTGTTGCAGAAATGAATTTTACCGGACAAATTGCCTTTGATTTCATACGCGGCGATAAGCTTTATTGTCTTGAGTGTAATCCTCGAGCCACCTCAGGCATTCATCTTTTTGAAAAGGATAAAAGGCTTGCAAACTGCTTTTTTAACAAAGGGGAAAACCTTACCCCAAAAGATCAAAAAATTTTCCATGAACATCTTTTTATGCTTTGGTTTGGAATCAAACAAAGAGAAATATTTTCTAAACCCTTTTGGATCCATTTTTTTTCAGGAATAAATCCTTTCTTCATGAAGGGCGATAATCGTGTTCTTACTGCAATTCCAATCCTGCTTTTAGACATTGCCAAGCAAACCCTGTTTAAGGGGCAAGGGTTTCATCAAGCAATGAGTGAAGATATTGAATATAATGGAGAGTTTAAATGATTGTTATATCTGGAATTACCAGTTCCCTAGGTATTTGTTTAAGTCTTTTTTTAGCTGAAAAAGGGATTAAAGTTTTGGGTTTTGCAAGAAACATTGATTCAGTGAAAACTCTTTTATCTCACCCTCTTATTCAGCTTAAATCAGCAGATATAAATGATGAAGCTACCATGCGCTCTATTTGCTTAAATGCCGATGTAATTGTTCATTTAGCCGCCCTATCCTCCCCTTGGGGAAAGTATACCGATTTCTACAAAGTTAATGTAGAGGGGACAAAATCGATGATTAATGCAGCAAAAGAGGCAAAAGTGAACCGGTTTATTCATATTTCTACCCCATCGATTTATTTTGACTATCAAGATCGTTTCAATATCAGTGAAACTGACCTACTTCCAAAAACTTACGTAAATAGCTATGCTAAGACAAAAAAACTTGCTGAAGAGGTGGTCGATCTTGCATTTTCTGAAGGTTTACCCACAATTACCTTACGCCCTCGTGCTATTTTTGGCCCATTTGACAAAACTCTTTTTCCTCGAGTCTTAAAAGCCTGCAGAGAAAAAGGGGTTCCCTCTTTCGGAAAAAATAGCCCTATCATTGATATCACCTATGTAGATAATGTAGTGCATGCCATATGGCTTGCAATAAATGCCCCATCTATTTGCCTTGGTCAAAAATATAATATCACTAACGATGAACCAGCGCCCCTTACCAGAATCTTAGATCATCTGTTTACTGAACTTTCCCTCCCCTTAATAATAAGATCTGTTCCTTATTCGCTTGGCTTTGCCGCTGCAATTTTCTCTGAAATGAAAGCGTTTTTCGTGAATAAAGAACCAGCACTCACGAGATATGGAGTGGGGGTTTTAACCTACTCACAAACTCTTTGTATTAAAAAAGCAAAAGATGAGCTGAACTACCAGCCAATTATTTCACTAAACGAAGGAATCAAGCGTTATGCAAACTGGCTTCAAGCTCAATAAGATTTATTCTGCAGGGTACTGTGTGGGAAGAGGTAAAATTGCAGATTACACCCTTTCTTTCAAAAAAGTACGATTTTATACTCGGTGCTTTCTTATAGAGCATCCGGAAAAAGGGCTGATATTAATTGATACCGGATATGGAGAGGCTTTATTAGAGGCGACAAAAACAGGACTTAACGCCCTTTATAAAACTTTACTTCCCGTCACTTATTCATCAAACGATAGTATTGTAGTGCAGCTTTTTCGCGATGGGATCTCATTAAAAGATCTCTCCTATCTTATTATCACCCATTTTCACCCCGACCATATTGGCGCTTTGCCCGAATTTAAAGATGTACCCATGATTTACCGCTTAGATACCTTAACTCAGCTGATGGGCTTTTCTCATATAAGGGGGTTAAAGCATGGATTCATTAGATCTTTAATCCCCACCATCCCTAAAGGCTCCATTTCGCTTACAGAAAGTCAGTTTAACCAAATGTGGAATGGATTTTTATCCCTCGATCTTTTTGAAGATGGCTCGCTTTTGTTAGTAAATCTACCAGGACATGCACTAGGGCAGATGGGGGTTGCCATTTCCGATACTTTTTTTGTAGCAGATGGGAAATGGACAGAGGGTGCCTTCCCTCACCCAATTGGACTTATATTGCAAGAAGATGTGAAAAATTATCGGAAAACATTTAGATTAATTGAAAATTGTAAATCCTTCATGAAAATACTTCCCACCCATACCATCGAGGCTTATGATTAAAAAAATCAGAATCCTTTACTACTATTTTCAAGCAAAATACACGATGGGGTTTAATCTAAAAAGATTACGAAAATGGCAAGAGCGACGTAAATCTATTATTACAAAATACGCCTGCAAACACTCCTGTTTTTATGAAGAAAATAGAGGTAAACTTATCTCTAAAAAGATTATGATGGATAACTTTTCCACCTTTAATACACTAAACATTGATAAAGATAAGGCGTTTAAAGTTGTGATGGATGCTGAAAATAGCCGCAACTTTGATACAACTATTAATGGAGTAACAGTAGGTTTATCCTCAGGAACTTCAGGTAATCGAGGTCTTTTTTTGGTCTCAGAATCTGAGCGCCTTGCATGGTGTGGAAATATTTTAGCAAAAATGTTACCCCTGCCTTTATGGCGAGCACAAAAAATTGCGCTCTTTCTTCGTTCAAATAGCCCTCTTTATGAAACGGTAAACTCAAGGAGTTTATCTTTTGCCTATTTTGATCTACTTGAAGATCCGCAAACATTGCAAGCAAAATTAAAGGCTTTTTCACCAGATATTTTAGTCGCGCCCCCTTCGATGCTTTTACTGCTAGCTGGAAGCTGCCTTCCTAAAAAAATTATTTCCGTAGCAGAGGTGCTTACAACTATTGATGAGAAGCTATTGGAGGCCAAATTTGGACAAAAAATCTTTCAAATTTATCAATGTACCGAAGGATTTTTAGGATTTACTTGCTCTTTTGGCACACTGCATCTAAATGAAGATCTTTTACTCATCGAAAAAGAATATATTGATGAAGAGCGATTTATTCCAATCATTACAGATCTATTTCGAAAAAGTCAACCTATCATACGCTACCGTTTAGATGATATACTCGTTGAAAAAAAGAGCCCATGTCCCTGTGGGTGCGTGTTTAAATCTTTAACAAGAATTGAAGGAAGGTGCGATGATTTACTTTACGTGGCCCTTCCCCAGGGTGGTAATAAGCCGCTTTTTTCTGACTTTATCAACAGAAAAATTACCGCTGCTGCCGCAGGCATCGAAGAATACGAAGTTGTCCAAACACAACTCGATAAATGGGAGATTTACTTAAAACAAGAGTTTAGATCTGCAGTGAAAGTCTCATTGCATGAACTATTTTCCAAAATAGGGTGCTTATTCCCTGAGCTTATCTTTGTCGATCACCCCTTTCCAAAATTACCCGGGGCCAAGCTGCGCCGTATTAGAAGAGAGTATGCGACTATATAATAAAAAAGAGTGGTCATTGATTCCATGGCCAACTACCAAAGAAGGTAATAGACTGCGTGATTTTTTTACTCCCCTATTCACAGAAGGGGTAACAGCTTTTGTAGCAAACATAGAAACAACCATCTATATCCTTCATATCGACGATCTATTTATTCCAATAACTGTAAATGACAAACAGTATCATAATTCTTATGTTTGCTCTCTTTACTCTCTAATACTTTATGCAGAAGAAGAAATGAAGCGTCATAAAATGTCTTTAACTGCCCTACTTTTAACCCCTTTTTTAACTCTTTTTAAATTATGGAGTAGATTGAGTAAAATCAATAAACTCGTCATCGTGAATAATTTTTTACTCTCTACAAATTTATACCCATCATTATCTTCCTCTCAAGTTCATCTAATCCATCAATTTTTTAAAGATCAATTTCCAGACCATGCAATCATCTTCCGCTCATTAAATAGTTATACTGAAAAGAATTTAAGTAATGATCTTACGAAGATAGACTATACTTTTATCACTAATCGTAGTGTCTATTTATTCAATCCAGAAAATTACCAAAATCTACCCTCAAAAAAAAGATGGATTATTGAAAAAGATAAAAAATTAAAGAAGAATTTCAAGATTCTCAAACATGAAGATTTTAAAGTTAGTGATGCATCTGAAATTAAACGTCTTTATGATCTTCTCTATTTGGAAAAATACTCCTATTTAAATCCAGCATTTACGGCTTTCTTTTTTAAAGAAGCAATCCAACAAAAGATTTTTACCCTATCTGGTATTGTCTATGAAGGTCGTTTAGTTGGAGTGATCGGATTTTTCAAAACAAAGGGGATTATGGCAACGCCAATTGTTGGTTACGATACTAATTTACCTGAAAGTCTAGGACTTTATCGTCTACTAACCATCCTTATGTTAGAGGAGTCTTTATCTAGTAATTCCCTCTTTCATATGAGCGCTGGGGCCGGCCACTTCAAACGTCAGCGGGGCGCCTTTCAAGAACTCGAATCGATGGGAATTGCTACTTGTCATCTTCCTAAATATAGACAATTTATCTGGAAATGCTTGGCCTTTCTATGCAACAGATTAGGTGCCCCTCTTTTAATAAAATATAGATTTTAATCCACCTCACATATCGTTTTTAAAAATTTTATTTTAATTGATAATTATGCAATTATTTTATATAATTGATGGTTCTATTTAATAAGGAGAAATAAATTATGGCAAGCATTGCAGGCGGTGGTGGGGCTTCAGCCTTACCCATTGATTATCCGTATGAAAGACACGTAGAAGGTAAGAAAAGAGTGCACCCCACTCAATTTATGTTGGACCTTGTTTCCGAAGGAACGAAAGAAACAAGTGGTAAACATGTTTTAGCAGACTATATGAAAAGAGAACCAGGCTATGATTTAAGTTTTTCAGCTGCATGGTTCCAGCATATTAATTCGGCACCGGCTACAAATCCCCTTGAACTTTTTCAGGTTTTTTTGAAAATCCATGAATTTGCTATGAGTCATATTACAGCTAAAATGTCTGAAATAGAGAAAAGAGAGTTCAATGATTCAAAAGACAAAGGTCATAGTTTTTGTCTAGGTGTTGGGCCAAACTCTGATTTAGAAGGGGTTGTGGATTTAATAAAACAAATTTTATTTAATGGAAAGCGGACATTTATCTCTTTCTATACAGAGGAAAAATCAAATAAAGACTATATTGATTATGGTGTTATGGATGGGGATTTTTTTCAATTGAATAAAAGGACTGAGGAACATAAAAAACTTTTCCCCAAAAATGAACATTCTCCTGAAGAAAGAGTCCAAAAGATTGTAGAGATTATAAAGCCACTTTATGAAGCAGGAACTATAGGTGAAGGAACTTTTCCAGTTAGAATTACATCCATGTATCGTAGTAAAAATGAAAGAAGTAGAAAAGCTTTCGAGTTGATGACTAGGTATTTTATATCTCTTAAAAAAGATCAAAGTGATAGCGAAAAGATAGAAAATATTTGCCTCTTATGTCGTGAACTTGAACAATTACATTTTTTTGTTGATGGCAATGGAAGAACTGTATTTATTTTTGCTAACTTATTAGCTTCGTGGAATAATCTACCCCCTTTCTATCCAACCAATATGTGTATCTTTGATGCAAATTCGGTGCCTAAAATGGTTAAGGAAGTTACAGAGGGGCAAAAAAGTTTTGCAGAAATGTTTGGAACTAAAGAAGAATTTAATCAAAACTTGAAAGTTTACAAACAAACAGTGGAAAATCTTACCACACTAATATCAACAAAATTTTCGAAAATAAAATCTGTTATGACAGCTTTAAGTGAAAGAAATTTCAACCTATTATTAAGACAATCAGCTCCTAATAAAGAAATGATAGATCTACTTAAGTTTTTACTTCAAAATCGCTCTTCTCTTAATATAGACCTTAACTCTGCAGGACAAACATCGGGCACAGCGACAACAATTGCAAAAAAATTTGGACATGAAGAAGCGATTAAACTACTTGTAGTAGAAACTCTTTCAGATCTTATATCGACAAAATTTGCAAAGATAAAATCCATTGTGACCGCTTTAAAAGAAAGGAATTTTAATTTATTACTGAGACAATCAGCTCCTAATAAAGAAACGATAGATGTACTTAAGTTTTTACTTGAAAACCGATCTTTTCTTAACATAGACCTTAGTTCTGCGGGCCAAACATCGGGCACAGCGTTAACAATTGCAAAAAAATATGAAAATGAAGAAGCGATTAAACTACTTGAAGAAGCTCTTTAGAAGACCTTACGTAAAGTAGAGATTAAAGCGCTAAATCTTTCCTGCAAGTCCTCTCTATGTTTATAAATGGCAAGCACCCTATAATTTGAAATAGCGCTTTGCCATACAACTGGGGATAAATTGCATTTTTTTGCAAGAAAATCAGGAAGAAAACCCACTTCGTCTGAATCTGCGCAGATATTTGCAATCAAAGACCAGCTCGGGATTTGCGCTTTTACCTTAAGTGGGTAGCCTCTTAATTGCTGCCATGATTGTTTTAATGTTAAAACCTCCAGTTGATCTTCAGGTATAAGTACAGGTCTAATAGAATTTTTTGAATCTTTAGCATAAAGTTGAAAGGATCCCTTTCCAACCTCTTGGGCAATTACCCCACTCCAAGAAGAGTTATCCAAAACAAGAGCAATATCTGCCTCGTCTTGAAGTATTGCTGCGTAAGCTTTATCAGGTCTCATATGACTAAATTCAATGCTCTCATGAGATAAAAGAGCAGGCACGGCAAGTTGCGCGATTGCATGAGTTGTGACAAGACGTATGGGAATTTTATCTTTTGAAACTAAGAGATTTCTTAAACGATTAACCCATTCTTCTACCTTGGGGAAAAGTAACTCTCCCTCTCTTGTTAGACAAAACCTACGCTTTTCATGGGTACAAAGATTTACGCCAAAGGCTGCCTCTACCCTTTGTATCGCACTGCTTGCAGCACTTTGACTTAAGTGATGAAACTTTGCAGATTTTCCTAAATTATTAAAATGGGCAGCTGTAATAAATAATTCTAAATCAGCTATCCTTAAATTTCTTAATGAACTTTCTAATTTTTGCAATAAGAGTTCCTGTTTTACTTCGCTATCAATTTCAACGTCCAATATTGTCATAAACCCATCCCCTATTCAAATCGATTTTTTCGATTTCCATTATCGATTATATCGAGAATACTATTAATAATCAATATGTTATCCTGGTTTTTTATAAAAAGGAGACTCTAAATGAATAAAGAAAGTGCTATATTACGATTTTTCAAATCAATCTGTCGATTTAATTTTGGAAATTTTGAAACACAGGAGTTTAAAAAATTTCTTAAGCTAGGTGCAATTTTTGCTTTAATGATCGGAATCTATTGGACATTGCGTCCCTTAAAGGATGCAGTATTTATCCACCTTGTAGGAGGTTTACAAATACCTTTTGCTAAAACTATCTCTGTTCTTGGGCTACTGCCTTTGGTAATTTTTTACACAAAACTTTTAGAAAAAAATTCTAAAGAAAAAATGCTTGTGATTTTACCACTTGCCTACTCCATCACTATTTTTATTTTTAGCATCTTTCTTTACAAATTCTGGGGCTCATCCTCTGAAATAGCGGGTAGATCTGCTATTTTCTTAATTAGTACAAAAGTGTTTGGATACTTGTTTTATCTTTTTGTAGAAAGTTTTGGATCTTTGGTGATTGCTCTTTTTTGGGCATTTGCAACGGATACAACAGTCCCTGAATCTGCAAAACGGGGATTTCCACTTGTCGTTACCTTAGGTCAAATGGGAGGAGTCGTGCTACCTTATACCATTGGCGGACTCCCACATCGTCTTGGGTTAACATCTGACACTTTATCTCTCCTCATTTTAGGTGTTTTAACGTTTCTTATCATCCCACTTTTTGGCTACTTTTTAAAATCAACGCCAAAGGCACTACTTACCACCTTTCAAGGGAAAACTGAAGCTGTCAAAGATAGCAAGCATGAGGCTGGATTTTTAGAAGGGCTAAAACTTTTATTAAAAAACCGTTACCTACTGGGCATCTTTGCAGTAAACTTTGTCTTTGAAGTAGTGGTTACCATCTTTGACTTTAACTTTAAACTTGCAGCAAGCTCTGTCTACTCTGGTGTTGTGCTAAGTAATTACTTAAGCATCTACGCATCATCTGTAAATATCGTATCTCTTTGCTGTCTACTTCTTGGGATAAGCAATATCACAAGATACCTTGGGGTAGGGGTGGCACTTGCTGCAATGCCGATCATTGTTGGAGTGGCTCTATTTGGATTTTTAAGCCTAAACTCCCTGAGTTTCCTTTTTGCTCTAATGGTTGGATCAAAAGCTATCAATTATGCACTAAACGGCCCTGCCTTAAAGCAGCTCTATATCCCAACCACCAAAGATGTGAAATTTAAAGCACAAGCTTGGGTAGAAACCTTTGGATCTAGAACATCAAAACAAGCAGGATCTGTCTTTAACATGTCCCTTTCCCCCCTTCAAACTGCCTTTGGAACCCTTGCTGGTAAATCCCACTACTTAGCCCTAAGTGGCGCTATCTGCTTCCCTCTTCTTGGAGTTTGGTTACTAATCACACTCTTTCTAGGAAAATCTTTTAGAAAGGCTATCAACACAAACACCGTTATCTGCTAAAAGGCTGAAAGAAAAAAAAAGGGGGGGACCCCCCCCCTTTTTTTTCTCACCGAATTTCTTAAATGGACAAATAAATGACTCAACCTATATAATATTCGGTAAGGTCCGAACAAACAAAACATTGAGGGTAAATTGTTATTTGAAAAGGTTATAGAAAAATTTGGAATTTATTTTGATGAGATTGGCCTAAACAAAACCTATGGGCGTATGTTTGGACTTTTTATGACGATAAAAGAACCCATTTCTATGGGCCAGCTCGTAACTAAGCTGCAAATTAGCAAAAGCACTGCAAGTGTTGAATTACGAAGGCTTGTTAACATGGGTTATATAAAAAAAGTTTTAATATCAGATCAACGTGCTGATTTTTACCAATTGAAGGAAAATGTTTGGGCAACACATTTCCTTCAGAAAATGCAGGTAATAAAAAATTTACATTCTATAGTAGAGGAAATCCCAAAACAGAGCTTAGAAAGTTGCAAGAGTTTAAAAGAGATGGGTGATTATTGCACATTTATGAAAAGGGAATTAAAAACCCTCACCGATAAGTACCTAAAAGAAAAGGAGGCACTAGTATGTCAAAAAATAAATTAGAAGGGAAAATGGCTTTAATTACTGGCGCAGCTAGGGGAATTGGGGAAGAGACAGCTATAGTTTTGGCAAGAGAAGGGGCTACTGTAATAGTTTCTGATATTGAAGATGAAAAGGGGCAAAAGGTAGCAAAGAAAATTGGTCCATCTGCTATTTACTTGCACTTAGATGTAAGGTGTGAAGAGGATTGGGCTCATGCGATGAAACTGATTCTTCAAAAATTCTCAAAATTAGATATTTTAGTAAATAATGCAGGGATCACAGGATTTTTGGAAGGTTTTGGACCTCAGGATCCTGAAACTAGCTCTCTTGAAAGCTGGAGAGCGGTTCATGCTACTAATTTAGATGGAGTATTTTTAGGTTGCAAACATGCAATTTTGGCCATGAAGAACAATCCAGGTTCCTCTATTATTAATATCTCCTCACGCTCAGGATTGGTTGGTATTCCAGGGGCAGCTGCCTATGCATCAAGTAAAGCAGCTGTTAGAAATCATACAAAAAGTGTAGCCCTTTATTGCGCTTGCCAAAGGTATCCGATTCGGTGTAATTCAATTCATCCTGCAGCCATTTTAACCCCTATGTGGGAACCGATGCTGGGAAATGGGCCGGACCGAAAAAGTAATATGGACGCTATTACAAAAGATATCCCTATGCAGAAAATGGGAATGCCTGATGATGTTGCAAACGCTGTCGCCTTTCTTGCCTCTGATGAAGCTAAATATATTACAGGGATAGAACTTACTATTGATGGAGGATTGCTCGCCGGAGCTCTTGCTACCCTATCGAAAAAGGAGACCATAGATGAAAGCCATCGTAATCAATAGATATGGAAATGCTGATTGCTTAGAAATTGAGCAGCGATTAATACCTACACCAAATGAAGGAGAAGTGCTTGTTAAGCTTAAGGCTATTGGAGTGAATTATATCGATATTTACATGAGAGAAGGTGATCCACTATGCTCTCTTCCCCCACCTTTTATTCCTGGCGTTGAAGGAAGCGGAATCATTGAGGCAGTAGGTCTCAATGTTACTGAAGTAAAAGTGGGGGATTTTGTTAGTTTTCCCTCAAGTATTGGGTCGTATGCAGAATATGCAGTTGTTCCAGTTTCGCGAATTATCCCATTGATCCAGGAGATGAGCTTTGAAGAAGGGGCTGCTTTTTCGCTTGCGGGATTAACCGCCCAGTATTTAGTTTATGATTGCCATAAGGTGAAATCTGGCGACAATGTGCTGGTCCATGCTGCCGCTGGAGGGGTTGGTCTATTTCTTATCCAAATGCTAAAACAAGTGGGGGCAAGAGTAATAGGCACCGTATCCTCTCCTGAAAAGGGAGAAATTGCAAAATCTTTCGGCGCCGATGATATTATCATCTATACGAATCAAGATTTTGCAATAGAGGTAAAAAGACTGACTAATGGAAAAGGGGCCGACTACATCATTGATGGTGTGGGGAAAAAGACTTTTAATAAAAATCTAGAGGCTTGCAGAATAAAAGGTCATATCGCGGTATTTGGCTTTGCAAGCGGCCAAATTGAACCTTTTTCCCCTAATTTGTTACAAGAAAAGTCAATCACAGTTACAGGTGGTAACTTGATGAATTACCTTACCTCTCACGAAGAGTTAATTACTCGTGCAAAAGTGCTGATGGAAGATATTAAATATAAGAAGATTAAAGTTCACATAGACCGCGTTTTTCCATTAGAGCAGGCAGAAGATGCACACACTTTATTAAAAAGTCGTAAATCGGTAGGGAAAATAATCCTTATGGTTACATAGATAAACTTTTACCTATTAAATCTATTGACTGTATGCTAGATTTTCTTTATGATTTTTCTCATTATGGCATCTTTATTTTTAGGAACACCCAACATGGAAGTTCCACAATTACTTATCAAAGTGATATCAGCCGAGGCCTGGAAAAAAAGCCAAGAATCGGGAATTTTATTTCTCGAAACTATGGATATAAAAGACGGATATATTCATATGGCAACAGAAGGACAAGTGCTTAAGGTTATCCACAAATTCTGGAATGGAAAAGAATATGTACTTCTACACTTAGATCCGTCAAAATTTAACGGCACGTTAAAATATGAAAGTAACCCTGGTAGCGAGTCTAAATATTACCATTTATACGATGGATCCATTCCATTATCTGCAGTAACAGAGGTCATCTATCCATAAATTTGAAGTGTCTAATAGACTTTTTTGTTGTTCGGCACCTTTAAAGTAGGTTCAAGTAATACCACATTTCCATCATTATCAGGAAGACCAAGAACAAGAACTTGTGACAAAAATTTTCCAATTTGTTTTGGTGGAAAATTTACTACTGCAATCACCTGTTTACCAATAAGCTCTTCTTTAGAATAATGATGAGTGATTTGAGCAGAAGAGCGCTTCATCCCTAAACTCCCAAAATCAATCTCTAGTTTGTAGGCTGGTTTATGAGCTTTTTCAAAATCTTCTGCACGAATAATTGTTCCTACACGAATATCAACATTTAGAAAATCAGCGTAGGAAATTTGATTCACTATTTCTTCTTTATTTTCCATAAGCGTTTATTACGCTAATACACAAGTGTGATTTTTGCAACTTAATCTTGCAGTTTTTGCATCCTGATCCACTTTTCAATGAGATCTATGTCTTTTAAGCCCTTTTTACGTGCAGTATTACGTCTATAGAAAAGTACATTTTCCAGTCTATCAAAAGCTAGTCCATCGATTATTTCCGCATTTTTAATACTTTCAGAAATATTTGGGCTCTTAGGATCTTTTAGGTCAAAAAGACCAGGTATCTTCTAAAAAAGTTATAAGGATCGTATTAACTGAACTTTCTTATGATAAATTCCGAATTTTTAACTCACTTACCAATCGATGATTAGGGTATGTTACAACTAAATCTCTACCCCGAAGTTCAACTGTAATCGCAGTGGGTCCAACAAAGGTGAAATCTTCCCCTGAATCCTCTTCAGCGGCTCCATCAGCTACTGCCACTTCTTGATTTTCTCTTCTTAAAAAATCTTCTATTCTTTCATTTCTATTTCGTCTTATAAAAGCTCTATGCATAACTGCATCACCTGTATGATTCAAACCAAATAAAAGTTTTCCTTCCATCACTGGACCGTCTTTCAAGGTCATGGTACAATTCATCATTAAATTCCCATCTTCATCTTCAAAGACAAATTTGCTTCGAAACTCTGCATCGCTTAGGATTTTATATAGACAAGGGCCAAAATGCTTAATTTGTTGAGCAATAGTTTGCTCATCCGTCAATGCCTGATAGCTTTCATCAAACGCTCTTATTTTATCGGGATTTATGTTTGGATTATCCCAGCGAGATACCCTACGTAACTCTTTTATATTAAATGATTTTCTCTTACTAAATAAGTGGTCAACTCTTTCTTGTGTTATAGGTCCCCTTTCTAAATCATCTTCTTTAGCGCCGCCGCCCTTTCTAGCTTTATGAGATTGAGAGGAAATAGCTGCACCACCGCCTCCTTCACCGCCTCCTCCACCTACTCTTGGATCTTTTTCCTTGTTACCCTTAAGTACTTCTATAGCATTTTGCACAGCTTCTTGCATTTTTCTTTCAATCAAGACAGCACTATCTGCAGAAGGTTTTGTAGTATTTACTTTATTTCCAACGCCCTGTTCAACATCTTCAGATTTTTTCAAAGTAGCACCACCCCCTCCTGTAGCCTTAAGTGATTGCTTCTTACCTTTTTTTCGAGCACTCTTTCCCTTAGCTGCGGCAGCTGCAGCTGAGGTAGGTTTCATCTCATCTGGGGAAATTTCACTAGTAGAGTCCCATCCTCGCAATTTTATCTTTTCCATCTCTAAACGATATTCTGGTGAAGGGAAATGAATATATTTTAAAATAACTTCCACTTCGTCATCCGTATATTTATTTCTATTTAAATAGTTTGGGTCCTTAGCTGCTATTTCTATAATATCTGATAAAGTTTTTTCTATCTCTTCGATCTCAGTTGTTATTGTCGAACTTAAATCACACGACTTAATATCTTTCAACTTCTTTTTAGCATTCTTCTGTATATATTCTAACATTAATATACATCCAATTTTTTCTATTTCAGTAGCTGCTTGAAGATATGTTTCGAAATATTTATGGGCTTTATCCACTATGATTTTTTTTGAAAGTCTCAATTGTTCTTCAATAATATTAATACTTTCTGACTGGCTTTCACCCAATCCAGTGAGAATCTTATTTCTATACAAACTTATTATCTTTAGTAATGGTTGCATTTCTTGCATAACATTCTTTATTCTTTTTACCAAACCAGGCTTTGATTTTTTTAATATTTGAGTTTTAAGGTGACTATATTCTATAAATATTTTATTATAATTCTCTATCGCCTTACGAGTCAAGCTATGTTCGGGCAATACTTTTACAAATTTTAACTCATATTCCGTTAATTGTGGATACTCTGGGAACTGCATAAAATCTCTCTATTACTAATATGATTTTATTAGACATATTTCTCATATCCTGTCTAGTTTTTAATACTAAAATTATTTTATTGATTATTAATATGTTAGATAAAGCCATAGTTATTTCAACTTAATAAAACAGTTGGCTTAAGTACACATTGGCTTGAGATGGTGCTTTTTTAACTATTTAGAAATCATATAGTTAAAACCTTACCTTGGTATTTTGCATCCTGATCCACTTTTCAATGAGATCTATGTCTTTTAAGTCCTTTTCACGTCCACCTTTACGTTTATAGTAAAGTACATTTTCTAACGTATCAAAGGCCAGTCCATCGATTATTTCCGCATTTTTAATACTTTCTGAAATATTTGGGCTCTTAGGATCTTTTAGGTTAGAAAACCAGGTATCTTCAGAAAAAGCCTCAATAATCGCTCCAGGAAAGACAATTTTCCTTATCCCGCTTTCCTCACCCACTTCATATTTTTTAGAAAGGATTTCCCATAACTCTCGAGTAACGATAATATCAATATCCCCTATTGCCTTGATATTTCGAATTCCCATAGGGCCGCTACCACTAATCACATACTGACCTAGTGGCAAATCTAATTCCTTGAAAGCAGAAAATTTTTGACTGTTACTTTGTGTCATAAAAACCCCCTAGAATCATACAGAAAACTTAAACCCTGCACATTCTAAAACACTTATGGCATTGTCATATGGATTTAATTCTAAGTGATTTTCTTCCATGTGGTTCCTTTGATTGAGAATAAGTTGATTATTTACATCATGGGTATGCCTATTATCTGGAAATGCTCTATTTAAATCTGCAATGATTGGATGAAAAGAAAGAATGCCTGGTCTATCATTAAAAACCCCATTTTGAATCATATAAATAAGACAAATTTTTAAGGTTTGCATTTGTAAATCTGTAAAACTTCCTGATAATTCAATGAGTATTCCATCTTTATTTTCTAACCTTAAAATTGCCCTAACCAAATTATGAATTTCCACAGAAAATTTTCCAGTTTCATGATAGCGAGAAACCCTTACAAATGACTCTTGTGGTACCAAATAATTACCGTGCACATTTGCAGCTGCAGGGGCGCTTAATTCTACAGATGGACTTAAGGAAGTAAGACTTTCCTTCTTCTCTATAATCATAGGGATTACTTTTTTATATTCATTTTCAAAATGTGTTAAAACATCTATTGCAGAATCTAACACTTTTTTTACATCTGACTTTTTTTCATCCTCTGTTAAACTGTCATAATAACTCTGGGTTTTTCTCACTTTTTCTTCCTGAGCTTTAATCATTTTGATGAAAGATTCAGATTCATCCTTAGGATTATTATTTCTAATTGTCATTAACACTAATGCTGAAAAGTTATTTTTCTGTAAAAGAGCATATTTAGCTCTTTTTTCATCTGGTGTCTTTTTTCGAGGTAGTTGAATAACTTTTGGTTCTTCCGATTTCTTCGGCTCTACAGGAACAAATGGTCCTTCTGAGTTTTCAACTAAATGAGCTATTGCGGGGCTTTTCTTTGTATTTTTCTTTTTTTTCTTCTTTTTTGCCTCTACTTTTTCAGGCTCACCGTTTATTTTAGCGGCAAGTACCGCTTCATCCTCATTTAGCGCATCAAAAGCTAGTTTGTTCTTTTCAAAATATGCACTTATCTCTTGTAAAAAGCCGTTATAGAATAACCCTAACATCAAGGAGTTACCTATTGCCATATTTTCTTTATCTATCTCTGAAGCCTCAGGTGAGCTGCATATTAAGCGCAAATCTTTGTTAAATACATAATCATCAAAAATTTTTCTTAGCTTGGTTTTATCGCAATAGGCTTCGGCTAATAAACTTCGATGAGAAGAACTTTGTAAAAATTCTTGTGCAATTTCTACCCCTCCTTTAATAATCTCTTCTGGATTTTGTGATTGAAATGCCTCAAGCGGGGTTGAGTAAAAGCACCCATCTTTTTTGAGCTGATTTCTTAAACCCTCTGCTGTATCATTAAAGCCTTTTTTAAACTCCTGTAACCTTTTACCTCTAAGACCTGTCTCTTTACCTTTTTTTTCAATAACCCTAGAAAAATTGTATGTTTCAATCACTTTAAACATTGCAGGGGCAAGGTTCTCAAAATATTTCATAGCACTTGCAATTCCCATTTTATAGTGGCTATTACCTGGACTATCTTTCAACGTCTCAAGCGCTTCTTTAGTGATACCACTTATTTCTTCTACTTGCATTTTTTCAGCATTAATATCGTTTGCAAGCTCGGCAGGGTCTTTACCTAAGGCCTCAAACCTACCCTTTTCTCTGTTAAAAAAGGCAGACATTTCTCTTTTAAAACCTTTCATACACGCTTCATAATTTGGAATATTTAATATTCCAACGGCATTTGTTGGGTCTCCTGGTAGAGGATCTACATATTGCAAATATAGCTTGGATGTTTTCATATAATCATGAAATACAACGTTTAAATCAAATTCATTTCGAGACAAAGCTACTAAAGAGCTCAAATTTGAAGTATCTTCATAATACCTTTGAGCAATTTTTACTCCTTCGGCAATAACATACTCTTCAAGAGAAGAGGGAGAATCATCTGAAACTATCCCACTAGATAGACTTAAATCAGTTGAATGCAGGAGATCTTCTTTCACTAAATCTTCTTTTAGATGTATGATTAAATCAAAAAATCCTTGCTTGAACATGTGGAATTTTTTTCCTGTAAAACCTCTTAATTCCGCTAATTTTTTAACAATAGGACCAACATCAGGTTTTGTAATAAATGATTTCACCTCGGGCTTTTCTAAACCATTTAAATAGGCTATAGCAGTATTGTGACCTAATTGATAAAAATGTTTATCCTTTCTAGAATAATTAAGTGCAGCCCCTGCAACCCTCGTTACACGATTTAACTTTTCATTCACTTTTGATTGATCTGCTTTATTCTGTGCATCAATTACCGCTGCTTCAATCCAATCTGTGGTCTTTGTACCTACATTCATCTTTATTTCTCCGTAATTTATTGATTATTAGTTAAATATGTTTTAAGTTGAAAATATAAATCCGGCACCCTCAAAAACACTAAAGACGTCAAGTTCACCACTCCATAATTTATGGTTCAGATCTTGCCGAGTATATTGGTTAGAAGGTAATGCCTTAGACAACTCTGTAGCTGCATACTGTAGTGTATACTGATTTACTCTGTGATTAAACAATCCAAAGTTGATCATATATAAAACACAAATTTTAAATGTTTGCATTTGAGAATCAGTATAGCTTCCCTCTAAATTAATTGGATTCCAATTTTTATCTGTAAGATGTAGACTTGTTGCGATCACTGAACGAATATGCACAGAGAATTCTTTAGTTTTAATATCCGGTACTTCAGCTGCAGCGGCCTCAATTTTAGGGGTATTAGGTTTTTGATATCTACCTGTTCTTCTAGGGTTCGGAGGAGTCACTTTTGCAAATTCTTCCCTATGGTGTTGTAAAATATCTTCGGCACAGACTAACTGTTTTTTTAATTCATCAATCTTTACTGAATCACTCACTCCCTCTAGAAAAACCTGCATTTTTTTTACTTTTGCTTCTTGCTTGTCAACAACCCTTTGTAACTCAGCATATGAAACCTTAGAAAAACCCGCCTTTACATTATTTTCAAAATCACTCTTTTGTTTACGAGCAAATTCTTCTCTTTTCTCATCAGAATTTTTCTTTTTAGGCAATTTCGGAGCTTCTAAGACATGTATTACTTTTGGAGGCGCTTCCTTTTTCTTTTTTTCAGGAACTATTTGATCCCGAACTACTTCATTAGCTATAGGTTTTTTCACTCTTGGCTTTTTTCCACCACTTTTTGGAGCTTTTACCGACTTTTCTGCTGAAGGGTTACCATTAATTGATCGAGCAAGCTCTTCAGGATCCATCAAAGATGATTTGATCCCTGTTTCGTTTTTCTTTAAAAGATTATTCATGGATATAGAAAAACACTCTCCATAAACCGCAAGATCTACTGATTTATCCTTTATTTCACGATAATCAGTAAGCTCAGGAACATCATTTGCGTATTTAGAATATAACTTATATTTCCCAATAAAATTGTAAAAGACCTCGATTAAACTTAATTTACCTAGATAAAGTTTGGTTATAATATCACGATTATAAGGATCGTCGTAGAAGATTTGAGCAAGACCTTCACTGACTGTAACAAACTCTTGCCTTTTTTCCTCTAAAATCAGAAGACCTTCTTTTTTTAATGCCTCTATCATAAGTGTTTTGATAAAGAGAAATCCTTCTTTAAATTTTTCTATCCCTTGATCACAAAGCTTGTATGTTTCAGCAAATGTTTTAGTGATAGAATCGGTTTCTAATAATTCTAGATAGGTAAGCAACAAAGGATTGAATGTGTTAAAAAATGTCCACGCAGCTTTAAACCCTAAGTCGTAATTCCGATCTTCTGATTCGGTATCTTTATATTTAAATAAGGTATCTCCCACAACCTTACTTGCAGCATCTGCAATTTTTAACCTTACTGGTAATAATTTAGACTCTAAAGGTTTTTTCTTGATATCAATTGGTGCGCTTGGGCGAGCATTTCTTCGATCCCTAATTTTTTCGCATACAAGTTTTTTTGCATCAAGTACACCCTCTTTAAACATCTCAAAGGCGCCCTCTGTTAACCTATTTATTTCGGCAACTGAATTAATAAACGGATTTAAGTTCATCTCATCTGTTGGTAAAACACCGTTTGAAATAATAAAATTGCAATGTCTGATACCAGATCCTATGCCAAATTCATAGTATGGATCATTTCCCTTAGCATCTTTTAATGCTTGCAACGCAGCTTTTGTAATAAATTCAGCATTTTCTGGTACCTTAGATGCACCCCCACCACCTTCTACCTGAGCTCCATGATTCCCAATACTAACTGCTGCTGCTATCGATTCCATCTATTTATTCCTTAGCTATTTTATAAAAGTCAAATAGTATAAGCGATTTACCGCTTTTCTAAAAGTAAAAACAAATCTACTAATTTAGTATTTTTCGATTAACAAAAGTATCTATTATTAACTCTTAATCATATTAAAGTTTGCAGGAGAAATTTTTGTAGTTTTAAAGTGTCTTTTAAATCACCATCATATTGTATATCTGGCTGATGGGGAACATTATGACCCCGAACGCGGTTTCTATATACTTTTATCGGAAACCCTAAAGTACCCTTACCGCTTGGAAGAGAAACAACTCTTAATTCCATATAGACGCTATCTGAATTTGTTGTTTCACCAATAAAAACTACAGAGCTATTCATAGCTTTAAGCCCGTCAAGAAAATCTAAGCAAGCACTACCACAACCTTTATCAATAATCACATATATCTGACCTTTAAAACAATTTGCATATTGCTCAAGTGCAGTATAATCAACATCTGATGGCTCTAAATAGTACTGCTCTTTAAGGAATAATCCAGCCTCCATTCCCTGAAAAATATTTTCAAAATATGACACTATTGGATGATTTTCCCCGAATTGCCTTGTAAAGCTTGGGATAAATTCTTTCACATGATTTAAATTACCCTCACTGATTCGCCATTCAATATAAAGATCACTACGTATTTTTTTTAATTGCTGATGAACATACTCTTTTCCAAATATGGCTTCTAAGAAACTCTCTCCCCACGCTGAGTTACCACCACCATTACCTCGTAAATCAAGAACAAGGGTTTGCTCGCAAAGATCGGGAAGTATTTGAATCACTTCATTTATTTGTTTAATTCCCTCATCAGAAGGCTGAAAACTAGGAATAGTAATCCAGTAAACTCCTTGTTTTAATTCATCAATCTCAAATAAAGTCTTTTTCTTAGCCTGTAAAGTTTTTAATTTATAAGCGTCGTAGTGAATCCAAAGGTGCGAATCATGAAAGCTTTCACCCAACTCTTTTAAAATTAAAGCTTTTTCACTTTCAGAGCGAGCGCGTGAGAGCTTTTCTTCAGCTACCTTGCAATTTGCATTCAACCCCTCTAAAAAATGAGGATCTAGGGTATTAACCACCCCTGGATGATTTTCAAAAAGTGTTTTTTGTATAAAAAGGAGATCATTATTAAAATCATCTTTTTTAGATTGATTTATTATAGAAGATATTCCAAAAACAAAAAATAATAATAATTTTATTAACATATGATTGATTATATTTTATTAGATATTAATAATCAGCTAAATTATTAAATATGTAAGCGTTTTTTAGATATATCACTGCTAATTGCTTAAAATTCCTAAGAATTTCTATCCCCTTCTCTGTATTCTTTGTGCCTTTGCGCACTTTGTTTCTTTGTGTTAAATTTTCCATCATAACTTTCATAACTATCATTTTTCTTTTCTCGATGATCTTTTTGCTCTCTTAGCATGCTTTGCTTGCATAGGGTGAGTTTGTAAATAAAAATCTTTATTTACATCCTTTTTGCCCTATGTTATCTAGCAAATAGAAACACCAACCTAAAAGAAACCACTATGAGATTTATTTTTTCTATTCTATTTATCATTCCTTTCAACTTATTTTGTTGTACAGGCATTGTAATTAATGCTAAAGATCTTTCCTCTGTAAACGGAAGGACATTAGAGTTTGGCATTCCCCTTGATATAAGCCTTACCTTTATTCCTAGAAACATCTCTTTTGAGGTAAAAACTCCGCTAGGAAGGGGTCTGAATTACACTTCTAAATACGCAGCTGTTGGCATTTGTTGTTTTGATTATCCTGCATTGATTGATGGGATTAATGAAAAGGGGTTATCAGCCGGTGTGTTTTATTTTACCGGATATGCCTCTTACTCTAAATTAACAAACGATAATCGTTCAAAAGCTTTATCCCCTATTGATTTTTGCAATTGGATTCTTACTCAGTTTGGAACCCTTGAAGAGGTAAAAGAGGCGTTGAAATCTGTTATCATCACTGATTCAATTGTTCTAACAGGTGAGGTATTAAAAAATTGGGGCAATAGACAAATCCCCCTTCATTTCATCGTTTACGACAATAAAGGAAAAAGTATTGTAATTGAACCATTACCAGAGGGCTTAAAGGTGTATGATAACCCAATTGGGGTGATGACTAATTCACCTACCTTTGACTGGCATATGACGAATTTAAATAATTACGTAACTCTTTCCTCTTATGGATCTGAAGTAAACCCGCTTGGTGATATAAAACTTCGTCCATTAGGTGCTGGCAGCGGGATGATTGGCCTTCCTGGGGATTTTACTCCTCCTTCAAGATTTGTTAGAGCAACCTTTTTTTCTCAAAATGCAGTAGCTACCCCAACTTCAAATGCGGCAGTAGATTTAACCTTTCATATCTTAAATCAATTTGATATCCCCAAAGGATCTGTACGTGAAAAAGATGCTCTTGGGGTTGAATGCAACTATACATTAATGACCTCTGTAAAAAACTCTGAAACCTTAGAGTATTTATACCGCACTTATGCCGATCAACGTGTAAAATTTGTTAGACTACGTGATTTTGATTTATGTGGTAAAAACATAAAAATGAAAAAAATAGAGGGAAGTGAGGAAAAACTTAATGTTTTTTCAAATCTTGTAAAATAACAACCTTCTTTCAAACTTAGGGCGCACAAGAAAAGGAATTAAACCAAATCAAAAAAACTCATTGTTTAACTTTCATTGGATAAAAAAAGAGCGGACAACCTTTCGGAAGATATCTGTGAACCGATAAATAGGCAGCAGCATCTGTCGCACTTTTAAAGAAAGCTCGGTATGCAGGTTGCGTATGTCCAACAATTAAGGAAATAGAAGATCCGTGAGAGTCAAAGATTTCCACAGATCCATCCTCATTGCTTACATACATAATAGCTGCTCGAACAGCTGTTAATTGTCCTGAAGAACCCGGCCCTATATCGCTTAGAAATTTCTCATATCTATCAATGCTTATAGAATTTTTTAAACTATTTTTTTCACTCAAATTCTTCCCTATTAGTATATCTTTATTAAATTTGGCAAACATTTTCAAACTAGTGCAATTAAACATTTGCTCTGGGGGAAGTTTTAGATGCCTTATCACACCCTCTTTCAGAATCTCTTCGATCGTCTTGTCTTGTTTAGCCATTTTTGCAACAAGCGCTGCGGTAGACATAGATCCGCAACAATAATTAGCTCCTCCACTTTTAATACCGAATTCCTCATCTGCAAAATTCTTTTGGCTAATCGAATTTTTTGCTTCAACTAAATTAGAAAATAATTTAGCGGAAGCTTCTACTTCAAAGTTTCTAAAGATATAACTACACCTAGAGTTTTTGTCTGGTAGCAACGTTTGAAATTTTTGAAGTAGTCGAATAACTTTTATTGGATTTTTATTTTTAAAAAAGATTGCTAAATCATTAGGGGATAGAGTGTTATACAACCCTTTTTGATTAATCAAGTCTTCTTGTAACTTTTCAATGAATTTAGCAGCTGCTTTCATTTCAAACTCTTTAAAGATCTCTTTACATGGAGAGCTGACTTCGTGCAACAAGGTTTGAAATTTTTGAAGTAATTGAATAACTTTTATTGGATTTTTATCTTTAAATAAGATTTCTAAATCATAACGAGATAAAGTGTTATACAACCCTTTTTGATTAATCAAGTCTTCTTGTAACTTTTCAATGAATTTAGCAGCTGCTTTCATTTCAAACTCTTTAAAGATATTTTTACATGGAGAGCTTGCTTTTGGTAGTAATGGTTTAAGGTTTTGAAGTAGTTCAATCACTTCTATTGGATCTTTATCTTTAAATAGGATTTCAAAATCATGACGAGATAAGGTATTATACAACCCCCTTTCATTAATTAAGTCTTCCTCTAATCTTTTAATGAATTTAATAGCAGCTTCTGCTTCAAAATCTTCAAAGATCCTTCTAGATAAAGTGCTTACTTTTGGTGGCAATGTTTGAAGTTTTTGTAGTTCTTGAATAAATTCTATTGGATCTTTATCTTCCAACAACATCTTTAAATCATTAGGGGATAAGGTTTTATATTCCTTTGTTTGTTTGTTTAATTCTTCTTCTAACTTAGTAGGGTGTGGATCACTTAACGCGCCAAATAAAGGATTTACAATAGCAGAAACTTTGGCAGCAATTGCACTAAAAATAGAAGGTCTACGAGAACTTGTAAGTGTTGAGGTGTCTATAGGTGTAACTTTATGATCACCAGTAGGTTGCGTTAAATCCCCTCTTAAGGTTGATTCGTTGGATCTTGGTCCTTGTATTCCACTCATTATAAATTTATTAATACCATTTATTTTTAGTAATAATTATTTTATAATTAATGGAAATGTTTATTTTTTGTAATACAAAGCTTTCATTTAAAATGATTTATCACCTTTACTAATATACATCGGGGAATTTCTATCGATCCATATCATAACCTCTTAAAATTAAGGGGGTTAAGAGTTAATAAGAAAAAGTCGTTCTGAAAAGATCCCCTAATTCCACAAAAAGTGGATAGTTTTACTACATAAAATATCGTTACTGATATTCTATTTAATCGATCAAAATTTTAGATAAAAAATAAATATATATAAGAAATTTTTAAATTTTAGGGCACACGTATGAATTCAGATAAATTAGAAACTGGCACTACAACTTTAGCAGCGTGGTTCGTTGTATCACTATTTTATGCGTACCAATACATTTTAAAGGTGATGCCAGGAATCATGATCACTGACATCATGACCTCTTTTGACATGAACACAGCAATATTTGGTAAGTTTTCAGGAATTTATTACATCGGGTATTCGCTGATGCATTTGCCGGTAGCGATTATGCTGGATCGATATGGTCCTAGAAAAATTATTACCGGATGCGTGCTTGTTACTGCCCTAGGATTGTTACCCCTTATATACTCTACTCACTCTATTTACCCAATTGCTGGAAGATTTTTAAGTGGGATGGGGGCATCTTCGGCAATTTTAGGGGTTTTTAAGATCATTCGGATGACATTTACTACGGCACATTTTTCACGTATGCTAAGTCTTTCTGTTACTATTGGATTAGTTGGTGCAATTTATGGTGGAAGACCCATAAATTACATCTCACAGAATTTAGGTTATCAAACAGTTATCATGCTTCTTATGGGGATTGGATTGTTATTAGCAATGACTGTCTATTATGTGATCCCAAATACTGATTTATCTAAACATAGAAATAGACTTTCTGAGATCAAAGAAGTATTTAGCAATAAAAAAGTCATTTTATCTTGCCTGTTTGCAGGGTTAATGATAGGTACTTTGGAAGGATTTGCAGACGTTTGGGGGGCTATATTTTTTAGACAGGTTTACGGTTATGATAGATCACTATCTTCTACTTTACCATCGATGATTTATATGGGAATGTGTTTTGGTGGACCAGTGTTAAGTCTAATTGCTGATAAATTAGGTAATTATTTTACTACCATTATCGGATCAGGTATCACAATGATCTTCCTATTTTCCCTCTTACTTTTTTCAACGTTAACATTTAGTGCTCTTTCTGTAAGTTTAATCCTACTTGGTACTTGCTGTTCTTATAAAATTTTGGCTATCTCAAAAGCTTCCACATTTGTGAACAAAGATGTTGCAGGTTTAACACAAGCTGTTGCTAATATGATCATTATGCTCTTTGGTTTTATCTTTCACATTATCATAGGAGAGATCGTAAACATTTTAGGGGGAACAAATTCATCAAATGCTTTAGTCTATGGGTTAAGCACAATCCCTGCAGCACTTTGTTTGGGAATAGGTGGTTTTACCTATTTATATTTCAACGAAAGAAAGCAAAAAGAAGAGTTAAGATTAAAAAAGAGTTGATCAACAAACCTCAAGTTTTAACCTCTAATGGAGAAAAACTAAGGACACAATCTGGTACAAGATTTCTGTGAACAGATAAATAAGCAGCGGCATCATTCACGTTTTGAAAAAAGGCTCTGTATGCAGGTTGCGTATATCCCACAATTAAGGGAACGGATGAGCCATGTGAGTCAAAGATTTCCACAGATCCATCCTCATTGCTCGCATACATAATAAATGCGGTATCAGCTAATAATAGCCCTGAAGAACCAGGTGCAATAGTACCTAGAAACTGCTCATATCTATCGATGCTTATATTTCTTTTTGATTCCCAATCTTCTTGGATAGAGGGTTTTTTACTAATCTCTGGATTAACAGCTGCAAGCATTTCTACAGTACTTAAAGTAGACATTTGCTTTGGGGGAAGTTTTAGATGTCTTACCACACCCTCTTTGAGAAGGTCTTCAATTGTCTTCTTATTTTCACCCATTCTATCAATAAGAGCTGCAACAGAGATTGATCCACAACAATAGTTTGCATCCCCACTTTTAATGCCAAGTTCTTCATCGGCAAAATTTTTTTGACTGATTGCCTGAGCCCCCTCAGTCGGTTTAAATAATCTTTCGGCAGCTTCAATTTCGAATTGATCATAGCTATCATTTGATTCAAAATATTCATAATCTAGCGATCTTTTAAGAGCTTGAACTAATTTAATGACTTTTTTTGAATCTGCATCTGTTACCAAATTTTGTAATGCATCTGAGTGAAAGTTATTAACAGGTGCATTTTTAGCTCTTAAATTAATTAACTTCTTGATTTTTAAATAAGATCCCTCAGGGTAACTGTTATAGTTATATCTACTACTTATTGCAGCTATTTCTAGAAGCTCATCGATTGTGCAGTTGTTAAAATTTGCTTTCTCCAAAAGAATTAAGTCTTCATCAAATTGACTTTGTAATTTAACGGACAATGATAATATTGTATCTAACTGCTTTCTTAGTGCAAATTTTAAATCTTGAGCTAAGGGAAGTGCTTGAAATTTTGATAATTCAAAAAGATTATCAGATAAATTTTCATTACAATAGGCCATTTGAAATACTGATGCTAAATATAGTGTACTGTTTATAAAGGTAGTGAGTTCATCTTTAAGTAATTGTGAGGTTTTATATGTAGAATATTTTTCTAAGGTTTGCTCCTCATACATTTGAGCTATAAGAAAAATAGTTGACCGATTGGGGTTATGATCTTTTGGTAGATTTCTGACATAGGTTCTATTAGCTTCAATCTTGTTTAAATCATTGATTTTTTTTTCAGACGCTATCATAAGTTCATTAAAGTTAACATTTTTATACAAGTGCACCAAGATATTGTATATCTCTCTCTCTTCAAAAGGAACGTCATTAAGATTTTTATTATATTTCATGTCTATTTCACTAAATTTCATCAATTGATCATCAGTTAGGTTTAAGTCCCCTTCTTCGAATACTTTCGATTTTATTAATCTAAGAAATTCAACATCAGTTTGTTCCGGCGCATGAGTTATCATTTCACCAACTGGGGCTATCCTCCTTTCAGCAAGTGGGGGACCTTCTGCCGCCTCTTTTGGATTTGCTCTAGCTAGCTGCTCTTTTGCAACAGCACTAGCAGATTCATCATCCTTACCTGCCCCACCTGATACTATATCACTTGCATTCTGGGAAGTAAGTTCTGATTTTCTATGTGGATCTATTGGCCCTGGATTTTCCATCATCACCCTTCATTTAAGGTGAAGAATACATATGTGGAATTATTTATAACCAACTATTGCAACTATCTCAATATTAACTAATTAAACAAGAAAAATTATTGAGATAAGCAAATAAATAACAAAATTTTTCTCTTCATTAGAAAATCATCTTCTTTCAGACTCGGGCAATAATTCATTATTAAATTTCTTCCAACTTAGGTATAAAATTTCAAGAACCTCATCATTCTCAATGGATTATAAAAATACATTAAAATAAATTTATTAAAAAATATTTTACCCTGAAAATTTAAATCCTGCACCTGCTAAAACGGAAAAAACTTCTAAAGAGTTAAACATTAGCCCATTATATAACTCTTTTGGAGTAAACTTATTATCTGGCAAAGCTTTGCATAACTCACTTGCCACATAGTGAAGATTTTCCTGGGAGACAGTATAAAAAAAATATCCGCGATTTATCAGAGACAAGACACAAATTTTAAATGTTTGCATCTGCAAGTCGGTGTATTTTCCATTTAAATCGATTGGATGGTTTAAAGTGTTTGTTAAGTTTAACAAGCCCATTACTGTACGTATATGGACAGTAAATTCATTTAAAAGAACAGGTTCCCTCATAGCTTGTTGCGCAGTATGTAAATTTTTCTCTAAAAGAACAGGCTCCTTTAAAACTGGTTGCGCAGTATTTAAGTTTTCCACTGCGGCAGCAGTATTACCACTTTTTTTCCCACCATACCTTCCCACTCTTCTTGGGTTTGGTCTTGCCACCTTACTGAAAGCTTGCTCAAATTTTTCTAATATATACTGAGCAGCTTCTAAGGCCTTCCGAGATTTAGCCATTTCAGTTTCTTCTCTTAGCTTATTATAAAATGTCTGCATTCCCTCTACTTTAGATTTTTGCTCGTTTACAATTTTATCTAATTGGTTATAGGAATCATGGGAAACTCCAGCTTTTATGATTTGCTCAACAGTTTCTTCAAATTTTTTAATTTGCTGTTCTGCTATTCTTCTTCTTTTTTCATCAGCACTTTCTTTTGGCTCTTTTACCCTTGTTAATTCATCCTTAGAAGCAGCTTTAACAACAACTGCTTTTGGCTTAGGCTTTTCTTCCACTTTCGATTCTTGAGGATTTGTGGATGGTGATATTTTTTTAGAAGCCTTTTTTTTCTTTTTTTTCTTAGATTCTTTTGATTCTACAGGCTTTTCATCAAGAAGCTCTACAAGTGCGTCTACAGACATATTTTGCTTTTTGAAAACTTCTGCGTATTCAAGTAAATATGCATTTATCTCATGTTTAATTCCTTTAACACAATTTTCAAATCTTTGTGTTTCAAATACCTCAATTTTTCTTCCATTTGGTTCTACTATTAGATGTGTATATTTTGCTCGTAAAGCATTTGGGGTGATTATAGAGGTATCAATAAGTGCATCTAACTTTGATCTATCATTAAAAACCAAATGAAGATCATTAAAGTTTGTTCGGAGGGTACAAAATTTTACCGCTAAATCAGCGCCTTTTTTAAACTCAATAAGGTATATGCTAATTGTATCAAAGATACCCTTTGCAAAATGATTATATTTTTCTAAATTAGCTGATTGATCCTTTACCCCATTAGGTAATTTGTGTTCCAGGTAAAATTTCGATGCAATTTCTAGAGTGAAAAGATTAGGAAATTCTCCACTTTCTGCAACTTTTAAAAGAAAGGCCAAATCCTTACTTCTACAGATGGTTACACCCTGTTTCAAACCCTTGTTATAAAATTCCTGGTATTCAGATTTAGCTTTTACCTCAAAAGTTTCCACTTCTTCTGCAGCTTTTTTCACCCCATTGTATATACTTAACAGTAATTCTTTTTTTTCCTTTTCATCTATGGGGGCTTTTTCGGGATTTTGATGTTCATAATTAGTTAAAATAGTCACTGCAAACCCTTCCAGGTCTTTCAGATTAAAATTAAATAATTTTGAACTTTCTTTTCTTAGAATAAGAGCCATACTTGAATATCCATAATTAAAACATTCTTCTTTATCCGCCTGAGAGCTTTTGTGTACATCGAGCTTACCTGCCCCACCACCTGTACTAACCGTAAAACTTATATCCATGAGTTTTCTCCTTTATGGAACTTAAAGAGAAAGAGTATATAAAATACACCTGTTTTTATAAACAATATTATTCGATAAAATGATTTTATTATTTGAAATAATCATTTACTTTTATAAATTAGATAAAGATGAAATAATCTTATAAGAATCCTTTTTGTTCTTATTTTCCACCGCTTTTTGTATCAACATGGAAATAATGCTTTCATACGAAATTCCCAAACTTCTTAAAGCTTTTGGAAATAAACTTTCCCTTCTAAAGCCAGGGATCGTATTCACCTCATTTACTAGGATCTGATTTGTTTTTGTGATAAAAAAATCCACACGAGCAAATCCAGAGCAGCCCAATACTTTAAATGTCTTTTTTGCAATCTCTTTTATCTCTTCAGCATTTACATTCTCGGCGGGCAGATGGTAAATCGTTTTACTTTCTTTGGTATATTTTTCCTCATAGGTAAAAAATCCCCCACCTGAAACTATTTCACAGGGCGGGGAAATAATCAATTCATCTTCATCTTCTAAAACGCTACACCAAACTTCTCGTCCATCAATAAACTCCTCGACCAAAACTTTTGGGGAAAGCGCAAACGCTTTTTCTAAAGAAGGGGCAGGATCATCCTCTACCTTATACACACCAAAGGTGGATCCCATAGAAGAGACTTTCACAATACAAGGAGTTTTTATCTCATCATTTAGCGCCTCCTCTAACGAATAATAGGTTTTATAAGGAGTTGTCGCTACCTTATGAGATTCTAAAATTCGCTTTGTCACATCTTTATCCATGCAAATAGAGGATGCTGCCACATCACAGCCCACATAAGCGAGCCCATTGATCTCCAAAAATCCTTGAAGCGTACCATCTTCTCCATAACCGCCATGTACTAAAGGAAAAATCACCGAGCAGGTTTTTAAATGAGACACCACATCTTCTGTCTCTATGCCATCGACAAACCATGTACCAGACTTATCAATATAAAACTTTTTTACATCTAAGGCGGTAAAAAGATCCTCAGCACTCATGACCGAAACTTCATGCTCTAAAGACTCCCCTCCATAAATAACACCAATCATCGCTTAACCCCTTTACGACCATAATAAAAAACTCTCTCATTTAACACACTTGAAAAAATCGCTGATAAATGGTAAAGTTTTTAACATTATGAATAACGATATCCTATTTATCCACCCAACTGACACCGTATTTGGGCTTTCAGCCCCTTTTAAATCAAACTTTTGTTATGATAAAATTTATCAATTGAAAGGTCGCTGTGAATCTAAACCTTTGGGAATTTTATTAGAAAACACCGACCAAATCTTCCTTTTCTCAGACATAAACCCGCAAGAGTTAGAAATCTTTCTACCATTACTTGCACTAGGCATGACTTTAATTCTCCCTAGAAAGGATTCTCTCCCTTTACACCTGTTAACACAAAGTGATTTTATCGGAGTAAGAATCCCTAATCATGCCGAAACCAAAGCTATTATAAGAGAATTTGGCCCCTTAATGTCTACTTCGGCAAATATTTCAGGAAAAAATCCTGTATCATCATCAGATGAGGCAAAAGCAGTATTTCAGGATGAATCAATTAGATTTATTGATGGAATCACCCCCGAAGGAAACATTCACTCCACCATTTTAAAGTATACGAATGGAAAATTCTCCCTTATAAGAGAGGGAAATATCTCTAAAAATCTAATCAAAATATTGTCGACGAATACTTAAAAAAAATACAGGAAAGAAAGGACTTATTTAGAGCAATCGAAGATAATATTTTATCATCTTACAAATATGATCCTAATTATGAAGATGATCTAATCAAATATCTTATTGATGATTTTCTTGCCCTTAAAAAAAAGTTCGAGCTATAGAAGAAAATCACGCCTCATTTAAACATAAACTCGTAGAAATTAGAAAGTACATTCAAATAACTGAGCCCCTAATCAGAGACCAAGAAAAATTTTTGAAGGATAGAGAGGTGTAAGAAACGGAGTATGATAGTGGGGAAACTACTTCACCTGAAAGCGCTGGTGGTGGTGGCAAAGAGTTATCTGAACCAGTTATTTCAGAAACTTCAGACCTTACGCAAATGAGTTGGATTCAGAAGAAGCTGCTGTCTACCATTGCTTAAACCAGATATTAACACAATACCCCCTTGTATGAGATCGAAATATCTCTAAAAATTGAATAGATGCATATCTTGTTGTTGATAAAGAAGTTATGTTTTTAATTAACATTTATATTAGAATTGTTTATAATTACATTAAAAAATAACGATTGGATTTATTATGATTGATATTAGTTACGTTAATAAACTTGCAAAACAAGCAGCTACTGTTATTAATAAAGGTAGAGAGATGTATGCAGAAGCTAGGGAATACTTTCCTAAGGAAGGAACCAGCTATATAATGAGCGTTCATATAAACGAAAGCGATTTCCATACTTTAACAAATACAGCTGCGCTTTATACTCAACTAGGGGATCTGGAAAATAGCATACCAAAAATGGTAGAAAGACTCTATAAACGTTATTCACTTAATGGTAATTGCAAAGAAGTAGCAGATAAATTAAAAGGCATCATGATTCAATGCTTTAAGTTTCAGAAAGAAATAATTGAAATAACACCAAGAATAAAAGAAATATCTAAAAACCTACCAAAATCAAATGTAACTATATTAGATGATTTTTTGTACGTTATAAAGATAAAGGTAGAATGTTTAAAGGAAGCCTATAATGCTTTTTTGTGTAATAAAGAAGATATTCAAAATGAAATATCTATAAAATTCATTGAGCATTTTCTCACGCTAAAAGAAGCGGTTATTTCCTGTGAAGAAAAACTCCCCTCCATCTTAGAAAAGCTCTTAGATATTAAAGAATACATTAAAAAAATGGATCCTATTGTCAGAAAATATCAAAAATCTTTAGGGATTAAGAGAATTGAAAAATTTGACCCGTTTGCACCTATAGGTAAAATTGAAGACCATGAAAGTGTAGGGAAAACATCATCTGAAGGAGAAGGTGGCGGCGGTAAGGGAAAGTCTTCCTCTGAAGCAGTTGTTTTAGCAATTTCGGCAGAAGCTGGTGGTGCCATGCCAAATGCAGTAAACTTTGAAGGAGACGGTAAGGGGAAGTCTTCTTCTGAAGTAGTTGTTTCAGAAACTTCTGATCAAGCTGATAGCTCTGCTGGTACAGCTTTAGAACTAAGCGTAGAGTCCCTCTCAACTATTGAAAAACTTGTTGAATTTGCATTTTCTTGCGAATATAAAAAACCTACCTATATTATTCAAAGAAGGGTTCTACGCTGGGATACTCCTTCGTTAACCCCCACTAAGATTTATGAGAATAATGAAATATTTGGTGATTTTGCAAAGCAAGATGAAAATTATCTTAAAAACCAAATTTTGTACCATTCTGGGACCGGTCTAGATAAAATTCTAAACTGCCCTGAGCTTAGAAAAATATTTTGTAAACCGGAGGAATCTGCTTTTATTCTCGAATGCATTTTGACACTTAAGGCAGAGGGGGAAAACCCACCAAGGGAAATACCTGGAAGTTTTTTATGCCGCTATAACGAAAACAATCAAATTTACCACAGACACTTTAAAGAAAAAATATGGGGAGGTAACTACGATCACCTTGTAGAAATATACCTAGGGAGAGATCGAGCTGCTGCCACTGAAGATGAATCAGCTTCGGAAGCTTTTGATGATTTTCAAGAAGTATCTGATACTAAAGCTAGAATTCTTCCAAATGGAAACCTTCATATTTGTCTAAATAATGATAGTTTAATCGAAGGTTATGAAATTTTACGAAATGAATAGACATCTTCTTCTTTTCAATAAATGGACTGTATTGTATCATTTTTGTCTTAAAAAAAAACTTTTCAATATAAAAGAAATACGTTAACTTAAAAATATACAACAGAGGATTTATCATGTCTAGAAAAGCAAAATCAGGGGATACAGTTTATATTCATTATACAGGAACTCTTGAAGATGGAACTACATTTGATACATCACATGGTCGTAATGAACCTTTGAAATTTAAGCTTGGACATGGCGAGGTGATTGCAGGATTTGAAAATGCTTGTATCGATATGGAAATTGGTCAGAAAAAGAGCATTAAAATCCCTCCTAAAGAGGCCTATGGTGAAATTTCACAAGAATTAATCCAGCAGGTGGAAAAAAAATACTTTCCAGAAGATATCGAACTAACTGTTGGCCAAGAGTTTATGATTGGTGGCAATGAATTTCAAACTATGGCTAAAATTACAAAGATTCAAGGCGATAAGGTTACTCTTGATGCAAACCCACAGCTTGCAGGAAAAGTCTTAAATTTTGATATTGAACTTGTAGATATCACCTAAAATATCCTATAATCGTCTCCATGATTACTCTTGGTATTGAAACAAGCTGCGATGAGACAGCGGCAAGTATTTATGATGGTAAAAATATTTTATCAAATATTGTTTTGTCTCAAATAGATCTTCACAAAGAATTTGGTGGTGTTTTTCCAGAACTTGCAGCAAGACGTCATTTAGATCATCTTCTACCAGTTATTGATCGTGCTTTAAAAGAAGCGGGGGTTTCTAAGAGGGAAATTGAGTTAATTGCAGTAGCTTCCTCCCCCGGTCTCATCGGTGCTCTTTTAATGGGGGTTAATTGTGCAAAATCCCTGGGCTTTGCTTTAAATGTTCCTGTTATTGGGGTCAATCACGTAGAGGCTCATCTTTTTGCAAATTTTATCGATTTTGGCGATCAAATCTCTTTTCCAGCCTTAGGTCTTATTGTCTCTGGAGGCCACACTGCCCTTCTTTATATGGAAGATAAAGATCACTCAAGAGTTTTGGGTGCAACACTTGATGATGCTATTGGAGAATGTTTTGATAAAGTGGCAAGAATGTTAAATCTTCCTTATCCAGGGGGGCCAGAAATTGAAAAACTTGCTCTAAAGGGTGATCCAAATTCCTATCCATTTAAAGCCCCAAGTATCAAGGGGGCTCCTTACAGCTTTTCATTCAGCGGTCTTAAGACAAGAATTCTTTATACTGTTTACGGTCAAGGGGACAAAAGAGATACCCCTATAATACCTCAATCTGAATACCCAAATATCGCGGCCTCATTTCAAAAAGCTGCTTTTACATCGCTTATAAATGCTGTAAATCATGCATTAAAAGAATTTCAAATTAAATCTATCCTAGTTGGTGGTGGAGTAAGTTGCAGTAATGCTTTGAGGGAATTATTTGAAAATGAGCTTTTACCCGATGCTAAAGTATTTTTTCCAAAAAGGAATCTAACCCTTGATAATGCAGCGATGATTGCAGCCCTTGGTTATCATAGATATAAGTCTTATGGAGCCTCAGACCCTGAACTAACCGCCTCCCCTTCTTCAAAAATTTCTTCTTTTTCTTTTTGTTCTAACTAATTAAGTTTTTCTTGAATAAAATTCCTTTGATGTGAGATAAAGAAATACTTGTTTAGAATGTGGATTACCTATACAATTGAATCAAAAAATCATAAAGGATTAAGAGAATGGCAAAGAAGAAATCACGTCAAGTTATCACTTTAGAAAGTACTGAGAGCAAGTTTAGGACTACAACAATGAAAAATCCGAAGAATACCACTGCGAGATTAGAATTGAAGAAGTATGACCCAACTCTACGCAAGCATGTAATGTTTAAAGAGAAAAAGTAAAAATATTGTTTGAAACATCGATATTAAGACGCTATTTATTGCCTAAGAGAAAGCGAATGTCGCTTGCTCTTATAGCACTCATGTCTGTTTTCGTTATTTCACTCGTTATCTGGCTTCTTATTCTTTTTCTATCGATTACCGAAGGTATAGAGAAAAATTGGCTAGGAAGACTCACCTCATTAAATGCACCGCTTAGAATTACTCCTACGGAAGAATATTATCGATCGTATTATCATCTTATAGATGAATATTCCTATGCATCCGGTTATGAGAAAAAGACGTTTCATGAAAAGTTAACGTCAAAACTAACCGATCCGTACGATGCCTCAATCGATAGTGAGCTTCCGTTATATATTCCTAAACCTGTAAAAGGTGATAGAGGTGAGGTTATTGATTATGCCAAAGAGGTTCAAAAATCTTTAGCATCCATCCCTCCATCTTTAACGGAAATAAAGGCTCATGATTATCAATTAGCGGGCGCTTTGTTAAGATTAACGTTAGCAAGAAAGCCTATAGATCAACCTTATTCATTATTACCTACGTTAAATTTTTTAACGCAGGCTGCCTATGTAAATTCCATTCCTATGGACAAGGGTCCTCTTCACTCCTTGATTACAAAACCAGAGGCATCTGACATCAATCATTTGATCTATTTAGCTAATACAGGTCGAATTAATTCCTCTGAAGATGTTCCTGACTCTATGGAAAGCTTTGAAAAGCCCTTAGCTGAAAGACTACTACCTATTTTTAACAATATCCACATCAAGTCTTATAAGACGGAAGGGCGATTCTCTCTACCACAAGAGGTAATTGAGGATCCTATTGTTGCATTTGCAAGAAAGACACGCGGTGAAATTTTCTATTTCATGATCCCCTCTTCTGTAGATGCAAAGATGCCTGAGGGTGATTTTGCCAAAGGGGTGATTAGAAAGTATGATGATCATCTTATATTTACAGAAAATGGAAGTACAAAGGCTGTAAGGGTCGATATTACCGCTCCTTTACTTCTTACTCATCAGGTAAAATTTAGTGGGGAAATAGATCATGTATCCCTTCTGGAAGCAGTACAGCTAACCGATGTATTAATTTCTGCAAAGATCCCATTACAAGATCAAATTTTTCAAACAGTAATCCCTTGGAAAGAGATCACCATTTCTGATCTTGAAATTGAAAATCAGTTTTCAAGACCTCCTGAAAGCGCCCCACCTTGGGCCTACTTTGTTGAAGATAGCCTTGTATTAAATGAGGGGGGTATTTTGCTTCCTATTCATTTTAGAGAACAAGGGTGCTTTATTGGCGATAGTGGATTTTTCTCTTTTGGGAAAACATCTCCTTTGATGGTCTCTGAGCAAAGAAAGCGCGTTTATACTTCAGGTTTTTATGATCCAGGGGTAATTAGCACAGGTGTACGTTACATCCTTACCTCTAGAGATGTTGTATCAAGCATTTCATCAAAGGAAGAAAATCTAGTTATAGACCCTCTTATTGCCAATGGCTTTCAGGTGTGGTTTGATGATACGATGAAAGCCTCTGAGGTAACCGAATTTTTAAAACAAGATTTCAAAAATCGTGGTATTGATCAATATTTTGCCGTCACCCCTTTTTACGAATATGACTTTGCTAAAGATTTAATCGGTCAGTTCCAAAGTGATCGTGACCTGTTTATGTTAATTGGTGTCATTATTTTACTTGTAGCTATTTGCAACATCATTACCCTACTACTTCTTCTTGTGCATGATAAAAAAACTGAAATTGGAATCTTTTTATCTCTTGGGGCATCAAAACTTAAGATTTCAACCATTTTTGCTTTAGCAGGGGTAATCCTTGGTGGTATTTCTGTACTAATTGGTAGTTTTCTTGCCTTTGTTACCTTAAAAAATATCGATGCTTTAGTATGGCTTTTAAATAAAATTGAAGGAAGGGATGCGTTTAATGCGGCCTTCTATGGATCAAAGTTACCAAATGAATTTAGCGTTCTTGCCTTTACCTTTATTGCGGTGGCAGCTCCCCTACTTTCTCTTGGTGCAGGACTTATTCCAGCAATTAAGGCTTGTAGGCTTCGTCCTTCACAAATATTGAGGTCTGAATAATGAAAGATGCCGCAGATGTACTTTTTGAAGCAGAAAATATTTGTAAGACGTTTACTTATCCTGAAACAGTGGAGCTTTTAAAAAACGTCTCTTTATATGTGAATAAAGGCGAATCTGTTTCCATCACAGGACCCTCAGGATCTGGAAAAAGTACAATTCTTTCAATTTTAGGTACGTTAGATAAAGCAGATAGTGGAAAACTATATCTTTTTGGCAAGGCTTTGCCAAAGAGAAACTTTGCCAAAATTCGAAATGAAAATATTGGCTTTATTTACCAAAATCACAATCTTCTTGATGAATATACAGTGTTAGATAATCTACTCATCAAAGCGCAGATTGGTCGAAAGTCCATCTCAAAAAATAGTGAGTCCTACCAACTTGCTCTTTCCCTCCTTGAAGGGATGAATCTTCTTCACAGAAAGGATTTTACCGCAAAGCTTTTATCCGGTGGAGAAAAGGCGCGCGTATCCATTGCTCGTGCCTTTATGAATGATCCAGAAATCATCCTTGCAGACGAACCCACTGGAAACCTCGATTTTGAAGCAGCAGCTTTAGTGCAAACCCTTCTTTTAGAAACTTGTAAAGACCTAGGTAAATCGCTCATTGTGGTTACCCACGATCTAGACTTTGCTAAGCGATGTGATCGCTCCTACATCATCTCCAACGGCCATCTTACTGAACAATAGCCATTATTTTAAAAAATTCTTTTAATTAAATAAAGATTAAGGCATGTAGGGAATTTAAAGGGGCTTTTTTATGAAGAAATACCTATGCTTGCTTCTTGCCGTTAGTTTCGGATTTTGTGAACCACTTGTATTTAACTCTATTTTAACCCCTGCCAATTGCACCCATAAGATTTATCATCCAAGAGACAAAAATATCCCCCACCCTTTCTTCCCAGATCAAAAAATGGATCGAGCTGAAATGAATTCCCCTGTAAAGGCAGTAGGTAGTGGAACCTTTATTTATTATAAAGAGACACATACCCTAGAATATGCGATCGCATACTCTAATTTAAGCTCTCCTGCAGTGATGATTCACCTACAAATTGGCTACCCACATCAAGATGGCCCTATTATTGCAACGATCATGGGCCAGCCTTTTAGTAAGAGTAATAGCTATGCTCATTCCAAAAAAGCAAAAGAGCAGAGTAAAACCCAGAAAGGCCCCCTTAAAAATTTTGGATTTATTACTGGATCCATAAAGCTTTCAGAACTAGATAACTCCCCTTCCTCAAAAGCACCCTCCAAAGAAGAAAAATTGCTTGTTCAAGGGGGCTGTTATATCACCATCCATACCCACCTAAACGAACTCGGTGAAATTCGCGGTCAGCTAACCCCCCTTTCCACCAAACAGCTCCGAAAATAGAGGCTCATAGAGAGTCTGCTGTTTTCACTTCGATCTTTGTGTTTAATATCCCTGTAATTTTTGCTTGAATAATTTAAATACTTTTCATCATATTTTTTTTCATCTATTCTTAGATACATGAAAAAAGTTTCGTTACTCCCCTATTTTTTTATTGCGTTTTTCTCCCATTTTGCTCTTAGTGGAGTAAGTTCTATTTTCCCTGTTCTTTATTTTGCCCCTTTTTTTACCATCTGTTATTCTAGATGTTCATTTTTCCAATGCATTTGGCTCTCCTTTTTTATTGGGATTTTTTTAGATATGTGCACGGCAAGTACACCGATGGGGTTTTACCCTTTATGTACTATTTTTACCACCCTGGCTCTACATCGCTTCAAAATCTATTTTTTGGAAGAAAAACCGCTCCCTTTTGCCCTTTATACAACCTTATATTCTCTTACTTACACTTTATTATTTACGTTGATGCACACATTCATAGACCCTATCCTTTCTATAGCTCCCCTTTCCTTTCTCCTAGACTGTACTCTATTGCCCCTACTTGACACGGTTTATCACCTCACCTTTTTCACCTTGCCGATTCTTTCTTATCAATTTATTACCTCTAGAGAGCAAAAATTGCGCATGCTCACAATCAAAAGGCGCATTCTCTCTAATTATCCCAAACTTAAAATGGTTTTTAAAAAATGATATTTTCACCTGAAAAATTAAAGCACATAGAAACCATTATTGGGGCTATTGCCGTAGATGCTGGGGCTATGCTTTATAAAGCGTTTAACCAAATGATTAATTCTGAGGAAAAGACATCTCCTCATGATGTGGTAACCCAATATGATAGTGATTGTGAAGAATTTCTTTACCAGAGATTACATGCTGCATTTCCTGAAATTGGATTTCTAGGCGAAGAAAGCGGTTATCGCAACTATAAAGAGGGAGAGCCATATTGGATTGTAGATCCCATTGATGGAACGCTAAACTTTGCAAGAAGTATTCCTGCCTTTGCAGTAAGCATTGCCCTAGTACACCACAATAAAACCTTTGTGGGGGCATGCTACTGCCCTATCACCAAGGAGCTCTTTTGCGCCTATCGAGGGGGTGGGGCATTTTTAAATGGAAAATCGATCAAGGTTTCAGAGGTATCTTCCATGAAATATGCTGTCATTTGTGTTTCCCCAGATCAATTACATCATAGGAAGGTGGAGGCTGTAATCAGAAGGCAGGGTGCCTCTGTGATGGATATTTGCTACGTTGCAAAAGGAGCTACTGAAGGTTTTTATGATTCCTGCTTAAATCCTTGGGATTTTGCAGCCAGTTCTTTGATTGCTGAAGAAGCTGGTGCTGAAATTTTTAGTTTAAAAAGCAAGACTCTTGACACCAATAAAAAATCTGACATACTAGTAGCAAATAAACACCTCTCGGACACACTAGCAAAATGGATATTGACGGAAGAGCCCACGCAAAAGTAATTAAGGATAAACTTAGAGAAGAAATTCTAAATAAATCCTACACCCCCACTTTAGCCTTTTTCTTAATGGAAGATCATGGCCCCTCTGGCGTATATGTAGGTATGAAAGAGCGTGCCTGCAAAGAAACAGGGATTACCTCTATTAAAGAATCACTCCCTGCAACGATTACTGAAAAAGAGCTCCTTGCAAAAATTGATCGGGCAAACAAAGATTCGAAAATTGATGCCATCATTGTTCAAATGCCTCTTCCAGCGCATATTGATGCCAATAAAATCATTCTAGCCATTGATCCTTCTAAAGATGTAGATGGTTTTCACCCTATAAATATTGGCAAGATGATGATTGGTGAAAAAGATGCCCTACTTCCTTGTACTCCTCAGGGTATTTGTAAACTTCTTGAGATGGAACATGTGGAGACAAAAGGAAAAAATGTAGTCATTATTGGCAGAAGCAATATTGTGGGAAGACCTTTGGTAAATATGCTCTCCGGGAAGGGGAAGGATGCAACCGTTACCCTCCTTCACAGTAAAAGCAAAGATATTGAGGCTTATTTAAAAAACGCAGATATCATCATCGCAGCCGTAGGAATCCCTAACTTTCTAAAGGCATCGATGATAAAACAAGGGGCGGTTGTAATCGATGTGGGAATCTCTCACCTTGATGGTAAACTCGTAGGCGATGTCGATTATGAGCAGGTAAAAGATAAAGCTTCCAAGATTACACCGGTACCAGGAGGAGTAGGACCAATGACCATTGCAATGCTTCTTGTAAACACCCTTCAATGCCACAAAAAACATCTGCGAGCAAATCTCTCTTTATGAAATATTTAACCTTTTTACTGTTAACCTTTCTTGTTTCATGTGGCACATCGGAGACAAAGATTGAAGGGGAAAAAATGGGCATGGCTTATAAAGTGCTCTTTAGAGAAAAAGTGGCAAAAGCTTCTGTGGAAAACCTCATAGATACGATCTTTTGCGAAATTGACACAAAGCTTAATCGATGGAATAAAGATTCTGAACTGGCAAAATGGAATAGTAATACCTCTACCCAACCAATACCTGCCTCTTTTCTATTTATCGATCTTGCTCGTAGAGCAAACCTTGCCTATCAATTAACCCATGGTCTATATGACCCTTCTTTAGGAAGTGTAATTCATGCATGGAAAATGAGCCTTCGTCTTGGATCCACACTGACTTTAGAGGAGATTAATTCGTATAAAAAATGTTCAGGTTGGAAAAAAGTGGTGATTCATGAAGAGGCTATTTCAAAACTTCATCCCAATCTTGAGCTTGATTTTGATGGAATTTTAAAAGGATATTTCTGCGATTTACTCTCTGAAGAGTTAAAAAAAATAGGGTATAACAATTTCCTAGTAGAATGGGCAGGAGAAATTAAAGTTACAGGTGGTCCTTTTAAAATACTTGCAGGTAAGGAGATTCTTTCTTTAACAAATCAGTCTATTGCCACCTCAGGCCCCACCTACCAGCTCTATCCCATTATGAAAGATGGCAAAACTATTTTTTATAGCCATTTTGTAGATCCAAAAACCTTGCAGGCTTTAACTTTTGAGGATCCAAACCTCTCTAAATCTGTTATTCACCCTTCCGCCCTTTATGCCGATGCTCTTGCCACCGCAGCAGTTATTAGACCTATTGAATAATTAAGGTATCAAGATAACCGGACATTTGGTATGCTCCAGTTATGAAGTTAGAAAAAGAAAAGATCCTCCTTGGCAAGTTCTTCTTGCATGTTAAGGGGTTCGGGTTCGTAAAACCAGAAGATTCAGATCATCCAGAGATATTTATCCCACCTAAAAAAAATTTAAACGCGATTTCAGGCGACACCGTTTTAGTGAAGGTATTGACCAAATCCTCCAAAGGTTATGAAGGAATCATTCACGAAATCGTTAAAAGAGAAAATGATGAGTTTGTAGCCACTGTCATTGACGATGAAGGGAAGAACTATCTACTTTACTCCCCTCTTATTGGAGAAGATAAAGAAATTTATCTACCTAAAGATAAAAAGTTTAAAATAGGTGATCGAATCATTGTAAAAATTGTCGATTATGATGACAATGTTTTATCTGCAGAACTCATTAAACTTTTAGGAAATATTTCAGATCCATCCATTGATGTTGCCGCAGCAATTATTGCCTATAAGCTAAGAAATACCTTCCCCCAGGAAGTTCTTGATGAAGCAAATCAGTGCTCTATCACAAAAAAGGATTATGAAGGAAGGATTGATTTACGTGAGGTAGAAACTGTCACGATAGATCCAACCACTGCAAAAGATTTCGATGATGCAATTACCTTATCAAAAGATGAAAATGGCAACTACCTTTTAGGGGTGCATATTGCCGATGTTTCCCATTTTGTAAAAAAAGGGAGCAAACTGGATATCGAAGCACTACTTAGATGTAATTCAACCTACTTTCCGACTAAAGTTGTACCGATGCTTCCTGAGCAAATTTCAAATAATTTATGTAGCTTGGTAGAGGGAGAAGATCGATTAACCGTATCTGTACTTTTGGAAATTGATCCTCAAGGAAATATTATTGATCAAGAAGTGGCAAAAACGGTGATCAATTCTAATAAACGTTTTACCTATGAGCAGGCATTTGAAATTTTAACCACCGATAAGAAAAGTCCTCATAGAAAAATGTTAAAGACCATGGAAGAATTATGCCATGTGTTTATGAAAAAACGTGCAGAACGTGGAAGTGTAGAGCTTGCGCTCCCCGATGTTCAGGTAATTTGTGATAATAATGAATCGCCAACTCATATTCAGACACATATGTATGATATCACTCACCAAATGATTGAGCAGTTCATGGTAAAAGCTAATGAAATTGTTGCAGAAACTCTTATCAGTCGTAATGAAGGGGGTGTTTTTCGCGTTCATGATGAACCTGACTCAACAAATTTTGATAATTTTTTTGCATTTATTCGACTACTTGGCTTTAATCTTCCAGCAAATGCTACAAAGCATGATATTGCAAGAATTTTTCAGGAAGCAAAAGATCATCCTCACATAGAACAAATTGCAGTAAAATACATAAGAAGTCAAAAACTTGCTATGTACTCCCCTGATAACATTGGCCACTACGGTCTTGGACTTGAGAACTACTCTCATTTTACCAGCCCGATTCGTCGCTATTCTGATCTTGTGGTTCATCGAATGCTTTTTACCGACAAATATGAGGAAAAAGAGCTCTATGATGTTTGTAATAAATGTAGTGAAGCTGAAAGAAAAAGCTTTGTTGCAGAGTCATCTGTTGTAAAACTTAAAAAATATCGTCTTCTTGATAAATATTTTGATAAAGATGATGGCCGTATTTACAAAGTGATGCTGACAAATGTAAGTGTTAAAGGGATTACGTTTGATGTGGATAATCTTGGTATTGAAGGGTTTATCCCAATTCGAATGCTAACTGATGATTACTACATTTTTGATGAAAAGCGTATGAAACTCACAGGACGCCATAAAGGATTTACCTTTACAATAGGCGATACTTTACAAGTGCAGCTTACAGGTATTGATCTTGTCTTTTTAGAAGCTGAGTGGACTCTAATTTAAATTTACACCAATTAAATTAACATAAAAAACAATATCTAGATATATTAAACCACCCGCTCGCTTTGCTCACTAAAGAACACAAAGACCACAGAGGAATACATTAGACATCTACTTTTTTTTCCTTTCATCCTTTTATCCATGTTACTAGAGGTAGAAAAACACTCTAAAATATTAAAATTATACAGGGATTTTTGCCTTTCTCTGTGGTCTTTGTGTTCTTTAGTGAGCAAAGCGAGCGGGTGTTAATGTATATTTTAAATCGACCTTACATAAAGTGAGTTACATTCTTGGGACAGTAATTCCTTGCTGACCTTGATATTTTCCACCTCTATCTGCGTAACTTACATCACAGGTGACATCTGCTTTAAAAAATATCACTTGAGCAAGCCCTTCTCCTGCATAAATTTTTGCAGGCAATGGTGTAGTGTTACTAATTTCAAGGGTTACTTGACCTTCCCATTCTGGCTCAAATGGAGTAACATTAACAATGATCCCGCATCTTGCATAGGTAGATTTACCAATACACATAGTAAGAACATCTCTTGGTATTTTAAAATATTCTACACTAACAGCAAGAGCAAATGAATTAGGAGGCACAATACAAACATTACTTTCAACTTCTACAAATTCTTTGTCGCTAAAACCCTTTGGATCGATAATAGCATTATTTACGTTAGTAAATACTTTAAATTTATTTGAGACACGAAGATCATATCCATAGCTAGAAAGTCCATAGCTGATCACCTTTTCACCATCATGCTCTCTGATTAAATGATCAATAAATGGGGAGATCATTTTTTCTTCTATTGCTCTTTTTTTTATCCATGAATCGGGTTGAATTGTCATAACTACCACCTTTGTTTTTTGCTAAAGTTTATCATATCTATTAGGATAATTGCTAGCATTAAAAGCTATTTTTAACTACCATAAAAGTATGGATATAGAATTTGAAGAAGACAAATTAGAAAAAAGTATTCGTCCTTGCCATCTTGACGAATTCATCGGTCATGATTCTATCAAAGGGCGATTACACATTTTAATTAATGCTGCAAAGTCAAGAGCCGAGCCCCTACCCCACATCCTTTTTCACGGCCCACCAGGTCTTGGGAAGACCACTCTCTCTTTAATTTTATCAAAAGAGATGAACAGCTCTATCATTCAAACTTCAGGACCATCGATTGAAAAACCTGCAGATCTTGCTGGCATTCTCACCAACCTGGGGGAAGGAGATATTTTTTTTATTGATGAGATTCATAGAATTCCAAAAAATGTAGAAGAATATTTATATCAAGCGATGGAAGATTTTAAAATTGATATTATGATTGACTCAGGACCTACGGCTCGATCTGTCACTATCACCTTAAAGCCTTTTACACTTGCCGCTGCCACTACAAAAACAGGGTTGCTTTCATCTCCCCTTCGCACAAGATTTCCCTTTAATGTTCGTTTAGATTTTTATGATGTGGAATCTTTAGTAAAAATCGTACAAAGAAGTGCAAGCGTCTATCATGTCAATATTGATGAAAGTGGCGCAAGAGAAATTGCCATAAGATCGCGCGGAACGCCCCGAATTGCAAACAACCTCCTTCGTTGGGTGCGCGATTGCCATCTGAAAAATCCATCCCCCATAACAAGTTGCCACGCTCAACAAGCCCTTGCTATGCTCTCTATTGATAAAATAGGATTAGATGAGATGGATACCCGTATTCTTTCTTGGATTATCGATCATCATGATGGAGGTCCTGTAGGGATAAAGTCTATTGCTATTGCAATGGGTGAGGATGCTGAAACTATCGAAGCACTACATGAGCCTTATCTAGTTATGAAAGGTTATCTAAAACGCGGACCATCTGGACGAGTAGTCACAAATCAGGGATACGCCCATCTTGGTAAAAAAACAAAAGGAGCAACCCAGTCATGAAAAAATTATTTCCCCTCTTTTTAATATCCTACCTTCTTTTTGCAACCCATGGCAGCGTTCGTATCGAAGATAGTGCCAAGGGAAGAGATACAATCATTCGTGTTCTTACTCACACTGATTTAGATGGGGCATTAATTGAAGTTAAGAGCGGCTTTACTGTTCAAAATCCATCCACAATGAAAAAAATTGACACCTATTACTCTAAACAAAGACATTATCTAAGCACATCCAACGACGGGTTAAAATGGGGTAAACTCTATAAGGGCGTTCATCAAATTGAAATTACCCCAAGGGACAAAACCACCACATTTCTTATTAATGGAATTCAATATTCAGGAAAGCTTACCGCCTATGATATTGCATCAAAGCTTTTTCTTGTTGTGGAAGTAGATGTAGATCACTATTTAAAATCTATCCTTTCAGGAAGATTTGCAGATAAAAACCTTCATCAAACAACCCTTGAATCTCTTGCTATTGCCTTACGTACCGATCTTTATCATAAAATTGCCACATCAACCAATCCATTTTGGGATATAAAGGCAGAAACTCATGGATTTGCTGGATCATCCTTACAAGTAATAGGAAGTAATGCAAATAACGCTGTTAATGCTACTAAGGATTTGATCATGCTTTATGAAAATAGACCCTTTCCAACAGCTTGGTCAGATGATTGCGGTGGAAGAACCGCCTCTTATAAAGTGATCTTTAGAAAAGATGTTCCTTCTCCACCTGGAGTCTTTGTCCCATTTGCACAAAAAAATAGAAGCCAGCACAGCTGGAAATGCAGTTTATCAAAACGTGAATTTGCAAAAATGTTAGAGCTAGATTCTATCCAATCTATTGAACCATTCAAAGATTCTACGACAGAAAAAATTTACGCCATGCGCGTAAATGGCCGCGGCCTTACATTTAGAGAATTAACGATCCTTGATCTACAAACATTAATCGGAAAAGATCGCTTAAAAAGTAACGATTTTTCTATAAAACTTATCGATGAAAGAATTGAATTTTGTGGCTTTGGTCATGGTCTTGGCGTAGGTCTTTGCCTTCTATCGGCAAAAGAGATGGCCGAATCTGGTAAATCTACCGCAAAAGTATTATCCGCTTTTTATCCAGAAACAAAAATTATCAAACTCGACTTCGTTCCACAGGTATTTTTTGAAGAAGATCCAATTGAAGAATAAGTTAACAAGGAAAAAACCATGCATTTAAGAGTTTCAAAAAGAAAAGCATCAGCAATCTCAACGGCAATGTTACTTGTGCTGCTTGCGGTAAATTCACTTACAAATAATTGGTGGCCATTTATTTATATAACCATCGGAGCCCCTGTTTTTGCAAGACAATACCTTTTAGGAAGAACTTACGATAGCATCATGTCGCTTACCATCTTTGGCGGGCTTTTCTTAGTTTCCCAATTTGAAATAGATTGGAGCGTTATTTTACCGGTTGTCTTTATTGTTTCTGCTTTAATGATCCTTTTTAGAGAATTTTGCAACCCTTTTGCCGCAAAAGAGCCTGAAATTGAAGAAGATCACAATTTAGAAAACATGGAAGATAAATAACTTAATCTAGGATAGATCCTGGTGGATACTTTTCTCTACTAATCACACCACTATCATCTGCATGTCTTTCTAATACATCTTTCAATATAAGAGGAATATCACAACGAATGATCCATGGTCGAAATAGATAATCATTCAACGTATATTCTCTATGATCATTATAGCCGGTTTTAGACGTAATGAAGTTTACATATCCTAGAATTACTCCTAATAAATAGACGGGTGGAAAAAAGAAAAACGCCTTTTGTAGAAATGATGGGATTTTTTGTAATTTTTTAACAGCTTTTTGAATAAAATTGTCCACCTTTGCTGGGAAAATATTTCTTGTTAAAATCTCAAATCCTGCCACATCGGCATAAACGTTATAGTCTAACCCTCTTTTTAGTAAACTGCAGGTATAACTTACGCAGTTACCTTTCATCAAGGATGCTGTTTCTTTATGATTAAATTTATCTGATTCTACAAGAGTTATCAATCGATCATGTTCCTTTTTAGAGATGGGAAAGATAAATTTTTTGATCATGCGATGATTTTTTGGATAGTAACTTGTTAAATCAGGTGTTTTGATGATAGAGCTTCTTTTTGCTGATCTACTAAATCTGTGTTTAGGCGATGCATGGACATGATCAAAGATATCTTGTCCTACAGAACGAACAAGTCCATGTTCATCTTTGAGCTCTAATGATGCGTGCGTTTGATGAAAATAGGAGGCTCTTTTATCTAACTTCCAGGTAATTTGGACGATTAATAGATTTTGATAGGAATAAGAAGCTGGATCTTGGTATTTATAAGGTCTAAAGTCGGCACTTTCGACGATATTATACTTTGTAATCCCACACATAAGAGAACAATAATCCTCAGTAAACGTTAAACTCTCATCTGTTTGAAATAACAGTTCATTTTTGTGATAAACGCTAAATAGGGAATCTTTCCATTTCCACTCTAAACTATTCCATATAAACCAAGAGATACAATTTCTCCGTGTTTCCACAGGAATCATTACCCCACTTTGCTTATCAAATTTAATCGTTAATTTAGATACAAAAAAAACAAGGTCTAAGTTGTTATTTTTAATGAATTTATAAAACTCTAAATCCTCATCAAAATAGTTTAAGGGAATTTTTGCACCAAGCTTTATGACTACAATTTTAGTAAGCAAAGGATTTTTCAATTCCTTTTTACATTTTAGGGTCTTTATTTTATATTCAATATCCTCAACAAGTTCTTTGAAAAGAATATAAAAATCTTCCGAAAGCATAATAATGTTTCTTGCACTTAAAAAGTTATAAGCCTCATTGATCATTTCTTCGAGCATTTTAAGACGCTCAGCAATAGAAAAAGTTTCTAATTTTTTAAGTAGCAGGGTGTGAATTTCTATTAACTCGATTTCTTCCGTAATAAATCTCCTGTTTTTGAAAGCATCTTATAATCGATTTCTATACACGTCCATGGCTTTAAAAGCATGTGAAAAGGGATTAATCCTTTTATTGCCAGTATCAACAATTTAGGAAGATATAAATAGCTTAACACCTTATTAGATGATGCTAAATAGGAAATTGCAACGGTTTCTACTTCTAAAGCTAATAATATCTCTTGAACCATTATCTCTTTTGAAGAAAAGGTTGCATTTTTTAACAGCTCAAGGGCAAAGGTTTCATTTTTTTTCTTGATAGGAATAATAATCTTATTAAAATTTTCAAGGGGTTGATACGCAAACTTATCAGGAGATACCACTTTATTATCTTCTAGACCAAAACGGTACATCGATCCATCTCCATCATGTAAAGCAATAAAAAAATCATTTTCGCGGTGATAAATTTCTAAACTTGGCTCAGGGTAGCCACTTTGATATTGTACAAATGGGGCATTTTCTAAATCCCATACAAGTGCCTTATCCAAAATTTTGGGAAAAAATAAAAGTTTATCACTTGCATCTGTTAAGAAAAAATATTCTCCATTATAGTAATATTTATGCATCAAATCTAAATCATATCGCTTTAAATCAGAAAAGTAGACATCTCGCAATATACCCATTCCCCCTTTCATTGGAAAGGATATGCCATAAAGTGGATGAAAATTTAAGACCACCCCATGATAAAATAAGATATTTTCCAAGGAATTTTTTTTGATAAAATTTATATCTTCATGTTCTTCAGATAAATAGCCTCTTGAAATTAATCCGCCTAATTTTAATGCAAATAGTTCATTTCTTAAAAGGGTTGAGACTTTTGAATCCTTAGCTAAAAAGATTTCGATATATTGTTCAAAAGTGGCCACAATTTCCAAAAGAGCGTCCCTTTCTCCCATTGAAAGTTCAGTAATGTCTAACCCTGAAATTTTCTTCTTAATATAAAGAAAAAACTCCATTGCACTTTTTTCATCTTCCCCTTCTTCCCACTTCTCTATCACTGAAAAATGAAGGGAATTTTGTAAAAGGGATATTTTTACAACTTTCTTTTGATTGATAAGCGCCCGTATAGCTTTAGCAACTGACAAAAATCTTTGAAAAAATATTTCCATGAACGCCCCTACTTATAATCTAAAGATTAATTATAAAAGCTGTCTCAACTTGTAACCTAAGTGATTAAAATTTACTTTGTAACGGATTCTTTCATGAAGAAGTCATAGGTTAAGCCCATCGCTTTTTTCTGGCGATTTAAAGTGTTTTGTGCTTTTTGATAAGCCACTTTTGTACCCTCTCTAATTACATCTTCAATCAAAGATTTATTCTCAAAAATAGCCTTTCTTCTTTCTCGAATAGGAGCTATAAATGCATCTAAAACATCAAGCACTCTATCTTTAATCACCTTATCACCCAGACCGCCTCTTCTATAATCTTCCTTTAAGTTTTCTACATACCCTTTATCTTCATCAAAAATATCAAGATAGGTAAATGCAATAGCTTTTTCTGGATCGCCTGGCTGATCAATGCTTGTTCTAGATGAATCACTTTTCATCTTTTTAATCTTTTTAGCAATCTCTTCCCTACTATCTTTTAGATAAATGGCATTGCCTAAAGATTTTGACATTTTATTTCCATCTATTCCTGGTACTGCTGTATCCATTTTTGGAAAAATCCCCTCTGGCTCCACAAAAACGTTACCATATAGGGCGTTGAATTTTTTTACAACATCTCTTGTCAATTCAATCATGGGAGCTTGATCAACACCCACTGGAACAACGTTTGCATCAAATGCGACAATATCTGCTGCTTGATAGATTGGGTAAAGATAAAATCCAGCAGGTACACTTTCTTCAAACCCTTTTTGCTTAGATTCAGCTTTTACCGTAGGATTGTGACCTATTCTATTGATTGATACGATATTTAACAGATATTGAGTGATTTCAGGAAGGGGGGAAATTTTTGACTGAAGAAAAATGGAGGCTTTTTCTGGGTCAATACCGCAGGCTAAATAGTCGGCAACCACCTCGTAAACATTTTCCCTTACCTTATCAATATTATCAAAATTATCGGTAATTGCTTGGCTATCAGCAATCATGATATACGTTTCATATTGGGACTGCATTTCTACACGATTTTTTATCGAACCAATATAATGACCAATGTGTAAAGGACCAGTTGGTCTATCCCCTGTGAGCAAAATTTTCTTTTTCATAGGCTGTATACTATGAAAATTTGTGATTGTTAGCAAGCATCCTTTCACCTTTTGTTTTTTTAGAAGAATTGGTAGAATCGAGTAAAAACATAATTCAAACGATGACAATAAAAAAAAATATTTTAAAAGTTCCTGCAAAAATTGGTCATTATGAAATTATCGAACATATTGCAACAGGTGGAATGGGAGAGACATTTCTTGCCAAAGATCCCATTACTGCAAGAAAAATAGTGATCAAAAGGGCCAGGCCAGATCTTGTGCATCATCAAATTATTAAAGATCGATTTAGTAAAGAGGCAAAAATCACCTCGTGTATGTTTCATCCATCGATCATACCTGTCTACGCCATTTCCTCAGACGAAGATCAACTTTACTATACAATGCCTTATGTGGAAGGTAAAACTCTAAAGCAAATTTTAAGAGATAGCGTTACAGATGAAAAAAACGGTGAAACAATTTGGACAATTGGAGCTTTACTGCGTATTTTCCAAAGTGTTTGCCAAGCAGTTTCTTATTGCCATACAAATGGCTATCTTCATCGCGATCTAAAGCCTGAAAATATTTTAGTAGGAAACTATGGTCAAGTCTATATCGTTGATTGGGGCCTTGCCACTCATGTCGATGATGTAGAAGAAGGACCTATCCCCTCTATATTAAATTTTTCAATCAACAGGGATTTAACAAGACCTGGAAAAGTATTTGGCACCCTCCCCTACCTTCCTCCTGAAAGGATAAAAGGTCACAAAGCCTCTGTATCTTCAGAAATTTATTCCCTTGGGGTTATTCTTTATCAACTTCTCACCCTTCGCATGCCTTTTCATAGAAGAACTATGCAGGAATACAAACTTTCTAAAAAATATGAAAGACCCCTTGATCTATTAGAGGCCGCCCCATTTAGAAATATCTCTTTTGAGCTTAATGAAATTGTAAAAAAGTGTTTGGATGATAATCCAACGAAACGATTTAGCTCAGTAAAAGCACTTCTTGAAGCTCTTGAGGGTTATGAAGAGGGAAATCCATCCTGGATTTTTAAAAAAACCCTTGAGATCACAGATAAAAATGATTGGGAAATTCAAGAAAATATCCTTTCATCTAACCTTTCGTCCTTTGGCTTTGGTCACAAATCTTTATCGTGGAAATATCTAATGATTGCTAAGGATAAAATTACCAGTAATCAAAAAATTTCTTGTAAAGTCTCTTTAAAAGCTAACTCCTACGGGATAAATTTGTGCTTTAATATTCCAGATAAAGAAGATCGTGTCGATCTTGAAGAGGGATATAGTTTACATATTGGATCAAAAAATCATCCTGGAGTTTCATTAACACGTTCAAAGGTTATTTTATTTGAAAAAAATAATTCTTATCTAGAAGATGACAAAGAAACTTTGGTCTCAGTGGAAAGAAGGGATCAAACCATTACTTTATATATTGAAGATACCAAAATTTTCAGTTACGAAGATTTTCTACCGATTGTGGGCTCTCAAGTAGGCTTTTCTTGTGAAGATATGGATTTTTCGCTAGAGAAAATCGATATCTTTGTTACTTCAAATAAAAAAACTGCAGGATGTCTTGCTGTGCCCAACACTTTGTTTGCTTCTAAACACTTTAAAGAAGCTATCGAAGAATATTCTCGTATTGCTCTTTCCTTTAAAGGGCAGAAAGAGGCTCATGAGGCTTTATTTAGAAGTGGTGTGGCTTTTATTTATCTAGCCAAACAAAAAAGATGGCACCTTTCAAGAAACTCATTGTATGAAAAGGCTTTTGCAATATTTGATGGATTGCAAACAATTTCGACTGCCCCCCTTTCATTACTAGGAAAATCACTTATATATAAGGAAAAAGGTGATCTATCTGAGGAGGGAAAATGTCTTGAGCTAGCTCTAAGAAGATACAAAGATCACCCATTTATCCATCTTATTAAACATCAGATTCATACAAGACTTCACGAGTGTGCCTTTGCTGTAAATCAACGAAAAGGGGTTTACCTCTTCTCCCTTTTGATACTTTCACATTTTCCATCTCTTTTAGACTTTAAAGATACACACACCCTTATATTAGGACTGCCTCTTTTCCATCCATCTTTGTATTTTTTATCCACCCCTCTTTCTAGAAAGAATCTACCAAATCTTTACAAAGAAATGATTGTTGCCATCTGTTTTCACCTCGGTCAGCAGCAAAGGTTAAATGAGCTTTACGTAGATCCAGATTTTACATCTTTTAAAGATCAAATCATATTTTCTCTCATTTATATGGGAAAAAAAGAGCGCCACTTCCCATCTGCTGGTAAATTACTAAAAGATCTTCCCCCTACCCCATTTGTAAAGCATCTTTGGCCTTTATTTCTGAAAATAGAGCAGGGAATTGTAAAACGTGACCCATCTCTTATTCATATCATTAACGAGCTACAACAAAGGCAGTTTTCAAGCGAGGTAAATGATCTATTAGAAATTTATAGAATCGAGCTTGCTTTAGTTTCTAAAGATCTGTGCTATTTAGACGAGTTTTTTAAAGAGGCGCCAAAAGATCGAGCCGGCAGTCAGCTCTTTTTTCTTTATGGATGTTATCTTGCCCTTAAAGGGGATGAAACAGCTGCTCGGCTCCACTTAAGCAGATGTACAAAAGCGCCATATCCTCCCCTTTCTGCTCTTGCCCCACTTTACATTGAAGGAAAGATCTCATTGAATAAAGATTTCTTCTCCACCCACTTTCCCTTTGAAAAAATTACTCTCTACAAAAACGTTTTTATCTACTATACTGCTTTAGGAAAACCGTTAAAAGCTGACTATTATATAAATAAAACCATCTCAGAATCTCCTTGGAAGACATAAAAAATGAATAAAAAAGACAGATTAAAACAGCCCTATAACCCTTTAGAGACAGAAAAAGGGATAGAATTTAATTTTATTTCCGATCCACTTTCAAAAAAACCACCTTATTGCATTATTATGCCCCCACCAAATGTTACTGGGACTCTTCATATGGGGCATGCCTTAGTAACTTCTATTCAAGATACTCTTATTAGATTTCATCGTATGAATGGTTTTGAAACTTCCTGGATACCTGGTACTGACCACGCAGGTATTGCTACACAATCTGTGGTTGAGAAAAAACTTTATAAAGAAACAGGTAAAAGACGTGCTGATTTTTCTCGTGAGGAATTTCTACTTCACGTGGAAGAGTGGAAAGATTTACATAAAGATCGTATCAGAAACCAAATTAAGAAAATGGGAGCATCCGCTGAGTGGGGGAAAGAACGTTTTACTTTAGATAAAGAAGCCACAATGTCTGTTCGATCTGTTTTTAAAAAAATGTATGAAGATGGCTTGATTTATAGAGGTGATTACCTTGTAAATTGGGATACACATCTTCAAACAGCTCTTGCCGATGATGAGGTTGAGTATGAGGAAAAAGATGGGAACCTATGGTACTTTTCTTACCCAGTAGAAGGTTTAAATGAAACACTAGTGATTGCAACAACGCGTCCTGAAACAATGCTGGGAGATACTGCCGTTGCTGTAAATGGTAGTGATGAGCGTTACAAACATCTTATCGGAAAAATGATTCGACTTCCTTTGTCTGATCGATTAATTCCAATTATCAAAGATCATTATGTGGATAAAGAGTTTGGAACAGGGGCTGTAAAAATCACTCCTGCTCATGATTTTAATGATTATGAAGTGGCTTCTCGTCACAACCTTCCTCTTATCAACATTATGAACGTTGATGGAACCGTTAACGTAAACGGCGGAGCTTTTCAGGGTATGACGATGCTAGAGGCTAGAGCAAATGTTGTTGAAAGGATGAAAGATCTTAATCTTTTAGTAAAGGTAGAGATCAGGTCACATAGAGTAGGGGTCTCTTATAGATCAAAATCTATTATTGAACCTTTATTATCGAAGCAGTGGTTTGTGAAAATGGAATCCTTTAAAGATAAGCTATTATCTGCTGTATTTGATGGAAATATTGAAATTGTCCCAAAAGAGTGGGAAAAAACCTATCGTCATTGGATTGAAAACATCAGAGATTGGTGTATTTCAAGACAATTATGGTGGGGACATCGCATTCCTATTTGGTATGATAAAGATGATGAAACAAAAATGATTTGTCATATAGGTGATGATCTTCCAAAAGAGGTAAAGGATCACCCAGAAAAATATCGTAGAGAAGAAGATGTACTCGATACATGGTTTTCTTCAGCTCTTTGGCCCCTTACTTGCTTGGGGTGGCCGAATCAAACGTTAGAACTTAAAAAGTTTTATCCAACAGCCGTACTTGTTACCGGCCATGATATTTTATTCTTTTGGGTAGCACGTATGATTTTAATGGGAGAATATGCAAATAAAGATGTCCCCTTTAAAAAGGTATTTCTACATGGTTTAATCTTTGCAAAATCGTACTGGAGAAAGGATAAAGAAGGAAATATCAACTACCTTGAAAAAGATGAATGGATACGCTTTGAACGTGGCGAAAAGGTCCCCGCTGGCGTGGAATTTAAATGGGAGAAGATGTCTAAATCAAAAGGTAATATCATCAACCCATTAGATATTATTGAAGAATATGGAACAGATGCTCTTCGTCTTGCTCTTATTTCTTCTGTAACGACTGCAAAACAAATTGATTTGGATTTTAGGAAATTTGAAGAGAGTAAGAATTTTGCAAATAAATTGTGGAACGCCTCCTCTTTTGTAATTCAAAATATTTTTAATGATTTAACACCAGATTTTGATGAACACTCCTTTAAGGTTGAAGATCGTTGGATTTTATCAAAGTTTTCAAAAGTTATAGAAAGCGCGCACGCAGCGGTAGACTCCTTTAACTTTGCAGACCTCTCCTCAAACCTTTATGATTTCTTTTGGAATGATTTTTGTGCCTATTATCTTGAAATTTCAAAACCTTATCTTTATGGAAAGATTGGATCAGAAAGTGAGAAGAATACGAAGAAATGGCTTCTTTTCACCATTTTGACAGGTGTAATTAAACTCTACCATCCAATTGCTCCATTTATCACAGAGGAGCTGTTTTCCATCCTAAAAGATCTTCAAAAAGCTATCACCTACCCGAATCATCCACTGCTTTTACAAGTAAAAGAGACGTTTGATCAAAAGGAATGTGCTCTTACCTCTTTACCAACCTGTCATATGAAGGATGCTAAAGCTGAGGAAACATTTAAAGATCTACAAGAGACCTTGTATTCTATTAGAAATATGCGTCAAGAGACAAATATCCCCCCTGGAGAAATGGTTAAAATCCACATAGAGACAAAAAATTCTGCCCTAGAAAAAAATAAGGATGTTTTTTTTGCATTAACTAAAATTCATTCGATAGATTTTTATGAAGCAATGCCTGTTAATCACTCCCCATCATCTGTGGCAGTTTTACCTGGGGTGAAAATTATCCTATTTATTCCAGAAAGCCTTCTTGTAAAAGAAAAGGTACGTCTTCAAAAATCATTAGAGAAAACACTTAAAAATCTAGAAAACACAGAAAATCAACTTTCTAACAAGGATTTTATAGAACGAGCTCCTAAAGAGCTTCTTGAAGAAAAACAATCTCTTTTAAAATCTCTTCTAGAAACCAAATTGGAGATTGAGTCCAAGCTTTCTTCTCTATAAAAAAAAGCCCACAAAAAACATCTGTGGGCTTTAAAAATATAGTAAGACTACTATCTTTTGCTTAACCAATTTTGAACTAATGTAGAAATTGCAGGGATTGTATAGGCACATCCTGTAAAGAGAACAACACGGTTACCAACTCCTCTAAAAAAGCCTTTTGGTCCATTGATTTCATAAATTTGTTTAATCGCACTAGTTGAAGATAGTTGACCATCACTTTTCTGCTTAATGGTTGCAACAGTGTCAAAAGGATGGGTAATAGCTGCCCCAACAACTCCAACACTTAATGCAGCTGCCTCTGCTACAAGTTTGTTATCTGTTTTGCTCAATGCTTCATTTCTTGCAGCTTCTACTCCATATAACATAGCACAAGCAAACCCACCTTCACGAAAGGCAAGTTCTGGTAAGCCCACCCATAGACGTCTAGGACCGCCCTCTTTGACCATTTTTGCTATTGCTTTTATAGGGCTTGTTTTATGAAGTTGCTGAGTTAAGATCACATTTTCCACTGGGGTTGATCCTACTAAAGCGCCTAACATTCCACTTGTAACTGCTGATACGCCATTTGACAAAGATGAATTGTGATTATAGCTAGATACTTCTTTCAGTGCATTATTAAAAGACATAGAAGCAATAGTTGCAAATGTTACACTTACAGCAAAGGCGGTAGATCCTCTATACAACTCTCTTGGATGTAATGATATTTTCTGACCAGTTTGCAGCCTTTTTTTCAACCCTTCAAAAGGAAAGTTAATATATGCCCCCCCAGCACCTCCGGCTGCAGCACTTATAAATGTATGCCATCGATTTAGACTAGATTGATTTTGAGCTTGATTTGTTTTATCCATTTGTACACCCCTTGATTAAAGGTGCAAGATATTAATTAAGTTGCAAGATATTGTCTAGATAATATTTATAATAAATTTATGGCACGCTCTTTTTTAAGTAAGGCTTCAAAAATCTTTGTCTCTTTTGCAACAACCCCTGTTAGGAATAAAATACCTATTAAATTAGGAAAGGCCATTAGACCATTCATAATATTAGAAAAGCCCCATACAACGCGAAGCTCAAGGACAGCCCCAATAAATACAAATAGAAGAAATATAATTCTATAAGGTGTGATCGCTTTGATGCCAAAAAGATATTCTATACACTTTTCACCATAATAGGCCCAGCCAAGTATGGTTGAATAAGCAAAGGGAATGATTGCAAACGTAACTAACATACCACCGTAGGGAAATGTAGAGTCAAATGCTGCAAGAGCAAGTGTTGATCCATCTAAAACTTTACCGCTGGCATCAAAAGTCCCTAATACCCCACTTGTAGCTATTGCAAGACCTGTAAGTGTGCAAACAAGACCTGTAGTGATAAAAACCGATGACATGGAAACAAGAGCCTGTCTTCCTGGAGAATCTGTTTTTGCCGCAGCTGCTGCTATTGGTGAGCTTCCAAGCCCTGCCTCTGAAGAAAACACTCCTCGAGAAATACCAAGCTGTATGGCAAGAATTACCGTTGATCCAACAAATCCGCCTGTTGCAGCTTGGCCTGTAAAGGCTGATGAAACAATCAAAGCAAAAGCCGAGGGAATAGAAGCATAGTTTATAAAGACCACAGCTAAGCTGATTACAAAATAAAATAAAGCCATTGCTGGTACCAAAATTTCAACTACTTTACCAATACTTTTAATACCACCTAAAAGAGGTACTGCTGAAATAAGAACTAAGATAACCCCGGTTATGTAGGGTGAGATGTCAAAAATTTCCTTAACCGCTATGGCAACAGAGTTTGATTGAACCATATTTCCAGTACCAAAAGCGGCAATTGCAGCCAAAACTGCAAATAAAACCCCTAGCCATTTTAAGCCAAGCCCCTTGTCTAAGTAATACATTGGGCCACCGCACATTTGCTTATTGGCATCGACTTCACGATATTTAATAGCTAAAATTGCCTCTGCATACTTTGTAGCCATACCAAAGAACCCTGCTACCCACATCCAAAATAAGGATCCAAGACCACCGATTGCAATAGCTGTAGCCACACCTGTAATACTTCCAATACCGATAGTTGCTGCCAAAGCAGTCATCAATGCCTGAAAATGTGAAATATCTCCTTCTGTCTTCCCATCATCTCTAACAAACGCAAGTTTATGAGCGTATATTAAATGGCGAATTTGTAATCCACGTAATCTAACAGTCAATAAAACCCCAACAATTAACATAAGAATTAGTAACGGAGGGCCCCATACAATGTTATTAATAGTTTCGATCAAGTGGGTTAGTTTATTCATTAAAATGCCTTATAAATATTTATTGTGGATAGTATAGCAGAAATGGCACCTAATATCCAGCGTTAAAATTATTCTTTTGATTAAGATCAGTAGCAATTGACTTGAGATAAGAGCTATAGTATTATTTCCTTTTTAAACTAAAAAATTCCCTTACTCAATGTCATTAATTGAATATTATAGAAATATCATCAAAGCAAGACTCCTTAATCATTCAAAGACTTTTTTTGCCGTAGTCGGTCCCTGCTCGATACAAAATGAAGAAGAGACCAAAATCTATGAAGAAAAGCTTTATCATTTGCAAAAAGAGCTCGGAGACTCCCTATTTCTTGTGATGCGCGCTTTTGTGGAAAAATCCCGTACCTCCCATAGTTGGAGAGGATTTGTCTATAGACCGGATAAAAATAAACCAGAAAATATCTTAGAGGGGCTTAAAAGATCAAAAGCCCTGTTTTCCAGCCTGCAAATGCCCCTTGCTATGGAATTTATCGATCCGGCAATCTATCCTCACTTAGAACCCTATATTTCCTGGGGTTTTATTGGAGCAAGAACAGCCACATCTTTGCCCCATCGAGTTCTTGTGTCAAACTCTAATCTTCCTTTTGGATTCAAAAATAGTTTAGATGGAGATGTGTCATCAGCTATTTATTCTTGCGTTGTTGCAAAACAATCCCACTGCCAGCTAAATGGGGAGGGTCAAAGCTTTTCAAAAGGGAATCATTTTACACATGTGGTTCTTCGAGGAGGAAAAAATGAATGTAATTATAGCTTAGAAAACATCGAAAAAACTATAAATAAATCTAAAAAAGAAGAGATATATACCCCTATTCTTGTCGATTGTTCTCACGGCAATTGCCCAAATAAGCCTTTAGATCAAATTACAGCGTTTAATGATTCTCTCAACACATACCTAGATCATCCTGAAAAAATCTTAGGAGTCATGCTTGAAAGCAACCTTTACGAAGGAGCGCAAAAAGATAAAGAGCTGTTTGGAGTCTCAAGCACCGATCCATGCCTAAGTTTTGAAAAAACAAGGGAATTATTATTACACGCAAAGGAAGCAATCTTGCTTAGACATTGCAAGGAAGAATTAGATCAACCCACATCCTATGTGTATAGTCACTGATCACATTACCTTCTAAATCAACAATTTCCATTTTGTAAGCTAAATAGCCTTCTTTCTTTTTAAATTCATTACCAAGAAGCTCAACAATCGTTGTGCCTGCCCTTCTTTTTATCGGATAGACCAATGTTTCTGTTGTTAAATTTTTATAAACAATACCCACTTTAAGGCGGTACATTTGTGGTGTAAATTCTAATGGAAGAGACCAAGTGATATAAAGTTTTTCCCCTTTTGGAGGATCTAACGCTCTTGGGTCAGGAGTGTGAGCATAACGGGATGCATAAGTTAATTTATCTGTCTTTATCTTTTGTACTGAAATATAGCTAGACGAGCAGCTAAAAAATGCTACCGACATAGTGCACAGAACGAATAATCTTATCTTTTTAATCACAGCATCCTCTATAATAAAAAACCATGAAAGGAGTTTACAACCCCCTCTATTAGATGTCAAAAACTATTGTAACTTCTGTGTTAGGCGCTCTTTTTATTGAAGGAAAAATTCTTCTTGTCAAAAGGCGCGATATTCCCGTTTGGACAATTCCTGGCGGAGGAATTGAACCTTTTGAAACCGCCGAAGAGGCAATCATACGTGAAATAAAAGAAGAAACTGGAGTTAATGCTCTAATTGATAGAAAAGTTGCCCTCTACACCTCTTCTTCACCATTTATAAAACCTGTATACCTTTTCTCCCTCTCCCCAAAAGGGCCACTTTCTTTTCACCCACAAAATAGCGAAGTAAAAAAAATGGGTATTTTCTCTAAAGATGACTTACCACATGTAACTGCGCCATTTCAAGTAGATTGGATTAAAGATGCCTTTGAAAATAAACCTTACTTTGAAAAGCATATTACAACTATAACACCTTTTTATGCCTTTAAAGTGTTTATGAAACATCCTATTATCGGGATCAAGTTCTTACTAATGCAGTCAAAAATGCGAGTCAAGAATAAGTAAAATTACTTAGCTTCAATCATTTTTAACTTCTCTACCTTCCAGTTAAGAATTAAGCTAACAAGCCCACCCTCAATAGGGATACTATTAGCAGCAGCCTTTTCAATCATTTTTTCCAAGCCCTCTAAATTATTACACCGGCTTGCCTGAAATAAAAGATTTTTTAATATTACTTCTTTATCCTCACTAACGATCTCATGTTCTGTGATTTTAGAAGGATTCAAAGACTTATTACTATTCATAAAAATAGACTTCATCTCTTGTTCAACTTCATCCTTTACCTTAGGTCCTAAAAAATGGGTGAAAGAAAGAAGGTATGTGAATTTCAAAAAATCATCACATTTTTTTGCTAGCGATACTATACAAGATCCAATCAAATGATCTTCTACCTTATTTAAAACCATCAATTCAAGATAATTAACATTTTGTTGCGTCGATAAAATCATAAAAGAATCCTATTTTTGGATTATGATATAACTATATAAGAATAGGGACAAGATTAAATATTTATTACATACTTGGGTGTGTCATATCCTTAGGTACAACAAGTTTATCAAACTCCTCAGCACTTAGTAAATCCAGTTGTGCTGCTGCTTGCTTTAAAGTGATCCCCTCTTTATGCGCAGTTTTTGCAATATTTGCCGCATTGTCGTACCCAATATGAGGATTTAAAGCTGTAACAAGCATAAGACTTTCATTTAAATGCTTTTCAATCATTTCATAGTTAGGTTCAATATCCTTAAGACATTTATGAGTGAAATTTTCTGCCGCATCGGCAAGAAGATGAATCGACTCAATCAAGTTAAAAATAACCACAGGTCTAAATACATTTAACTGCAAATCTCCGTTTGATCCAGCAATAGCAATAGCTGTATCATTACCCATTACTTGGACAGCAACTTGAGTGATCATCTCACATTGGGTTGGATTTACCTTTCCTGGCATAATAGAAGATCCTGGCTCATTTGATGGGAGGATAAGCTCGCCTAATCCACATCTTGGTCCTGAGGCAAGTAGGCGAATGTCGTTTCCTATCTTCATAAAACTGCAAGCAAGTGTTCGCAGGTTTCCTGATAAAGTAACAAGTCCATCCATACAGCTTAAGGCTTCAAATTTATTAGGAGCAGTATAAAATTCCATCCCTAATAATGTGGAAATCTCTTTTGCTACTTTTTCACCATATTTTGGATGAGAGTTAAGCCCCGTACCTACAGCTGTTCCACCAAGGGCTAATTGATTGATTGAATCTGTAGTATACTTAATATACTTAATGCTATTTTTTATTTGCTCGGCATAGGCAGAAAACTCTTGTCCTAAGGTAAGGGGGGTTGCATCCATCATATGAGTTCTTCCGCATTTAACCACCTCTGAAAACGCCTTTACCTTTTCCTCAATATGTTTTAAAAAGAGCTCTAATGCAGGAATAAGCTTTTGTTTAACCAAGGAAACTGCAGCAATTACACTTGCCGATGGGACTACATCGTTGGATGACTGAGACTTATTTACATCATCATTTGGATGCACCGGGGTGTATATGCCTAGCTCTCCCCCATTTTCAACATTTGCCAAATTTGCCAAAACCTCATTGACATTCATATTAGTCTGTGTGCCAGAACCTGTCTGCCAGACAACCAGGGGAAAGTGAGCTAAATAGCCACCAGAAAGCACCTTATCTGCGGAAGAAAGGATTAAATCCCGCTTTTGTTTAGATAAAATCTTTAACTCACAATTTACAATCGCTGATGCTTTTTTTATAACCACTAGAGCGTAAATGAGTTCCACTGGCATCTTGTGGCCGCCTACCTTAAAATTCTCTAGCGATCTTGCAGTTTGGGCGCCATAAAGCTTATCCTTTGGCACCTTCACCTTGCCCATTGTGTCCTTTTCCTCTCTAAACATCAATCCCCCTCCCTATATATGGTCTACTTATCCATAAAGGGATTATTCTTTCAATAAAGAATTTATTTTCTCGACCTTCTTCGCATTAAAATCATAAGTGGTTAATTATAAATGTATTGTAAATATATTATCAATTTGAAATTTTAATTACTATGTGTTATAATTAATATATAATAAAATGGTTTAATATGATTAATGTATTAGGAAATGAACATAGAACCTGTTCTATGCAACATTCTGAAGGTGGTGGCAAACCCCCTCAAGCAGATCAGGTGCTTGATGAAAGGGTAACTTCTACCGCATGCCAGGTGCTAAGGGTTTATCATGCATTAGAAGAATTCACCCTTACATATTGGGATAGTAATATAGCTTCTGAAATTACAAACAACCTACACGAAAATACACCTCATTTTGCAAAATTGCAGAATGGATTTAACTCTCTTAAAGATCGAGTTAAACAACTAGAAACAGCCGATCCTCGTATCACAAAGCTATTTGCTCAAATGGTAAGCATGAGCACTAATCATAAACATGGCATTGAAGAAGTACGTTGTATTAACAATATGGCATACGATTTGATAGGTAAAGAAAACATTATCGAGGATCATCCATTTACACTTTATGGGATCGTTTGCATAAAAGATGATCTAGTTACATTTTTAAAACCTGAAAATGTTATCACAGAATCAGAACTTAAAGAAATGATCGATCTAAAATCTAAACTTTTAGATCCAAATGAAGGTCTTTTTAAAATTAAGGGGAATTCGACATTTATTGGCGAGGTTAAAAGTGATGTGGAGAAATTATTAACGTTTCCTGAAGGTAGGATATTAGCTAAAAAGTTAATAGCTAAAAGAAGAGAATTAGTTATTACACAAGGAGAAAAAAATTACTATTTTCCTATTTCACATAAAATAAGCTTAAATAACAAGCCTGGACTAAGGTTTGGGGATTTTAATGCAGATTTAGCAAGAATGCTAATTCCCCCATACATCACTCTTGCCCATGAATTAATTCATGGCATTCACCACCTTGAAGGCAAGTTTGAATCTCACCTTTCTTGTCAACATGCTAAAAATAATCCACTTTGGTCTAATAAAGAAGAAAAAAAAACCATAGGTGACCACAAAAAAGTAAAAGATTTAACAGAAAATGGCTTTATAAGAAACACTTTCCATTTGCTAAGAAAATATCACCAAGCACCCCCTGCCCTTGATTTTAAGGCTTATACTTTGGATGAAAAAATATATGAATTAAAACTTTTCAATCGTGTTGATGATCTAATCGATCTGATAAATGAAAATGAACTAACAAAGGAGCAAGCAGGCGAAATCATTGAATTTCTTTTCCAAGATAAATGGATTTCAGATTTAATCCACAAAATATTGGATATTGCTATTGGTAAAGAAGTCTTTAAAGATCCAATATACTTTGAGACCCTTATACAAAGTGCAATTTTTGAAAATGACATAGAAATGGTAAAAAGACTTACCTTAGAATTTGAAGAGGAATGTGAAAAAATTGAAATCAATTGTAAAGGACACCTTGTTATGCTTTCTTTAATGAAAAACATGGAATTAACTTCATTGTTAATCGAAAAAAAGTTTCACTTAGAGTTAAAGCAACTACTAACTACCATTTTAAAACGGAAGATAATTCCAATTTCCATGCAACAGAAAATAAAAGCAGTTGTGGAAAATAGAAAAATATTAGATTTAACAGAGGAAGACCTAATCAAATTTCGCGATGATACAGCTTTACCTGGTGCAATTGCAGCACTCTTTGTGATTTAACCCTATTACTTTTGTAATAGATCTACCAAAATTCCCCTGCAAACCCCTCTACCATCTGACACTATACTTAAGTCGTTAATAATTAAATATTTGTATATAATGCATTGTCTTTGTAAATTAATATTTTATATGTTATAATTGATGCATAATTAACATAGGTTTTTATATGATTGCATCAACATGCCAGAGCTCTCTCTTAGCTATAGTAAGCGAAGGTGGTGCAAGCAAACCCCCTGAAAGAGATGAGGAACTAAATGAAAAAATAACCTTCTTTGCGTGCGAGGTTTTAAGGGTTTATCATGGATTAGATGAATTCAAGCATCTATATAAGGGTTTAGAAATTTCTGGATTCATTGAAAACAGACATGGAAATGATCCTTGTTGTGAAAAGATGCAAAAAGGTTTTAACTCACTTAAGGATAGAGCTAAAGCAATAAAAAAATCAGACACTGGTATAAAAAAATTATTTAGTTTAATGGTAAGAGATGTTTATCAAGAAAAATTTAAAAAAAAAGCATTACCTTCTATTGAATTAATGGTTCGTCACCTAATAGGTGAAGATAAAATCATCCCTTCTCACCCATTTCTCAAACATGGGCTTGTTTGTATAAAAGATGATTTTGCACCTGCTTTAAAACCTGAAAATTTAATAACAGAATCAGAACTTACACTAATGGAAAACTTAATGAAAGGTCTTTTTAATACAGAAAATGGTGTTATTAAAATTAAGGGGGATGAGGCTTTTGTCACACATGTTAAGAATGATATTGAGAAATTGATAACATTTCCTGAAGGTAGAATATTAGTTGAAAAGCTTATTGGAAAAAAGACGGAATTAACAATCGTCAAATCGAATAATAACGCTTATTGCCTTTCAAATACTATAGTTGTAGACAATATACCTAATTTAGTATTTGGACATTCTAAAACAGATATAGTTAGGATATACACCCCTTCGTACATCACACTTGCTCATGAATTGATTCATGCTATCCATTATCTTTATGAGGATTTCACAAATGATTTGGCATCTGAAAATCCGAAACTTTGGGCTGATCAAGAGGAAATAAATACAATTGGTGGCCCAAAAAACACAAGTACTTTAGGGATAACAGAAAATGATGTAAGAAAACGCACTTTTCAGCCACAGAGAAATTATCACGTGGGACCCCCAGAACTTTTCTATTGGAATTATACTCTTAATCAAAAAATAGATGAATATATACTTTTTGATAATGATGATGCTTTAATTAATATCATTAAGAAAAATCCTCAAATAAAAAGAGAACCAATGGAAAAGGTAGTTGAATATACTCACAAAAGTAAATGGCATTCAGGTCTAATTCATGAAGTACTCAATACAGAGAGTGGAGAATTTATTTATTCCAGAAAAGAAGCATCTAAAGCTATTTTCCTTAAGGCAATTTTAAATAACGACACTGAGGTCGTAAAAAGGCTTCTAAGTATGTTCCCAGATCAATGTGAAGCAATCCCAATTGACACTGTTTCTAAACTAATAGCATCTTCATTTAAACAAGGTAACTTAGAGTTAACTAATGTGCTTATAGGAATTAAACTTGACCCAAAAGTAATACAAGACTTGCTAACACATGATGAGTTAATTGGATTTTGCAGTAAAGCAACTATGACTGCTGAAAGTCGAGAATACCTCTTATCTATTACCACTTTAAATTAGCACACTTTTGGATAACCTCTCTAGACATCACCCCCCCCTCCCTATCTATCGTCTACCTATCCATAATGAGATTCATCTTTCAAGTCGGAAAAAAATTTAAACTTACAAGATTAAGATGTTTTTAAATCGCTAATTATCAATATATTATATATGAAAAACGCCAATTTTGAGTGTTAATTAGAAATATCATCTTTTTGGTCTAAAAAACGCTTATAAAAACAAATGATATCTTTTATTAATTATGCTTTTATGATAAAATAATTAAAATTTTTATATATAGGAGTAAAAATATGTTTACAAGTACACTACCATCTGCAGATGGTTTAGCTGGGACACAAAATGGAGCTTTATCACAAGCCACCTCACCTGAGGGTGGAGCAGCGGCGGTAAAATCGAAAGTGGGTAAGGTTGCTAAAAGATCCCTAGATAGTACGGAAGCTCAAGATGCGCCCGCTAGGAAACAACAATATGTAAGGACTGATCGTTTGAGAGGTTCTGTAGGTACGG
>CAMAXK010000003.1 GCA_945862365.1 Chlamydia trachomatis
TACCTGATGTAATTAAAGCATCCCCTATACGAAATAAAGGTATAGAAGTTTCTGCATGAATAGACCTTGGCGCACCTTCTTCATCGCCAAAATCATAGTTAAACCCTGTCCCTTGAAGGGTAAAACTTCGAGATCTCCAAACAGGGTGACTGCTGCCGGATAAAAAACCCTTTCCCAGAAACTCTGAGATATCATCTTGTTTCTGAACATCAATATAGCGATTAAGCTGATCGACTAAATCTACTGATTTTTCTGATTCTTCCAAAGAGAGGACATCTTTTAGTTTCAAACATTGATTCTGAATAAATACATTTTGCTCATAGCCGCGTATACAATATACAGCAGGGGTAAGTCTTGAATCGGTGATTAGTCGAACTAAACTTTTATGTTTACCCACCTTTTCAATCACCCCAATTAAATGATCTCCAACCACCACAGGGCTATCTACCGCTACAATCTCTTTTTTCAAAAGCTTATTTTGATAAGTGCCTACATCTACCCAAATGGCACTGCTCCAACTTGCAGGTTCTCGAAAGATCACATTAGCCGAAATGCCCCATTTAGTTACATTTAGTAAATCCACAAGCTGATCAAGTCTTCGTCTATAAAACGAGGCAAAGACAGAACCTTCCTTTTCCTCATATTTTTGGCACTTTTCTAATAGATTAATAATATGATCTTCTTGATTAAGGTAAGCTTTTACCTCTTCAATCTGCTCTTTAAGAGTACGATTTTCCGCCTTTAGCTCTGCAATTTCTAATGTCTTACTATTTGAGGCACCTTTTGCAAAAAGCTCTTCAAAACCAAAAAAAGGGCCTCGTATTTTTTCTAGTGAGATGAATCGTACATTTAAAAGCACAAAACAAACAAAAGCTAAAAAAAAGTAGGAAAAACTAGCCCATTTTTTCATTTTACGTTTGTTTTACCTTTTTAAGAGAATCAATTACATATTGAAAACTTTTACTCAAGAGCCCTGGTAAAGAAATTCTCCCAGAATCAGTAACATATACCCCAAATTCTTTTTTTAATCGGTTAATCTCTGTAAGTGTTAATGGAAGCTCACAGAAAAACCCGCTCCCATCTCTAATTTGGAGATAAACACTTTCACCAAAAATAGGCTTTAGTTCTATGGCAAGACGCTCTCTTATAGAATTTATACGATTGCGTTGCTCTGAAAGTTCTTCTACCCACTGCTCATATAATTCAGGGGTTTTTAACACCGATTTTATACATGAGGAACCATGAGCTGGTGGGTTTGAATAATTAACCCTAACAAGGCGTAATAAATTTCTCATCACAAGTCCCATCGCATTTTTGTCTTGAATTACGGCAAATAAAGCACCTACACGCTCATTATAAATAGCAAAAGATTTAGAAAATGAATGAGCCACCAAAAGGTCATGCTCTTGTTGCACAAAATAGGCAATTGCCCAAGTATCTTCTTTTAGTGAATGAGCAAATCCCTGATAGGCCGAATCAAAAAATGGAAATAATTTTCTTTTTTTACAAATCTTTGAAATCTCCATCCATTGCTCTTTTGTAAAATCAATCCCTGTTGGGTTATGACTTTTTGCTTGCAATAGAACCACAGACTTTTCAGGTAGAGAGTAAAGATGGTCAGTTAAGACGGAAAAATCAACCATCGCCTTCAGGTGAGGGTAGGTTACAATTGTATATCCTAGATCAGATAGAATTTGGTGATGATTTGCCCAAGTAGGATCTGAAATACTTACATGTGAAAATCCGTTTTTCTTTAAAAACTCAAATCCTGTTCTTAAAGCTGAAGTTCCACCTACAGACTGAATCTTTGCAAGCTTTTCTTGATCAATATCTCCAAAAACAAGCTTTGCTGTTAGGGTTAAGTATTCTTCATCCCCTGCAATTCCTAAATAATTTTTTGTCGATTCATTTTTTAAAAGTTGTTCTTCTGCTTTTTTCAAAACTCTCATAATAGCAGGAGGTTTTCCATCTTCATCGGTATAAACACCAATGGTTAAATTGATTTTAAAATCACGTTCATCCTTTTTATACTCAGTTTGAAGTCCAAATATAGGATCGGTACCAGGATCTGATAAATGATGAATAAATGCCATATTGCCCCTATATAGATTTTTAGATCTGTCACAAATTTGGAGTGTAACGGATTCGAACCGATGACCTCAACACTGCCAGCGTTACGCTCTACCAACTGAGCTAACACCCCATATTGCATCTACAACTATAGTACAATAGGAAGAAAAATTCAAGAAAAGAAGTCTGGTTAAGCTGATTTTCCTTTCTCAATTGCTTCTAAAAACGCTTGAAGCTGACTGGCCCTTGTTGGGTGTCTCATTTTACGCAAAGCTTTTGCCTCAATTTGACGAACTCTTTCTCTTGTTACCTTAAAATGAACCCCAACTTCTTCCAAGGTTTTAGGCTTTCCATCAAGTAAACCAAACCTCTCGATTAAGACAGTACGCTCTCGCTCTGTAAGAGATTCTAACACCTCATTAATACGGGCTTTTAAAATGGCATAACCAGTAGCATCAGATGGTGATTCAACCGATGTATCCTCTAAAAAGTCACCAAATTGACTCTCCCCACTATCTCCAACTTCTGCCTGTAAAGAAATCGGATGTTGCGCAATTTTATAAATTTCTCTTACACGATCCGGAGTAAGACCTAACTCCTTTGCAAGTTCCTCTGGTGTCGGCTCTTTACCTGTTTCCATCATTAATTTTTTAGCACCACGTAAAACCTTATTAATGGTTTCAATCATATGTACAGGTATACGTATAGTTCTTGCTTGATCGGCAATTGCCCTTGTTACCGCCTGACGGATCCACCATGTTGCATAAGTAGAAAATTTATAACCTCTTCGGTATTCAAACTTCTCCACAGCTTTCATCAGTCCCATATTTCCTTCCTGAATTAAATCAAGGAATGAAAGACCTCTATTTGTATATTTTTTTGCAATGGAGATCACTAAACGAAGGTTGGACTCTACCATCTCCCTTTTTGCCTCACGGCTTTTATCCATCCACCTTTGAAGCATCCTCACATCTTTTTTAAACTCATCAAGAGTTCGTCCTGCAGCAAGCTCCCTTCTTTTCATTTTCTCTGTGGCTGAATAAAGCTTTGCTTTTGCAAATCGATTTTTCTCTGCTCGAGGAATAAGATCGGCTATTTCCTTTTCAAGTTTTAAAAAGATTTCATAACTTGATAAAACCACCTCTCCTAGATCTTCAATGATATCATATCTAAAGTGCATTCTTCTTAAATAGGCTTGTACTCGAATTCGGCTTTTTTCAATCTCCTCCATTACCTTTACCTTGGTAATTTTTGAAATCCCTTCTTCAATATAACTTTTAAGATAGTTATTTAATCGCTCATCTTCATCCCCCATTAAGGAGTCTAACTTTGGGAGTAAGGCAAAAAATCTCTTTTTATCGGGTATTTCTTTTTCAGTCACAATTTTATCAAATCGCTCTTTACCCTTATTTAAAAACTGAATCATCGATCTTGTCTCAGAAAGAGCATATCTAAATCGTAAAATAATTTTTTCTATCTGCAGTTGCGCTTTTTCAATACGCTTAGAAATTTCAACCTCTTCCTCACGAGTGAGTAAAGGGACAGAACCCATCTCTTTAAGATACATGCGCACTGGATCATCTGAGGATCCTTCTGATCTTTTCGAAAGAGTTTCAACTTCTTTAACTTCTTTTTTACGCTCTTTTTGACGCTCAACTTCTGCTTGGTTGAATATCTGAATATCCATCCCACTTAAAAAAATCAAGATCTGATCTATCTCATCGGCTGAGTCAAAACTCATGGGAAGGATGTCATTAATCTCCTCATAAGTGATATACCCTTGATCTTTGGATATAGCGACAATCTCCTCGATCTTCTGTTGATACTGAGGGTCAAACGTTTTAGAACTCTTAGAGTTGGTCATGTAAACCTACAAGCATGAAGGATTAGTTCATACTATCAGTTTAAGTTAATATTGTAAATTATTTATTATACAATCTAACACTTACGCACATTTAGCTTTGCTAGCAACTTCTAAAAATGCTTGCAGCTGTGAGGCTCTTGTCGGATGACGCATTTTTCTAAGTGCCTTAGCTTCAATTTGCCTTACACGCTCTCTTGTCACTTTAAAATAAACCCCAACTTCTTCAAGGGTCTTTGGTTTACCATCAAGGAGTCCAAATCTTTCAATTAAAACAGTTCGCTCTCTATCGGTTAATGAGCTAAGTACATCATTAATTTTTTCTTTCAATATAGAGTAACCTGTAGCATCTGATGGAGACTCTGCACCTTGATCTTCTAAGAAATCTCCAAATTGGCTATCTCCTGAATCCCCCACCTCTGATTGTAATGAAATAGGATGTTGAGCAATTTTATAGATTTCACGAATTCTATCTGGAGTAATACCTAATACACTAGATAGCTCCTCTGGAGTAGGTTCTTTGCCCGTCTCCATCATTAAGCGTTTTGCTCCACGAAGAACTTTATTAATCGTTTCAATCATATGAACTGGGATACGGATTGTTCTTGCCTGATCAGAAATTGCTCTTTGTACCGCTTGTCTTATCCACCAAGTAGCATAAGTTGAAAACTTATACCCTCTTCGGTATTCAAATTTTTCTACCGCCTTAATAAGACCCATATTCCCTTCCTGAATTAAATCAAGAAATGAAAGGCCTCTGTTTGCAAACTTTTTGGCAATAGAGATCACGAGCCGAAGATTAGACTCCACCATCTCACGTTTAGCTTCTTGGCTTTTATCAATCCATCGCTTTAACATTTTTACATCTTTTTTAAACTCTGCCAAAGAACGACCTGCTGCCGCCTCTTTCTTCACAAGCTTTTGCTTAATCGAGTAAAGCTTTGCTTTTGCATATTTATTTTTTAAAGCCCTTGGAGTAAGTTCTTTGATCTCTTCTTCAATTTGTAAAAAATCCTCATAACTGGAAATAATTACTTCCCCAAAACTTTCAATAATTTCATAACGGCAATGCAATCTTCTAAGATATGCAGCAGTTCTTATGCGACTTTTTTCAATTTCTTCTAAAACTTTTGCCTTCTCAACTTTTGAAAGAGTTTCATCGGCTGTCAAAATAAGATAGTGGTTTAATTTTTCATCCTCATCCTTCATGAGCTTATAGAGCTTTGGAAGAATATTAAAAAAATGATTCTTATCAGCTACTTGTTTTTCAATGACCACTTTATCAAATCTTTCTTTCCCATGAATCAAAAAATTCACAATAGATAACGATTCTGTGATTGAATATCTAAACCGTAAAATAATTTTTTCTGCCTGCATTTGCGCTTTTTCAATACGCTTAGAAATTTCCACCTCTTCTTCACGGGTAAGTAAAGGTACAGTTCCCATCTCCTTTAAATACATACGAACTGGATCATCAGAGGAGCCTTCACTACGAGTTCGGGTAGCGCCCACCTCTTTCATCTCTTTAACACGCTCTCCTTGTCGATCCACCTCTGCTTTATTTAGAATCTGGACATCCATTCCAGTTAAATAAATGATGATCTGATCAATTTGATCCCCTGTGTCTATCGACATTGGAAGAGTGTCGTTCATGTCCTCATAGGTGATATAGCCTTGATCTTTTGCAATTGCTATCATTTCCTCAATCTTTTGACCAAAAGAAATATCTTTGGTATCTGAATGCACCATAAACGCTCATCTCCTATAAAAATGCAAAAATGGTAACAACTATTCACTATTTTGTCTATTATTGAATGGAAAACTTACGAAAAATACATATTTGAAACAAACATACATTAATAATAGGCTTCATTTGGCGGTACAAATGGCTATTAAAGCAATGTTCCCCGAAGGCTCTGTCATCTTAGAGCAAAGGTTTAAGGGTCATATTGCAGATATTTATTGGCCTGAAAAAAGGATCGTTTTTGAGGTGCAATGCTCCCCTATTTCCTATGAGGCAGCAAAAAAACGAACCGAGGATCTTGAAAAGCTTGGTCTTACCGTAATTTGGATACTTCATCAAAAAACATTTAATAAAAAACACCTATCTCCCTCAGAGCTCTATTTTGTAAATAAAAAACGCTCTTACTATACTAATATATCCCAAGCTGGGGAGGGGTGGGTTTTTGATCAAGAAGAGGCTATTTTTGATTTCAACAGATTAGCCAAAAGCCCGCCTAGAGAAATTGACTTATCTGAACTATTACACAAAAAATATAACGTTTGTTTTAAAAACGAGGTAAAATCTCTTGGCTTTATAACCCGAATTGCTCTTTATAAAGACATCTGGAAAGTTAAACTAAAAATCTTTTTAATAATCATCAAAAGAGAATTTACCTATTTTTATACCTATTTTAAGTGGAAAATTTCTCTTTAAGCCTAGAAAAATAAATAAACACTCCTAACGCAATTAAACTATACACCATTGCTTTATACGGAAAAACTCTCTCCATAGATACAGATGGATTGTTTGGATTACCATACCAATAACACTTCCAATCCTCCAATTGCTTTTCTTCGATAAATTGCTGGGCCAAACTCTCCGTTAAAAAAGGGGTTTTTTCAAACAAGTGCGATGAAACATATTCCTCTGTCCCATTGGTTTGGAACCGAAAATCTGCACAAACCACAAACTTATCTTCATCCATTTCAACTACACCCCACTCAAAGACTTCGGCAGGTGACGGGCTACCCTGCTTCATGTAAATAAAATACTTTACGGTAAATTCTGCAAAAATCCATAAAAACACAAAAAGTGAAGCCATGACAAGACAAGACCAGAGAGTTTTTGGATGAATTATTTCTTTAATTGCTGTCATATCGCCTACCTTACAATTTTCTTTGACTTAAATAGCATCTACACCTTATACTTTGTCTTGAAAATAATTTCACTACAAATATTGTTAGGGGTCCAGTAATGGCAGATGATGAGAAAAAAGAAGGGAAAGTTTACCCTAAAAAGAAACCTACAGCACTAAAGCGTCATATTCAAGATGAAAAGAAGCATATGCGTAATAGAACATGGAAAAGAAGGATCCAAACAGCGCGTGCGCAGTTTGAGAAAGAGGGTTCAGCAGAAGCAAAAGCTCCTCTTCTTAAGACCCTTTACAGCCTTGTAGATAAAGCTGTGAAGAACAAAGTGATAAAGAAAGGAAAAGCTTTAAGATTAAAATCACGTTTTGCTAAAAAAGCTTAATTCAGTTTTTAAAACTTGTTCAAAAATTAAATCTCCTCATTTAGAGGAGATTTTTTTTTCTATAATAAGTTAATAGTTGGCGATAAGTGAGAAGTAAAATCTTAGCCTGTCGTTAAAGGTAGCCCCAAAAGGTACATCGGTTAATCTTATCCCTAAATCAAATTTTGTATAAAGGTTGGTAGAAATATCATAACGAAGTCCAGGTCCAATACCTGCTAAAAAGTAGTATGCTGGTTCAGAGGCCACTGTCGTATAGAGCCACCCATTACCTAGATCAAGAAATGCCACAGCTGAAAGCTTATCGACCACGCGCCATTTTGGATTCATATATTGTAGTACAGATACTTTTGGGGACTGTATTTCAAAATTAAAAAGCATAGCACTATCTACGTTTACCTCTCGCTCTACATAACCTCTAACGCTTTGTACCCCTCCTAACCCAAATTCTTCCACAGGAATCAAAGCTGAGGTAGAAAGTTGCCCTACAAATCGAATTTTTGCCGAAATGTTTTTATTATCCCCTGTATCAAATAAATATTGCACATGCCCCTTAGTATAGGCGTAGTAAGGATTTGCATTTGGTCTTAGTGAACTATATGCTGCCTGTTGCATAGAGCTGCCCATTAAGATAGGTTGTACATAACCTTCTATCGTTCCAAGGATACGGTGAGGTCCTAAAGTTATTCCACCACTATAATCAGCAGCTGCTTGGACAATGGTAATAAAGGAATTGGAAATAACCCCTTCACCCACAGTTAAATCGTTGTTTGTGCTTTTATAATCAAGACCTACATTAAACTTTTGGAATACGCGAAGGGATTGAGGAAGATGAATGTTATACCTTGCTGATAATTGCCAAGATTGCCCATTTTGTACTGGTTGTGGTACAGCCTTTTCTCCTTGAGTGTATGAATAACCTCCAAAAACTCTTAATGCATCATCATTTGGTAAAGGAGCTGTATAATCTAGAACAAATGATTGATAATCTTCAAAATTCGGAGAGGCTGTGTAATTAAAGGCAAGGAGTTGATCCTGGTTAAACATATTGCCCCAGTTAAATCCAATATACAAACGAGAGTATTGAGTGACTTTAAATCCTGTATTATCTGCCCCTGCATAAAACTGAATAGGCTTTTTATCTTTTACCACAAGCTCAATATCTGTTTCCCCAGGATTTTCCCCCGCCTTATAGACGACATCGGCTTTCACAAAGGGGCTATTATTAATGCGCCTTAAATCTGCTGTTATTTGTTTACTGTCAAGCAAACTACTTTTCCCTAAACTGATTTTACTTAGATAGTACTCATCTGAAAAATGGGTATTTCCTGTGATAGAAATGGTTCCCACTTTAGATTCTACAACACGTAATTCTACAACACCATTTGTACAATCTTGCTCAGGAAGCACTACAGCAACGTGAATATTGCAACATGTTAAATAGTAATTGGCGATCTCTTTTTTGTATTGATTGATATCTGAAAAAGTAATTGGTCTGCCAATTGCTCTTCTTTCTAGATTCTTTGCAAAATTAGTTTGATCGCTTATATTCTTTGGCACGTTAATTCTGTAAAACAAAACACCTGTTGTTGTCTTAATTACATAGTCAGGACAAGGAAAATCATCCCCAGAGATGATCAATCCTCTTAACTTTTGAACAATCATCTCTTGATTGTCAATATACGGTTCCCTTGAAGATCCAAATACTAATGAGGAGGATAGTATAAATAAGGATAATAAAAATCTAAATACCAAAAATCTTTACCTAAAAAAAGTTTTACCTTACAATAGGTTTATATATTAAAGCTGTCAATATGAAAAAACTTCTTGCTACCTTTTTTCTTCCATTCCACTTTATTTTTCTATACGGGACAGCAGAGGATCAAAATCTTGAAGCGTTAAAAGAATGGATCGCCACAAAACGTGCCCTTACCATTGATGAGCGTGGTGGATCACTGTCCATAAGTGGTGATATCCGAGTTGAATATTATACCCTTTCTGAACAGAAAAATGGGATAAAGAACTTAGGGCCTAATTCGTTACATCCTTTGATTCCTCAAGATCAATTTGATATAGAACTTAACCTAATGTTTGATTTCCAAGCAGATGTTACCTGGGCTTCAGCAAAGCTTGAATTCGATAACAACATGGGTACGTATAACGGCAATTTTGACTCCTTATTCTTAGAAAGAGCTTTCTTTGGATTAAAGGTTTATGAGACGGAAATGTCGATAACAGAACTTGAATTTGGTAGAAGAATTATAGGGTATACCTTTGACTCACAGATTCAATTTGGAGCCACCATGGATGGGCTTTTACTAAAATACAATCAATCCACCAATAATTATGGTGATTTCTATATTTATGCAGCCCCATTTGTAGTAAATGAAGTAGCCTCCTATTTTTCTTTTGTGATTGAAACAGGTCTATTAAACATCTGTAATACTGGCTTTTATGCAAAGTACTCCATCATTGACTGGGATACAAAAGACTTTACAAATGACAGATTGGATAGAATGCATCAATTTCTCAATAGTCAATTTATTTTAGGCTATAGATTTAACAACCCGTTCTTTAATGCAGTAACTGTCCTTTACGGTGCGTTTTTAATCAACACTGCAGCTTCAAAATACGAAATCCTAAATAACAGAAAGGACAATCTTGCAGGGTATGCAGGAATTTCAATGGGTGAAATTCGTAAGAAAAATGATTGGTCCTTTGACTTTAATTTTCAACTCGTTCAACCTCAAGCAATACCCTATGTAGACTTTTCTGGTATTGGGATCGATAACCCTGATAATTTTGGACTCTATTTCATTGTACCAGATGGTACCGGACTTGAAGTTATTAGTGAAACGGCAGTTTCAAATTCTAATTTTTGGGGGTTTAAGGCCTCTTTTCTTTACGCTATTGACGATACAATCACTTTATCCCAAGGATTTAGCTTTTCAAGACCATTAATGCATTTGAATAATAAATTTGATTATCAAAGTTATAAACTTGCGCTAATATATGCCTGGTAATTATCATTAATTTATGAAAAGCTTATATAATGATGGGTTTATACCTGGGCCAGAAGAGTCTGAGAGAGAATTTTTTGAACGAGTTAACATAGTAAAAAAAATAGTTGAAGATCCTAAAAAATATTTACCATTTAAAGGCACTATGAAAGCTTTAAATGGCGCTACATTATCCATTCAATCTAAAAGCCTCCCCTTTCATGCCGCCTCTACCCTTATTATTGAAATTGCAGGAACAACTCTTTCCATCATCAAAGAGCCCTCACGGTTATCTTTGCTTTTTGTTTCCCATCAAGAGGTGATCAATCATGAACTCGTTCATGCAAAAAGAGCAATGTTTAATGAGCCGGGGTTTGAAGAGATGATTGCTTATCAAACCTCTTCATCAAAATTGAGAAAAACTCTTAGTCCAATGATAAACTCTACCCATGAAACACTTCTTTTTATACTATTATCTTTTTTGATTCCCTTTTCAGCCCTTCCGTTTTTAGTCTATTTCAGCTATCTTTTGCTCAGGTTGTGGAAAAAAACTATGATATTTAATAGATGTAAAAAGCATTTAAAACTCTCTTCTGATTATAATGAAAAATTTCTTGAAGGAATGACGGATAAAGAAATTCTTCTTGTTGCCTCAGGCGGGCTCAAAAAGCTTAACACCTCCTCATTTCGATGGAAATTTCTAAAAGAGGTCTATGGAAAATAACAGATTCATGAAAAAAGTCCTATGGATCATTCCTCTTGTTTTGTTTGGCTCTCTCTTTGTTAAAAAGGATGATCCACTAACAATTGCTCCATCTGACAATGAAATGTATCTTTCCAATCATGAATTTAATTTTATACATATTCATAAAGAAGATGACCCCTTTGCGCTCGGGGCAATAGAGGCGATGCTTAATCAAGACTATGACAATTTTCATATCTATCTTTTAATAAATGACAAAGAGCTTTCATTCAAAAGCAAGGTGGAACTTTTTGCTAAAAAAGAAAATAAAGCTCACCTACTTACCATTATTCCTATTGAAGATGACTCCCCGCTTCCTCTAATCATCAATGATTTAGCAGAAGGTATGAATCAAGATAGTTTTGTCGTTTACCTAGAAGATCATTGTCTTTTTGCTCACCATGAACTTTTAAAGGAATTAAACACCCTTTATCTTGAAGGCGGAGAAAAACTACTAATTTTTGGCAATTACAGACACTATCCTTCCTATCAAAAAAATACAAAGCCTCTTGATTTTTCCACCTGCCCATTTAAAGCCTTTTCAGTAAAGCATTTACAAGGGATGGATCATCAAGATGAAACATACCATTTTCTAGATGAACCATGCTATTTAAAAGCTCGATGATATACTCCAGGGATCGATAAAGCCTTTCTATATTTTGCAATAGATCTTCTTGAGCAGACAATCCCTTTTGTAAGCAGCAACTTTCTTAACAGTTCATCTGGATAGGGTTTTTTCTTATTTTCTGTCGCAATCAGTTCTTTTAAAATCTTCTTAGCTTTTTTTATCGATCCATCCTCAGCAATAGAACCAGCTGCTTTTGTAAAAAAATGTCCTAATGAAAAAATGCCGATTGGTGTTTCAATGTATTTTTCTGAAAGAATTCTTGACAATGTACTTTCTGAAATATCTAGTTTCTTCAATATGTCTTTGCGTAACAACGGTAGAAGATCCCCCTCTCCAAGAAGATAAGAGGCTTGCATTTTTACAATGGTTGCCACAATATATTCTAATCGTTGTTTACGTTGATTCATCTGATACATAAACTTTTTAGCATCCTGCCTTGCCTTGCCGCTTGAATTTTTTATGATTTTACATGTTGGATAAAACTCTTTTACGAAGCTAAGGTGCCATTTTCCATCAAAGGTTAACTGCATCTCAGCGGTGACATAACTTGCTTGAAATGAGCCGTAACCTCTACCAGGAAAGGGGTGTAAAACTCGAATTTGCTCAATTGCAAGATGGATATCTTCTAAAGATACAAAAAACTGTTTTACTAGTTTATTAAAATCTTTAAGCAAAAAGTATTTATAGGCTCTACTTAGAATCATATAAGATAAGGAATGCTCTTTACCCAGTTCTTTTAACTGAATAAGTAATGCCTCTTTAGGAGAGGCAGTTGCAACTCCTACTGGATCTAATCTCCATAACTTTTTTACCACAGGAGTTATCTCTCCTAAGTAAAATCCATCTTTATCTAAGTCTCCTGCAACAGTAATTGCCTCTTCCTTTTCTTCCTGATTAAATGAGGTGTTTATTTGATAGACTAAATGCTCATATAAACTCTCTTCTTTATGGATAGTTGAATAATCAAACTCTACCGGCTTTGAATAATTATGCATTAGTCGTACCGCCTTATTTTCAAGGCAAAACTCATGTACAAAATCAACAAACTGTGGGCCTGGTAACCATTGCATGCTTTGAATCATTTGCATGTCAAAACCCTGAACTATTGTTTGTTCAAGTCTAACACCCATTTTTTGTTTCATCTTCATGATTTTTTAATAATCGAAGATTAATTCAAAGTAAAGGTTTTATCTTGAGCATAACTAAGTTTTATGCCATACTCTTTTTAATCTTAATGTTATAAAGGTATTAAAATGGAAAGAACATCCCCAGAAACAACTCTTGCAATCGAAATAGTAAGACTACAAAATGATGCAGAAAAGGCAGCAAAAGCTTTTGTTCTAAAACCTGAAGCCCAAAAAGTTAACCGTTATTCAAGAGGCGAAGCCCTTACCTCTAAAGAAAAATTTGCCTTATCCATGACAGCAGAAAAAGTAGAACAACTTGCCGAGGCTGCTAAAAAAATCCGTGAAGATGCTTCATCCCCTGCAAAAGAAAAAGCTGATAGACTAAAAGAGCTTTGTAAAAACGCATTTCAAACTATTAAACCTACCCTATAATCGTAAGTTTTGCATAACGAGCTACTAAAGTTCTTTTCTGATGATCTCTTTCAAAGATAATATCATAGGTCTTTCCATATGAAGTTTCATAGATCTTCTCAATGATTCCTCTACCAAATGTTTGATGAGATACAGTTGATCCAATACTTACATCTTCTGAAGAACCCTGAGGAGTAACCATCCCATTTTCCCCTAAAATATGCTCTTTAGGAAGCTCCCCAATAAATCTTGAAGCTTTCATAATCTTTTCAGCGCCCCATAAAAAGCGTCTTTTAGCAAATGTAATATGCAAAAACCTTTTTGCCCTAGTCATGCCTACATAAAAAAGGCGCCTTTCCTCTTCTACCTGCTCAAATGAATTTATAGAGCGAATATGAGGAAATACATCTTCTTCCATTCCAACGATAAAACAGCAGGTAAATTCCAACCCTTTTGCATTGTGAATGGTCATAAGCGAAATCTTTTCTTCTATCCCATCATCTTTTGTATGCTCCACATCAAGACAAACATCTTCTAAAAACTTCTGCAATGTTCCCTCTTTTTGCTTATCATAAGCATCGGCCTTGGAAATTAATTCATCTATATTTTCCAATCGATCATGCATGGTTTCTTTCTCCTCAGAAAGTACCAATCGATAGTTAGAATGCTCAAATACCTGTAATATTAATTCAGCGATGGAAACACCCTTTTCTATCATTGCTGTGATCTTGTCATAAAACTTCATAAAGGAGATGAATCCTTCTTGTGCTTTTGCAGTAAGTTTAAAGGAACCTTTACCAAGAAGTAAATTTCTCAACTGATCTATAATGGAAATTTCTAAAAGAGCGCTCTCCTTTAGCACTTTTTCCAGAGTTTTTTCCCCAATACCACGTTTTGGAAGATTAATGATTCGAGAAAAGCTGACAGGATCAAATGGGGAAACAAGAGTTCTTAAATAAGAGAGTAGATCTTTAATTTCCCTTCTTTGGTAGAAGGAAAATCCTCCAATAATTTTATAGCTGATCCCATTTTCAATTAAACCATCTTCAAACATCCTTGATTGCGAGTTTGTGCGATAAAAAATCACAATTTCAGAGGGATCGATCCCACTTTTTAAAAACTCTTTAATTTTACGTACAACAAAGCGAACCTCTTCATAACCATTAGAAAAAGCATGCACGCCCACTTTTTCCCCATCCCCTTGGTCAGAAAACAGACGCTTCTCATAGAGTCTACTGTTTTTTTCAATCACATGATTTGCCGCAGATAAAATATGTCCTGTGCTGCGATAATTCTGCTGCAATGAAATCACTTTTGCCCCAGGAAAATCACTTTCAAAGTTTAAAATGTTACTAATTTTTGCCCCACGCCAAGAGTAGATAGATTGATCAGGATCCCCCACTACAAATAAATTCCCATGCTTTGAGCACAGCGCTCTACAGATTAAGTATTGCGCTTGATTTGTATCTTGATACTCATCTACCAAAATATATTTCCATCGAGCAGCATACTTTTCTTTGAGCGTTTCATCTTTTAAAATAAAGACCGTTAACATGATCAGATCATCAAAATCTACTGCATTTGCCATCTTTAGTCTTTCATTGTAAATTCGATAAACTTCTAAAAATAAACTTTTTTGAGCCTCTGTTTCAAAAAACAGTTCTTTCATACGATCAGAAGGTAGTAAAAGTTTTGACTTAGCATTACTAATCAATTGCTTGATCTCAGCTGTTACCTTTTTATCTTTTTTATCTGTAATTTCAAAAATAATCTGGGAAATAAGAGACGTTGAATCAGAGGAGTCAAAGATTAAAAAATCATTTTGAAAACCAAAATGATGAATAGATTCACGAAGAATTTTTACACCAAGGGCGTGAAACGTTACAGTTAAAGGGGGGATAAGATCTTTAGCTTTTAACCTTTCTCTCATTTCATTTGCTGCTTTATTGGTAAAAGTTAGAGCTAAAATATCACTTGAAGGAACACCCAGGCTAAGTAAATGAGAAATCCTTTCCACAACAACCCTGGTTTTCCCAGAACCTGCACCTGCAAGAACAACCAAAGGGCCATCGATATGGTCGCATGCTTGCTGCTGAGGCTTGTTTAATAAAGGTTTATTTGACATAATCGATCCTTTGGCAAAACAAAAAGGGTACGATAAATGTCGCAGTGTTTCAAGGTTTTTCTCCTTATTTTTCAAAGCTGTCTAGTTGCTACCGGAATTACCCTTGGGATCGACACCTTTTTGGAAAATGATCACTCTAAACCTTACACCGGCAAAAAAATAGGGGTGATCACCAATCATACCGCCATCTCAAAAGATGGGTCATTAACCATTGATCGCCTTTTAGGCCAAAAGCACCTTACCATTACAAAAATCTTTGCTCCAGAACATGGGTTTTTTGGTGATTTAGCGGCAGAAAAAATAGTTAAAGATGATCTTTATGAAAAAAAAATCCCCATTTTAAGCCTTTATGGTGCCACAAGAAGACCTACAAAAGAGATGCTTAAAGATATCGATGTGCTTATCTTTGATATGCAGGATAATGGAGTTCGATCCTACACCTATACCTCAACTCTTTTTTATTGCATGGAAGAGGCAGCAAAATACGGGATCGAGGTTCTTGTTTTAGACAGGCCCAACCCAATGGGTGGGGAGATGTTTGATGGCCCTGGTATGGTTGAATCGTTACGCTCTTTTATTGGCTACATCAACGTCCCCTACTGCCATGGGATGACAGTTGCTGAGCTTGCTCATTTCTTCAACACTGAATACAATGTGAAGTGTAAACTCAAGAGCTATAATATGAAAGGTTGGAAAAGGAGCCAGACATTTAAAGATACAGATCTTTTATGGGTACCCTCAAGTCCAAATATGCCAGAGGCTGAAACTGCCTTTTACTATGCAACCACTGGATGGGTAGGATCATTATCCCTTGCCTACATGGGCATAGGCACCACTTTTCCTTTTAAAGTGATTGGAGCTCCATGGATCGATGGGAAAAATCTTGCTAAAATACTAAATAAGCAAGATTTAAAAGGGGTAATCTTTACTCCCTTTAGCTTTACCCCCAACTTAGGCTCAATGAAAAATATCTTGTGTACTGGGGTCATGATCCATATTACTGACTTTTCCATCTATAAGCCGATGAAAACAGGTTGTATGATCGCAGGTATCTTAAAATCCATTTACCCTAAAGAGACCAAAGATCGATTAGATGGGGCGACTAATAATCTAGTAAGTATTGCCAATAAAGCCCTTGGTAATGAAACCTTTTTAAATATTTTAAAAACCGAACCGTTTCCGGCTTATAAATTGATTGAAGAGGGCTCTAAAGACCTTACAGCCTTTTCTCAGAAAAGAGAAAAGTACCTTCTCTACAAATGATTATTAAAACTTTCCTTGTCTTAAATACCCTTTATTGCCTATCCTTAATCCAAAACAATTTATTGCCTATGAAGGTACAACGTATTTTTGTTTATTAATAATCATTTAATTAGTAATAGAAACTTGAACACCACAAAGAATCAAATATGAAAAAAGCACTAATTATTGTTGAGTCCCCAGCTAAAATCAAAACCTTAAAAAAGTTTCTAGGAAGCGACTATATATTCGAATCTTCAATAGGACATATCAGAGATCTTCCTCCAAATAAGTTTGGGATAGATATGGATAATAATTTTGAGCCTGAATATGAAACGCTGGAAGGGAAGACAAAAGTAATTACTGCCTTAAAAAAAGCGGCAAAATCTGCAGATTTAGTCTATCTTGCCCCCGATCCAGACCGTGAAGGAGAGGCAATTGCTTGGCACATTTCAGAAATACTACCAAAAGATACAAAATATCAACGTATTACATTTAATGAAATTACCAAAGAGGCGGTTAAAAAAGCGATTTTATCCCCTCGTAAAATTGATATGGATCTTGTTGATGCTCAGCAGGCACGCCGGTTTTTAGACCGAATTGTAGGTTACAAAATATCTCCCATCCTTCATCAAAAAATTAGACGGTCCACACATTCTCTTTCTGCAGGACGAGTTCAATCTGTTGCCCTTAAAATAGTCGTGGATAGAGAGCGGGAGATTGATGCTTTTGTTCCTATTGAATATTGGAATCTTTCTGCCCATCTTAAGAAGGGAAAAGAAACCCTTGTAGCATCATTACATACAGTAAATGAGATGCGCGTTGAAAAGGAAGAATCAGATAAAAAGAAAGTTTTTGTCATTGATAATAAGAAAACTGCCACCTCTGTTAAAGAGGCATTAGACCATAGTACCTATAAAATCGCAAAAATTGATAAAAAGGAGAAACGAAGAAAACCACCTGCCCCTTTTATCACCTCTACACTTCAACAAGAGGCCTCAAGACACCACCGGTTTTCTTCAAAAAAAACAATGATGGTAGCACAAAATCTTTACGAAGGTATTGATATTGGAGAAGGGACAGAAGGTTTGATCACCTACATGAGAACAGACTCTGTCAGAGTCTCCAAAGAGGCAGCAGACACCTGTAGACCTCATATCTCCATATTATATGGCGATGACTACCTACCTGAGCATCCTCCTATTTATGGATCTAAAAATTCAGCTCAAGATGCCCATGAAGCCATTCGTCCAACTAATTTTGAAAACTCTCCAGAAAAGATCAAAAATTTTTTAAATCCTGATCAATATAAGCTTTACTCTCTTATCTGGAAGAGATTTTTTGCCTCCCAAATGAAAGAGGCAATCTATGACACTGTATCTGTAGATGTAGATGCTTTGCCACATGGTCATAAGGAAAAGTCAATCAAATCAATGATGATGAGACTTACTGGATCACAAATTAAGTTCAAAGGATTTTTAGCAGCCTATGAAGAAAAAAGTGATGATGAAACATCAGAAACTGATACGATTTTACCACCACTTACTGCTTTAGAAACTCTTCCTTTAGATAAAACAGAGATGACACAAAGCTTTACAAAACCTCCTGCAAGGTTTACCGAAGCTTCCTTGGTAAAAGAGTTAGAGCGCTCTGGTATTGGCAGACCGTCAACTTATGCAGCAATTATGAATAAAATTCAAAGCAGGGCTTATACGGTAAAGGAAAAAGGAACTTTAATCCCTACAGATTTAGGTAAAATCATTTGCGGCATGCTTGAAACAAGCTTTGAAGATATCATGAATATCCAATTTACTGCTGACATGGAAAAAACTCTTGATATGATTGCAGAGCATAAGGCTGACTGGAGAGAGTTTTTAGGTAAATTTTGGGAGAAATTTAAACCTGAGGTAGAAAAAGCTAAAAAGCAAGCCCACATCCCAAAATTACCTACTGATATCGATTGTCCTAAGTGTCAAAAGCATAAGCTTAATAAAGTGTTTGCTAATGATAAGTATTTTTATGGCTGTAGCGGTTATCCTGAATGTGACTATAGCGCTCCACTTGAAGATGACAAGAGTAAAGAGATTGATAAAAGCGAATATGCCGATGATTTTGACTGGGATCAAAAATGCCCTAAATGTGGCGGTGAGATGAAAACAAGAACCTCAAGATTTGGTCTTTTTCTTGGTTGTGGCGCTTATCCAAAATGCAAAACTATTGTCAACATTCCTAAAAAAGGGGAAATTCAACTCAAAAATCTTCCTCCCTGCCCTGCAAAAGGTTGTGATGGCAATTTAGTACAAAGAAAATCTCGCTACGGCAAAGCCTTCTTCTCCTGCTCAAATTTTCCCGATTGCAATGTGATTGCCAATAGCATCGAAGAGGTTGCAGAAAAGTATAAAGATCACCCAAAAACAGCCTACGAAAAGAAAGGACGAGCAAAAGGTGCCGGTGGATCAACTCGAACATCACCATTTCTTAAAGTATCTGATGCCCTTAAAGCCTTAGTTGGTGAAAAAGAGCTTACCCGAGGCGAAATTACTAAAAAGCTTTGGGTCTATATCAAAGAGCACAACTTACAAGATGAAAAGAATAAACGCTTAATCGTCCCTGATGCTAAAATGGCTAAATTTTTCGGCAATAACGATCCTTTAGATATGATGCAGCTTGCCAAATGCATATCCAAAAACATCGTCAAGAATTAAATTCTTTGTGTTTATTTTTTTCAGATTATCGATCTATAAAAGTAAAATGCATATCTTGATGCACAGACTCTACTTTTGAATTATCGATAGAAAGAATATCCATCTTCTTACCCTGCAAAAAGACTTTCAGTAAATCTTCAGCAGAATAATTCCCAATAATATCATTAGGGACATCGGTATTAACACGATTCATCGGCATATTCACCATTTTGCTATGACCATAGCAAAGACCAAACTTCCCTTTAGGCCCTCTTCCAGCTAATTCTCCTTCTAAAGAATTAGGGTGTTTATAAGGCAGTCTATAGAAAGCATTTTTAAATGTAGACTTTCTATATAGGGTAAAATCTAACGTATTTGGGTATCTCCAATCAGGATTACCTTTTGAAAAGTCCCAGGAAAAGACATCATTGCCTCTATTTTTTAAGGGAGGAATGCCTGTTTGAGTGGATCTTATAAATTCTGCTTTTGTGATGTTTTTTCCTAAGCGATAATAAAAACCATGCACATTTCTATCACTATTAAGTAGGGCGCATCCTTCTATTAAATCGATCCTATCTAAAATGACCATATCATCCATAGCAAAGAGAAAATAGTTTGCATCGGTACTTCTGTTTTCATACAAAACATCTAATACAATAGGTTTAAACGAGTTTTCTACATTATTTACTGATTGATAAATAAATTCGACATGGGGGAAAGCCTCCTCTACAATCTTATATGATTCACTATAAGGGGCATCTGATCGACAGATCACAAAAATCTTATTATACCCAGTAACCCATTTATCAAAAGATTCAAGCAAAGCATAGGCTTGCAGCGGTCGATTAAAAGAGCACACCACAATATCTGCCCCTTGCGCAAAAATGGTAGAAAGCATTAGTAAACATAGGCATAGTAGTCTCATGAGATCTCCTTAAAAGTGGGTTTGATTATAGTAAAAGTATTCTAATCGAGCAACAAAAGATTCGAAAAATCTTTTATCTGATCTCTTAGGCTTGCTGCCTCTTCAAATTGGTAGTTATCGGCTGCTTTTCTCATTGCCTTTTCAAGTACTTTGATCTTTTTCTCAATAGCTTTTGGATCATTTTTAACGATTTCAGGAAGGGTATCAAGGGCTTGAAATAGACTTTTTGAAGAGCTTGCTGTGGTACTTTTTGGTGTAACGTTATTCTTTTTATTATACTCTTCTTGAACGAGCCTTCGTTCCTTTGTAGTATCGATACACTTTTGCATAGAGGCTGTCACTTTATCTCCGTAAAGGATCACCCTGCCGTAGATATTTCTTGCCGCACGACCGCAGGTTTGAATAAGGGCTGTTTCACTGCGCAAAAAACCTTCTCTATCGGCATCTAAAATGGTCACCAAGCTCACTTCAGGAATATCAAGCCCCTCTCTTAAAAGGTTAATTCCCACAATTACATCGATATGGCCCATGCGTAATTTATTGATGATCTCCATCCTCTCAAGAGTCTTAATATCGCTATGAAGATATTCAGCTTTTACCCCAATTTCTCGAAGGTAGGTAGTGATCTCCTCTGATAGCTTTTTTGTTAAACAGGTAACCAGCGTGCGTCTTTTAGCCTTTGTCTCTTTAGCAATTTCTGCAATTGCATCATCTAATTGATTTGTCCCAGCTCTTACTTCTACGTTTGGATCTAAAAGATAAGTTGGGCGAATCACTTGAGTAACCACCTCTCCTTCTGCCTCTTTTATTTCCCATTCAGTAGGTGTTGCCGATACATAAATAGTTTGTCGCTTTTTCTCATAAAATTCTTCAAAGGTTAAGGGACGATTATCGTAGGCAGAAGGTAGGCGAAAGCCATAATCTACCAATGACTTTTTTCTCGAACGATCCCCATGAATCATGGCTCTTACTTGCGGTATACTCTGATGCGATTCATCTACAAATAAAATATAATCCTCGGGAAAATAGTCCATCAAACAAGAAGGAGGCTCCCCAGATAAGCGTTTATCAAAATGGAGGGAATAATTTTCTATCCCTTTACAAAATCCCATCTCCTTAATCATTTCTAAGTCATATCGTGTTCTTTGTCGAATTCTTACCTCTTCGGCAAAAGCCTCTTTTTCCTTAAAAAAGGCGATTCTACTATCTAGTTCATGATCAATAGATAATAACGCTTGCTCCCTTACTTCCTCAGGGGTCACATGGTGAGATCCTGGATAAATTTTGATCTCTTTTACCCTTTCCAATACCTTCCCGGTCAAAGGATCGATAATACTTATCCTTTCAATCTCATCACCAAAAAATTCGATTCTATAACAACTTTTATCTTCATATGTAGGGAACAGTTCAACCACATCCCCTCTTACTCTAAACGTCCCTCTAGAAAAATCCATATCAGCACGTTTAAAATGCATCATTATAAGTTGTATTAGCAATCGGTCTCTAAGAATTGTCTCCCCAGTTTTAATACTAAAAACCATTTCCTCGTAGTTTTTTTTAGAGCCAAGACCGTAAATACATGAAATTGAAGCAATAATTATGACATCATCCCTTTCCACAAGAGAGCGTGTAGCAGAAAGTCTCATCCGATTAATCTCTTCATTGATCGCAAGATCCTTCTCAATATAAGTATCACTTCGGGCAAGGTACGCCTCTGGCTGATAATAATCATAGTAAGAGACAAAATACTCTACCGCATTATCGGGGAAAAACTCTTTAAACTCTTGATAGAGTTGCGCTGCTAACGTTTTATTATGCGCCAAAATAAGAGCGGGCCTTTGCGTCTTAGCAATCACATTTGCCATAGTAAAGGTTTTACCCGAACCTGTGACTCCTAATAAAACTTGAGAAGACTTGCCTGCATTTAAACCTGAAACTAATGCTGGGATCGATGTTAACTGATCTCCTTTCGGCTCAAACTTACTTTGAAGACTGAATTTTTTTTTCAGTATCAAGGGATCAAGCCTCCAATTTTTTCAAGACCTTTAGTAAAAAAATCCCATTGTATCAATATATTTACTAAAATGACACAAAACGAAAACGCTATCGTAAGCATAATGATTGCTCTTCCAAAAGTACTTTTATAAAACTTATGCCCTTTTAATTTCCAAACCATGGCAGAGGGGATAAAAACAAGTAAAATAGCCACAAAAGCCCCTGCATATTGGAGTGCAAGCATAAACCCCTTTTGGTAGGAATAGACAAAAATAAGTGGAGGAATAAAAGTTAAGGCAATAGCAAGTAATCTTCCTTCCCATCCTTTTCTGATTTTTAAACCATCAATCAAAAAATCTGATAGACTCAAAGCAACCCCTAAAAATGAGGTTAAAATGGCAAAAAATGAAAATAAATAAACTCCGATAGATAAAACTCCAGAGGGTACAAAAGAGGCAAGAGCAGGCGTTATCGGTCCTCCCCCTTTCCAAACCAAAGCAAGAGTATGCAAAGGAAGTACCCCTAAAACCAAAAATATCCAAATGATATTTACCGCTAAAGAAATGATACTTCCGTAAATTACAGATTTTAACATCATCGAGCGATTATAATGCATGTAAGAGCCAAGCGTTGGGATAATAATATGATACCCAAACCCTGTAATTACCACAGGTAAAGCATATAAAAAGGGTCCTATTTCAAATTGAGTCAAATTTTGCCATTGAATATGTCTAGGAAGTAACGAAACAAGTAAAAAATATGCAATCACTAGCCCTACCATCATAAATCTATTGATTATGTCCACACCTGTAACTCCAAGATAGATTACCCACCCAAAAAGAAGAGGGAGCAAAAACATCGCAATTCTCGAAGGGATCTCAATCTCAAAAAAAGCGCTTGATGCTACCTGAAATAAAGGGGCGCAACCTGCTATGTAAAGAGCCATCAAGGAATAAAGTAGTAAAAGGTAAGATATCCAAGATAAAGCCATGCCCCATCTTCCAATGGTATGCTCTGCCATGGAGATCATATTCACCTTTTTTTTGATATCACATGTTACATCGACAAAATAAAACCCTGTAGCAAGCATAAAAGCCCAAACAATCAAAAATAGGATTAAAGAAGGGATAAATCCCATAAAACTACACATTGCCGGAAGGCCTAAAAGACCTGCGCCAATTGTAGTCCCGCTCACAAGTAAAACTCCGCCTAACATTTTACTACTGCGCACAATGCCCCCCTTATAAAACAGATACTATTGACAATATCTCCCAAGAGACATCATTAAAATCTACCTTTTCGCCAATTTTTTTATCAAGTAATGTTTTGGCAAGCTTTGTTTGAGAGGAAATAATGTGTTTTTCTGAGTCAGCATCAAATGGTCCTAAAATAATGTAAAATATCTTTTCACCAAGGTGGTTTTTCATCTCTACCTTTGTTCCAACACTTACACAAGAGGTATCAATCGACTGTTTATCAATCACTTTCATTAACTTCATCTGCGCTGACAAGGTTTTGATCTCCCCTTGAAGTCTTGCTCGTTTTTCCATTGCAAACTTATATTCACTATTTTCTCTTAAGTCGCCATGAGCTCTTGCTATTTCAATTTCCTTGGCATTTTCAATCACCTCTTTTGTCGCAATTTGCTCAATTCGATCGGTGATTTTTTTAAGCCCTTCAGAAGTAGTCCAAATTACCTCTTCTACAATTTCTACCCCGCCGGTACGAGAATGAGCAAACTCAGGATGTACTACCTCTGCTAAAGAATGTAAGATGTTAATGTCATGTATCGAAAGAATCTGACATTTAGTAGATAAAAGCAAAAGCTCTTTAATAGTGATAAGATCAGCCCCTTTAAAAATTCTTCTTACAATTTCAAAACGATCTTCTGATAGCAGCGCATACATTTTTTTCGTTAAAGTTCGATCCTTCAAGGTCACTTCGACAAAGTGCATTAAAATAAAAAATGCCTCAAATAGCTTATTTAACGACTCTTGATCGGTAAATAAGGTCATTTTACCTTTCATCACACTTTGAAATAACCAAATAAAGGCAGCAGGTGCATTAGTAGGTCTTTCAATAAGTGTTACAAGTCTTCCTTGTAGATCTCTTTCCTTTTTCTTAGAAACGATTTCCTCATACAGAAAATCTCTAAGATTATGCTTATCTTCTAAAACAATTAAATCACAATATATCTGAAGCCAATCCTCACGATTTTTTTGAATTTCACTAAGTAGTCGTCTCTTATAGGCTAAAATTTCTATATTTTCGATAATCTTCAAAGGTCGCGTTATGGTTTTTACAATTTCACCAATTTTTTTTGCTGCCGGATCATTTAATTCACCTAGCAAAAATAAAATCTGAATTTCTTCAGCAGCAGTAAGTTCTTTGTTCTGCAAAATGTCAGCAAGTTCACCTCTTAGGTAAGTATTTAAATCCTCATCCTTCACAAGGTTTAAAAAATCTCTTAAAAAGACATAAATGATTTCAATTTTACCAGAAATAAATGATTCAGTAGATAAGGCAGCTTTTAGTCGATCTTCATGGGTTACTTTTTTGGTATTTAATTTAAAGGGCTCTTTTAAAGTTTCAGGATAAACAATTTCTGCATCTTTTTTAAGTTTAGTTCGAACACCACTCCACCATTTAGTCCACTCTTCTTCAGGAATAACAAGATCGGCCATCTCTTCTTTTATCTCAAAAGCAGTCATCTCGCCTAGATCCTTAAGAAGTAGCTTAATGGCATCAATAGGATTAGCCCGCGTAAATGCTTCAAATTTTTCAGGATTGCCAAAACGTCTTGCTAAGAAATGGTCTGAAGGAATAGGGGTTAAGCTATGGAAGGCGTTAGTAAAACTAACCTCTTTTAAATCTGACACTAAATCAAATTCGATAGAAATTTCTCTACGTAAAAAAGAAATATCCATCACCTCTCCTACACCCCAGCCGCCAGTGTGTAGACAAAAATTCCCCTTTTGTAAGTGAATAAGCAATTCAAAATTACGGATGCACCCTTTAAAAGATTCCCCTTCACGCAATCCAACAATTCTAAGCAGTTCGGGAAAAATATCGATCATGCCATATTTTTCTTTTAAATATTTATGAGCAAGTTCTGAATACATTGGACTGTTGGTCGTTTGAATGTCAAAAATTAATTTTATCACCTCATTTTTATCTGAAGATGGTGCCAAATTACTCCATAAATCAAGCCCTTCTTCCACGTAAATACCAAAGGTATCGGCAAAAGGGGCATGTTTTACACTTTCTAAAATAAGTCTCATTTCGTAAGGATCTACCTCATCACTTTGACAGTACTCCTGCCATAAGGACACTGTTGAGGGTAAATTGTTCTCACCGATATGCTTTTTAAACTGCTTGAAATACTCCATTACCTTAAACCTTCTTTCTTTAAAAACTGTACTTTAATAATCTATAATATAAATAGTATACGCGAAAAAACCATTCTTTGCAATTGGAGAATAGCCATGGCATCAATATCCATTAAAGCAGGTCTTAACCTTCCATTTAAATATGAGGCAGATCCACTGATTACTCGAATAATTCATTCAAAAACTATCTGTATAGATTTTGAGCCCTTCATCTACCTAAACTTAAAACTGACTAAAAACCTTAATGAGACAATCAAAAAAGGGGAAATTTTAGCCAAAGACACCCTTGACCCCACTAGAGTTTATTTAAGTCATTGCTCTGGTGAAATTATCGATATCAGAAGAGGAGAACGAAGAAAAATTACTGGCGTAACGATTAAACTGCTTGATTTAGAAGAGATTTTTCAAACAGAAATTGACTTAACTCTTCCTAAAGAAGGGTTAATGGAGGAGATATTTTCTAAGGGTCTTAGTTTTTTTATCCATAAAAGACCTTTTCATCGAGTGATTGAAAAAAATGATTTTCCTCGGTCCATTTTTATTAATACGGTCAATTCTGCTCCATACACCCCCTCATACAAACATATTTTTGAACCAAATAGCTCTATTTTTTCCATAGGATTAAACTTATTAAAAAGATTTGGCCCTGTACATATCATCGCTAATGAACCTTGTTTTAAAGTATTTGATGGATGCATAGTTCATGAAGTCCTTGGCCCCCATCCCATTGAAAGCCCCTCTCTTCATATAAAAGCAATCGATCCAATAACCTCTGTAACTGATATTATTTGGTCATTAGATGTCTACGATGTTCTTCAAATTGGGTTAATGGCAAAAAGTGGGTCTGTTTTTTCTGAAAAAATTATCGCTTTATGCGGAGAGACTATCTCTGAAAATGATCGTACCCTCATAAAAGCTATAAAAGGGGCAAATCTTTTTGATCTTTCCAATAAAACAGAGAATCTTATAGCTGGTGATCCTCTTACCGGGATCCTTAATAGCAAGTATCTGAGAGAAAAAGACACAGTGATTGTTGGGCTTTTGTCTAACGAAAAATGTGAAATACTCCCTTTTCTAAAGCTTGGCTGGAAAAAACCCACGGCGTCAAAAACCTATCTTGGGGGATTTTTTAGGAATCTTAGAAAACTTCGTCCTTCACAAAAACTCGGCGGAGAAGAAAGACCTTTTATCATCAAAGATCTTTATCAAAAACACCTACCTTTCAATCTATATATTGAACCGCTGATCAAAGCACTCCTATCAAAAGACTTTGATTTAGCAATAAAACTTGGCTTTCTTGATATTGATTCTAAAGATCTTGCGATTTCTGAATATCTTTGCCCTTCCAAAATTCCTCTAATGAGTCTTTTTGAAGAAGGTAAGAAAGCTTACCTACTATCGATAAAATAAGTGCAATAATTGATGGGGAGTATTAGAATAGAGAACTACTAAAGGATGGGTTATGGATGTAAAACATGAACATTTCACTGAAGATGAACAAAAACTATTGGAAAACTATGTAACCAATACGAATAAAAATGTGTTTGTTTTGAGAAATCTCCCAGAGGTGATTAAAGGCGCCTTGTTTTCACGCTACTCAAGATCAACTCTTGGATTAAGATCTTTGCTTATTAAAGATTTTATTACCAAAGAAGAGATGCTTTTTTCAAAAATGACAGGTTCGGTATCAGAGCAACAATCTGAAGCGATTACAAAAGCTCAAAACTTCTATGATCGAATCTTAGATGGCTATGGCGATGACTCTATTGGAGAATTAGGCTCAGCTCATATGGCTTTTGAAAATATTTCAATGCTTGCTGCAAAAGCGATTGAAGATCCAAGAATTGGGGGTTCCCCTCTTGAAAAATCTACCCGCTATGTCTTTTTTGATCAAAAAGTAGAAGATAAATACTGCTACTATAGAGAGCCTGTGATTATGGCAACAGCTTATAAAGAGCTATACCTAAACACTTGTAATATGCTCTTTGATACCTACAGTGCATTAATCCCAAAACTTACCGATGAAATTGGGAAAACATTTCCCCATGATCCAAACATTTCAAAAGGAGCTTACAATGCAGCTCTTCGCGCTAAAGTATTAGACTGTTTACGAGGCCTACTACCTGCATCTACTATGACTAATATGGGAGTATTTGGAAATGGACGCTTTTTTGAAACACTGCTTCAAAAACTATCTGTCAATAGCTTAACAGAGTTATCAAACATATCAAAACAAAGTTTTGAAGAATTAAGTAAAGTTATCCCTTCTTTTGTGCGACGAAGTGAAGAAACTCATCATCATAATATTGCTTATCAAAAATTTATGACCTCGATGAGTGAGGATTTTATAGATCTTGGGGCCACTTTTCCTGGGGTATCTGAAAATATTTCTCAGCCTACTGTCAGATTGATTAAATCGACTGAAAATGCTCCTTTACATGTGGCTGCAGCCTTGATTTTCCCACACTGTAATGCAACATTTTCTGCAATAAAAGAGCGTATTTCTAAGACAAACAATGATGAAATCCAAGCGATTTTAGAAAAAGGATGGAAACATAGAACAAATAGACGCCATAAATCTCCTCGAGCCTTAGAACATGCCGAGTTTACTTTTGAAATCACTGCAGATTATGGAATCTATCGTGACTTACAAAGACATAGAATGCTCACTCAAGAAAAACAGCTCCTTTCATGCCGCTTAGGTTATTATGTACCTGCCGAGATCAAGGGTACTGAGATGGAGCAAACCTACATCCAAGCACTTGAGAAGGCAAAAATTAGCTATAACACCATTGCAAAGGATCTTCCCGAAGAGGCTCAATATATTGTTCCAATGGCTTACAATATTAGATGGTATTTTCATATCAATCTAAGAGGACTTCAGTGGCTATGTGAGCTTAGATCACAACCTCAAGGTCATACCTCTTATCGAAAGGTTGCCCAAGAGCTATGTCATCAGGTAATGATCGCTCACCCTGAATTTAAAGAGTTTTTTGGTTTTGTAGACTTTGAAGGACACAGCCTCGGCAGACTTAATCAAGAAATTCGTAATGAGAAAAAAAAGCTAAGCAATAGCGGATTATCCGTTTAAGAGGTTTTGTGAAAAAGCAGCAAACAGGTAGTATATTTGGAGCCTCCTTACTCATCGTAGGAAGCTGTGTTGGAGCAGGGATGTTAGGTCTTCCTATTCTTACAGGACTATCAGGTCTTATTCCCTCTATGTTTATGTTCATCCTTGCATGGGGCTTAATGACTTCAACTGCATTATTGCTTGTAGAAACCGGTAGTTGGTTTAAGCATGATAGTAATTTTGCTAGCATGATTGGATCTTTGCTTGGAGAATTTGCAAAGTCTTTATGCTATATCCTTTATTTATCCCTTTTTTATTCTCTACTTGTTGCCTATATTTCAGATAGTGGTATTCATTCCTCGTCACTAATTGGATCCATTTATCAGGGGAATGTAAAATCTTGGGTTGGAAGTACCTTTTTTGTGATTGTATTTGGCTGGATCGTTTATTTAGGAACTAAGCCAGTAGATCTACTCAATAGGGTATTAATGATAGTAAAAATTGCTGCATTTTTTATTTTTATCCTTTTGAGCATCCATTTAATCGAGATAAAAAATCTTACCTACACAAACCTTTACTATACATTTTTTCCTCTACCCATTTTAGTGGTATCTTTTGGCTTTCATAACATGATCCCCACCATCACAAATTACTTATCTGGAGATATTGCAAGGGTTAAACAATCAATTTTTCTTGGTTCTTTGATGACATTAACCATCTACCTTTTATGGATTTTTATCACTTTAGGATCTATCCCGGTATCTGGAGATATCAGCGTTAAGTCAAGCTACCTTAGCGGCTTTGATGCAGCAAAAACTATGGAAATGATCTACCCAGGGCTAAAGATGGCAGCCTCCACTCTTGCTTTTTCTGCAATTTTAACCTCATTTTTAGCTCAGTCAATTAGTGTTGCACATTTTCTATCCGATGGCTTTAAAATCAAATCTTACCGCCGCACACCAATTGGTATCATCCTATTAACCTTTATCCCTCCTCTTATTATTGCCCAAACTTACCCTTCGATCTTCTTTAAAGCATTAAATTTTGGTGGGATCATTGCTGTCATTTTATTTGGAATTTTCCCTGTATTTATGGTTTATAAAGGAAGGTATTTAGAAAAAAGGAAATCAACCTATCAACTTTTTGGAGGGAAATGGGCCTTACTTGTCATAACCCTTTTTTCCTTATTCATTATCACCTCTCAAATACTTCATCATATGGGCATAGAAATTTTTCCACTACCTTAAAAAGAGGATACAAAGTATCCTGCTTTCTATAGGTGAAATATGAAACTACTCTTGGCCACATCAAATTTACATAAAATTTTGGAATTAAAAGCGATCCTGAAAGGGACTTTTCCGAAGATTGATCTTTACACCCTTAGGGATTTTAAGGACTACACCACCCCTGAAGAAACAGCTGAAACATTTGAAGAAAATGCTGAATTAAAGGCAGTAAGCGCTGCTAAATTTAGTGGTTTGTTAACTCTTGGGGATGATTCAGGGTTGGTTGTACCAGCATTAAATGGAGCTCCAGGGATTTTAAGTGCAAGGTATGCAGGACCTCACGCTACTGCTAAAGAAAATCAAGAAAAGCTTTTAGTCGAGATGGAAGATTTGACCGGAGATAAGCGAAATGCCTATTACAGTTGCAGCTTATGCTTAACAAGACCTGATAAGATCATCAAGACAGTCTCAGGTATTGTCGAAGGAAGAATTGTTGAAGCTGCTAAAGGCGCCGGTGGCTTTGGCTACGACTCTATTTTTTTAAAACATGATTATAATCATACGTTTGCAGAAATTACAGATGATATTAAACTGAAGATCTCGCATAGAAGAAGGGCATTTGAAAAGTTAAAACTTACGTTAGAAGCAGAGTTTCAGTGTACTATATCATAGACGGTTATAATTTATTTTTTCAATTATCTGAAAAAAATCCCTCTATCGAAAATAGGCAAAATTTTGTAGAGCTCATTTCCACCCTAATGAAAAAAGCAAACCTTCAAGGCGAAATGATCTTTGATATGCCTATTCATCATCAAACAATGTATGCCCACAGCAATGAGGCCCCACCTCTAACTATTGTCTATGCTCCAACTGCCCTTGAAGCAGATGATTTAATTGTAGAAAAACTCTACGCCATCAAGCGCCCTAAAGGCTATACCATTGTTACCTCTGATCGAGCCCTTATTCAAAAAGTAAAAGAGCAGGAAGCAAATGTAATCGGATCTTCTGCCTTTTTTTCATTACTTCAAAAGAAAAATAAAGTTTGTTCCAAAAATAAAAAGCCAGTTAAGGACTCCAGCTCTCAAATTGATCGACTGGAGGCTATCTTTCTGCGCAGGTTTCAGGATGAAAACGAATAAAGCGGTACGGTTTAGTAATAGCCTTCTTTCGCATATCCCACCGAGAAATTATCACCCCATCAATTTCTCTTGATTCAATCACCAAACCATTCCCTAAATAGATTAAAACATGTCCTTTAAAAACAATTAAATCAAGAGACCTTAGATCTTCTACAATGTGTCCAAACTCCATCAATTCCTTGGTGTTTCTTGGTGTATGACCACCTGTCACAAAGTATAAAAGCCCAGAGCAATCAATGCCGTAAAGATTTGTATTTCTCATATAAAAAGGAATCGGGCCTAATTTAAGACCAAGATTTATCTTTTCAGTTATATTTCCCCCTAATAAATAGGGCATTTTAGGAAAATTGACTAATTTTTGAACTATATCATTTATAGACGGTAAGGGGTCCTTTTCTTCTGCACTACCATTTTCTAAAAAGGAGGTAAGGGTGTATAATGGTAAGGGGTGCGGATAATCAGAGCAATAGACTTCAGAAATCCCTTTGCATTCAGAGTAAACAATCATTTCACGTTTTGGGTAAATAATTGTTTCTAAGATGCGCATGTGAAACGTTTCATCTACTGGAGTATCTTCTAACAGCACTAAAAAATTAGGTGTATTAAATAATGGGGTGAAAACAGCTGTTCTAAACATTTATCCTCTTATGGTAAAATATAGTAGTTTTTTTTGAAATTTTCAATATTTTTCTCATTATTTCTTGATCTATAATTTACACTCTGTATAATACTCAAACACGTTCAAAAGGTGATTTCATGAAAACAAAGTTGTTTAACTATTTATTTATTTCCCTATTTCTATCCTTTATATCTTGCAGCAAGGAAGTAAGTGATAAAAAGAATTCTTCCTCACATAAAGTTACGATTAATATTCATGAAGAGCCTTCTACTTTAGATCATAGAAAAGCACGATTAAATTTTGATTACAATACAATTAGAACCTTTAATGATGGGTTATTCCGAACAGATAAAAATGGAAAACCTTCACCTGCTATTGCTGAAAGTTATACTGTATCTCAAGATATGAAAACTTATGTTTTTAAGCTTAAAAAAACAAATTGGTCAAATGGGGCTCCCCTTTTAGCACATGATTTTATTTACTCTTGGAAATCTGCTCTAAATAAAAATTTTCCAGCACCAAACGCCTCTTTATTATTTGCTATAAAAAACGCCAAAGAGATTAAAGAGGGCGCTTTACCAGCCAGTATGCTTGGTGTATATGCAGATGGGGATTTTACATTAGTGGTAGAGCTTGAAAGACCTATTCCTTTTTTTATTGACTTACTCACATTACCAATTTATTTTCCACTGAGTGAATCTGTTGATCAGGCTTATTCAGATTGGTCACTTTGTGCAGAACATTACATTTGCTCTGGTCCCTTCAAAATGATAGATTGGAAGCATAAAAATGAAATTATAGCGATCAAAAATGAACATTATTGGGATAAGGATCAGGTAAAAATAGAAAGCATGAACATGGTAATGGTTGATCCAGTGACTGCATTTAGCATGCAACAAAATGGTGAGCTATCTTGGGTTGGAGCTCCTTACTCAAACCTTCCTCCAGAGGCTCTTGAAATGCTTAAAGCAGCAGGAACTCTTCAAAAAGATCCTTTCCTTGCCACAAATTGGATTCGTACCAATACGAATTTTACCCCATTAAATAACACCGATTTTAGACACAGTTTAGCATTTGCTATTAATCGTAATGATATTACTCAGCACGTTTTACAAGGTGAAGGGATAGTGGCTACTGGTATTGTCCCTATTTCAATGGGAATTCAAGAAAAGCCCTACTTCAGTGATAATGACGAAAAAAAGGCAGTTGAATTTTTAGCTAGTGCATTAAAACAGATGAATTTAACTAAAGAGACACTACCTGTACTTAAGTTAACTTTTGCATGTACTGAAAATAATGAAAAAGTTGCTACTGCTATTCAGGACAATTGGAGAAAAGTATTGGGGATAAACGTTATTCTAGAACCAGTTGAGTCAAAGATTTATATAGATAAAATAGGAAAGGGTGACTATCAATTAGCTTGCGGAAGATGGGGCGCTGATTTTAATGATCCAATCAGCTTTTTAGATGTCTTTAAAACGCGCTCAAGCGGAACAAATAACACTGGTTGGGAAAGCCCTGACTATATTTCTGCCATCGAGGATACCTACAAGTACATGGATTTTGAAATGAGAAAGTCAGGTCTTGCAAAAGCGGAACAAATCTTAATAAATGATATGCCTGTGATTCCTGTGTACCATTTCACAATGCTACATGTACAAGATCCCTCATTAAAAGATGTTATTTTAACTCAATGCGGTGAAATTGATTTTAAATATGCCTATTTCAATAAGTAAGCGCACCCCCTCTTACCTAAGGTGATAATAGTATTAATTTTATGAACTGGCAACGATTAAAAGTACTTATCTGTTTTCTTCTATTGGTTGTTCCATTAATCATAACTTCTTGTACCTCTTACAAAAAAAGAATCTGTATAAACATTCAGGCAGCGCCAATGACGCTTGATCCTCGGATGGCCTGCGTCTTTAGAGATGTAAATCTTATTCGAACGTTCAATGAAGGTCTTTTCAGGATAGATCGATCTGGTACAAATGAAAAAGCTATTGCTGATATTTGCTTTCTTTCCCAAGATCAAAAAACCTATGTGATCACCTTAAAAAAAACCTTTTGGTCTAATGGCGATCCACTCACCTCTCATGACTTTGTCAATGCATGGAAAAGCTCTTTGAATGCTGAAAATCCCTCTCCAAATGCTGCTTTATTTTTCCCCATAAAAAATGCAGAGGCAATAAAAAATGGGTCGATGCATTCAGATGCCCTCGGGGTACACGCAAGCGATGATTATTCGCTCGTAATAGAACTAGAAAGGCCTACCCCCTATTTTACAGAGCTATTATCTCTTCCAAATTTTTTCCCTATTCATAAATCTATTGAACATGGGGAATTAATTTGGATTAACAATGAGGCTGAATATATATGTAACGGTCCATTTAAAATTCATTCTTGGGAACAAGACAAAAGGATCTTAGCTAAAAAAAATCCCTATTATTGGGATAAAGATTCGGTAAAAACTGAGCAATTAACCATGATGATGGTAAATCCAAAAACTGCTTTTAAGTTATTTAAATCTCATCAACTACATTGGATAGGTGCTCCTTATTCTCATATTCCAATGGATAAAATTGCTCCTAACAACAAAAGCAAACTGTTAAATAGAAAGTGTTTAAATGCTACTTATTTAATTAGGTTAAATACTGAAGTCTATCCATTAAGTAATAAATTATTCAGAAATAGTTTAGCACTTGGTATAAACCGGAAAGATCTTGTCGACTATGTATTAGATTTTACGGCTGAAATTGCCACAACGTTTGTACCTCCTTCTATGCTCGTGAATAAAGCTACTTATATTGAAGATGGAAATGTTTTAAAAGCTCAACACCTTTTGGATCAATCCTTAGCAGAGCTTAAAACCACAAGGAATGGTTTACCCACTTTAAAGCTCATCTATCCAGAAAAGGAGAGAAAGCATAAAATTGCCCTTGCCGTACAAGATAGCCTTCGTAAAACGCTTAATATTCACATCGAATTAGAGCCTGTTAACATGAAAGACTATATTAAAAGGATTCACAACAAAGAGTATCAACTAGCTTTAGGGGGTTGGTCTGCTGAATATCGCGATCCTATTAGTTTTTTAGATGTTTTTAAAACCAAAACCAATGGGTCAAACAATACAGGCTGGGAAAGTCAAGACTATGTCAATGCATTAGAAAATAGCTATCTTTCTACAAATCATATGAAACGTATGGAAAGCCTAGTAGAGGCAGAAAGTATTCTTCTAAGTGATATGCCTTTAATTCCTTTATACCATTCATCCATGCTTAATCTTTCCGACGAAGAGCTTCAAGATCTAATTCTATTGGAAACAGGCGCCATTGATTTTAAGTGGGCCTACTTAAAAAAGTAAATAATGTGTTTGAGTATTAATATGAAACATTATACTATTCATAGTTTGTATTATACAAACCGTTTAGGCATTTTTATGAAGGTCAAAGTAAAGCTTAGGATTTATTTATCTCTACTTTCAACAGCCCTACTTTTCACTTCTTGCAGCTCATCCAGTGAAACAGCTGAGAAAAAATCCTGCAAACAGGAACTTAAAATCAATATAAAAAATGAACCTGCAAGTTTAGATTCACGAAGAGCCCGAATTCTTTCTGATTACAGCATCATTCAAACACTAAATGAAGGTTTGTATAGAAAAGGAAAAGATGGTTCGGTAGTAGAGGCAATTGCAGAAAGTCACGTTGTATCTAGCGATGGTTTGATTTACACATTCAAATTGAAAGAAACTCTTTGGTCTAATGGCGATCCATTAACCGCTCATGATTTTATCTATGCATGGAAAACCTCCTTGGATAAATCTTTTCCATCCCCTTCTGCCTCACTTCTTTTCCCAATAAGAAATGCAAAAGCGATTAAAGAAGGCTCTTTACCAATGAGCATGCTTGGAGTTTATGCAAAGGACGATTACACACTTGTTGTGGAGCTGCAAACCCCTATCCCATTTTTTTCAAAACTTATCTGTTTACCCATATTTAACCCTATCAATGAATCAGTCGCCAAGGAAAATCCTCTCTGGCATACAGATGCATCTACCTATGTTTCCAATGGACCTTTTAAACTTTCTTCATGGAAACATGCCAATGAGCTTATCGCAATAAAAAACGACCGCTATTGGGATAAAAATTGTGTAAAACTTGAGAAAATTACCATGGTAATGGTAGATTCAGAAACTGAATTTAAAATGTTTGAGAACAAAGAGCTTAACTGGACTGGATCACCTTATTCTGAAATCCCTCCAGAGGCGATTCAAACCCTAAATGAACGTGGCAGCTTAAAGAAAAAACCTCTGCTTGGAACCTATTTAATCAGAACCAATACGGATGTTTATCCTTTAAAAGAGCCCAATTTTAGAAAAGCATTAGCAGTTTCCATTAATCGAAAAGAATTGATTGAACATGTGCTAGAAGGTGGCGCTGAAGTTGCAACAGGGCTTGTGCCCACCTCTATGGGGTTACAAGAACATGCCTATTTTAACGATGGATCTGAAAAGGATTCTTTAGAATATTTAAATGTTGCTCTTAAAGTGCTCGGTATAAATAAAAAAAGCATCCCCCCTCTTACCTTAACTTATCCAAGCTCCACAAGAAGTCATAAGATTGCAGCTGCCCTGCAGGATGAATGGAGAAAAACTCTTGGATTAACAATTCGACTAGAGCCTTTGGAAACAAAAATTTATTTAGATAAGATCGCCCGTGGTGATTATCAGCTTGCCTGTGGTAGTTGGACAGCAGACTTTCAAGATCCTATCACATTTTTAGAGGTGTTTAAGTCAAAAACTGTGGGGACGAATAATACTAATTGGGAAAGCCTAGACTACACAAAGGCTATTGAAGCAACTTATACCTGCGGATCTGCTGCGGATCGAACTCTTGCGATGAAAAATGCTGAAAAAATACTAATAGAGGCTATGCCAGTGCTTCCGATTTTCCATTATACAATGCTAAACTTACAAGATGATGATCTCCATGATGCTGAGTTATCAGATTTAGGACTTTTGGATTTAAAATGGGCCTATCTACAAAAATAATTAAAATACTTCCCTTCCTCCTCGGGGGTGTGATAACACCCCTTTTCTCTGTTGCCATTACTCTCATTAACGATTCGGCCTATCCATTAAATGCACAGATCATAGATGCAAATGGAGAGCATTTAGCTCTTATTCATCTTATTGAAGGACAAATGTATATCTATGATATTCCAGAGGGATCATTTGATGAAAACCCTAATGAAGCCTACACCCCATTAACTGTGATCTTTTTTTGTGAATCTGCCCGGCCTTATGACTATAGCACTCCCCCTCCAAAAGGGTCAAAAAATGAAAAGAAGGCAAACACATCTGAATATGTAGAGCAATTTGGTATTTGGACAGGTGTGCCACGAAGTGCAACAGTTACAGCACTTGGAGCCCCTGCCGGAACAAAATCTTGTGTCATGAAAAAGAATCCAAAGATTAAAGGCTTTAGTAAATCATCAAGACTTGAAACAAATGGTTCCAACCGTTGGTCAAATGATGGAGGCTCTACCTGGACAAATGATGGGGGCTCTCCAAAAAGCCCTTGTGAATATGGGGGATGTTCTCAAAATGAAAGCCGCCTTTCTGGTGCAAATGATGCCGATGCTCCTTTAAACAAAAATGAAACCACCTTTACTGATGAAGATGGTGAAGTGCTCACAAAACCTTCTGCAGAGGAAGATAAAAAAGCAGAACACTCATCCTGGACCGAAGATGGCGGTAAAACATGGAAAAGCACTCAAAGCGATTCCCCGACTCACACCCCTACCAAAAACACACCCCTTCCCTTTCAGCAACGCTAATTCATAAATAGACTTCTTTCAAAATGCCATTTGCTCATTAAAATGTTATGCCCGCAGATAGAATCAGCGGAAGTGTTACGCTATTTTTTGTAAAGGCAGAAGGTAACGAGGTGCAATAGTTAATCATTTTTATATCTGCAACAAATGAAAAGGCTTTTAAGCCAATAGCTAAGTAATTTTGATAGACAATACTTGATCCAAAATCAATCTCCCCAAGAACCCCTTTTGAAAGATAGGTGGGACCTGCAAGACTTAGCTCAATAAAGGGGCAAATCCCTAGCATTGATAGGGGGCAAAGGCGCGCTGCAAGAAAAGTTGAATAGGCATAAGTTTCATCATTGGGCACTTCCCATCTTGCAATTGATGTAGCCCCTAGGATGCAAAGTGGTGATTTAGGATCATTGACTGGATAAGATAGCGAGAGTATAAATCCAGCATCAACATCCTTTTTCTCAATGTTTGTAATCGTATCTTCTAAGTGAATGTGATTTTTGGCATAGGTTGCCTTTTCAAAATAAGAAATCATCACCTCGTTTGAGTATAAGGTACAAAAAATTGTAGCAAACATTAAACAGCGCATAATTTCCCCACATATATATCATGTTTTTCAAGCGGCAACAAACCTTCAAACAGTTGTTCTTTAAAGCAAACGCCAATGGTTTGAGCAGGATGTTCTTCTAAAAACCTATCGTAAAATCCCTTGCCAAAGCCCAAACGCCCCCCTTTTCTATCAAATACTACTCCAGGAACGATCACAAGATCGATCACCTCACTTTTTATACAGCTAAAATCTGGTTCTAAAAAGCGGTGAGAAAAAGTTTTCAACTGGTTTTCCATATCGGTAACCCTATATGGAACAAGGGTCCTCTGCTCAATTCGTGGTAGTGATAAACGATTTTCTTCTGCAAGCATTTTATTAAAAGAGTTAAGACAAACTTCATCTTCTAAAGGGCTATAGGATAAAATATTGTGATAGGGTGCACTCATCTCTCTAAGAAGTTCATAGATCCTTGAGTTTGCCTCCATACGCCTTTGATTCGATAAGCCTTTTCTTTGTAAAAGATATTGATTTCGAATCTCTTGTTTCAAACTTTACTCTACTGGGTTGCCATTATAATAGGTGATCTTACGTACTAAAAGACCATTTTTATCGTAGATATAGGCATCACCGACGCCATCAATCACCCGAGAAATTGGAATATTATCACCCTTCCTTAGATATTTACCATTTAATAGGGTATCTTGTCGATATTCTTCTACCATCATAAGCGAACTATCCATATACCATGAAAGATAGGTTCCCTCTTTTTTATGATCGATCATCTCTTTTTCACTTTCTAAAACACCATTTGGATACCATGTACATACTCGGCCATGAATTAACCCTTCTCTCCAGGTAATTAAAAGCTTTTTAATAGGCTCGGCCCCGATTGCTGCTGGATAGTAAACAATTTCTTCCCCATCTTTTTTCCCATCTATCATGTTATAGCAAGACTCAACTGTACGATCTTTTCTAAACGTTGTGATCGTTCCCTGAATTTTTCCCTGGTTATACTCTTCTGTTCTTGCTAAAACCCCATTTTCAAAGATCGGTTTTATCCCTTTACTATTTTCTATTTCTGAGTAGAGTTTCCCATCTGTATCAAAATATTTTCCAAAAACTAACCTTCCATTTCTATACACCTCTTCATAAGCTCCGGCCTCTACTGACCCATTGAAATAAGCTTCTCCTTCTTTGATCCCATCTAAATAATTGATCATCAACGTCAAATTACCCTGCTCATCATACCCTCTTACCTGTCCTATGATCTTATTTTTTGTGTAAGGAATCTTTGTTTTTATCGCCCCATTTGGGTAAAAGTATTGAGCCTCTCCCTCTTGAACTCCTTTAACATAAGGAATTTTTGCTACAATATTTCCATTTGAATCATAAACAGTAGATATATCATCAAACACCCATGAGGTTTTTGCCTCATCGGTTAGATCAGCAATCCCTTCGGTCACAAAACTTTTAATATGAAGCTTCCCAGCCGTATCATATTCTTCATAAACTCCATGGGCTCTGCCACCTTTTGTTTCCAGATATTGCCAAAGTAGTCCGCTATCATGATAAAGGGTGATTGCCCCTTCTTGATTTTTATCGTAAACCTTAATGATCTTTTCGTGCTGCGATGAACCTTTTACATCGGTAAACTCAAATTTCTTTATTTGATCAGGATCTGTCACAGTTTTTGTATAACCATTACGATCAACAATTTGAAGATGAACAATAGTTGCTTTGTCAGATTTATGACAGCCCAAAGCAATCACTGGTAAAAGGATAAAAAGTGCAAGTTTTTTTGATGATTTCAAGATTACCTCTTTTGACATAGTTGTAGATCAACAGTAAATAAATCTGTTGCCCCTTTATTTATTCGTTTAATTTTAAGTTTTGAAAAATACATTTGCGGACGATTTGGATTAGGATAAAAAGGCTCTAAAGCCTCCCCTTCCACTAACGTCACAAGATTTTTTATATCGTTGCTATTGATTTCCACTTTGCTTTTAAGCTCCCAAACAATCATCTCTGGCTTTTCATACTTGTTGAATTTTAGCTGATTTAATCCGTTTTCTAAAAACAAGAGCCTCTCTTTTACTTTTGGATATATATCTTTTTCATCTACTTCAGAGCAGATTAAAGCAAGCTTCCTTCTATCCTCAGATAAAAATTTTAATTCTTCTAAAACAGTTTTTACATAATCATGGTCAATATTCATTTTAGGATCCTGTTGATCGATCTTTCCACATGAATTAAGCAACTTTTCAATATAGACCACTTCAGATTCAAGGCCCCTTAGGCTAGAAATTCCATTCATGATAAAGGCGGCAATTGCGAGGATATAAACAATAGGAATGCATAAAATCAGGGCAAAAAGATCCCTTCTCAACATCCAATTGGGTGCTTTAAAAAACTCTATCCATTTTTTATATAGTCCATTTTTCATCCACTAACCTTCATATTTATTACAGCCATATCCCCTGTTTGAGAAATTCTCGGCTCCTCTACAAAATGTAATTTTGTATCAGGATGGATCAACTGCTCTTTAAACAAATCAAGGCAGGTCTTGCCTGGATTATTAAAACTAATGGTTACATCCACAATATATTCCTGCAATGGATTTGCATCATCAGGGCCTTTAACCACTTCATAACTTATTTCATCTACATAATATTGCTCAAACTGACTGGATGTTAAAAATTTTTCAAGACTTGCAAAAGGTGTCGGTCCCTTTCCAATCTTATCCTTTAATTTTTGCCCTTTAATTACCCCAGCAAGCGCTTTTTTAGTCTCGAGCATCCCTTTAGGGGTGTAAGAAATTTTTCTCTTTTTATCGCCTTCTAATCCATCAATTGAGAAAACAGCTGACTCATACCTTTTTTTCAACTTAAGCTCTTTTTTGATAAAACAGGTGTTTAACATGAAAAATATCATCAATGAACTTAATAATGAAAGACCTACATAACGGCTAAGGTATTTTTTTGCCTTTTTTTTCTGCGCAAAAGGGATAAATCTTCCCTCTCCCAGCTGCAAAGTTTGTTTGTCTGAAACAACTCGATCTAAGGCAAGTCCTATTTCAATAGCATAAGAACTAAGTTGTGAAACGCTAAATTCTAAATGGGGCAAAAGTTTAATCTCTTCTAAATCAAGGGGTGGTAAATAGGGTTTTAATTCCCTACTAAACTCAGCATACCCAGTAAATAAAATTTTATTTACACCTAATGCTATTTTTTCACTCTCCATGATATAGGTCCAAGCTCTTGAGATTTCCCTCTCTACTTCAAAAAACACCTCAGTGGCATGAGTTTCTTTATTTTCCTCAATTGCCTCAATAAAAAGCTCCTGCATTTTATGCATATCTACAGAATCTAATATTACCTGATCTTTTTGGACAGCATCGATGATGTTTTTAAGCCCTATCTTAAAAGAGGTCTCTTTTTTCATCTCTCCTTCAGAAAAGTACATCATTGAGGAGCTCTCCCAGCCTAAATGGAACAGAAAAAATGATTCTGTCTGGATGGCAAAAAACTGAACAAATCTTTCAAGCGCCCTAGAGACAGTACTTACCCACTCAGAATCAATGCCTAGGGTCTTTACATCTTGAAGATGACCTTCCATTGCTTCTTTAGTATAGCCGTAAAGATTAACCTCTGTTTCCTTCCCTTTTCTTTTTAATAAAGGGACAAAATATCTATCCTCTTCAGAATATAGTTCATCTGAGGAGAGTTGAAACTCTAGCGCTTTTCTAACCTTTCGATCCCCAGTTAATGGGATCATAAACTTACGCAAAAACACCTCTTCAGAAGGAAGGGCTGAGACAATTTCAATGGTTGGGTGAAAAAAGGAGGTTTTTTTTTCTAAAATTCTCTTTAGTGCATTTAGATTGTCAATACTCTTTTTGAATTCCTTGATGAATTCAATACGAATCTTTCCCCTTCTCTTAGAGATAAGAGAAACTTTAAAATAATCGCCATCGGAATATAGGCCAAGTACATACATAGAGTCTTCTTCTCCTTTTCAGAAGAATAATAAAGGATGACGTAAAAGAATACTATGGTAAAATAGTAGAAAAAACCTCCTTAAGGATCTTATGAATGCGTTTTTCATTATAAAGGCACTATTTTCTATTTATACCATCCTATTATTTTCTAGAATCTCCCTTTCTTGGTTCCCTTCTTTAATGAAATATGAAATTACAAAATTTCTTTTATACCTTACAGATCCCTATATGAATCTTTTTAGAAAAATCATTCCTCCTATTAATGGGATTTTTGATCTTTCTCCCCTCCTTGCCTTATTTTCGCTACGTTTTCTTGAATCCTTTATCCTTCGCCTTCTCTCATGAAATATTTTAAGCCAATTACCATCAAAAATTTAAAGCTTCCTTCAAATATAGTTTATTCTCCTTTAGCTGGCTGCTCTGATCTTCCATTTAGAAGGATGGTCCGAAAATATACCAACAGCCTTATTTTTACAGAGATGACAAAGGCCGATGCTTTAGCACGTGGGGATAAGGGTACATTTTCCATGCTCTCATTTACAAAAGAGATGCACCCAATAGGGGCTCAAATCTGCACAGAAAAAAAAGATATCGCAGGGGCAAGCAGTAAGATTATCGAAGATTTAGGCTTTGATCTGATAGATTTAAACTGCGGATGCCCTGTAGATAAAGTAACTAAAGATGGCTGCGGTTCCGCCCTATTAAAGACCCCCGATAAAATTGGGGACATCATCTATGAAATGAAGAAAAACGTAGATATTCCTGTTACTGTAAAAATTCGCGCCGGTTGGGATGAAGAGTCTATCAATGCAAGGGAAGTCACCAAGATTGCAGAGCAAGCTGGTGCTTCGGCTATCTTTATCCATGGAAGAACAAGAAAGCAAGCCTATAAAGGGCCAGCAAATTGGGATTACATTAAAGATGCGTGCGATCAAGAGCGATCAATCTTAGTCTTTGCCAATGGCGATATTCGTTGCCTTGAGTCTGCACAAAAAGTGCTTGATCAAACAGGGGCCGATGGGGTTCTTGTTTCAAGAATCACAATGGGCACCCCCCATATTGCAAGAGACATCTTCTTTGGTGAAAATGCTCCAACACCTCCTGATCCGCTTACTCTGATTAAGGAACATGTAGAAGAGATTTGCGCCTATCAAAACCCAAGAAAAGCCCTCTCTGACATAAGGCGTGTTGCCTGTTGGTATCTTCGAGAGCAGATAGAGTATACTGAGCTTCGAAGACAAATAAACATGTCAAAATCAGTTCAGGAGATTTTCATCTTTTTAGGTGATTGCGCGCTTCATGATTAGAATAGATAGTTAAAGTCTAACACCGCACCAATCATCCCAAAGGTTCCATTTTCAATAATTGTTGGAAAAGAATTTAACCTTGTACTACTGCTACTATAAGCTTCTGAAGCTCTGTATAATATTACAGGGTATTGATTAAAATAGATCCTTGCATCCATCCCAAGTTTAAAGCCCATCAAATGCTTCCCGCAAAAAGAAGTGGTTTTATAGTCGATACCAAAAATCCCTCTAATAGTAGGGGATATGACAAGGGATTGATCATTAGTTTTATCATATAAGGGAACCGTCTCTGTTGTTACAAACCCACTTTGATCTGTAAGGCTATTATTACCAAATAAAACTGCAATATTTGCAATAGAAAATAGTCCCCATCCGGTTCTAAATGCATAATTTGCCTCAGCGCCGGCCATGGGCCCTACCCCCCAAAAGTTCACCGTTGAAGTTTCTAGGAAAGAGGTATTTGCTGGCATAATAGTTGGTGTGGTAGATGCATCATCTAACATCGATCGAGAGGCGTTATAATAGATCCATGATGCCTCCAAACCAATGAATGGTTCATAAGAAACATAATTACTAATAATAGTACCTTTGTTTAGGCAAACATCTAGTAAAAAGTAATCAATATTTAAACTTGCATTAACTTTTTGGAAGAGAATAGGACTTGTGGTATTTGTTCCATAAAAAATATAAGGAAAATTGCTTGCTCGATACTCACCACCTGAACTTACGCCGCCAGAAATTGACTCTTCCACATTAGCTTCTGTAGACATCCACTCAAATCCAGCAGAAAAAAGCCAATTATCATGATTTGTTTCATAACCTAAGGCAAGCCTTAGCCCTGGATCTACATCAAAGGTGTATCTAATGGTATCGTCAGTGCGAAGAGATTGACTTGTTCCATCTCCGCTATAATGATGCAAAGCTACAAGGGAATTTGAAACTCTTGCTTGTTCTAATAAAAGTCCTGCTTCAAAGTACCATTTTCCTTTATTTTCGCATGAAGGGGCTTTACAATATGAGGGCTCACTTGCATATATACTTTGAATCTTTACTACACTAAAAACAATTGCTAAAATTTTTTTCACAACCAACCTCTAAAAATATTTTTCCCATTTTAACCGCTTAATTTTTTATTTAAAAGAAAAAAAAGGCTGGTAATTTCTTACCAGCCTTTTTTAACCATCTTGAATAAGAGTTTAGAAGTCCCAGCCTAGATCTAACAATAATCCAACCATTCCAAAAGACCCATTCTCTATGATCGATGGATTACTCTGATGTGACATAAAAGTCACAGGATATTGGTTAAAGTAGTATCTTGCATCAAAACCAGCACGTAAGGCAACGTGCTGACTATCGCACATTACATACCTTTCATACTGAAGCCCTATAACTCCTCGCATAGTCGGGCAAAGTACTTGAAGTGTTGTATCAACTTTATTCAAAACAGGTGTAGTCTCTATTGTTACCTCTCCGTCATAATAAGTTGAAGAAGATTCTCCTAAAAGAATAGAAAAATCAGAGAGGGCAAAAATACTCCATCCTGCGGTCATATGGTAATTACTATTTAACCCTACCATTGGTCCTATGCCCCAAAAATCTATATCTGAAACGTATAATTGCGTTTCATTTGAAGCTAAAGATGTATTTACAGATGTATTTAAAGATGTTAAACCTGTATTCCCAGTATAATAAATCCATGTCGCTTTAAATCCTGCAAGAGGCTCTAAAGAGTATTTGTTCGATATAAACGACCCTCTTGAAAGATAAACATCTAGCAAGAAGTAATCAATAAGTAATGTAGAATTTACCGCCGAATAGTTATCAGTACCATCATCATACGTCACACAAAGAACCGTCGGAGCTATCACCTCTTTACTTAACGTTCCAGTTGATCTTAACCACTCAAATGAAGCATTTGCCTGCCAATCATCATGTCCATTCTCATAGCCTACGCCAAATTTAAATCCAGGCTCCATATCAAAAGCAAGATTATACATATTATAGCCGTTAGTAGGAGCCCAAGCAGTTGCATCTGTTGTAGATCCAGAGACTTGCTCATAGGCAGTCATTGTATTTGATACTCTCATTTGCTCATAAATTAAGCCCACATTAAAATAAAAACCACAGTTTTCATTTAATGGCATATCAGTACATAAAGTGACCCCTTTACAACCATTTGGTTTTATATCCTCTGCAGACAAAGATCCTAAAGCCACTAGCATAGCTCCAAAAATGCCTACTATTTTTTCTCTTTTTAACATTTTCTACCCCTCAAGGTTTTTTTTATATGTAATATCCCAATCTAAATAATTACATTATTAATTTCAATCAGTATTGTGATTATTTTCGTCTAAAAGCTCCATCCTAGATCTAAAAGTAACCCGGTCATTCCAAAAGAGCCATTTTCTAGAATTAGCGGGTTATTATTTTGTGACATGTTTGCTGTAGGGTATTGATTAAAGTAGTACCTTGCATCAAAACCTGCACGTATGGCAAGGTGCTGGCTGTTACGCATTAAAAACTTTCCATATTGAAGTCCTAAAACTCCACGCATTGTCGGGCAAAGTATCTGAAGCGTTGTCGTAACACTATTATCACCAGGTAAAGTTTCAACAGTAATTATTCCATTATAATAATTTAAAGTAGACTCTCCAAGAAGGATAGAAAAATCAGATAATGCAAAAATACTCCAACCTGTAGATAAATGGTAATGACTATTTAACCCAATCATAGGACCAATACCCCAAAAACCAACCTTTGAAACATATAATTTAACTTGTCTTGATGTTAAACTATTTCCACCAAGAAAGTCTGTGTCTGATTTATAGTATAGCCATGTTGCTTTAAATCCTACTACAGGTTCAAGGGAGTATTTCTTTGAGATAAAAGATCCTCTTGAAAGATAAACATCTAACAAATAGTAATCAATATCTAATGTAGGCTTTACTTTGAGGTAATCTTCTGTATCATCATCATAAGGTACCTTAAGAGCCGATGTACCCTGAACTTCTTGGTTTAATGCCGCCGTCGACTCTAACCACTCAAACGACGAATTTACCTGCCAATTATCATGCCCATGCTCATACCCTAACTCAAACTTAAATCCAGGGTCCATCTGAAAAGGAAAATTATACATAGTATACATGTTTGTAGGGTCCGATACACCTCCTCCTGAGGTAGGTCCAAGCACTTTTTTATAGGCAGACATTGTATTTGACACTCTCATCTGCTGATAAATCAGTCCTACATTAAAATAAAAGCCATAGTTTTTATTCAATGGCATATCGGTACTTAAAGTGATCCCATTACAACCATTTGGTTTTACATCCCCTGCAGACAAATAATTGAAAGCTACTAATATAACCCCAAAAGCAACCGCTTTTTTAAACATTTTTATCCCTTAAAGTCTTTAATTTTTAGCATGAAAATTTAAAGAATAAGAATATTAATTTCAATAAATAAAAAAAGACCGGTAATTTTTTACCAGTCTTTTTTGTAACATGTTACATCTTCTTTAAGTTTAGAAACTCCAACCTAGATCTAACAGTAACCCAATCATTGAAAAAGAGTTATTGTTTATAATTGATGTCATGGTTTGGAAATTACCTATATTAAAATTTGTAGTGTTAGAGGTTGGATCATATGATTGTGACATATAGGCCAGAGGGTATTGATTAAAATAGACCCTTGCATCAAAGCCTGCTCGTAATACAAGATGCTGACTTTCGCACATTACACATCTTTCATACTGAATTCCTACCACCCCACGCATAGTCGGTGAAGCAACTATACTTGTTGTCTCAACCACATTGTTACCTGGTAATGGCTCTGTCGTTACTATACCCTCATAGTAATTTAAAGCAGACTCTCCAAAAAGGATGGAAAAATCAGACAATGCAAAAATACTCCATCCTGCATACAAATGATAATTACCATTTAATCCTATCATAGGACCAATGCCCCAAAAATCATCATCTAAAACATGTAATTGTTGCTGAGAAGTAGTAATAAGATCTGGTGAATTTGTAAAACTTTCCCTTGTATCATAATATATCCAAGAGGCTTTAAATCCTGCAAAAGGTTCTAATGAATATTTTTGTGAAATATAGGACCCTCTAGAAAGGTAAACATCTAATAAAAAATAATCAACATCTAGTGTACTAGTAAGCGCACTATATTTACGATACACACCTGTAAATTGTGAATAAAGGTAACTAGGTTCTAAAACCTCCTTATTTAATGATGCACTTGATCTTAACCACTCAAAGGAGGCATTTACCTGCCAATCATCATGTCCAGGTTCATAACCTACTCCAAATTTAAACCCAGGCTCCATATTGAAATTAAGGTTTAATATATTAAATAGAAAATCTGGTGATGCAGAGGTTCCTACCGGTGATTGGGTTCGTTCATACCCACCAATTGCATTGGAGATTCTCATCTGCTCATAGATCAAGCCTACATTAAAATAAAAGCCGCAACTTTCTTCTAAGGGTAGATCTGTACATAAACTAGGTCCCTTACATCCATTTGGTTTTATATCATCTGCAGACAAAGATCCTAAAGCTACTAACATCGCTCCGAAAATGCCTATTATTTTTTCTCTTTTTATCATAACGTTTCCTTGTTAAATTAACTAAAAATCCCAGCCTACCATAAATATAAACCCGATCATTCCAAATGATCCATTATCAATGATTTGCGCTCCATAAATAAGCTCTTCGTTTGTAGTACTTAATAAAGCTGATGCAGGTCTATCTACAATTGGGTATTGATTAAAGTAATACCTGCCATCAAATCCCGCTTTTATAGTAAAATGTTGTGTTTGCTCATAAGCGTCGCTTTCGTATTGAAGACCTAACACAGCTCTTGTTGTAGGACAAAGGACAAAATTTGCATCATTTACCCTAAAATTTGTTGGGGTTGCTTGTGTAGTAACAAACCCTGTACTATTTGTCACCCTTGACTCTCCAAGTAATACAGAAAAATCCCCCATAGAAAAAAGACTCCAATTTTGGTTTAAGTAGTAATTTCCATTAAGTCCAATCATAGGGCCTGTTCCCCAAAAAGTGGTGTCTGCTGTTCTTAGCCAGCTTGTATTTGTAGGCACATGTAACGCTCCATCATTTAAATACCTTTCTTTTGAGTGATAGTAAACCCAAGAGGATTTAAGGCCTGCAAAGGGTTCATAGCTAAAATGACCCGAAAAATATGAACCTCTTGCAAGAAAAATATCTAGCAAAAAGTATTGAATCTCTAATGTAGTGTCGAGTTCAAGAAACTCTGTAGAATGGGTAGTTTCATAATAAACATGAGGAATATGAGTGGGCCTTACTGTCTCAACATGCCTACCACCACTTTTAAATCCTAATACCCCCCTAGACCAGAGCCACTCAAAAGCTCCTTTTAACACCCAATCATCTGCATCAAAATAATACCCTACTGAAACCCTTAACCCAGCATCCACATTAAACCCAGGTCGCAACATATTTACTGATGTATAAGGATTTTCCTCGGTGGAGGGTGTTGGTCCATATTGAATAACATAAGCAACATCTGTATTAGAAACTCTCATCTGCTGAACAAGGAGCCCTGCCTCTAAATACCCACCACTACCCTCGATAATAGGATAGCTTGTACATAAGCTGGGCCCCTTACAACCATTTGGTTTGACACAATCAGTATACAAAGGGGCAAGAAAAAGAAGCAGCAACCCTGCTAACTCACCTATTTTCTTTTGAAACATTTTATTCAACCTCAATCAGATTGTATTGCTAATTAATCTTCTAATAATTGAATAATTATTAATTAGCAATTATTATCTTTAATAAATCTTAATTATCTAATCAAGGGAATAAAAAGCCCCCCTTTTGTTAAAGGAGGGCTTTTTATTTAGGCTTTTAGTGTTTTTTAGAAATCCCACTCGAAGTCACAATACAATCCACTCATGAATATATCATTTGAGGTTACTGATGTGACCATTGCATTGTTTGTTGAAGCTGTTGACATCATTGATGAAACAATAGAAGTTGTTAAAACCGCTCTTGCATCATAACCTAGTTTAATTGCTACATAATGTGCATCTTCTAAACAATAGCTGTCTAATTTAATACCAATGATAGATCGTAATGGTACGAAATATTGACAGTTGTTTTGTGTGTTATTACTAATTGCCTGAGTTGTAGTAATATCGCCAGCTGCTGATAAGCTTGAAACATAGTTATTTTCTGACTGACCATACAAGATGCCGATATCAGACATTGAGAACAATGAAAGACCATGAGTGATATGGTATTCACCATTAAAGCCAAACACAGGACCAACTCCCCAGTTGTTTTGTGATTGGTTTAGCGTTGGTGTATTTCCAGCTGTTAATTCAGTTGAGTTAAAATAACTTATCACCTGACTATCATTATACCAAAGAGCCTTTACACCCATAAATGGTTCGTAGGAAAAACACTTTGAGTGATAACTTCCTCTACTTAAAATTACATCCAATGCATAAATAGAAATCTCTGCAGAATAATTGATCTCTTGGAAATAGTTTGTGTTATTATCCCAGGTTGTTCCTGCCATCACATCATAGTTAAAATTGGCATTTGGTCCATAAGAAGTGTTAGGATCATCATACTCACCTGAGTAATTAGAATTCATCCAATCAAATCTTGCAAGAACAAACCAATCATCATGTTTAATTAAATGACCAAGTGATACAGTAAGCCCTAAAGAGTAATCAAAACATTGTTGCAGGTTTATGATTGTTTGATTCCTAAAGGTTGCAACTGTTGTACCCTCATCAAATAAAGGGCTATAAGCAGTACCGGCATTCATCCCAGAAAATCCTGGCTGCTGATAAAGTAGACCAACGTCTACATGCCATGTATATCCACAATCCTCGATATTACCGATGATTGGGAAGGTTGGGCAGAGAACAGCTCCTTTGCATCCATTTGGTTTAACACTATCTGCAGTCACTGAATTAAATGCTACTAACATAACACTTAACAGCGCTGCAATTTTTTTTCCATTTAACATTTTTTACCTCTCGTGGGTGTTGTTTAAAAAAATTTATTTGCTCTTAGTCGTCCAATACCAATATAACATATAATTAACAAGTGTTTTCTTTAAATTAATTAAAATTTCCGAAAATTATAATAAAATAAAAAAAGCCACCCTGGTAAAGGTGGTTAGAAATAAGACTATCTCACAAACAAAAAAACCTCTTTATCTATCTGCGTACCAGTGGCACATCATCAAGACAAGGAGGTTTTTTTAACCAACAGATTAACTGTTTTTAGAAATTCCACTCAAAATTAACATAAAGACCGCTCATAAACAGGTCACTAGGCACTGGTGTTGATACAGTCGCTGCTGCTCCTACAGATGATCCAACAACTCCATTAGTTGATAAAAGAAGCGGGCTTGATAAGACAATTCTAGCATCATAACCTAATTTTACAGCTATAAAATGAGCATCATTTAAACAGTACTGAGAAAGTTTAACACCTATAATAGATCTTACAGGAAGATAAAACTGACATCCATTTGACGATATATTATTGTTTATAGTCTGAACGTAATCTATAACTGACCCATCTGGTGTTAGGTTAGAAACATACGAATTTGTAGAAGATCCACAAATAACCCCAACATCACTATCTGAGAAGAAGGAGAGTCCGTGTGTTAGGTGATATTCACCTTGAAATCCAAACATTGGTCCTGCTCCCCAATTGTCTAGTGACACAGTTAAGCTTGGTAAGTTTTGACGTGTTAAACCACCCTCTGTGCTATAATAATCCATAATTTGATTACTACTATACCAAAGAGCTTTTACCCCCACATAAGGTTCAAGTGAGTAACAGCTAGAATGGAAACTTCCTCTAGTTAATACAACATCTAATGCATAAATGTCTAACTTTGCTGCATAATCAATACTTGAGAATGAATTTGTATCTGGGTCCCAGCTTGTACCCGTCATCACATCAAAATTAAAGTGTGGGTTAGGGGCATAATGATCATTCTGACCGCTGTGATTTATAGATGTATTTGCACTCAACCAATCAAATTTTGCAAGTAGGAACCAATCGTCGTGTGGCATTAAATAACCCAATGAAACCGTAAGACCTAGGGTATAAGGAAAACACTCGTTCAATGTGGTAATTGTTTGTTCCTCAAAAGTTGCAGCTGATGTATTTTCAAAAACACCTAAATAGTTTATCCCTGAAGTCATTCCAGAAAAACCAGGTTGTTGATAAAGTAGACCAACATCTACATGCCACGTATGGCAGCAAGGTCCTTTGTCATCTAATATAGAAAATGTTGGACATAATACAGGTCCTTTACATCCATTTGGTTTAACGCTCACCATTTTGTCTTCGGCTCCAAAAAGTGTACTAGCGTTGCATAATACCACAGCCAATAACGCTCCTGCCGTTTTATTTAATTTCATTCTAGCCCCCTTCAGAGTAGTTTTTTGTAAAAGTATCGTTTATACAGGAAAATATTTATTGTTTCAATAGTTTTTTTTATTTACGTTGACTTTGTCTTGCTTTTAACAGCACATTCAACCCCCCGTAGAGGGCTGCCTTGTCTGTTTTTATTAGGTAAATTGGCATCTCTTTTAATAAAGCATGAAATCTTCCTTTGTCGCAAAATCCTTGTAAAAACTCCTCTCTTTGCATAAGTAGTGGGTTTTTCTGGCAAACACCTCCATAGAGATAGACTCCGCCAAAAGAAAGTGTTTTAAGGGCTAAGTTTCCCGCCTCTTTTCCAAGGGTTTGTAAAAAAAACGCAATAGTTTGCTCGCTTTCAACGCTCCCTCCCCTGCCTATTTCTTCGGCTGTAACATCTCTGTTTTCGGCAAAAAACTCATACACGTTCAAAAGACCCTCTCCGGATAAAACCCTTTCGTAGGAAACATGATCATATCGTTTCTTCATAAACTGTAAAAAGGCAATCTCTTCATCTGTGTTTGGGGCAAAGTCAGTGTGCCCTCCCTCTGATGGTAAAACCCTCTCTCCATCTACAATTACCTCCCCAAGTCCTGTACCCACCGAAATAACCGTTTTAACCTTAGAGGCAGTGCCCCCTCCTTTCTGCAGGGTCAATAAATCTTCTTTTTTTAACAGTGGTAAGCTGTGGCCAATTAATTCTATATCGTTGATTAAAACAACCTTTGAAAAAGAGAGTTTTTTTTCAATGTGGTCTGCATCAACGACCCAAGAAAGATTTGTAGGAAGACATTTTCGATCTTTTACGGCTCCTGCAATGGCAATAACTGCCAGAAAAACCTCTTTTTCCCCTTCTAAAAATACAGATAAAAGCCCTTCTATCGAATTATATTTTAAAGAAGAGTATTCTTTTTGTTTAATAATAACCGCTTCATTATTTTCATATCTTGCTAAAAATAAAAGCACTTTAGTAGCGCCTACATCTGCTATGATAAATTTTTCCCCTTTTTCCATATCTAAAAAAAAGCCTTTTTTTTTGTTTTATTCTTCATTATAGTTCTTTTGATTAAATTTTCACAAAAAGGATTGATCATGAAGGATAATAACAACGAGGAAAAAAAGAAAGCCTTAGAGCTTGCCATCTCTCATATTGAGAAACAGTTTGGGGCGGGTTCTATCATGTCTCTTGGAAAAAAAGGGGTCGCAAATAATGTTTCTGTCATCTCTACGGGCGCATTAACACTGGATCTTGCTTTAGGTATTGGTGGGGTGCCGCGCGGCCGTGTGGTAGAGATTTTTGGCCCAGAGTCATCAGGGAAGTCCACTCTTGCTACTCACATTGTAGCCAACTGCCAAAAAAATGGGGGTATTGCAGCTTACATTGACGCAGAACATGCTTTAGATCTTTCTTACGCAAAACGAATTGGTGTAAACACCGACGATTTGCTCATCTCTCAGCCAGATAGTGGGGAAGATGCGTTGAACATTGCAGAAACTCTTGCACGTTCAGGGGCTGTAGATGTAATCATTGTTGACTCTGTTGCAGCCTTGGTGCCTAAAAATGAGCTTGCTGGAGAAATTGGGGACTCCCATGTAGGTCTTCAAGCAAGGCTTATGTCTCAGGCGTTAAGAAAGCTTACATCAACCCTTGCTAAATCAAACACTTGTGCCGTTTTTATCAACCAAATAAGGGAAAAAATTGGAGTAATGTTTGGCAATCCAGAGACAACAACTGGAGGACGTGCCTTAAAGTTTTATTCCTCAATTCGTTTAGACATCAGAAGAACTGCAACTATTGCAGGTCCTGATAATATAGATCAGGGGATTCATGTGAAGGTGAAGGTTGTGAAAAACAAAATGGCTGCTCCATTTCGTGTAGCTGAGTTTGATATCATGTTCAATGAGGGGATTTCAAGAACAGGAGCACTGGTTGATCTTGGTATTGAAGGGGGTCAAATCGAGAAAAAAGGGCCGTGGCTTGCTTTTAATGGTAAAAAGTTTCAAGGAAGGGAGTCTGCTAAAAAAGAACTGTCAGAAGACCCTGTTCTTTTAGAGGAACTAGAGGCTTTGATCACAAAAGCGCATGCTGAGAAGTTTGGTATATCTCTTTCTGGAAAAGAAAACTAATCATTTCAGTAAAGGGTTTACTGTCTAAATCTAGTGCATCGAGGGCTTTGAAAAAACCCTCGATTTCATTTTCACACCGTTTTATGGAAATTTTTTCTCCAAAGTGACGGCAAAAGCTTACCTCTTCCTTCTCCATGTCTTCTAGGTCGTCTCTTATTTGAAATGCAAAACCCAAATGCCTGGATAGTTTTTCAATAAGGTGAAGTTTACCCAAGTCCCCTCCCCCAAAAATATAACCTAGTGTAAAAGCCCCTTGAAAAAGCGTTCCAGTTTTTAAGTAGTATAAGTTCTCAAAATATTCCTCAGAAACAGCCTTTATCCCCTCTATGTCGAGGTATTGACCCAGGGTTGCCCCCTTGGGTCCAGAAAGTTTTGTCGTCTCCTCTAGGGCAATTCTAACGCGTTTATCTGATTCAGAAGATGAGCCGTATCCTTTTTGATAATAAAGCTCTCCACTTTTACTAATTTGAAAAAATCCTTCTGTTAAAAGTGCATAACTTGTTAACAAAGCTGTGCTTTCGTTGTACGCTTTATGTAGTGAAGCTTTTCCTCTTCGCTCATCATCATCATCCATGCAGGGTAAATCATCTGCAATAAGTGAGGCTGTATGAAATAACTCGATTGCTAGTGCGCTTTTTGAAACATCAAAACCTTTTCCGATAGATTTTGACATCAAAAGTACAAGTAGTGGGCGAAGTCTTTTTCCTTTAGAAGAAAGAGAATAGTTCATTGATTGGGCAAGAGGGCTTGCCTTCAAACCCTCAACATATTCATTAATTTCTCTTTCGATCGTTTTTTGTAGTCTAAGCAGTGCTGCAGGTCCCATTATACAAATCCTTTGTGTGTTGTTAAAGGCAGGATCATTGTGTTTTTTTGAATAATGGTTCCTGGGTTTAAAAGGGCGCTACAGCCTATTGAGGAGCCGTCCCCTACAAATGAACCTATTTTATTCTTGCCAGTAGGGATGCGCTTGTTTTGAAAACAAATCTCAATTGCCTTTTTATCCAACCTTAGGTTAGCAAGGGTTGCATGGGCTCCTAAATTAACCTCTCTACCAATTACAGAATCCCCTACATAATTAAAGTGAGGAGCTTTTGCACCTTCAAGGAAAATACTTCTTGAAATTTCACTACAATGGCCAATGTGCACATTTGAAGATAAAAAAGTTCCGGCACGAATAAGTGCATTATGGCCAATTCGAACATTATCTCCCAAATAACAAGGGCCTTCAATCATTGCTCCTGGGTCAATTTGAACATTTTTTCCTAAATAAATTTGTTTTTCGTTTTTTAAATAAACAAAAGGATAAGTAAATGCTGTAGGTCTAAGCTCGTTTGAAATTTTTTCAAACAAAACCTCTCTCAACTCCCATGGAAACAAGGGCATGGCAAAAATTGAAACCAACAGTCTTTCAGTTGTTGCAAATAAATGAGGGGTTATTGGGGTGTTTTTTAGATCATTCATAAACACATTATCCACAAAGAAAGAGAAAGAATAAACTATTTTTAAATTTTTCTTCTTCTTCAGGTGTTGTGGGTTTGTTTAAAAGGCTCTATTTCTCTAATAAAAAGTCCTGTTTATAAGTTGCACAAAACTTGTTTACAACAGAGGTTTTATGAACAAAGCAAAACTTTTGATCGACTTGTGCACAAGTTATCAACAACTTTTACACAATACTTTTCTCTATAAACACTATAAGGAAAAAAATGAGCACACGCCGCTCTGGTAAAGGGTTTAGAGAAATGAAAAACAAGATTGACGAAAATTTAAACCTTCTAAATACTTGCTTAGATCATGGAATATAAACAAATTGAAACATCTTGGAAGAAAATCTTTGATAAAGAGGTTTCAAAGCCTTATTTCAAAAAACTTTGCCGATTTTTAGCCAAAGAAAGGGCGGTAAGGCGGGTGTTGCCAAAAAAGGAGGATGTGTTTGCTCCATTTTGTCTAGTGCCCTTTGACTCAGTTAGGGTGGTAATTGTGGGGCAAGACCCTTATCACACAAAAGATCTGGCAATAGGTCAAGCCTTTGCAGTGGATTCCCACCAAAAAATTCCCCCTTCTTTAAGAAACATCTATAAAGAGATTGAATCAGACACTAAAAAACCTGCTGAAGACCTTATCAACCTCACAAACCAAGGGGTATTTTTACTAAACACAATTCTTACAGTTGAGGAAGGGGCTCCATTATCTCATAGAAATAAAGGGTGGGAGAGGTTTACCGATGAAGTTTTAAAAACTCTTTGGGAAAGAGAGGAAAAAATTGTCTTTCTATTATGGGGAAATAACGCTAAAAGGAAGGAAAAAGAAATTTTTACAAAAGATAGGGGGCATTTGGTTTTAAAAGCAGGACACCCCTCCCCTCTGTCGGCAAGATTTTTTTTAGGTTGTAAACACTTTACAAAGGCAAATGCCTTTTTAAAAAAGGAGAGAGGTTTTGTCATCGATTGGAATAAGAGAAAAGAGTAAGACCCTATTTGCCATCTTTAGTACCTTTGGGATATCAACCCTAGCTATCACAATTTTATTCCCTGTGCTTGCAGGTATTTTTTTAGGCCCGAAAGGTGAGTATATTATGCATAATATCCCAGAGCACTTTAGAGGGGTATTGCTAGGCCTTTTTTTAGCCTCATTTCCCCTTGCTCAATTTTTCGTAGGCCCTATTATGGGGGATTACTCAGATAAAAAGGGACGCAGAAGTATATTCATCGGTTCAGTATTTATAGAGGTTATTGGTTATTTTCTATGCGCACTTGCTATTCATCAAGGTTTATTATCCCTTTTGTTTTTAGGAAGGATTATAACGGGAATTGCTGCTGGAAACACATCTGTATGCCTTGCAACGGTGGTGGATTTAAGCGAAAATGAGAAAGAAAAGGTTCGCTATTTTGCAATTGGATCAGCAATTATTGGTCTTATGTTTATTTTAGGCCCTTTTTCTGGTGGGCAGATGAGTTCTTTATTTACAAATCCTGTATATGTTCTTGCTATGCCCATGTGGGCCGGCTGTGGTTTTGCTTTGTTAAATCTTTTTATACTTTTACTCTTCTTTAAAGAAACAAGAAAGCAACTATGCCCTCACCCTTTTGATTTTTTAGGAGCCCTCCACAATATACAACAAGCCTTTAGGGCAGGACAGGTGAAAAACTTATATTTGATCTATTTTTTTTTCCTATTTGCTTGGAATATGATCTATCTTTTTCTACCAGCATTTTTATTAGATAGTTTTGGTCTTTCGATTGCTCATGTGGGCACTTTAGGGACCCTTGCCGGCGGAATTTGGATTTTAGGCACCATATTTATGCAAAAAATTGCCCATTATGTAAAAGGGATGCATAAATGGTTGTTTTTTTCTTTTTTAATGATTTCTGCAGCCGCAATTGCCGCCCCTTTTTGTTTAAAGGTGGAACTGTTTCTTATCGCAATTTCTGTCATCGTCTTTTTCTCAGGGGGAGTTTGGCCCCTACTAACAGCTGCGATCTCAAAAACCTCAAACCAAGGTGAGCAGGGTAAAATGCTTGCCCTTTCACAATCTGTTCAATCATTTTCAATGCTGATAGCACCCCTTATTGGTGGTTTCTTTCTTCATAAACATGGGGCGATGCCTTTTGTGTTTACTGCAATATCAGTTTTGTTTGCAGCCGCTATCCTTGTAAAATCGGGATCAACACCTTATAAACTTTTGTAAAACTGGTTTACAAAATGGATTTTTTGGTAGACTTCATACTTTTACAAGGAGTAGTAGATGAAAGGGGTTATTACAGCAGTTGTTACACCATTTCAAGAGGATCGAAGTATTGATAAAGAGGCATTTATTAAACTTATTTGTCTTCAAGAGAGCGCAAAAATTGATGGTGTGGTAATTGGTGGTACTACTGGCGAGGGTTGGTCTTTGTCTAGTGATGAGATAAAAGAATTAACGGAATTAACTAAAAGTCACTTTAATGGCAAAGTAATCACCGGCACAGGAGCTATTTCTACCGCCGAGACAGTGTTAAAAACACAAAGAGCAAAACAGTTGGGGGCAGATGCTGCCTTAGTTATTGTCCCTTATTACATTCTTCCAACTGAAAGTGGGGTAATTAAACACTTTGAAGAGGTTGCAAAAGTAGGAATAGAGATCATTGTTTATCACCACCCAAAACGAACAGGGGTTAAACTTTCCTTAGATTGCTTAAAAAAAATTTGTGAAATCCCAAATATTACCGCCATCAAAGAAACAAGCGGGGATGATGAATATATAAAAACCCTTGTCAGGTATACAAAAGTTTTTGCCGGCTGTGATGATGAGATGAAAAAAGCAAAGGGTTTGGGTGCTTTGGGAATTATTTCTGTAATAAGTAATGTTTTTCCTAAGGAAACGGTAGAATTTTTTGCCCAAGAGGGGAAGGATTTTGAGTGGTTTCTTCATGGGATGATCCCATTATTGTTTAAAGAGGGGAATCCAAGTGGTATAAAAGCAGCTCTTAAGAAGAAAAAAATTCTCAATGATTTTCTCCGCGAGCCACTTCAATCCCTCACTGACAAAGTAAGAGAAGAGTTATATGATTTTATGGAAAAAAATGTTCATAAAGAAATTGCAAATAAGTGAATCATTTTCTCGACAAAAGTTTCCTAAGTTGTGTATAATACCATTTTTTTATTGAATCAGCAATTTGTCGAGAGATAGTTAAGAACAAAGGAGCGCTAACGTTGAGCAAAAAACCACTTATTATTAGTTATTTTACAAAAGACACTTTATATGAAAAGGAAGCAGAGGATTTAAGAGAATCCTGTGAAAAATTGGGTCTGGAATATGAAATTAGTGAAGTACCAAATTTAGGATCATGGCAAGATAATTGCTGTTATAAAGCAAAATTTATCCTAGAAAAGCTTCAGCAACATCAAAGACCTATTATCTGGACAGATGTAGATAGCGTGATATTTAAAACACCAGTGATGCTACTTGAGTGTAAGGCCGATTGCGCTTTACGTGTAAATGATAATGTGGCAGTGGACGATCCTTCTAAGATCTTAAGCGGTACGATGTTTTTTAATAATACTGCTTCTGCAAAAAAGCTTTTAGGACTTTGGCAAAAAGAGTGTGAAAGACAGCTGCAGAAAGGGGGCATTGTTTATGATCAAGTTTGCCTAAGAAAAGTTGTTCTTCATTATCCTACAATTGTTGAAATGAAAAGAATACCTGTTTCTTATCTAAAAATTGTAGATAGGAAAGAAGATATGGAAAGTGATCCTGAAAATGTGATTGTTCACTATCAAGCATCAAGACTACTAAGACCGATTGTAGATGGTGATTTAAATGCGTGTCTTGTAGAGGGAATGAGCTCCCAAGAATTGAAAAAGCTAAGAACTACATAAACGTTTTCTATTTAGTAAAAAGTTTCTTTGGCCATAAAAATAAATTATGGTAAGATTTAAATCTATACTACTCTTTGTGGGGAGAAGATTTTATGAAGCTTTCAGAAAAGATAAAACGATCTATTGCAGGAAAGGAGCGTACGCTAGAGGAAAGTGAAGAAGCTTTACAACCTCTTACCGTAATGTTGATGGGCGCAAAGGAGGGGTTGTTATCAGAGGCAGAAACAAATGTCTTGAAAAACCTCCTTCTTGATAATCAAACAGATACGTGTGATGTCTCTTCAGATTTTTCTATCCTCACCTCCATAACAAGTGAAATTAAATCTATCCATCATCAATCTGTATTGCTTCATGGAGAAAAGATTTTAGCGGCAAAAGAGCTCTTTAGCGCCTATGGGGAGCTTGCCTTTTCTCGCTGGCTTAAAGAGGTTTATGGCAATAGACAAACTCCTTACAATTTTTTGAAATACTACATGTTTTACAGCTCTTTGACTAAAGAGCTTCAGGATAAAATGATTGCTATGCCAAAGCAGATTGTTTATACCATAGCCTCTAGAAACTGCAGTGAAGCCGATAAAAAAAGTGTCATTGATACATATGATGGGGAATCAAAGGAAACCTTTTTAAAAGCAATTAGAAAGGCATTTCCGGTAGAGCGAAAAATAAAACGGCCTGTGAAAAAAGAGCTCTATTCTAAGCAGGTAATTTCTCTGTTAGAATCAGCTTTAGAGGTTATAGAGGCCAACAAAGCGGCTTTTTCGCTTGAAGAGCTCCGTTTAATCGATAGCTCTACAAAGCTTATCTCAAAACATCTCTGGGAAGACTAACTCTTATTCTTTCGAAGGATTGTTAGCGCTGAGATGAAATTATGTAAATGAACATGTTCCTCTGTTTCATTAGTATCACGATCGCGAACTGAAAGAGTTGATGTTTCAACCTCTTTATCCCCAATGATCACCATTTTATTTATCTGATGCATCTGAGCATTTCGGATCTTTTTACTTATTGATTCATTAGAGCTATCAATACTTACTCGAAATCCTGCTTCTTTCAACTCTTTTGCAACTTCAGTGCAGTAGCCCATGTGTCTATCTGCAACAGAAAGTAAGGTTACTTGTTTAGGTGATAACCAAAGCGGGAATCTTCCTTTATAATGCTCGATTAAAATAGCAAAGAAACGTTCAATAGATCCGTACAAAGCACGATGAATCATTATAGGTTGCACCTCTTCCCCATTTTCATCGGTATATTTCAATTCAAAACGCAGTGGTAGCGACATATCAAGCTGTATAGTACCACATTGCCAGGTTCTTCCAATAGCATCGCTTACATGAATATCAATTTTTGGTCCGTAAAAAGCACCATCTCCTTCATTTATCACAAATTTTTTACCCATGGCTTCTAAAGCAGACTTCAGGGCATGTGTTGACTGCTCCCAATCTGCATCTGTCCCAATTGTTTTTGATTTTGGTCTTGTGGAAAGCTCAAGGTGATAAGATAAACCAAAGGCACTATAAAGTCTGTCTGTAAGATCTAATACGCCAATAATTTCGTTTTTTATCTGCTCTTTTGTCATAAATATATGAGCATCATCTTGATGGAAAGAGCGCACTCTTAATAAACCTGAAAGAGAGCCCGATAATTCATGTCGGTGCACATTTCCAATTTCACCTACTCTTAAAGGCAGATCTCTATAACTATGTTTTTTAGATTTAAAATAGAGCATGCAAGCAGGGCAGTTCATAGGCTTAATAGCATAGGTGCCTTTGTCAATTTCTGAAAGATACATATTTTCTTTGTAGTTAGCAAAATGGCCTGAAATTTCCCATAAGGTACTACTCATCATCGCTGGAGTCTTTATTTCTACATAATTATCCTTATCGTGGAGTTGTCTCCAATAGTTTAACAGCTCATTCCAAATCACCATACCATTTGGTTCGATAATTGGCATCCCAGGGGCATGCTCGGTAAAGGAAAATAAGGATAGCTGCTTTCCAATCACGCGGTGGTCACGTTTTTTAGCCTCTTCAAGTAGTGCTAAATGGTCTGCAAGCATCGCTTTATCAGGAAAAGAGATTGCATAAATCCTTGTAAGAGAGTCTCTTTCTTGATCCCCCTTCCAATAAGCAGCAGAAGTTTTCATCACCTTAAAGGCTTTAATTTTACCCACTTTTGCAAGGTGAGGGCCGCGGCAGAGGTCAAAAAACTCCCCTTGTCTATAGGCTGTGATTGGGGCGTCCTCAGGTAGGTAGGTAATCAGCTCTTTTTTGAAAATATTATCTTTAAAAACCTCAAGTGCCTCAGCCTTATTCTTAAAAGTTACTTTTTCTGTGGAATAATTTTCTTTTAGTATTTTTTTTATTTCTTCTTCAATGGCCTTAAAATCATCAGATGAAATGCTTAAGTTTGCAAAATCATAGTAAAAACCACCGTCAATTACAGGGCCAATTGTAGGCTTTGCATGAGGGAAAAGGCGAAGAACCGCTTGTGCTAATACGTGAGCTGAGGTGTGCCAGAATACTTGTTTTCCTTTTTCATCTTCAAATCCGTAGATATTTACCGTATCTTTTGGAAAAATTGAGTCTGTCATGTCAGCTGGCTTACCATTTATATAAATAGCTGTACCTTGGTGAGGGTCTGTAAGTTTCAAAGTTTGAACGAGTTCATTGCCTGTTGTGGCCGATTTGATAGAGATTTCTTTTTCATTGCATAAAATGGACATAATAGTACTATTTTGGTGAAAGTTATGATTGATAATATATTAACACAAGAGAAAGAGCTTTGCAAGATTAGAGATCCATCTATTCGACAAATGGCTCAAATTTGTTTACGTTCCCGTCTAATTGCAACCTATAGTCTGGAAGATAGTGCTATTAAAAAATTATTAGAAAATCCACCCCCAATAATTCCAGGCTTGCTAGGGGAAGCCTTTCAGATCCATTTACTTAGAACTCTTCACTTTTTTTTAGAGCATAAAGAGTTTAGAGCCTTGTGTACAAGGCTTAACCCTCTTGGGCAGAACCAAAATTCCTTAATTACTTTTAAAGAAGCACTTCTTATCCCTTTAAGACAAAGCGTGGGAAGTTGTTTTGCCACAGCTTTTCTTATCCATTTGCAAAGAACAGATCTGTTTACCCTTGCTGAAGATTTGTATAAAACCTATACAAAAAAAAGGCTTACGCGACTTATTGAAGATGAAGAGGTAAAGGTGCCCCTATGCCCAAAAGTGGGGATTATTAAGGCACTTGGGGTTACAATTGCAAGTTCATTGATGAAATCCTATGAATTTACTGTGGCAAGCCTTGCCGATAGTAAAACAGTTTTTTCTAAATGGAATTTTCATGTAGCCCTTGGGCTAGATAATGAAGCAAGCTGCGGCCTTGGTAAGATCATTTATACAGCGATCAAAGAGCAAATGGAGCAGGGGGCCAAGTTGATGGAAGAATATAAAGAAGATATTGATCAACTTGAGCAAAGTCTTGACTTTGATGATGCCTCATTTAAAATGGCCCACACCTATGAGCAAATGGATAGTATTAAGCGATCGGCAAAGATGAAAAATTACTTTTTAAATCAAAAGCTCGATGAATATGAGTCAATTGGTGCAAACAATGATAAACTTGCCTCACTATATAGATTTTTTGTAGAACAATATTTATTACTCTTTCCCCACTATTTTCAAGAGCTTTATGATCCTGAGATGTTTTCAGAAGGGGATATTAAAGAAGACAGGCCGGCAGGATTTCGACTAGTGTATAAACATGGTAGGGCCGATTCCCGAGTGTGGACCTATATTCACACTGATAAAGAGTATCTTAGCGCCATTAGAGATTTTTTGACTATTACAGAGCCTATATTAATAAGCTTAAAACGTGAAGATGGGCTGGAAAAGGAGATCGAAACCATAATTTCGGAAATGCTACTATTTATTGATAGAAAGGAGTTTATAGAGGAGCAAAGAGTGCGCATAGCAAATATGCATAAAACTCACCTGAAGGAAGAAAAAAACACATCACCCTACGCCTATATAGCCGGCGGTAATTTGGAATCTCTAATTAATTTTTACTTAAGCAAACTCGAGCCTGTAAAAAAGGAATTTATCAAAGCAGAGTCAGTAATAGGCCTTTGTCATTCATTGATTGAGTTTATGAAAGATGGCTATCATGCAGATACTGAAAGGCTTTTTATGGATCCATTTCAAGGGATACTTATTTCTAATGAGACCCATGCGTTTAATTTTTTACCAGGACAGCCATTATTTAAAAAGGGCTGGCTTGATAGTGGAAATACATATACCTATATTCGCGACCATCTTTTGCAGTCAAATCTTCCCATTACTTTTGCAGATACTAATTGGGAAGGGAAGTTTTTAGCCTTTTTACCAAATAGTCACAGAGATGATTTCAACTTAGTTCTGTATGATGGATTCGAAATTTTTGAATTTAACAATTGGAATGGGGAGTTTAGAGAAGGGGCTCTTTGGACTCTTTATAGTCATAAATTATAAAAGTCTGTTTTTCAGCTTTGAAGAGGGTCGCTTTTTACTTTTTATCAATGTAGCTAAGGTTTTGAAGGAGCCGTAGATTTGGATGCTTCTTTTTGCGCGGGTTACTGCTGTGTATAAAAGCTCTTTAGGGAAAGTAGTAGTTTCCTCTGGTAAAATGATTAATACACGTTCAAATTCACTTCCTTGGCTTTTGTGTATGGATAAAGCAAAGGCTTTTTCAAAAGAAGGGAGCATAAGCTTTGGTAAGGTGATGTTTTTTTCAGGAAAAAGAGCAATATCACCATTTATATAACCAATATCTCCATTGGTTAAATGAGTCACTTTATCATTTTTTGTAATCAAAATAGGGGTCACCTCATCTTTTTCTGAATGAATTTGTTCATTCAGCTTTAAAGAGCCGTAGGGACCTTTTCTGAAGGGGGTCAGTATGATTTGACGTTTATCATGTTTTTTTGGATCAAAGGCCTCTAATGGGCTTAAACAAATATCATCTTCTTGCTCTAGAATTTTTTGCAGCATTGCTTCATCTTCATTTAATATTGCATTTGAAAAATCGATGATGCTTTGTTTATCCGACCTCATTGGGGCGGTAAGGGTTACATTATCAAGTGCAGTAAGGGTCGTAAAGTCATAGAAAATGGAGGCACCAGAAACAGGGGGTAATTGATAGGGGTCTCCGATAAATATCACCTGTGTGATATCAAGAAGGGATGAAAGAAGTAGGTTAAAAAGGTTGGGTGAAATCATTGAACACTCATCAACAATAAGCAAATCAGCAATGATAGGGGGGTGATGGGTCATTTTTTCAAACCCTTCTTTTATCCCGAGAAGTTTGTGAATGGTTGCAGATTCTTCAAACGTTTCTGCAAGTGCAGATAAAGCCTTGCCAGTTGGAGCTGTGCAGAGAATTTTTTTACCCGGGTAAACTTGCTTATAGGCCCCTATGATCGATTTTGCAACAAAGGATTTTCCTGAACCAGGACCTCCTGTAATTAAGAAAAATGGGCAGCTATTTAAATACTCAAAAACCCTTTGCTGTCCTGCATTTAAACCCTGTGGACAGGGTATGTTTAAAGAGAGTTTTGGCAGATTTATTCTATGTTTTAGGTGTCCTGCGATCTCTTGTTCATGAAAATAATTTCTCTCCAAATAGTAGGCGTTACCATCTTTTATAATGGGGCTAGGTTTTTTTTCTAAAATTTCGTAAATGGATGGATCTACCTCTTCTTTCTCTATAAACAGATGACCTTCCCTCGAGCTTTTCATCAACTCTAGGCAAAAATCATAAAGAGGGTGATCTTTCCTTTTGAGTAAATGATAGGCAAATAGATGATCAATATTTGCATATTCTATCTCAGACATAAAATCTCCTCATCATTCATTGCCTCTGGAGCAAAGTAAATAGCCCCATCTTTACCAGCGCGCACAAAAATATAAAAAGCCCCTCCAGCATAATCTTTAAAGGGCAAATTTTTTAAGGTTAGGAAGGATTGTAATGCCTTGGTATAGATTGATGCTTGTTTTGTGTAGTGATGGTGCTCTAAGGCTTGTTTAAGCCCCTTCTGACTGTAATCTTCAAGATGGTTACATTTCCAATCAAGAATATAATATTTCCCATCGTAATAAATGATTAAATCAGCAAAACCCTTCATCCCAAACGCACTATCCTCTAAATGGTAAAAAAATTCTACCTCACCCCACATATGATGAGGAGGGATAGACTCTAAGCTAAAGCTATGATGCGGGCTCTTTAGCGGCATTTTAAAAATTTCCTCAACCTTTGTAAAGAGAAGCTCTTCATAACCTGCAAGATTTGTTTGAAAGAATGATTTTTCAATCACTGGATAGATTAACTCTCGTGTAAATGGGAAGGCAAGCCCCTCTTCAATAATTTTTTCAAAAATAAGGTGTATTTGGTGACCAACTTTAGCCCCATAGGGAAATTCAGCCTCTTTAACAATGGGTGTGTAGGGGTGCTTTTCAAAAGGAAGGGAGGAAAAGGAAAATACGGGATTAGGCTTTTTGAAGGAGGGGGGCTTTTCTGGGGGAAAAATTTCGACATCTTCTTCTTTAATTGCCCATGGCTTAGCCGATATAATCGGCAGCTCTTTGGTATGAATTGGGAGATGATCCAGTTGATCGAGGTTTAAACTCTCAGCTACCTTATAAAGGTCTGTGTAAGATAGGAATGGACGATTGACCCTTGCAAGAAAAAGCTCTAGGGGGGAGCCGCAACCTTTCGATAGCGGGAAATTTGAACCAAAAAGCGTGCCGTAGATAAAAAGATGGGATTTTGCGCGGGTTAAAGTAACATAAAGTAAACGCATTTTTTCTTTATCAGTAAGAATTGCCTCTTCTTCAGATTTTGGAGTTAATTTCATTCGTGTATAAAGGGATAAAGCAAAGACCGCTTCAAATTCTAACCCCTTACTTAAATGAGAGGTCATGATGGTGACACTTTTTTTATCTGTTGCACACCCTTTTTTTAAAAAGGTGAAGACATCAGAGTTAAGCTTTTGAATTTGGCTTAAAAAGAGTTTTGGATCTTTATGAAAATGAGTAAGAAAGAGAGAAAAAATTTGCATCATCGTAAGATAGGAGCTTTCGCTTTTACATAAAAGCTCACCTAAAGATTGGTCAGAAAAAATTTTCATCTCTAGTAGGGCAAAAAGGAAGGCATGAATTCCACTTGTCTCTAAAATGCTGTGTAGAATGGAAAAATCAATAGAAAGCTGTTGAAGAATTGGATTGCTTAAATCCTCTTTTAGAAGATCTATAGGGGCATTAATGAAGCTGTGTGTTAACAGCTTTTTGATTAAGGATTCAGATCTTGGGGTGTAGGCAAGAAGTAAAAGGGTTTCAAATAAGGAAAATAATGAGGAGTCAAGTAACGAGGAGGAGATCGAGGCTTTTGCAGGAATGTTCATCTGCTCTAAAAATATAGAGACAGCAAGGCCTTGGTAGCGGTCTTTAACAAGGATAGCAATAGTATCTAGCGGAATGTTTAAGGATTTAATCGTTTCGGCAATGTGAGGGAAAAAATATAGGGACTCAGCCTCTGTTAAACTTGCACGCACCGTCTTTTTTTTTGGAGGTGGACAAAGTAGAAGTTGAGCACTAGCCCTTCCTATATCTTTTTTCCCAGCCTTTACCTCATGATAAGCTAGATCCACCGAATTTTTTTCAAAAGCAAGAAAGCCTGGAGTGTTTTGTTCTCTAAATAAACTATTTAAAACAGAAATTAAATAATTATTCGATCTGTAGTTTGTATCTAAGGAAAAATGGGAAGAGAAAAACTTTTTAGCTTGCAGATAGGTGGGTAAATCAGCACCACGAAAAGCGTAAATGGATTGTTTTGGATCCCCAACAGTACAAAAAGTCTTTGCAGAGGCAAAAAATAGTGAGCTTAAAATATCCCATTGAAGAGGGTCTGTATCTTGGAATTCATCGATAATACAAGCAGAGTAGAGATTTGAAACCTTTTCCTTGAAAACAGCCCTTTTTATCGCTTCTTTCATCGAAGCTAAAATGGCGTCAGGACTTTTAATGGAAAGCTGCTCTAGACGCTTTTTGGCTTTAATGGCAATATGTGTAATAGGGGTGTCGGGATCTTTAGCTAGTCTCCAAATAGGGAGAATTTGCTCTAATAAATGAGGAAGGATAAGACCTTTTGGCAGGTTTGCATCTTTCTTTAAATGCTCTTCTTGTAACAGTTCAATAATGCAAGTAGATTCAAGAATCAATCGATCTAGATCTTTTTCAGCAAGGGCCTTAACCTGTTTACTAAGATTGGGATGAATTTCTTTTTGTCTATTAGTCGTTTTTTTATATAAATGGGCGATTTGGAAAAACTCATCTTCAAGCCTTTCATAAGAGTTATCAGGTATTAAGAGATCAAAAGAGGTTTTCAGCTCCGCATAAGAGGGCAAGGTGGGGAGAGTTTTTTCATTTTCAATGAGACTTGCTATGCTTTTTGTGAATAAGGAGAGCTTTCTTTCAAAAGAATCCATCATTTTTGTGCACTGAGCTGCAGAAATTGTATCCTCCGATGTCTCTGTTCGAAGGGTATCTAAAATAGCCGTTAACATTAGATCTTTTTGCTTTTCATCTTCAAAATGAAGTAGATCAAAATCAACCCCGGCTTCAAAAGTGAAGGAAGAAAGCATTTGGAAAGCAAAACTATGAATGGTACAAACGGGCATTTCGCTCGAAAGCGCTCTAGCATTTTGAATATAAAAAAGGGCCGCCTTCTTATCTTCGATGGCAGCAAGATAAGGCAAGGTGTAATCATTTCCCTGTAAAATTTCAGCAATTTGCAAAAGTGAGGTGTGAATTCGCCGTTTTAAGTCATTTGCCCCTGCTTTTGTAAAGGTGACCACTAAAATTTCAGAAATGCACATTCCGCCGAGAATCAGCCTTAAGACCATGTGCTCAATTGCAAAAGTCTTTCCAGTACCAGCCGATGCTTCAATAAAAATCTGCCCATAAAGAGTGGAGGAGGGATCTAGTACGTTATATTCTTTCATACACCATCCTTTGTAAAAATAGAGGAAAATTCTATAAGCTCATCTCTGAAATGTAAATAGCTTTTAGGTTCTGCTTTTTCTAAGTAAGGGTCGCTAAAGCGGGAGAGGAGTTTGGCTTTCACTTCTGCAAAGGCGATTTCATTTTTTGATTGATATTGTTCAACGGCCTCTGGCACAAGGGGAGAGATATCATTGAGGGCTTTTTCATAATAGGAAAGAAGGGGTTTTAAAAGGGGCTGCAGCTTCTCTTTTGAAAAGTGTATTGTTTCATCTTCATTTAAAAAACAGAGGTTGGTAGGGATGTTTGTATCTAAATGAGAGAGAAGAATTAGATGGGGGAGGGCTTTCCAGATTTCAGAGGTTGTGGCGGATTTAAAGCTTACAAGCCCTTTTTCAGTTAGATTTGGGATCGACCCTTTGATTAGGTAGTTACAACCATTTAGGCGTTTGTGGATAGCAGGGATAAAGGTGGTGGAATCCTTTTTTACTGGTAGGTGGATATGGGGATCAAGGTGAAGCGTTAAGTAGGGATCTGTTGTTTGAAAGTGTTTTAAGAAGAGTTTTTTCTCTGTTTCTATAGAAAAATTCATCTCTTTAGTGGCTGCTTTTTCAAATAGTGCAGTTGGCAGTTTATTGATTGAAATAAGATCTTTAAAAGAAGGGGTGTCATCCTTGATTTTTTTCTTTGTAATCACTGATTTATCAAGGTGTGAGAGAATAAATTCAGAGTCGTCAAATAAGGTTGCAGAAGCATATGGGGTTTCGTATAAATTTGCCGATAGATTGTAGAAAAATTTTGAAGGAGAGCGTGTTAAAAGAGCAAGATCTTTGCATTCAATCACCTTTTCTTCATGGGGGTCGAATTCTTCTGCTACAAAGGTAAAAGCTGGGGAAGGCTGCTTTTTAGATGATTTATAGAGCTCGTACTGCTTTTCTAAGACGTTAGGTGTTTGAAAATAGGTGGCGGAAAATGGGGAAAATGGATGAATAGTAGGTTCTTTTAGGCAAAGGGCGTGTTTCATCTCTTCAATTAATGGAGAGTAATTTCGCGCCCTGCCATCTACTGGATTGTTCGAGGTGTAGCTAAATGAAATGGCAGTTTTTGCTGAACAAATTGCTTTAAGAAGGTAATAGCGCGCTTTTTTAGCAGGGCTCATCTTCTTTTCATACAATTTATGAGTGCATAATTCATTTAAAGATCGGATGGATTCTTTTTTTGGGTAACTTTCTTCATCTAAGCCAATAAAAAATAGGGTTTTGTCTACAGGGGGAGAGCTTTCGATGCTTGAAAAGATGATCGGTGGTTTTTGAAAGGTTTTTTCTCTTGCTCCCTTTTTTGAGAAAATTTCAAGCAGCAGGCGTTTAAAGCTTAAGAATGAAAATTTATGGGTTGAGGTTTTGGCAAGTGTTGTGATTTTTTTTATCTCTTTAAAGAAGAAATCCTCTTCATCATCCTCTAAATAGAGATATTTATTAGCAAGAAAGGCGGTTTTTGTAAGCCACTGACTCAGTGTATAATCTTGATTTTTAAAGGTAGAGAGATCCTCATGTAGGCTTTTTACTAAAAAGATCATATCACCAATGCTTTCAACTTCTGAAAATTCGATGGTGGAGTCTTTTTCTGCAATTAGATCAAGCATATGATTAAACCCTTTTTCAAATAGTCCAAAGGGACAAGGAGCTTCATTGTCTAGTATAGAGCCTTTAGATGTTTGATTAAACCCCCATCTGATTCCTGTATGGTTGATAATTTTTTCAAGCATTAGTACATCATCCTTACTAATTTGACATTTGCGCTGAAAGTATGGGGAGTTGAAGATTTTAAGGACCTCATCTTTTTCAAAACGGCTATCAATTAAGCTAAATAGCAGATGAAGAGCCTCTAGCAAAGGATCATGCTTTGTCATTTGTAAATTGGAAATAGCGTATGAAAAGGGGAGATCGTTTCCAGAAAAAAGGTAGGAAATAAAGGGGTAGTAAATATCGATATCTGGAGCAAGTACGTTTATATCTGCCGGAGTGAGTTCTGGGTGCTTTTTTAAAGTAGATAGAATGTTTACAATTAATATCTCTACCTCTCTTAATAAAGATGGTGCTGTATGTAGTGAAAAGGTCTCATCTTCAAATGGAGGCATCTGAGGCCTAATTTGATAAAGAAGAGCCTTTTGAATGTAGGTTAAATCTGAGACCATCGGTATATCAAGGTAATCTTCGGTGCAATCTCTTTCGTAGAGAAAATTATAAAGAGATTTGCCTGCTTCACAAAAATGGGATAATAGGGGGTGAGCATTTTCTGCGTAAGTTGCAAACTCCTGTCTTTCTGTTAATGAGGTATTTCTTTTTTGGAAAAGCTTGTCTAAATAGGCACATTTTTTCCGAGAGATCAGATCGCCCCAAAAAACAGGGGATGGAGAGAGGAAGTAGAAAGAAAATGAGAGGTGAGAGGAGAGCTTTTCAATAAAGGATAAATAGAGGGCAGGAATCTCATCTACTCCAAAGATGTGCAATGAAATGGGGAAAGGGGGGGCAGGACACTGATCTATGGCCGAAATGATGGATACCCATTTTTTAGAAGCATCTTGATAGAGTCTTGCTTGCCAGGAGTCTTTATCAAGCCAGTCAGAAAGCGCCTCTTTGCCATACAACATGTAATCTAAGAAAATATGACTTAAGTTGGAGGAAAGTGCGATGATTCGTTCCGGCTTATCTGCTACATATTCTTTAAGTGGTAAAATGCATTTATCATCTAAGGTTAATAGTGAGGTAATTCTTTCTTCTAAAAAAAACATTAGTTCATAATGTGATGGGAAAGCGAGATCTTTTTTGTAACAAATTTTTAATATTAAATGAATAAATTGTTGAACAGTAATAAATCTTATTCCAAAAATAGAGGAATGTTTTTTAATAAAGGATTGTATAAAAAAGTCTTTTGTCTCATTAGAAGGATAGGCAAGGTAAGTTTTTGTAGTGTGGGGTTGGTTCAAAATTTTTTCTGCACATTTACTTGAAAGATTTGTAAAGGAATTACTAACATAGCTTGTAAATGGGTTCTTGTAAAAATCGTTCATTGGGAGTACAATTGGGTAAATATAGACTACATTAAAGTGATTATTATGGATAAGACTCTTTCTGGCAAGTACTCAAATATTAAAAGACGCTACGGGGAGGTTTGTAAAAAAAGAGCGATCAGTTTTTTAAACATTGCTCAATTTACAGCCGCCTTCAACGATAACTTATTTAAGTTTTTGACCATTTACCTATTGATCGATATGCAAGGAGTGGCTGCGGCCTCAGATATTGCCCTATTTGTAGGGGTTTCTTTTGTGTTGCCTTTTTTGTTATTTTCTAATTTTGCCGGAGCGTTAGCAGATCGCGTGAGTAAGCAAAAGATTATTGTTTGGATGAAAGCTGCCGAAGTGGCCATAATTGGATTATGCTTTTACGTTTATGCCTATCAGCTTGTTTGGGGCTGTTATCTTTGTGTATTTTTGCTCTCTGTCCAAAGTGCAATAATGAGCCCTCCTAAATATAGTATTATTTCTGAGCTTGTCAGCCGTGAACAAATTGCTAAGGCAAATAGCTATGTAACAAGTTACACTTACCTAGCTATTATTTTTGGTACGTTTATGGCTTCATTTTTAACGCAAATTACAGGTAGAAACTTTTTATTATCGCTAAGTGTTTGTTTTATAGCAGCAATCATTGGTTTTATAGCGAGTTTAAATATTCCAAAAACTAAAGCTCTTGGGCAAAAAGTGGATGCAAAAAGAGCGCCATTTGCTCAGCTTAAAGAGACCTTGCAGATGTGTAAAAAGACCCCAAAATTACTTATTGCTGTGATTGGATCGGCATTTTTCCTCTTCATCGGAGCTTTTTTACAGCTAAATTTAATCCCTTATGCAATGATTTCTATGGGAATGTCAGAGGTGGGAGGGGGATATCTTTTTCTTGGAACATCTCTTGGGATTGCTTTAGGCTCTCTTATTTCAGGTAAACTGTGTAAGAAAGAGGTACATCTTGGGGTGTCGGCCTTTGCAATGATCGCCATGGCATTTTTAGTATTAATGATCCCATTATTTGGTCCCTCAGTGGTATTAACCTTAGGCCTTCTTGCTGTAATAGGTCTTTTTGGGGGTCTTTATCAAATACCGCTTGAATCTTATATGCAAACCTACTCTTCGCCGGAAAAACGGGGAAAAATCGTAGCTGCCGGAAATTTTTTAAGTTTTTGCGGAGTGTTACTTGCCCCATTATCGATGGCAATTTTTGAAAAAGGATTACGCGTAAGTCCTGGCACAAGCTTTGTCATGTTAAGTATCATACTTTTTGGCGCAAGTGCAGCCTTTATCAAGTCACTTTCTATTCCATTACTTAACTTTGTATCAAAAGGGATCCTTCACAAGTTTTATGACATCTATTATCAAGATTTCCCTTATGCAAAGAAATATGAAGAACAACGTGTGGCTGTGTTTGCTAGAGGGTTAAAAAAGCGCTTTGTTTTTCTACTTCTTGGTGAGACAATGAACGCCCATATCTTCCTTATTCGAAAAACAAAAGGAAGGTTTGACAAAGTGTTTGCATGGGTGCAGGGAATTGATGTGCTTTACTTAGATAAAGGGCTGAAAGCAGGTGACATTCGCAGCAAGCTTACAGGTCTTTTGACTAAGGTAAGACCTATATTTATCCTAGAAGATGGGGTAGAGTTAGGTCATATTTGTGCTCTTATTCATGATCTGAAAAAAGAATATCATTACCATGTGAAAGAAATGGCATTAGAAAATAGAGTTCATTTTAGACCCAATTTTGAACACATCTTTCAAAAAACGGCAGTTGTCTTCTCTTTTAATAATGTAAAACATGAAATGATCCTTCAAACAGTAAAGCCTGAAGTCCAATTAGTTTAAAATGGCTTTAATCCGCATGGCCAGGCGACTTTTGCATAATTTTTGTTAGGCACTACCTCTTTTTCCGTCTCTGGATGGACATATTTTGGGGCAGTGGCAGGTTTTACCTGCTCTAACCTTTCCTTAGGCATCTCTTCTAGCATCTCTGTAGGCATTGGTGAGAACATACTCCTCCTCATAATCAAGTATTTATTATACTATAATTATGAATTTAAATCAAATTAAATAACTAATTGGTAAGCTTTTTTAAGAAATCTCATGTTTTAATCATAAAAAGGGGACATTTTTGCAGATTGTTAGCAAAAACATAAATAACAAGTGAATTAAATTATTATTTATGATATAATTATGATTTAAAAACTAAAAATAGGTCTAATTATGAATATTAATGTATTAGGAGGCGGTGCTGATGTTATGGTTACCCCTCAAGAAAGGCAAGAGGCTCTTGCTAATATAACAAACAGATTTAGTGCAATTAGGAATGTCGGCCCTCAACTCCTTAATGATAAAGAGTTTGTCCTTGCAGCTGTAAGGATAAACAGTTTTTTTCTTCAATATGCTAGTTCGATGCTTAAGGTAGACGAAGAAGTGATCCGTGCTGCTATAGAAATCACCAACCTTAACGATTCAATTAATCATCTAATGTTACCGGCTCTTGCTCCCCAAGACCGTGAAGCAGTTCGACATGCTATAGATGCTATTGCGAATAACAAAAAGATAATGCGTATTGCGTTAAGGGAAAATCCTACATTAGTTAATTTTGTAAGTATTTGGCTTAAAAATGATAGAAAAACAGTGCTTGCTGCTTTAACTTCACCTAGATGCGATGATCCTGATACACTAGGGCATGCAAGTATATTTCTTAGAAATAACAAAGAGGTTGTGCTTGCTGCCGTAAACAATGATGGAAGAGCACTTAAGTTTGCAAGTGTATTTCTTAAAAACAATAAAAAAGTTGTGCTTGCTGCCGTAACCAACGAAGCTTCTTCTCTTTGCTATGCAAGTGACCGATTAAAGGATGATAAAGAGGTTGTGCTTGCTGCTGTAAGGAATAACGGTTTTACTCTTGAGTTTGCAAGTGACCGATTAAAGGATAATAAAGAGGTTGTGCTTGCTGCTGTAAGTAATAAGGGTTATTCTCTTCGCTATGCAAGTGACCGATTAAAGAATGATAAAGAGGTTGTGCTTGCTGCTGTAAGGAATAAGGGTTATTCCCTTCGCTATGCAAGTGACCGATTAAAGGATGACCAAGAGGTGGTTTTATCTGCTGTAACCCAAGATAGTTCTGCTTTTCATTATGCAAATGACCGCCTTAGGGGGGTTAAAGGGGTTATGCTTGTAGTTGTAAGGCAAAGAGGGTCATTTCTTCAGTTAGCAAGCGCAGAACTTCGGGGAGATAGAGAAGTTGTTCTTGCTGCAATAAGCCAAAATCCTAAGTCATTTATCTATGCAAGTGGTGAGCTTAAAGATAATCAAGAGTTTGTGATTGCTGCAATAAACGAACATCCTCGATCATTGAAATATGCAAGTGCAAGGCTAAAAAATGATCCAGCGTTAGTACTTGCTGCTGTAAACCAAAATGGTTTTGTCCTAAAATTTGCTTCTGAGGATTTACAGGATGATGAAGAGATGGTACGTGCTGCTACGATCGAAAATAGTAATGCTTTTAGATATGCAAGCGCTAGAATTAAATTAGATCAAAACTATATTCTTAATTTGATAAGAGAAAACCCGCATGCATTTTGCTATGCAGATCTTGCACTTTTGGATAATAAGGAATTCGTCCTTGCTGCTATAGAAAGAAATGGATATACATTTGAGCACGCAACTGAAAGACTTAGAAACGATGAGGAGGTAGTGCTTGCGGCTGTAAATCAAAATGGTTTAGCACTGGAGTTTGCTTCTGAGAATTTGAAAAATGAGGAACAAATAGTACATGCTGCTGTAAATCAAAATGGTTTAGCACTGGAGTTTGCTGCTGAGAATTTGAAAAATGATGAAGATATAGTACGTGCTGCTATGATCCAAAATTACAAGGCCTTTAGATATGCAAGCCCTAGGGTTAAAGCGGACCAAGACTTTGTCCTTTATTTAATAGGAGAAGTTACTAGTGCAATTGGTTATGCAAATCCTGCATTTTTGGATAATAAGGAGTTTATCCTTGCTGCTGTAGAAAGAAATCGAGGTACATTTGTATACGCAAGTGAAAGACTTAGAAATGATCCAGAGGTAAGAGCTGCAGCCGGTATGAATTAAAGAACTTAGGATTTTGCGATCATAAGAGCCCAATCCCCATCGGTAGTAAAATGACTGATTTTAGGGGAGTTAAGGTGTAAAAGCACCTTTTCCACTTCATCTATCAAGATCCCGGAGACAATATAGAGGGTGTTTTTTTGAAGAAGGGTTGGGTGGGCTTTTAGGGCGATTTTTTGTTCCGATGAGATCATGTTAATTAAAACAACATCTATGGATTTTGGCCGGGTATTTAGGTAGATATTTTTACATTCATTGAGCGCTAGGTTAGCTTTAAGTGTTTCTAGAGCTGAGGGGTCATTTTCAAGGGCATAAACTGCTTTTGCCCCAAGTTTTGAGGCTGCAAAGGAAAGGATCCCGCTTCCTGCCCCAAGATCTACCACAACCTTCCCTTTCATATGGGATGCTAGCTGGTTAAGGACGAGATTTGTAGTAGGATGGGAGCCATCGCCAAAGGCAGGGCCGGGAATAAAGAGGATTTTTTCCCCATTTTCAAGGGTTAGTTCAAACTTCCCCTCTTTGTAGTAGGGGCTGTGGATCTTCCAAATTTCTTCCCAATTCACCGTCATAGAGGCAATAATACAGTAAATACTAAAAGAAATCTATTTAACTCTTTTCTAAAAAGAGAGAAGAGGGTATGCTGTATCCACCATTTTGCGCACTGGTAGCTCAATGGATAGAGCACCTGGCTACGGACCAGGAGGTTAGAGGTTCGAGTCCTCTCCAGTGCGAGCTTTTCTAAGCCTTGAGCTTTTATCATTTAATTGTTATACTATTAGTATAAGAAATTTTAAGGAGAAAAGTATGGTTTTAATAGGTAAACAAGCCCCAGAAATTGAAACAGCGGCTGCTGTAAAAGAACTTACGATTGACTTTTCTTTAGATGACTATAAAGGCAAATATATCCTTTTGTTTTTCTATCCCATGGATTTTACCTTTGTTTGCCCAACAGAGTTACATGCTTTTGAGGATAAATATGAAGAGTTTAAAAACTTAGATTGTGAGGTTGTGGGCTGTTCTACCGATAGCGTCTATACCCATTTAGCTTGGCTTAGAACACCTAAATCTGAAGGCGGGATTGAAGGTATAAGCTATCCATTAATTGCCGATAAGACAATGAGCGTATCAAGAAGCTATGATGTATTAAAGGAAGATGAGGGGATTGCTTATAGAGGCCTGTTTTTAATAGATAGAGAAGGCATTATTCGTCATCAACTCATCAATGATTTACCCCTTGGAAGAAGTGTAGATGAGGCATTACGAATGCTCAAGAGTCTTTTACATTTTGAAGAAATAGGTGAGGTTTGCCCTGCAAATTGGACCGCTGGGAATAAGGCGATGAATGCAACCTTTGATGGTGTCAAAAACTACTTTTCAGATTAAATACTTATCTTACGTAAGATGAGTTTGAAATATATAGAACCACCCGCAAGCAAAGCTTGCTAGAGAGCACAAAGATCACAGAGAAATACATTAAGATCTTTCTAAACCCCTTACAACCATAAAGTATTTTTCTAACCCTATTAACATAGATAAAAGGATGTCCTTGCTACCCTCTGTGAGCTTTGTGTTCTTTAGCGAGCATAGCGAGCAGGTGGTTTAAAATCTGTAGAAATCGATATCAGTTAATGAAGGTTATATTTATCACCTAAGATGAGTTTGATAGTTACTTTATTAGCTTTACAACTTCTGCTTTTGTCTTAGCTTTGATCAGATCGTTAAAAAGAGTGGAAGAAAGTGGCAAAAAGTCTTCAATAGGTAGATGAGGGGACGCTAATTTAAAGCCGGCGTTTGTTACAATAAGCTCATGTGGATACATAGATTGTTTCCCATTTAGTTTAATCTTATTTTTTTCCTTCTGTAACATCGCTTCGGTCGGATAAGAGCCGTATAGGGCTTTAAAATCGATTAGGCAAAGACCTGGCTGTCTTTGAAGGATGACATATTTTGTGGGCCTTTCCGTCTCAAAGATTTCTATGCTTTTTTCATAATCAACATGAATTGTTCGTTGATGAGTGGGTGCAAATAAATGATACCTCGATAAATTAGTTTTCTTATTTTCAAAATGATAAAGATTGTGACCATTATCTAATGTCCTTACTTCAAACGCATTTTTATTAGAGAGGATTTTATCCATGGCAGAGTTTTGACGGCACTCAAAAAAAGTATGCCAGCCAAGATCCAGCATAGTCTCAATACGTTCATTTAGATCGCCATGATCTATCTGGTTATTATAAAAACTCCCCCCAAGGAAAGTAACTACATCAAAATAATAAATTTCAGAAAGAGCTTTAAACTCCTCTTTGGTAATTCTTTTATTTAAAAAGATCGGAGAGTTTTCTATTTCACTACAGGTGAGTCTTTCTAAAAGCTCATTTCCAAATGAGGTTGATTTTGGATTGTTATCCTCTACAAGGATCATTTTTGCAAGTGGAAATCGTTCGGCTAATTCAAAAGCAAACTCACCATCCTTTGCTCCTACAGAAAAAAGGCTAAATTCACGCGTAAACTGGGTAGCTAGAGTGTCGATTTCCTCATAGTGGCAAAAAATGGAAGTGATACAAAAAGAGAATAAAAGAAAAAATTTCATAATTAGGCCCTTAATCATAAGGGAATAGCTTATTCGTGGGAAGTGTTTTTTTCGATTTCAAGTAGGCGATTATATTTTGCAATCCTCTCTGAGCGTGACATTGAGCCTGTTTTAATGAAAGGAGCGTTTGTAGCAACGGCAAGGTCTGCAATAAAGGAATCTTCTGTATCCCCAGATCTATGGGAAATAATAAAAGAATAGTTATGCTTTTTAGCAAAAGCAATTGTATCTAAGGTTTCAGTGACGGTCCCTATTTGATTAAGTTTAATAAGGATAGAATTTGCGCAATGGCTTTTTATCCCCTTTTCAAGAAATTTTTTGTTAGTTACAAATATATCATCCCCCACAATTTGTATACTGTTACACTCTCTAGTAAAGGATTCCCAACCGCTCCAATCATTTTCATCTAAGCCATCTTCGATAGAAGAGATAGGGTAATTATGAATAAGTTCTTTTAAATAAGAAATTTGCTCCATTGTTGAACGTTTTTTTTCAGGATGATTTTTTTCTATTAAATAGCCGGGGGATTCATAGAAGTTTGAAGCAGCACAATCAAGGGTGATAGAGATCTGTTTAAGAGGTTGATAGGAGGCCTTTTTAATCGCTGTAATGATTAGATCAAGAGCCTCTTCGGTAGAGCCAAGATTAGGAGCAAAGCCCCCTTCATCCCCCACAGAGGTAACAAGTCCTTTATCATTTAGAATTTTTTTTAAGGTGTGAAATACTTCTGAACCAGCACGTATTTTTTCAGCAAAAGTGCTAAAGCCGTGTGGTAAAATCATAAATTCTTGGAAAATAAGATTATTATCAGCATGCACTCCGCCATTTATTATATTCATCATAGGGGTAGGCAGCTGTACTTTATCATTTCCAAGAAATTGATAGAGCTCTAAATCTTTACAAGCAGCTGCGCACCTAAAAACGGCCATAGAAATGGCTAAAATCGCATTTGCCCCAAGATGAGATTTATTCTCCGTACCATCTAGACGGATCATGGTTTCATCTATATCTCTACCGTCAAAGACATCTTTTCCTCTAAGAGCTTCAAGCAAAGGACCTTCAATGCTTTCAATTGCCTTTTTCACCCCTTTACCAAAATAGCGCTTTTTATCCCCATCGCGGAGCTCAAAAGCTTCAAACTTGCCAACTGATGCACCAGAGGGAACAATAGCAAATCCTTCAAAACCACTGTTTGTGATCACCTTACAGCCAACTGTAGGATTGCCCCTTGAATCCAGCAGTTCGTAACCAATAATATCTCTAATTGCACTCATAGCTGGACGCTATCAATCAAAGTTAAATAATGCAAGTGTACTAATACAAGATTTCTTTTGCGGAGTGATTTTCCATCATGGAGCGGAAAGAGGCAAGGCGAAAAGGGGAGAGAAGTTGGAGAGCTTCAGCTTCTTTTACTTTGCAAGAGGGTTCATGGGTATGAGAGCAGCCTCGATATTTACAATCACCGAGGGGCTGATTTAAATCTGAGAAGTAAGAGAGGATTTCTGCCTGATCGACGTCAAAGAGGGCAAAGGAGGCCACCCCGGGGGTATCGATGATAAAAGTATCTTTATTGAGGGGGATAAGGGAGGAATAGGTGGTGGTATGTTTACCTTTTTGGATCTTTTCGGAGATTTCACCTACTTTAAGATCAAGTTTTCCGATAATATTTATCAAAGAGGTCTTTCCAGCTCCAGAGGGCCCTGAAAAAATCGAAATTTTACCTTTTAATGAATCTATCAGGGGCTTCATCCCTTCATTTGTAACTGTTGAAATAGGAAGAACTTCTATCCCTATGTTTTTGTAAATTCTAATCAAGTCATTGATGATTGATTTATCTTCCAATAAGTCAATTTTGTTAATGATCACTGTTGGGATAAGGCCGCCTTTTTGTGCTGCCATGATATATCTATCCATCATAGAAATGTTTATGTCTGGGGACTTGATGGCAAAGGTTATGTAGACTTGATCAATATTTGTTCCTAAAACATGCCGTTTACGCGGATTTAGGGGGTCCATTCGCTGAAGAATTGTTTTTCGATCCTCAATTTTAGTAATTTGATTCATCTCATTGAACCAAACAAGATCGCCAATTGCTATAGAATTTTTTTGATTACTTTTTTCTTGTCTAAAGGTGTTTTTTAAGTAGCAGACAACGATTTCATCTTTAGAGAGCACGTGAATGTATTTACCTCGAATGGAAAGTGTACGCCCTTGCCTCATTTATCCCCTTGATTAAAGAAACTTCTTGATTTGGGAAAGGGGTTTTGATAGTCAGTAATGGTTAGATCTCTCATATAGGGATAAGGATCGCAGATTATGGCTAAAAAGGCAAGAAGAGGCTTACTAGGGACGTTAGGATTTAGAGTTTTATCTATAAGCTTTGTGTTCCTTGCCGTCCCTTTAATTATTTATTCAGTGGTTTTATATTTTGTTGACTACAAAGAATTTGTAAAAAATTTATTTGAAGAAATGGAGCTTACAGTTACCGAAGAGACGGCCTGGATTGGGGAAAAGGAAATTTATCATATCAATACTTTACATTTGATTCAGCAATTTATTGGAGCCTTTCATTTGACTGATAAAGAAGAGACACATAATCAAATTAATAAAATTTTGCAAGGGTTTATCCTTCATGATGATATAAATGCCATTATTTATTGTGAAGTTAATGCAGAAGGGAATTTAGTGGCTAAAACAAGTACTTTATCCTCCTATATTGGGGTAGACTTTACTCATTACTTTCCTGAACTTGGAAACGTGGATAAGTATGTATTGATAGCTAATGACCCTATTTTTGGCTATAGTATGTATATTGTTAATAAGGTACAAGATAAGAAAGTAAAAGCGGTGGTAATTACTGTTATTTCCTTGCCCAAACTTATCTCTGGGATGACTTCGGTACAAAAAGATAAGGATATAAGCGTTTCAGTTACCGATGAACTAGGGTTGATTATTTCCTCTACTAATGCAAATCTTGTAAACAAATCTCTTAAAACTAAAGAATTTTCAGTGAAAGATATTTCCTATGTTCCTTTTGGGAAAGAATTTACTCTAAATGGGGTAAAGAGCTTTTTTGTGGAAAAGCAAATTCCTAGAACAACAAACTATTTATTGATCTCGGCAAGCGAGATAGCGGTGCTTTCCCAGTTTAAATCCTTTTTGTATAGATTAGGATTTTTTCTTTTATTAGTTGTTACAACTGGAGGGCTTGCTACTTATTTAGTTACATTACGAATGGCAAGGCCGATGAAACAGCTTGCCCGTGTTATGGGAAGTGTAGGTACTGGGCACTTGGAAGCAACTTATAAAAGTGATAAATACGGGTTTGAAATCAATCATTTAGGGGATGCATTTAATCAAATGCGCGATGATTTGTTTACCTACATTGAAGAGGTAAAAAAGGAAAAGGGGTTAAAAGAGGCATTTGAAAAAGAATTACAGATTGGTCACCAAATTCAAAGGGCTCTTCTACCTTCTGGAGATGCAGTCATTAGCGGTGTTGATATAGCCACTTTTTACTCTGCAGCAAAAGAGGTGGCGGGGGATTTTTTTGATTATTTAGAATTAGATGATAATCAAGTGCTTATTACTATTGCAGATGGAGTGGGAAAAGGAATTTCAAGCTGCCTTTATTCATTTGATTTACGCAGCATATTAAAAACAGCAGCTTTAGAAAAAAGACCCCTTGATGAACTTATCCAGCGAACAAATAGTATTTTTTGCTTAGACACTAAAGATTCTTGTAATTTTGTAACTTTAGTCACTGGAATCTTGGATAAACAGGAAAAAACCTTTCAGTTTACAAATGCAGGCCATCTTCCAGTGATGGTAAAAAGACAAAATAGTACCTTTGAGATGTTTACAACAAAAGGAATTGCACTCGGTATTAAAGAGTTAGATAATGTGGAGTTAGCAACTATTAAAATTGAAGCGGGTGATTATTTAGTGTTTTATACAGACGGAGTGACTGAGGCACAAAATGCAAAAGATGAACTTTATACGGAAGGAAGATTAATAGAATCGATCAAAAAATTTAATGGATCTTCAAGTAAAGAGTTAGTGGAACATATTATGCAAGGTGTTCAATCTTTCGTTCAAGAGAAAGAGCAGTTTGACGACATCACGTTACTTGTTTTTAGATTGCAGTAGCTGTAACACTTCCTGTTTTGAAGAGAGGTTATAGTTGATGCAAATCTCTTCGGCTCTTTTTAAAGCTTTTCCAAGTTCGATGCCGGGTTCCATGCCAAGATCCATGAGATCTTTAGAGGTGATAAGTGGGGTTTTAGCAATTAGACGATCAATGTGGGCGTTTAGTTCGGCTTGCTTTTTTTTATGGAAGGCTAAAAAGCTTATGTCTTGTAAATAAATAGCGGCGATCTTTTGGCAAAGTTTGGATTCACTTTGAGCATAAAGATGCACTAGGTCATAATTTGATGCCGATAGTGAAGACTTCCATTTTTCTAGCTCTTCGGTACACTGGAGCTCTTTATTAGAAACTTTAAGGTATTTACAAAGCTTAAGCTTTTTTTCTAGTGAAAGATTGTCAAATAGTTCGTAAAGGAAGATGGTCGGGTAGGTCTCATCTGGAAATTGTGGTAGGGCTTTAAGTTTTTTTTCAAGCTTTTCATGGGAAAGAAGTGGAAAGTCTTTGAAAATAACCTTAAGGAGTCCAAATTTGTGCATTAGGAGAAGGCCATCAAATAGATGATGCTCTCTTGTCATCTTTTTAAACTCATCATACACCCGTTCAATGGCAACGGCAGGGAAGATCTCAGGGGCATGAACAATGATGGCTTTTTGAGTCTGCTCTTCAATCGGAAATCCAAAACGAGCGCTGTAGCGGCAAGCTCTGATCATACGAAGACGGTCTTCAAAAAATCGATGGTTAGGGTCTCCGATTGCTCGAATAATTTTTTTCTCAAGATCGATTTTCCCGCCCACAAAATCATAAATTTTTTCTGTTAAAGGGTCATAAAACATCCCATTGATGGTAAAATCCCTCCGTTTGGCATCTTCTTCAGGCCCGCAATGAATAATCCTTCCGGGCCGTCTTCCATCTTCATAATCGGATTCTTTACGAAATGTTGCCACTTCAGCATGAATCCCATCTTGAACAACAATAAGTATGGAAAAATTAATCCCTACAGGAATGGTTTTTGGAAATAAAGCCATCACTTGATCTACAGTTGCATTTGTTGCAATATCAATATCATCGGCTTTTCTCCCAAGAAGATGGTCCCTTACCCAACCTCCAGCAAAATAAGCTATAAACCCTTTTGAGGAAAGTGTTTCTACGATTTTCTTAGCAGCCTTGTAACAGTTCATTTCTCTAGTGTAGAGAGAGTTGATTTTAAAGAATAGTAGATTTTTCCATCTAAAATTTTTAAATATAATGATTGAAATTAACTTTTACTTGTGTGATAAAAGTATTATTTTAAATAAATTAGGTGAATATGAGAAATAAATTTTTTTTACTAACTTTGTGTATGTTTTATGCCCTTGAGGCAAAGACAGCTTTGATTTTTGGCATTACAGGGCAAGATGGGGCCTATTTATCGGAGCTTTTATTAGAAAAGGGGTATACAGTTCATGGGGTAAAACGGAGAAGTTCGCTCATAAATACATCGCGTATTGATCACTTATATGAAGATCCAAGTATTGCTCAAAGACGTTTTATACTTCACTATGGCGATATTTCCGATGCGCTTAATGTTTGCTCTATCATACAAAAGGTGCAACCTGACGAAGTCTATAACCTTGCAGCGCAAAGTCATGTTCAAGTTTCTTTTGACAAACCTTGTTATACCTCTGATGTAAACGCTACAGGGGTATTAAATGTGTTAGAGGCAATTCGTTTATTAGGTCTTTCTAAAAAAACAAGAGTTTATCAAGCCTCAACAAGTGAGATGTTTGGAGAAGTTTTACAAACGCCACAAACTGAATTGACCCCTTTTAATCCTCGATCACCCTATGGTGTGGCAAAAGTGTATGGATTTTTCATCACTAAAAACTACCGAGAATCCTATGGGATGCATGCCTCTAATGGGATTTTATTTAACCATGAATCGCCAAGACGTGGGGAAACCTTTGTGACACGAAAAATTACACGAGCTGTAGCTATGATTAGCAAAGGGTTGCAGGATTGCTTATATTTAGGGAATATGAATTCAATGAGAGATTTTGGTTATGCAAAAGACTATGTCTATGCAATGTGGCTGATGCTTCAACAAGATAAAGCAGATGATTATGTGATTGGGACAGGGAAAATGTACAGTGTAAGAGAGTTTGTTGAAAAAGCTTTTTTTCAAATTGGTATTACCATACAATGGCAGGGGGTTGGTTTAGAGGAAGTGGGTATTGATAAAGATACTCAAAAAGTTTATGTAAGAGTGTCTGAAAAGTACTTTAGACCTGCAGAGGTGGATTTGCTCATCTCAGACCCTACAAAAGCAAAAGAAAAGCTAGGGTGGCAATCCACTACATCGATTGATGAATTAGTCAAAATTATGGTAGATGCCGATCTTAAGGATTTGGAGGGAAAATGAGGACTTTAGTAACTGCGGCTGTGATGGTATTGAGCGTTGGCTTTTCAGAAACCTTTGAAATGCATATCACAAATCGTCAAGCAGGATGTATAGAAACCATTTTATACTCCTTATCGGAAAAAAGCACCGGTAGTTTGATGTTTAATGCCCATCAGTTACGTTCTATGGGAAAAGAAATAGATTCTGTCCCACCACTTGAATTTTTGTTCTATATCTTAAAAAAGCCCTATCTAATTAAGTATATGTCTAATACGAAGGATCGATTTTTCCAATGGAATGCGTTTATTTCTGGTTTTGGTGAAAAATGTAACAGAGAAGATGTTTATTCAAAAATTCAGCAGGATTTAGAGATTTTTGCTTTGGCAATAGGGGAAAGTGGGGAAGATTTAAGAGCTTTTGTAGATAGCAGAGATTGGAAAGCGCTTGTAAAATATTTATTAAAAAGGAGGTTGGAATGAAAAAATATGGTTTTTATCTATTTATGGTGTTTGGTGGATTACTCTTTGCCGATAAAGGGAATGATCAAAGTCAAACTGCATTTAGTGAAGAAAGAGAATTTACCTTAACGGTTACACACCATCAAGCAAAGGTGATAGAAGAGCTTGTTGAAACTATGGCAAATACTTCAGTATTTGCATTACTATTTAAAAAGGGTTATCTACAGGATCTTGCTAAAAATCTACGCCCAGTAAGTTCTACCCAGTTTCTTGGTTATGTATTTAAACACCCCCATTTAATTAAGGGTATGAAAAATATTGTAAAATCAAAAACTAAGTGGGATAGTTTAACAAGAAGTATTGTAAGAGGTCTAAAAAAGGAGTCTGCAACAACTTTATTTCACGATATTCCATGCTTTGCTGAATTTACAAATGGGGATCCAGAAGTGTTAACTATGCTTGCTGAAAGAGAAGATTGGAATAGTTTTATTGTACACTTAATAGAGCAGAACTAAAAAACCCTTCTGTCACTGATGCAAAGCTTTCAGGTGTTATGAGCTTTGCATTTTTTTTGGCTATGATAAAGTTTGCATTGCCTCGCTCCCATGGGGGCATAGTATCAAAGTCACTTTTTGTAAGCACAGAAAGGATGTTTGAGAAAATAGGACGTGGGTTATCATGAATAAATATATTCTTTTCTACCGATTGAAGAAGCTCCATGGTAGTTAATCCCCCCGATTTTGCAATAATGAAATCTAAATGATAATATAAAGGAGCAAGACATGTGTCATCTTGGAAGGCAAGTGGGATGATTGTTAAGCTCTTAGGATAATCCTCTATTTTTGCAAGTTCATCTAAAATAGATTGATAGTAACTTTGTGAGCTCTTTTGCGGACCAACGAGTATAAAAAAGACCTCTTTTCGCTCTTTACAATAGAGGTTTTTTTGAGAAATATAATGAAGCATATACTCAATCATTACAGATTTTTGAGGAAAAGAACCTAATGTGATTAATGAGAGTGTTTCATCTGTAAAAGTAAAGCTAAGGCTATTTCTTTGTCTTTTAAAGGGCATAGATCCATAACAAAGGCATTTACAGATGAGATGAGTATGCTCAGGAGTATAGGTATTAAATGTTAAATGTAAGGGTTTTTTGCCCTTATAAGAGTGTTTAAATGCGCGTCTTAGGGGAAAATTCTTATAAACAACATTATTTAATGAAAGTCCCGTATATTTTTTCCAAAAACCCTCTTCGGTTGAGCCTGAAAAGTCAGGTTCGGTGGTAGCTATATGGATAAAATCCTTATCTTTTTTTGAAAGCTTAAGTAATGGCTTAAAATAGTGTCTACATTTAGGGGAGGGTAAATCTGTTAACACCTTTTCATAGTAAATTTGCTTATTTTTCCATTTAGAGATTAAACGAATAGCTCTGATAAAGGCTTTGGTCCCCACATGCTGGGTATCAATAATGGTATTTATATCATACTTATAAAGGTTGATGGCCAAATGAAAGAAAAATGGGATGCCTACTAAAAAGTCAATTCCTCTTGTACACATAGAGAGAAAATAGAGGGAAGTGATGTGGCCATGAGTTTGACAAACGTTCCAAGCACCTAAAATGGAGGCTCCAATAGGCCTTCCTAAAAAGTCAATAAAGATGTCTTTTTGAATGATATGGGTATACCCGTCGTCTAAAAGTTCTTGGTGTTTTGCAATCGCAGCCTGCAGATGACCCCCTCCGCCTGAGTGAGTGAGAATTAGAACCCTTTTCCCCGAATTATCCATGACCCTTCTAAATAGTGTTTATTTAATAAAGGTAACATATTTTTCGGTTTAGCTAAAGCCTTATCTATAGAATAGATAAAATTTTTTCCCCAAAAAACCCACATTATTATATGACATAACATGCTGTATTTCAATAATTTAAGAAAATATTAAATATATACTAATTGATTTAAATTATTAATTATGTTATAATTAACTTATAAGAAATCATAACAAAGGATGGAAATATGGATGCATTAGCTAACGCTAGCAATTTTGGAACGGAACTATATTATTTTGATGCTACACATAGCACTGGGTCAATTAAACCTGAAGGAGAAGAGTATAAGAAAAGTGCCTTAAAAAATAAGATAGAGCAGGTAGTTCAACATATATTTGCAGTAGTAGTTGCAACTTTTTTAGCAACCTTTATTTCTATTGGAACGGGAGGAATTGCAATTGTTCCAATTGTAGCTGGTATTGCTTTTGGAGTGACAACCCTTGGATCTATCGCTCATTTATTTGGCAAAATATTCCCTCAAATGGATAAAGACGCACGTGAAGATGAGGAAAGAGAGATAAATGATTCAACAATAAAAGCAAGCCAATCAAACGAAACTTCGGATGACTGGTGGATGGAGGCAGATAGTGTTACAAAATATAATGCTCTTAAAACGGATGATGAGTTTTAACGGAATGGTTAGTATGACTAAATAAAAAAGGGGCCTATTTTATAGGCCCCTTTTTTATTTTCTTAGTCCTTCATGGAAAGGAGGAATTCTGTATTGGCGTTTGTTTTCTTCATTCTAGAAAGAAGAAGGTTCATTGCATCTGCAGGCGAAAGATCGGCAAGGGCGGCTCGTAGTTTGTAGATTTTTTCAAGCTCATCTTTATGATAGAGTAGATCTTCTTTCCTTGTTCCACTTTTAATGACGTCAATGGCAGGGTAAAGGCGTCTATCGGCAAGTCTTCTATCTAGCACAAGCTCTAAGTTACCTGTTCCTTTAAACTCTTCGTAGATTACCTCATCCATTTTCGAACCTGTGTCAATCAGGGCTGATCCGATGATAGTCAAAGATCCACCCTCTTCAAGGTTTCTTGCAGCTCCAAAGAATCGTTTTGGCTTATGCATAGCGTTTGCGTCCACACCACCTGAGAGGATTTTCCCTGAGTGGGGTTGAACGGTATTGTAAGCTCGCGCAAGTCTTGTGATAGAATCTAGGATAATCACAACATCTTCCCCATCTTCGACCAGTCTTTTAGCTTTTTCAATGCACATTTCAGCCACAACGCAGTGTCTTTCAGGGGGCTCATCAAAGGTTGAGGCAATTACGAGCCCTTTATTACCGATAAGACGTTGCATATCAGTTACCTCTTCAGGTCTTTCATCGATAAGAAGAACCATAAGCTTTACTTCAGGATTGTTTGCGGCAATTCCGTTGATGATATTTTGTAGGATAATTGTTTTACCCGCCTTTGGAGGGGCAACAATTAAGGCACGTTGACCTTTACCTACAGGGGAGACAAGATCGATCACACGTGTGGAGTAGTTATCTTTTGTGGTTTCTAGTAAAAGTCGCTCGGTTGGGTGGATCGGGGTGAAATTCACAAAGGCTTTTCTGTTTGTCATTTCCGAAGGCTTTAAGTTATTAACTTTGTCAACACGAAGAAGGGCAAAATATTTGTCATTATCTTTAGGCATACGAATAGGTCCTACCACTTCATCTCCTTTTTTTAACCCATAATGGAGGATCTGAGCAGCCGATACGTAGATATCTTCGCAGGAAGATTGGTAGTGATATTGCGGAGAGCGAAGAAAACCAAATCCATCAGGAAGAGTTTCTAAAGAACCTTCGGCCATAATGATCTGTCCTGGCACGTGGATCTTTGCTTTGATTATAGCTGAAACAATTTGAGATCTGTTCATATTGGTTAAAGAAACAATATTATGGCTATGAGCATACTTAACAAGCTCCTGAAAGCTCATTTTTTGTAGATCTGAGATTTTTGTAGTTACGGCTTCAACACCCTCTGGTAGCTCAGGTAGTGAAGGTTCAATAAAGTTACTTTCTTTAGGCTCACGATCATTTCTATGTCTATTGTGGTTATGTTGAAAATTCCCGCCTTTTCTTCGCTGTTGATTATTATTATTATTATTTCGATTTTTATGGTTTTTTTTCATCGAAGCTTCGTGTTGAGAGATTTCTGATTGCATATCAGGCTCAGATGGCTCAGATGGTTTTGGGGCTGGGGGCTTTTGCATAGGCTTGATCAAAGGTGGCGGAGTAAGAAGAATTGATTTTGGGGGCTTTATTTCTTGAGATGTCTCAGGTGCTGGTACTGGTGCTGGTGGAGTAAAGGCTTTAGCCTCAGATGGAGCAGTCGGAGGTGAGGCGGGGGTCTTTTTTGCAGGTTTTGGAGTTTTTTTTGGCTCCATTGCTTTTTGATCAGTAGTTTCTGTAGTCATGTGGTTCTCTTTTTTTGGTTTTTTGTTCTCATCTTCGGTCATGTAATAATTCCTTCCATTAAACTTTCGATGCTTTTTTGAAAATCGGCGAAAGTGCCATTGTTTGTTATTGTGTAATCTGCTTTTTTTTCTTTTTCTTCCGCAGGAAGAAATCGGTTCATTCGTTTTTGAAAATCAGGAAAAGCTGATCTTAAAGAACATAGCTCAGTGTCAGTTTTTACAAAAACTGTTGTATCAAATAAATCTTCCAAAGAGAGCTCAAAAAGTAGTGGCACTTCTACGGCAAGGATCTTTTTCTCAGCCCTTGTTGACTTTTTGATCTCATCAACCACATAAGGGGTGGTGAGTTTTTCAAGCTTAAATAGTAGCTCTTTGTTATTAAAGACCTTCGTTGCTATTTTCTTTTTATCTAACTTTGTATTTGTCAGGATATCATCTCCTAATAATCCATGTATTTTATCAATAAGCTCTTGGTTAGTTTGGTAGAGGTTATGAATAATTATATCTACAGAAAGGGTAGATACACCCATTTTTTCAAGAGCCTTCAGCAGGGTGCTCTTTCCAGAGGAAACACTTCCAGTGACCCCTATTACTTTTATATTAGCACTCGCTCCAATTTTTTCCAACGGAAACATCCACTTTTAATGGTACAGAGAGCAAATAAGCATTCTCCATAGCCTCTTTTACGAGTTTTTCACAAATCTTTACTTCATCTTTTGGGCATTCAAATATTAATTCGTCATGAATTTGCAGCACTAAGTAACTCTGCATCTGTGACTTAGACATCTTCTTATCTATCTCTATCATGGCTATTTTAATAATATCTGCTTGAGATCCCTGAATTGGGGCATTTACGGCAAAGCGTTCATTTGCTGCTTTTACAGCAAAATTTGAGCTATCGATATCTGGCAAAAGACGCTCTCTACCCAGTAATGTGACCGATTTTTTCTCTGTTTTTGCCTGAAGTGTTAAAAATTCAATGAAATCTCTCACTTTAGGGTATTTTTTAAAGTAAGTATCAATGATAGTTCTTGCGGCCTTAATATCTATACCAAGTTCTTTGGCAAGGCCAAAGGGCTTTTGACCATAAAGGATGCCAAAATTGACCGCTTTTGCCTTATAGCGCATATCCTTTGTTACCCCTTCATAGGGGACGTTAAAGACCCCGGCAGCTGTTTCTGTGTGGATATCCCTATCATGGTTAAATGCATCGATTAAAGCCCTTTCCCCAGACATATGGGCAAGGATCCGAAGTTCTATTTGAGAATAATCAAGGGAGAGAAAGACCCAATCCTTTTTTTGCGGCATGAAAGCCTTTCTTACTTTTTTCCCTTCCTCGCCTCTAACAGGGATATTTTGTAAATTTGGACTAGAGGAAGAAAGTCTACCAGTTACTGTTCCTGATTGATTAAAGGTACAATGGATCCTTCCGGTCTTTTCATTGACAACTTTAGGAAGAGCGTCTACATAGGTTGAACGAAGTTTTTCTAAGGTGCGATAGGAGAGGATCATCGGAATGATAGGATGATCATGTTCTAGGGCTTCTAGAACATCGGCCCCAGTGCTATGAGAAGTTTTAGTCTCTTTTAAAGAGCGGATACCAAGATCTTCAAATAAAATGGCCGCCAGCTGCTTTGGAGAATTAATATTAAATTCTTTGCCAGCCTCGGCATAAATTTTTTCAGAAATTTGCTCAATTTTTTCAGTAAGCTCAATGCTATAGTCAGCAAGATAGCCGGTATCAACATAAATACCATGCTCTTCCATAGAAAAAAGAATGGGCAGAAGTGGCAACTCTATGTTGTAATAGAGCGAATCAAAATTTTTATCGTGGATTTGCTTTTTAAATAAATTTTTTAATCTGATTGTATAGTCAACGTCCATGCAGCAATAGTTACAAGCCTCTTCTAAGGGAACGTCTGCAAAAGTGTTCCCTTTACCAGGGGGGACAAGATCTTTATAGGCAACTTTGTTCACTCCAAAATATTTTTCTGAAAGAAAATCAAGACCGTGGTTGATTAGATGAGAATCTAAAACATAGGAGGCAAGTAACGTATCAAAATCAACCGTTTTGATCTTTAGCCCGGCTCTACTTAGAATATGCATGTCATATTTGATATTATGACCAAAAAATGAGAGGCTTCCATCAAAAAGAGGAGATAGATCTTTGATTACGACTTCTTTTTTTATTGCACCATTTAAAGGAATGTAATAGACGACCCCTTCTTTACACCCAAGACCTATTCCAATTAGATCAGCTGTCATGGTATCTAAGCCTGTAGTTTCTGTGTCGATACAAAGACTTTTTTCGGTTTTAAGCGCTTTTACAAGGGTTTTCAACGCAGTTTCATCGTTAATTAATGTGTAGTTAGAATTTTGTTTGGGGGAAGAGGGTAGAGATGAACCTAATTCCTTAAGTAGTGTTTTAAATTCCATCGATTCATAAAAGGACTTAAGAGAAAGAAGATCGGGGCCTGCTACTTTATAAAAAGAGAGTTCCTTTGGAATATCTAGGTCTGTATCAATGGTGGCAAGCTTATAGCTAATTTCAGCATTGGCTCTTTCGCTTTGAATTTTTTCACCTTGCTTCTTGTTTGAAAATGTCTCTGTACTATTAAGAAGATTTGTAAGAGTTCCGAATTCATTAAGTAATTTTTCAGCCGTTTTAGGTCCTATCCCCTTAATTCCAGGGATATTATCTGATGAGTCGCCGGTGATGGCAAGATAGTCGATAAATTGATCAGCTCTTATTCCATATCTTTTGACCACTTCATCTTTATCTATAATTTGGTTATCTTTATAGGTTTGGACAATAAAGGTATGATCATCAATTAGCTGGCAAAGATCTTTGTCTGAGGAGCAAAGATAGGAGTAAAGACCCTTGGATTTTGCAAAACGAGCTACAGCGCCAATTCCATCATCTGCCTCTACACCATCTACTTCGATAATTGGAAGGTTAAAAGCTTTGCAAAATTCTTTTGCTAAGGCTATTTGGGGATATAAATCATCTGGGGCTTTTTCCCTATGAGCTTTGTATTGAGGATAGATGGCAAGCCTTGAAGCTTTGTTTTTCGGCCCATCAAAGACAATTGCCATATAATCGGGAGTAAAATCCTTTTTTATATTTAAAATTGAACGAATAAACCCGTATAATCCATTTGTAGCGACCCCTTTGCTATTGGACATATTTCTTATCGCATAGTAGGAGCGAAATATGTAATTGCTAGCATCGACGATGAAGATTTTTTTCATAATTGATTAGGATAAAGTGGTGCCTCTAGTGTAAAAGGGAGGGGTGTAGATTGGCTTGTCCCAAAGAGAAAGGAGAGTTTATTTTCTAAGGTATTTTTTAAACTGTCATAGAACGTCTTTTTTTGCACAAAACTAATCACTTGAGTGTTTTCATCTAATTCTAAGCTCTTTTTCATATAGGCTAGCGCATCAAAATATCGAGTATTTGCCGCATCTATATATCCTAATTTTTGAGCATCAAGGCTTCCATAGATGGCTGCACCATATTCAATTAGTTTTGCTTTGGTAAGGCCATGGGAGGCTCTTGAACTATCTACAACGGTAATAAAACTTTCATAAACGTCGTTTGCAATTTTGATAATATCTTTGTATGAATTAGTGCCATCTACAATTGGAGTAAACATTGGAAAAGGGATTTTATTCTTTCCAGCACTTACAATCATTGCTTCAACGCCAACTTTTTGCATGAGGTTATAAAAGTTAAATTGAGGAGGAAAAAATACCCCCACAGATCCAATCATTGTGATTGATTGTGCTGAAATGTAATCACCACTACAGGCAAGGTAATAACCAGCAGAGGCACACACATCAGAAATCCATACATGAATAGGGATATTGTACTGCCCCTTAAAGCTCATTAGATCTTGATACATCTGCTCACATTCAGAAGCTGAACCTCCTCTTGAATTAATTTTAATAAAGACCCCCTTGAGGCGATCCATATTAATTCCTTGTAAATGAGGCTGTTTTAATATTTTTTGTAATGTTGCAGATGTATTTTCAGTTTTTCTATCAATCCCAATAACCCCCTCAATGTCAATTTGTAGGATTAAATTTGTATCTTTTTTAAATAAAGAGACATCACCCATTTGATTAGGTTGAACTTTTATCGGCAAGAAATTTTCCTCTATATCAGGTACGTTTTTTAATGCAAATCCAACAAAGGACGAAAATGCAAATAAGGCTATTAAGATACCGATTAAGGCGGCAAAGGTGCCCATAAATCGTTTAATGCTATAGCGGAAAATGGATTCATTATTTTGTGACATGGAAACTCTCAATTAAAAAAATATTACATAATCATACCCTCTTTTTTTCATAGATGCAAGAAAAATACTTCACATATAGCGCCCATTAGAAATTAAACACAAAGACACGAAGATACAAAGGCACAAAGAAAGACAATAGCCATCTTTTGAAACAACTTACAATCATAATGTATTTTCTATTGTGATTAACATGGATAAAAAATCTCTTTTATCGATTCTCTGTTAATAAATTTGAGGTTAATTATCTAAGGTGCGTTATTTATGAGAGAGCTTTTTATTTTGTGCAATAGTGCTTAGTAGAAGCTCTGTAAATATTATAGGGGCAAGGGCAAAGAATATACAGTAAATAAAAATGGGGGGTTTATACCCTAAGACCATTACAAAGATGATCAAAAACTGCAGTGCTGTGGTGATTTTACTACTTAGTGGTGGTAAAACTACAAGGGCTTTTTTGCCAAAAAAAATCAGCGTTGTGACAATATAAAGAATAATGCTTACATCACGGATTAAAAATGAAAATAATCCAAAAGTAGAAAGGGTGCCAGAGGCAATTAATGCTCCCATCACAAAATAGACAAAAAATTTATCCATTACAGGATCAAGCACTTTGCCTAAAAAGGTTTCATTTTTAAATTTTCTTGCCAAGTACCCATCGATGCAATCAGAAATCATAGCAGCAACAATAGCAAAAACACGAATTTGAACAGATTGGAAAAGGAATAAGAAGGCAAGAGGGCCTCTTAGCAGCGAAATGGTGTTAGAAAGAGTTAACATATTTTTCATAATGAGCAATCTTCAAAAAAAGTATAATTTTTTTTTGTTTCCTTTTATAACATATTTTTCATTTTGCGACCTAGGCTTTCTGCAAGGGGCTATCGGATGCAAAATTTTGGGCCCCTTCTTCTTTTGAGGTGGCGTTGAAGAGCACACCAAGGGTTCTTACAGCCATAAGCCATCCAATGAAGATCATGATGATAATCACACCTACAAATGGGGCGCTCATAGTAACGCTTCCAAAAATCATTAAAAGAGCTTGATGAATGATCGATGCTCCAGATTTCCCAAGTCTTGAACCAATTCCGTCAATGGCAGCTTTCCCTTTTTCTTTGGATTCTTTGCTAAGTGGGATAAAAGCCATCTCTTTAGTGACATCAAAGAAGGTAAATTTTGACGCTCTAGAGAAAATATTTTGGAAAGAGCCTAAAGCTGAGGCAATGACCAATGGTGAGGTTCCTAGTGCTCCGGCAAAGGCTACAGCTGAGGCGCTTGCCCTACCTAAGTAAAAGATGAAAAAAAATACCGCTGAAATAAGCAATATTAAGGGGGTTATATAAGCAGAAACAGTCCAGCCATATTTTCTTACTACTTGACCACATACAAAGATGGATAAAATGGTGGAAAATAGACCAATATAAGTCATCACGCTACCCATGTATGAGCTATAGTCTGCTGCATAAGGATAAAGAAGATGTACCTGGTCTTTCCAAACTACTTCAATAAGTGTTAAGGCCATATTGAAGAATAAAACGATCAAAGCAATACAGATAAGGTAATTTGATTGGGCAAGGTAGGCAAAATTTTTGCGCAACCCCATCTTTGGCTTGCTTTCTTTTTTAGAAGGAACCATTTCCTCTGCAGCCGGTGCTATCGTACGGTTTAGTCTTCTATATAAAAATAAGGTGAAACATCCAATGACGATAATAAGGGAAATAATCGTGATAAATGAAAATGTCCATCGGTCTGTTTGAATATTTAGATAAGAGTGAAGGAATTTTCCGCAAAAAAACATACCTGCTTGACCTGCTAAAATAGTGGCAATATTTGCTCCAACTCCTAAAATTGCATAAAAACGTCCCGCCTCTTTGACAGAGGTTACTTCATTTGCAAAACCCCAGAAGAGAATCGACATAATCATTGTGCCCCAAAGCTCGCTAAGGACATAAAATAGGGTAAATGTCCAATTTCTAAACACTGCAATTAACCCAATACATCCTTGTGGGAGAAGCTCTTGTAATTGATCAGCAAGACGGTTTGGATGTAAATAATCTTGATTTGGGTAAAGAATAAAGGCAAACAGGAAGAAAAAGCCTAAAAAGCCAGACATAATGATTGTAAATACTTTCTCCCTATCATATCGATTAGAAAGGCGAGTGTAGATCAAGGTGATCAGTAATGCCATCGGTAAAATTGCCCATACCTTGATAAAAGGGATGGTTGCAGCCCCAGAGTCTTTGGCAGTAACAATTAGTGCATCTTTTATAGTCTTTAATAAACTATAATTGAAAACAACCAATGAATAGATAATTAACATTGGTAGAAATTTAGAATATTCAGATCTTAAAATTGGCCAAAATAAGCGCTTTAAAGGGTGCATATTCTTGAACACATTTTCATCATTCATGAGAACCTGTAGGGATAAATGGTTTTTTGTAAAAAAAAGATTTGTTTTCGGTCATAACAACATCGAGTGGCGATAAATACGGGAAAGAAGGGGAATTTTTTATTCTAATCTTCAAAATATTCTCTAATATAGAGTTGTTACCCTGTAGGAAGATATAGGCTCTTACTACGTACAAATAGTATATCTCATCTGACATAATAATCAAGCTAATTTAAAAAGGTTCTAAAACTAATAAGTGTTTTCTAAAGCAGTAAGACCTGGAAGGGTTCCATTTTCAATAAACGCAAGGGTTGCCCCCCCACCTGTAGAGATATGGGTGAATTTTTGCCATTTTGGGATCAAATGGGCTGCATGGGCGGTGTCTCCTCCTCCTACAATAGTCATCGCCTTACTTTCAGAGAGAAAGCTTGCCATTTCTAGGGTCCCATGTTGGAAGGCTTTTAGCTCAAATACGCCAAAAGGGCCATTCCAAAATATAGTTTTAGCTTTTTTAAGAATTTCCTTTAATTCAGAAATGGTTCTAGGGCCAATATCAGCGCCTAAGTAGCCATCATTGATCCCTTCTTTTATGGAGACTAAGGCTGTTTCTGCTTCATCAGATAAAGTTTGAGTAATAATAATATCTTCAGGAAGGTGAAGGTTAATACCACGGGACTTGCATTTTTTCATGATTGCTTTAGCCATATCAATATGTTCATGGTCGACTAAAGAATTTCCCGTTTTATAGCCTAAGGCGTGAAGAAAGGTAAATGCCATAGCCCCTGTTAGAATTAAACCATCGATTCTATCTAAAAGCGATTCTAAGATGCCAAGTTTTGTAGATACTTTTGCCCCACCAATAATTGCATAAAAAGGGTGCTCTGCTTGACCTAAAAGATTATCTAAGACTAACACCTCTTTTTCTACTAAAAAACCTACTGCTTTTATTTCATATTTTTTTGGAAGATATGTAATGGAGGCATGGTTTCTATGTAAGCTGCCAAATGCATCAGCTATATAGATATCGGCAAGATCGGCTAAATAGTCAATAAATTCAGGATGCTTTTCAGGATTTTCTTCTCCTGGATGAAATCGTATATTTTCAAGTAGTAAAAGATCACCAGGTCTTAATCTATCGGCAAGTTTTTTTGTGTGGCTTCCAAATTCAGCAGAAGAAATTTGCACTTCCATCTCAAGAAGTTTAGAAAGATATTTTGCAATCGGGGCAATAGATAAAGAGGGGACAAAACGGCCACCAGGTCTTCCAAGATGTGAGATTAATATACAAGAGGCGCCTGATTCTAATATGTATTTTATAGTGGACAAAGAGGCCCTAATTCGGGAGTCATCAGTGATTTTACCCCCATCCATAGGAACGTTAAAATCAACGCGCACTAATACTTTTTTATTCTTTAGATGAAGTGTGGTAAGGGTCTTAAAGTCTCGAGTTTTCTGCATAATCCTATAAAGTAGCGTCTTTTTGCTAAAGTGAAAATACTAGCCACTTAGTTCATATAATACAATAGACATCTTAGATTATAAATCTTTGAAGGGGTTTGTGGATTCAAAAAATGGCTTTTGCTTACGCCTTTTCTTTCTCTCTTGATTGATAGAATAGAGAAGATCTTCATCAAAATTTTGATGCCCTGCCCAATGAAGGTAATCGATAGGAATTTCTTTAAAAAAATATCCTTTATACTTCCCAAAAGGGAACGCTTTCATTGCTACAGGCTTTGTTAATCTTTCGAGCATCTCTTCTGTGGTTTTAAAACCTGCGGCTAATTTTTCAAATACTTTGATGTTTACGATCACATCATTCATTGCCCTGTGGGCCCCTTCTTCAGGGATGTTAAAATGCTCCCTTAAAACTTCAAGAGAATTTTTTGGGCTTTCGCCGTAAAGCCTTGCAAGTCTTAATGTGTCTATTACAGGATTAGAGGTAAGTGATTTTGAATGATTATGACGGCGTAAAGCTGATTCGATCATTTGAATATCAAATCCAACATTATGGCCCATAATTGGATGCTTACCAATTAAAGCAACAGCTTCATCTAACACATCTTCGATAAAAGGTTTACCTTTTACCATATCATCGCTTATGTGGTGAATAGCGGTGGATTCAGGTGGAATGGGACGTTTTGGATCGATTAGATAATCAAGTTTTCCGAGCTCTTTTTCAAAAGTGAACTTAACGATGGCAATTTCGATGATTTCATCGTTATTTATATCAAGGCCTGTTGTTTCACAGTCAAGACAAATAAGTGTGTCTGTTTTAATTAAGCCCATGTTGTAATGCTTCCTTTAAGGTGTTGATCAGTATTTTCTTCCCAGAATAATTTTTTGTCGAGTATAAAACGGTTTTGCACCCTTCAAGAATCTCAGGAAGCTCTTTTAGCTTCTTTCTTTCTTTTCCCTTTAGCTTGTCAGTCTTAGTAAAGACTACAAGCGGTTTTTTGTCTCTAGATTTTAACCACTGTAGTAATTCTATATCTTTTGGGAATGGAGGGTGTCTACTGTCGATCAAAATAGTAAAGATAATACGATCTAAATTCTCTTCAATAAATTCTGAAATCCATCCCATCCATTCATTTTGCTCAGATTTACTTTTTCTTGCAAACCCATATCCAGGTAAATCTACCAAAAAAAGGTTATCGTGAATTAAAAAGTAGTTGATAAGAGCAGTTTTTCCGGGGACAGTGGAGGTGTGGGCAAGGTTTTTAGCAGAAAATAAGTGATTGATTAAAGAAGATTTGCCTACATTTGATCTGCCTGCAAACACAATGATGGGGAAATCCTCTTTTGGGTAATGCTCTTTGCTTGTGGCCGATCGGATAAAGGTACATTTATCAAATGTGTATTGCGTCATTTCTTGTTACCTTTCTTCCTTGCTGATGATGTGTAAAAGTTAAGGAAATAATATTTCCAGTTAATTTATTTAAAACGATCTCTGGCCATTCAATGATCGCTATATATTCACCCCCAAGAAATTCATCAAAGCCTAAAGCAAAAAAATCATCTCCACTTTTTAAGCGATAAAGATCAAAATGAGCTACCTTTTCCTCGTAGATATTTAAATAGGTAAAGGTTGGGCTAGATACAACAGAGTCTATGGAAAGGGCTTTACACAGCATTTTTGTAAAAGTGGTCTTACCAGCCCCTAGATCGCCTGAAAGAGTTAAAATATCGCCAGGTTTTAAGGTGGATGCTACCTCTGTTGCAAACAAATGCATGTTTTCTAAATTACAAACTATAGATTGCGACATAGGTATAAGCCTTATTAATCGTCGACGCTGCTTTCTTCCTCAGCTTCTACAACTTCCTCTTCCGCTTCTTCTTCAGAATCTTCCATCCATTTTTTGATGTATTTTGTAAACTCCTCACGAGTAGAGAGAGTTTCAACAAAGGCAGAAACTTTAGAATCTTCTAAATTGCTTTCCAAAAATTGAAGGAAATCATCATGAAGTTCAAATCTATTTTGCGTGGTTACTTGCTTCATAGGAATAGATTTAATTTGGTTCTCGAGCAAATCTTGAATTACACCTTTTTTGCTATTAAACAGTTTACCTGTTACCACAGAAGAAAAAACAGTTTTAGAAAGCTCAGCGCTTTGAGGGGTAATATAATTTTTAATTACTTCAGGATCTTCAGAGATATAAAATTTTTTTACTCGAATCCCATCTTTTCTTTCAGTATTTTCAGGGCAATTTGAGACCCAGTCGTAGATTGCATCTTGAGGGTTAGGGTGGGTGTTATCTGCAAAAACCTTACCTGAATAAGGACAGATATAGATTTTTTTACTCTCTTCGTTAACACTTTTTTTCCCAAGTTGGATTTTAATCGTTGTTTCTCGATAAAGCTTATGCTCTTTTTCAAGAGCCTTAACTAAATGATCTTGGCTTAAAAAAATCTTTTTCTCTTTCATGAACACAACAGGGCTTAGATTGTGCTTCATCTCAAGAAATGAGAGGTAGGTAGTGATGAGATCAACGTTACGATTTTTTTTGATGAAATCAAGTAGATCTTTGTAAATGCCTTCTGAAATGGCTAGTTTTGTCATTGGTATACCTCTGCAGTATTGAATACAGGAAATATATTATAAAAAAAATCCCTTTTACGCAAGTGATAATCAATAGGGTGGAGTATTTTCTTTACCTTTACCTCTATTATCTGCTACTCTACTTCCTTTTGAGGTAGTATGAAGATCAAAATCATCACCTTCACGCTGGCAGTGGTTGCTATTTATATTTTTATTACCAGTCATGCTGAAACAATTATACCAAAAGTACCCTATAATCAAGGTGTTGAGATAATTAAAGCGATCAAACCTGTTCATATCACAGGCTATAAAGTGTTTAATGCAGGAATTTTGCCTCTTGAAGAAGGGTATTTGTTTGTTTCTCGTAGACGAGGGGATTCTTTTTTAGACTCTATTTGGAAAAAATATTTTTTACAAAGAAATATTAAAGGTTTAATTATTGGTGAACTAGATAAAAATTTTAAAGAAACCAGTCAAAAGAAAACCGAGTATCGCTCTTTAGAAAATCAGAATCAGGGTGAGGTTCAATATATTGATGCAAGGTTAGTAAAGGTGAAAGAGGATATTTACATGATCTATTGTAGGCAAAAAAATAGCCCTGATCGAATAAACTCCTTTGCCAGCTTATATCTTGCCAAACTTGAAAAGATAAATAATCTTTGGAACGTTACAACCGATGTTCCTATTTTTTTTGAAGAAGGTGAAGAGTTTTACCAAAAAGGGCTTGTACAAAAGGGATTTGAAAAAAATTGGATGCCATTTGTTAAAGATGGAGAACTGTTTTTTGTCTACTTAATGGAGCCAGAACATGTGATTTTAAAAACCGATCTTTCTTCTGGGAAAGCTACGATAAGCTATAGATCGGGAAATACATTTTTAAGCCAGCTGGGGCAATCTAGGGGGTCAACTCCCCCTGTGTTTGATGAAGAGCTGGGTGAATGGATCACCCTTTATCATTATGTTTATCCAACAAATAGAAAAATCACCAATAAAAAGGTGGATGCCTACTTTTTTGAAGGCTATACCTTTTCAAAAGATCCCCCTTATAAAGTTTTAAGAAAAAGTAATGGCCCAATTATTGGACAATCTGTCTATAATAATTTTCACAAAATTATCTTTCCAACTACTTTAGTAAGAGAGGGGGATGACTATTTGATTTTTTATGGGGATGATGACTCTACAAATAAAATGGCAAGAGTGCCAAGAAACGATCTTATTGCAAGTATGGAAGGAGTAAAAGATTTAGATGAGTAAGAAATTTTCTTTATTCCTAATAGTATGTGTTGGATTTTATCTAGCATTTATTCACCGATCCCGCGAGCTGCCATTATCGGTGGTTAAAGAGGGAGTCTCAGTAATAGATGAAATTGTAGATGTTTCTCTCTCTGATTTTAGACCCTATAATCCAGGGGTAATTTTTCTTGGGGATCGCTATTTACTTGTAACAAGGGCAAAAGCTAGCAATCTTTGGCAATATTTGAAGCTAAAACTTCAAGGGAAGAGAAGAAATGTGATTATGGTTACCGAACTTGATGAAAATTTTGCGCAAGTGGAAAAGATGGTTCAGCTTCTACCTCAAAAAGAGGATGGGATGACAAAGGTAACTGATCCAAGACTATTTTGGCATAATGGGGAAATTTACATGATTTTTTGTGATCATACCCATGGAGGGAGTGTCCAAACTCTTGCTAAACTACAAAAGAAAGAGGGAGTATGGGAAGCAACAAATATTTTACCCCTTTTTTATGAATATTGTTTTTCAAACTATGTAGAAAAAGGGATTGAAAAAAACTGGATGCCTTTTTCAAAAGAGGGTAAATTATATGTAGTTTATTTATTAGAGCCTGAAAATGTTGTGCTTGAGGTAAATTTGGAAAAGGGAAACTGCATCCTTGTGTCCAAGACAGAAAATGGGCTATTGAACAAATTTTCCCCTCTTCGAGGTGGAACCCCGCCTGTGTTTGATGAAGAGCTTGGGGAGTATTTAACACTATATCATATCGCATTTGCTGGCCGAAATAGCTTTACAACACTAAAGAAAAATATCTATATTTGTGGAGCAGCAACTTTTACAAAAAATGCCCCGTTTATTTTGACAGGAAGAACGATGACCCCGTTTTATCAGAAAAACCTCTATAATAATCGGGAGAAAATTGTATTTCCGACCGCGCTACTTCGAAAAGGGGATGATTATTTAATGTTTTATGGGGAAGATGATTGTAGAATAAAAGTGGCTAAAATAAATAGAGCAAAGCTAATTGCGCACATGCAAAGGAGAGAGGATGAAAAAGGTAAATAGTTTGATGATTGAAACAATCAGAGAGGATGTGCAAAAGGCGTTTGCTATAAAAAATGATCACACAACAAAGATGAAGGTGGAGATTGATCCAAGTAAAGATGTGAAGTTTGGAGACTATCAGTGCAGTCTTGCGCTAAAGCTTTCTAAGGAATTAAATAAATCCCCAAGAGAAATAGCAGAAGCTGCAGCAGAAAAGTTGAAAGAATTAGCAATTTTTGAAAAAATTGAGGTTGCTGGTGCTGGATTTATCAATATGACTCTATCTGTTGCCACATTGGAGAAATGGGCAAAAGATTGTTTAGCAGATGATCATCTTTTAGTTCCAAAAGGGGGGGGTGAAAAGGTCATTGTAGAATTTTCTTCTCCAAATATTGCAAAAACAATGCATGTAGGGCATCTTCGATCTACTATTATTGGTGAAAGTATTGCAAGGTTGATGGAGTTTTTGGGTTATGATGTACTTCGCTTAAATCATGTAGGGGATTTTGGTACTCAGTTTGGGATGCTTATCACCTATTTAAAGAAATATAAGCCCGCAGCATTAATGAAAGAAGCAAAAGCTACCTTGGAAGAATTGGTGCAGTGGTACAAATCTGCCAAATTGAAATTTGATGAAGATCTTGCATTTAAAAAATTATCACAGGAAGAAGTGGTGAGATTGCAATCAGGGGAAGAAAGCTCAGTTGCCGCATGGAAAAATATTTGTGAGATCTCTAGAAAAGGATTTTCTGAAATTTATGAACTCTTAGATGTGCACATTGAAGAGAGGGGGGAATCTTTTTATAATCCTATATTGAAGAAAGTTGTGGATGATTTTAAGCAAAAGGGACTTTCAAAGGAAGATAATGGGGCAGAATGTGTTTTTATGGAGGGGTTTAAGAACCAAGAAGGAGATCTTTTACCCTTAATTATTCAAAAAAGTGATGGTGGATTTAACTATGCTACTACAGATCTTGCAGCCTTTCATTATCGGGTAACCAATGATCAAGCTAAACGAATTATTGTCGTGACAGATCTTGGCCAAAAAACGCATTTTGCGATGGTTTATAAAGCAGCCACATTGGTTGGGTATATTGACGAATCCAAAGTGAAGTTTGACCATGTACCATTTGGCTTAGTTTTATCCCCGGATGGTAAAAAATATAAAACAAGGTCTGGAGAGACAGAAAAATTATCAGACCTTTTAGACGAGGCAGTGATTAGAGCAAAAGCTCTTCTGGATGAACGCGGAGTGGAAAATAATGATGAACTTGCTAAAGTGCTTGGGATTTCAGCAGTAAAGTATGCTGACTTATCCTCCAATAGAATCAAAGATTATACCTTTAGTTACGATCGTATGCTTCGTTTTGAAGGCAACACCGCAGCCTTCATTCTTTATGCCTTTGTAAGAATTCAAGGAATTAAAAGAAAACTTGGAATTTCTATTAAAGATATAGAGAATGAGTCAGTAATTGTTACTCATCCTACAGAAAGAGCGCTGATTTTACACCTAATGAGATTTGGTGAAATATTACACATGATGAAAGAAGATCTGCTACCAAATCATCTTACAGATTACCTATTTCACCTAAGCGAGAAGTTCAACGCCTTCTTTAGAGATTGTCAAGTTGTTGATAATCAACATACTAAATCTAGATTGCTTTTGTGCGAATTGACTGAACGTCACATAAAAACAGGTCTATACTTATTGGGTATAAAGACTATCGACCGTATGTAATAATACTACCCCCCTCTTTAATAGTCTTAAGTCATTTGTGGACAAGATGTTAGATAGTCTATTAATAATAACTTTTAAATTTCATTTAATTATGAGATCATTTATAATTAATGTATAAATATATTATTAATTTCATAAGCAAGCGAAGATTACAGGTTTCTTGGGATGTGGATTATCTTAGGCAATTGATGATGAATGTAAACTAATTTCTTCATGCGTTATCCCTGGGAAGAGTATCTGTCAATTAATGTGATTCAAGATCAAGCAAGATCATTAGATTTACAAAATAAGGGGTAAAGGGTCTATTTTTTTCGCAGGATCGAATAGGTAACAATAGGGCTTGAAATGCCTTTAAATTGTCTTGGGGGGTTTTCTTTGAACTCTACATGATCTTTTATCGCTTCAAGGGTTTCTTTGGTCACAAGGATCTCGCGGGCAGCTGCGCCATCGCAAAGACGGGCTGAAAGGTTTACAATATGCCCAAGCACTGTGTAGGAAAGGTGGTTTTCAGCACCCACATTACCAGCAACCGCCTCTCCTGTGTGCATTCCAATACCCACTTCAAGCTTACAAAATCCAGAACGAGCTCTTGTTTCATTCCAAAGAAAAAGAGCTTGTTGCATTTCTATTGCACAAAGGACTGCTTGGAGCTCGTGGAATTCATTATCTAGGGGCGCTCCAAAAAGGGTCATAATTTTATCCCCTTCATATTTGTCAATCACCCCTTCAAAATCATCGATTACAGCACTTAAAAGAGTTAAACACTCATTAAGCATAATAATTACGTCCTGAGGGTTCATTTTCTCTGTGATTGAAGTAAAGTTTCTAATATCACAAAACATCACCGTAATATTTCGGATTTCTCCGCCAAGCTTGATCCCTTCTTTTACAATTTTGGCAGCAATTTGTTTAGAGACCACTTTATCAAGAAGGCCGCGTACTTTATTGCCTTCCTGCATCGATTTGATCATAGAAGCAAAAGAGGTGTACAAAGTTCCAATTTCATCGTTTCGTTGCATCACTTTTTGGTCTAAATGGATATCACTTAAACTTCGGTCAGAAATTCTACCTGTAAGTAGAGCTAGTTCATTGATTGGTTTTGTAATCGCATTTAGAACTTTATTGAGAATTAAAATCATAATAATGAGCGCTATAGTGATTAGTATTGCTGAGTGGATGGTTACTTTTTTTGATAAAGCGCTTACATGAGCATTAATAGCATTTATGATATCTGATCTACTTTCTTGTTTTTCGATTAATACAATGGTGCCGTCAGTTTCTGTGATATTTCCTAAACGCTTAAAAAACAGTTTATGACCATCTTTTCCTTCAATTGTCCCCTCATTTTGCGTCAGTAGCAGGCTTTGGTTATAATCTTCACTATCCTTTGAGATGGTAAAAATTTCTCCATTGGTCTTATATAATCGCATGTCTTTATCTTTATAAATAAAAACCACCTCATCAGGGGAAACAAGGGCAAGATTAATAAGTATAGGATCTAAAGATACTCCAAGAGTGATAGCGGATACATTTGGTGATTTCATTGTCGAATCTAAGTAAGTGATATAGTGTGTGGAAGTTAAATAGGGTTCTTTTAACTTTTCATCGTAAAATATCTTTAAGTTTTTGTTGATACAAGAGGTAGCTTTTCCATTATCTTTCCCACCAAAAAGAATAAAGCGATCATAAGCGGGGTTTTTTACTTCAAGATTACATTCCCTAGAAACATTGAGGGGTTCTTTTAGAAATACATCGTTTATAAAAACCCCTTCTGTCACATTGTCATAAAAATTTGCATCACTACCATAAGTTAAATCTAATGCAGTGACAATCCCAAGAGGGGATTTATCTGTAAATGGTGTAAAATTAAAAGCCCCTGTTCGAATCAACATGCACATTTCCCAAATCAGTTTTTTTTGCGTAATGCGATGTTCAAAATTTCTTCGTGTTGACCAATTACTTTCAGTAAGTACTGATTCATAATTACAAAGTGGTCCAACGCAGTAATTTCTCTGATAGGAGAGATTTGGCTTAATTTTTTCAAGCGATGTTTTGATAAATAGCTCTTTTTTGGATTTATCAGATAGAATATCCATTAAATCAGGGTGCTCTTTTAACTTTTTAATTGTTACAGTGAGCATTGTCTTTAATGAGTTGATCAAAAAATTAAACTCTTCATTAGAATGAATTGTAATTGCTTGATCAAAAAGATGGGTATATATTTTGTTGTTTTCGATTGTTAGAGCGGAAGGATCAATAGAAACTAGTGCTTTGGCTTCAAATAAAAGCCATTGATCAGTTTTGTCGGCAAGGACAAATTCAGGAAGAACTTTATCATTGATGTATTTAAGCATCGATTTGTTCGACCAAAAGGGAACTCCTACACAAACATCCATACTTCCATCATCTTTTCTCGTTGTAAATAAAACAAGATCTTCAGCAATAGGAATTTTTACATATTTTCGTAAAAAGGGGGAGGACTGCTTAATATAGGCAGAGGGCTTTTCATTGACCTCAATATTTACAAAATCAAGCCATGGATAGGTGGCAAGAAGCGCCCCGCTGCTTCCCCAGGAATTAGTTCTTAAAACATATGGAGTGGGTAAAAATCTTTGTCTCCATTGAGAGCTATTTCGCATAGAATCATAGGTGTGATAAAGTTTTTCTGCTTGGTCATTAAAGCTTATGCTGAGCGATTTTTTTATATTTTCAAAGTTTATGGTATCAAACCGCTTAACTTCTGCAATCAACGTATTTTCTTCTTTGTTTAAATTATAGTTTATTTCAAAGTGGCTGATGATAAAAATGCAGAAAATTGTAAAAAGAAAAAGGGAAGATACCCAAAGTAAGATTCGTATTCGTAGAGCCATATCTTCCTAATAACCTATTGGGGGTTTTTACTAAATAGATAAAATCAGAAATGGTTAAAAAAACATTTATTCTTTACTTATTTTTCCGTATGATAGAATTATGGGCTTAGAATATTTAGAAATTGAAGGTGGACATCCGCTAATTGGCGAAGTTACCGTAACTGGTGCTAAAAATGCTGTGACAAAATTAATTGTTGCCTCAATGCTTTCTGATAAAAAGTGCGTTTTTACCAATGTTCCAAATATTTCTGAAGTGGGAGTGACTCTTGATTTATGTCGCCCGATGGGAATGAAGGCTGTATGGGATAGAGAAAATCATCGCTTGGAAGTAATTACTAAAGAAATTAAAACAACTACCATACCCCATAGTTTTTCAGGAGCAAATAGGATTCCAATTCTTTTAATTGGAGCTTTACTTGCTCGGACAAAAAATGAAATCATTGTTCCAACTGTAGGTGGTTGCCATATTGGAAAAAGGCCCGTAGATTTTCATATGAAATCGTTAAGTCAACTTGGTGCAACTATTGCGTATAAACGACTTAAAGATGAGAGTTTTTATTGCGCAAGTGCCAAAGAAGGGCTAATTGGGGAAGTGATAGAGCTTGTTTATCCATCGGTGGGTGCTACAGAAAACACAATTTTGGCTGCCTGTAGAGCTCGTGGAAGAACGGTGATTAAAAATGCAGCGATGGAATGTGAAATTTTAGATTTGATCCATTTTTTACAAAAATGTGGCGTTTGCATTTATGTTGATGTAGATCGAACCATCCATATCGAAGAGACCAAAGAATTTTATCCTTGTGAGCATTATGTAATCCCTGATCGTATTGTTGCCGCCTCTTTTGGAATGGCAGCTATTGCCACAAAAGGACGGGTGTTTGTAAAAGGGGCTATTCAAGAACATATGGTCACTTTTTTAAACCATATTCGTGAAATTGGCGGATGCTTTTCAGTGGAAAAAGAGGGGATCGAGTTTTATTATAATGGTCCTTTAAAGGGCGGAGCATTAATTGAAACAGATGTTCATCCAGGGTTTATGACAGATTGGCAGCAGCCCTTTTGTGTTTTGCTTACTCAAGCAAAGCACTGTTCTGTGGTTCATGAAACAGTCTATGAGTCACGTTTTGGATATATCCATACCTTAAAAGAGATGGGTGCAGATGTTGACTTTTTCACCAAATGTTTAGGAAGTAAGCCCTGCCGCTTTGCTTTACAAAATCATAATCATTCAGTGGTTATTAAAGGTGGCGCCCATTTAAAAGCAGGAGATATTGCCATCCCCGATTTAAGGGCAGGCTTTGCTTATGTAATGGCAGCCCTTATTGCCGATGGGACCTCAAAAATTACCAACCTACATTTTCTAGACCGGGGATATGAGGATCTTGATATAAAGTTGAAAGCCTTGGGCGCTAAAATTTCAAGAAAGTCCATGGAAGTAGTACTTATTTAACTCGGCTTCTATTTCCTTTTATGCTATCCTACTTGCATGGAAAAATGGCGGCTTATTCAAAAAAAAGGATTTAATACCACAGCGGAAATCTCAGATTTCTTGTGTTTGGATGATGCAAAGAGGAAAAGATTAGTTCAAAGAAAAGAATTTCCTTTACACGTTCCTTTTAGAATTGCTGAAAAAATGACAAAAAATTGTATAGAAAATCCTTTAGCTCTTCAATTTTTACCTTTGGACATGGAGTTAGATAGAGAATTTGGGGAAACAGATCCTGTAGGGGATGTATTAAGTCAAAAAGGAAAGGCTATTTTACATAAATATGAAGGAAGAGCCCTACTTCTTACAACAGGTGCCTGTGCAATGCATTGCCGCTACTGTTTTAGGCAAAATTTTTCTTACCAAAGTGAGCTTGAAGAGGCAATTGCCTATATTGCTAAAAATTCCTCGATTAAAGAAGTTATTTTAAGCGGGGGAGATCCTTTATCTCTATCAGATAAGTCACTAAAGGAAATATTTTTAAAATTAGAAGATATTGACCATGTAGAAATTATTCGATTTCATACTCGGTTTTTAATAGGGATTCCAGAAAGAGTAACGTTTCAATTTTTAGACATGCTCAAGGTTTCATCTAAACAAATTGTTTTTGTCTTACATGTAAATTGCGCAATGGAGTTAGATAAAGAAATTTTTGATGCGCTATTTAAAATAAAGTCATTGGGGATCCCGGTTCTTTCTCAAACTGTACTTTTAAAGGGGGTTAATGACACAAAAGAGGCTTTATACGATTTATTTTGGACCCTTGTAACCCATGGGGTTGTTCCCTATTATTTGCATAGATTTGATAAGGTAAAGGGAGCTATGCATTTTGATGTTTCCCCTGAAAAAGGATCTTTATTAATAAAGCAATTGCGAAATTGTCTACCAGGATATGCAGTTCCTACATTTGTGGAAGAAATTAAAGGGGAAAAGTCTAAAACACTCATTTTGCTTTAAATGATCTCTTTTTGTTATAATGTTTGATAAAAAGATTATGTTTTATAAAAATAAGAAAATACTAGAAAGTATAGCCCCTCATATTGATGAGGGAGTAATCCTTCTTTATCCAAATTATTCGCTTAAGATCCTCAGTGAGAAAGCATGTTCTTTTTTAAAAATTAATAAAGAGATAAAAACTTTGCATCTTTATCAACTTCCAGACAATGGGGTCACCAAGAAAATCGAGCAAATGATCGATAAAAATGTAAAAGAAGCCTCTATTGAAGAGGACAAAGAAACAATGATTATAAGAATCATCGATGTAGGCACCTCGGATTTAAAAGTGATTATCATTAAAGATGATTCAAATCATGAGAAAATGCTTAATATGGGTAAAGAATTTGTTGGTAATGCCTCTCATGAGTTGCGTACCCCTATTACAATTATTAAAGGGTTTACTGAAATGCTCATCGAAGGGGATGGGATTAATGAGAAAATGCAAGGGGAAATCTTAAAAAAGATTCAATCAAGCTGTGAAAGGATGGAGCATCTTGTAAAACACCTACTTAGATTAACAGATTTAGAAAATTGTGAAATTGAAGCAAAGGCGGCAGTTGATGTTCAACGTTTAATTGAAGATGTGAGTTATCAAGTAATATCTATCTATCCAGAGTTTAGAATAGAGCACCTTAGAAAAGATGAGGAGGCTTTGGCCTGGATCGATTCTGACCTTATTGAACTTGTCCTTACCAACCTGTTTAAAAATTCAGTCAAGTATTGTCGTCAGGACAAGGTGATTATTGTAAAAGTAGATACCTTATTTGATCAAATCTATATTCAGATCAGCGATAAGGGAAAAGGGATCCCTACTAAAGATCTTGAAAAAGTTTTTGAACGTTTTTACACGGTGGATAAAGCACACTGCCGTAAACTAGGGGGTGCAGGCCTTGGTCTTTCGATCGTTAAATTGATTGTTGAAAAGCATGGAGGAAGGATCTTTGCTACTTCTGAACCTGGGATTTCAACCACAATGCATTTATATTTACCTAAGGCTCCTTTACCTTCACAGGCGGCCCTAAGGTAATAAATTGCCCTTTTGATCCGCTTGTATGGGTCTGAATCTTTTTAAATGAAATGGTTTTATAACGCAGAGCTTTTTTGTGCGTGCTAAACAACCCATCACTTAAATACTTCTCTAACTCATCCTTGTTAAGACGTGCAATAGCTCTTCCTTCAAAATAGTGCTTTTCCTCTTCTGCAAGAATTTTCTTAGTGATCTCTTCCCCAAACAAAGCTTCCATCATCTCTAAAGAAAGAGAGGGAAAGCAAATAGGTGGCTCTCCATTTGGATCTTGCAAAGTAATATAATCTAGTAGTCTTACAGATTGTTTAGAAGAAGAGCCTTCTGCTTTGCAAAGAATAAGGAAAAATTCTCTGTTATTTATTGAGGAAAAGGGGGTTTTTGCTAAAGATTTTGTCATTTGTAGCCCGGCGGAGAGCTCATTTATAAATGCGTCCAAAAATTCTGAATTATTGTTTATCTTTTCTTGAAATAGTGGATGATCTTTATAGAGTATCTTTAATAGTTTTGCTAACGTAGCCTTTGTCAGTTCTTTGATTCCCTCCCCATCGCTTTTTGAAAGTAGTGGGTAGAGGTTGAGCTTGCCATTTTCACTATTTGAAAACGATCTACCTTTGAACTTTTTACCTTTTCGGCTCTCTTTGCGGGCCTCATCTGATTTCTTTTTTGATATAAGAGTATGGCTGTATTTGCTTGCAGCTTCAGTATTGATAAAGTTATAGCAGGTTTCTATGTGTTTATCTTGATTTATGGCAACAAGTGCGGTAGTTCTTGAGGAAACAGACATGGTGGAGGCTACTAGTGAAAATATGAGAATCATCATCGTTGTTAAAAAAAGAAAATTCATGATTTTTGACCATTTATATTTTCAGGGATAAGGAATGTATAATTATAGAGGCTTCCATGGGTAGTTACAATGGAAATAGAAAGGGATGACTTTTCTATTTTAGGGGTAAATGAAGCAATATTTGATAGAAGTGGTCTTGTTAACTCACCTCCATTTGAGCTAGTGATGCTATAGATAAGCTCTTTATCAAAAGTTCGATAGAGCTTGCATTTACATTCCCCAGAAAGATCTGATTGATCCTTAAAACCATTATCAAAGCTAAATTCTAGAAAATCGGTGTAACCGGAATTTTTTGTGGTGATTGATTCCCTATCAATGGTCATAGTCATTTCAGTCATTTTTTCAAAAAACAAAGCATTACTAAAGATCTCTGGGGAAATAGAGGCAATTTTTGCAGTACATTTTTGATACCTAAAAAATAAGGAAGTGGTGGAAAAGAGTAAGATTGCAAATAAAGAAGCTGCAATGATAATTTCAACTAA
>CAMAXK010000004.1 GCA_945862365.1 Chlamydia trachomatis
ATTAAAGTAGTAAGTGGGTAATAGATCATCGGTTTATCATATACCGGCAGCAGCTGCTTACTGATCACTTTTGTTAAAGGAAATAGTCTAGTACCAAATCCACCTGCTAAAATAATCCCTTTTTTATTCAATGTAAAACCCCTTGTCCTATCAAATTATCAATCGATGAAATATGATGTCTATTATCTATAAATATTTTCTCATTTAGTATTTTTAAAAAAAATGGAATGGTTGTAAAAACTCCAGATATCTTAAACTCACTTAAAATTCTTCTACTTTTTCTTATCACCTCTGCACGACTTTTACCACGAACAATAAGCTTTGCGATCATTGAATCATAGTAGGGAGAAATTCTAAACCCACTATAAATATGAGACTCTATACGAATATTTGCCCCTACAGGCGGAATATATAGATCAACTACACCTGGGGATGGGCAAAATCCATGATCGGGATCTTCTGCATTAATACGAAATTCCATCACATGGCCTATTGGCTTAATATCTTTTTGAGAAAATGGCAACTTTTGACCCATGGCGATTAAAATCTGAAGTTCAACAAGATCTATCCCTGTTAATTCCTCCGTTATTGTGTGCTCTACTTGAATACGGGTATTTACTTCCATAAAGTAAAAATTACCTTCGTTATCGAGCAAAAATTCAACAGTACCAACAGAATTATAACCAGCCCTCTTTAACAATCTTACAGCCGCACTACAGATTTCTTCTCGTTTTTCCTCTGTAAGTGAGGGTGAAAGAGTCTCTTCGATCAACTTTTGTCTACGCTTTTGTAAGGTACAATCTCTTTCAAATAGATGTATAACATTGCCGTAATGGTCTGCTGCAACTTGTACTTCAATGTGTTTTGGTTCAATGATCATTTTCTCCAGGTATACAGAGCTATCATTAAATAAAATCAAGGCTTCTTGTTTTGCTGCTAAATACCCTTCTTTAAACCCATCTTCTGAGCGTATCACTGAAATACCCTTTCCACCACCACCGGCAGCTGCCTTGATAAACACAGGGTAGCCAATTTTTTTAGCTAAAAGCTTTCCTTCTTCAACACTTGTTAGCGCCTCTTCCCCACCCTCTATTACTGGGCAAAGAGCAAGCTTTGCCATCTTTTTTGCAGCAATTTTATCACCAAGAGATCGAATAAGGGAAGAATGTGGCCCAATGAAAATAAGACCAGATTTTTCTACAATTTCTGCAAAAATAGCATTTTCACTTAAAAAGCCATATCCAGGGGCAACTGCATCGGCTCCTGTTATTTCACAGGCGGCAATTATTCTTGCCATATTTAAGTAAGAATCAGAGGGCTTAGAATCCCCTATGCAAACAGATTCATTTGCCAACTTTACATGTAATGAATCTTTGTCTGCAAGACTATAGACTGCAACAGATTGAATAGACAGATCTGCAAGGGCACGAATAATTCTACAAGCAATCTCACCCCTATTGGCAACTAAAACCTTTTTCATTTACTCCAACACAAATAAAGGTTTACCAAATTCTATAGGATCACCATCGTTAACGTTTACCTTTTTTATTTTTCCATCACGCTTTGCTTTTACCTCAGTCATCACTTTCATAGCTTCTATGATACAGAGTGTGTCACCCTTTTTTACTTTGTCTCCAACAGATACAAAAGGTTTTTCATTAGGTCCGCAAGAGCGGTAAAATACCCCTACCATAGGAGCATCTATGGTGTTTTCTAAATTAATTTGAATCTGGGATAATTCTTTCATAGGATGGATTTCTTTTTCAAAAGAACTTGTAGAGGTTTTTGCCTCCATTGAAATTTCTAATTTTTCTGACTTTACAGTCAAACTTTTTAGCCCTGATTCATTAAAAAGATTCACTACTTCTTTGATAAATTCTAAATCCATACTAAACCCTTAAATTCTTTGCACGTACTCTTGATTTTCGGTATCTACTTTGATAATGTCTCCACTTTCAATGAACATAGGCACCTCCATTTTAGCACCCGTCTCAAGTATAGCACATTTGTTGGAAGCACTCATCGGATTAGAAGCATCTAAATCTTCAGTTTTTACCACCAGTAGCTCTAAAAACTGAGGTAATTCAACTGAAAAAATGGTCTCTCCGTAAAAATGCGCATTCACAATAATCCCCTCTTTCAAGTAATGATCCTTTTGGCCAATAATTTCTGGGTCAACAAGTACCTGCTCAAGGTTATCGATATCGAAAAATAAATGCTTTTTATCTTCTAAATAAAGATACTCAAGCTCTCTTTCATTTAATTTTACCTCTACTACAGATTGATTTTGAGTAAAGCTTTTTTCAACCACTTCATCATTAATCAAGTTTTTAAGCTTTGTCTTCACAAAGGGAACACCACGAGCCATGGTCACTTTCACAGAAGATTCAACTCTATAAATCTCACCCTCTAAATTAATGATCATCCCTGGTGTAATCTGATTACTAGTTACAGATACTGTTTCTTCCATTTATTTCTCCTAATTTATGTAAGGATAACCTCGAAATATCGCCACCTTCAATAATATTCATTATTTCTTTAGCTAATTTATCCATATCATGTCTTATTAAATTTCTATTCATTAAATCGCCCTTAACAGGAACGGCCCCTTTCCCTAACAATTTTCTCTCTATAACCCTAGGATCATCCCTTAAATCATTGATGACTAAATCTCCTTCAGATCGATAAAATTCTACTAAATCCCTCTCAGGAACCTCATTATTCACTAAAATAACATCAAATACACCATTGCCAGCATATTTTTCTATTTCACGAAGATAATCGCTTGTTCTAAACCCAGAAGTTTGTCCCCTTTTATTCATTAAATTAACAACAAAAACTTTTATAGCCTTTGTAGCCTGGAGCGCCTCTGATATCCCATTGACAAGTAGGGAGGAAATTAACGAAGTATAAAGTCCGCCTGGCCCTAAAACAATCAGATCAGCATTCATAATCTCATCTACTGCTCTACTATTTACCTTTGGAAAGGGAGTTAAGTAGATCCTTTCATAGCCTTTATCAATTTCATCGGAAAGATAGATCTCAGCCTCACCTTTGAGTACTTTGCCCCCTTTTAAAATCATCTCCAAATGAGTTTTTGAAGTGGTGACAGGGATCACCTTTCCTCGCATTTTTAGAATTTTTCCAAGCTCTTCGATAGCTTTTTCAAAACTTCCTGTTAACTTCTCTAAGGTAGATAAAAAGAGATTTCCAAAACTATGTCCTTGAAGTCCGCCATCATTTTCATATCGATAGCTCATCAAATTTCTCATAAGCCTTGATGAATCTGAAAGAGCCACAACACATTGCCTTACATCTCCTGCCGGTAACACCCCAAGTTCATCTCTTAAAATCCCAGAGCTGCCCCCATTATCTGCCATGGCAACAATTGCGCTAAGATCAATGTCATACTTTTTCAAACCACTTAAGACAACAAAATTACCTGTTCCGCCTCCAATGGTGCAAATCTTTTTCTTCAAGAAAACACCTCTCTAAAGGAGTGAAATTTTTCTACAGCTTCTGTCAAATTTTTTTGTTTATAAAAAAAAGATCCACAGACAAGCCTGTTTGCCCCAGCCTTTACAGACCTAAGCCCTGTTTCGTAATTTATTCCACCATCTACCTGAATATCAAAATCAAGGTTATATTTTTTCCTATAGTCATGAAGAATCTCTACTTTTTCAAGCATATCCTCCATAAATGTTTGTCCGCCAAACCCAGGTTCCACAGTCATTACCAAGATTTTATCTACACTTTTCAAATAGGGGATCACAAGCTCTACCGTAGATTCAGGCTTTAATGCAATACCTGCTGCCCGATTACATTTTTTAATGTAATCTAACGTATACTCAATATCTTCTGTTGCCTCGACATGAAAGGTGATCTCTTCACACCCTACCTCCACAAACTTTTCTATAAAAAGGTCAGGATTATAAATCATTAAATGTACATCGAGTTTGAAAGTTTCAGGCACACTTTCTCTAATTCTTCCTACAATTGCAGGACCTATGGTTAGATTTGGTACAAATAATCCATCCATCACATCAATATGTAGTATATTTGCTCCAGCATCCACCGCAGCTTTTGCTGTAGCTACAGCATTTCCAAGGTCTCCTCCTATTAAAGAAGGCTCAAGCTCTAATATGTGTTTTTTCATCTTTTACAGTATACCTATTTCTCGAGTTTAAGACAAATAGACATCTTCGAAGTAAAGGCTCTTTTTTCTTCTTCATTACTATAATTCAAGGTAGCGCCCAAATAAAATTTATCCTGAATCTTTAATGAGAAGTAGATTAAATTGCCGGTAGGGATCTCCAATGATTTCATTTCAGATAAAAACAATTCCTTTTTTTTCTCAGAACGAACTCTTGCAATAAAGACAATATTACCATTTACCTCCTCAAAAAGGATATCTTTTGGCACCTTATAGGTAAATACCTCATAAAAACTGATAAAAAACGCTTCAAAACTTTTTGCATCTATAATAGCTCTGATTTCAGAAGGATGTAGAGCGTAAAAAAAGTTTTCCACAAGGACAGAGTTTTTTACCCCCCGTTTTTTTAAAGCACTTTGACAAACAGATAAAATGCCCCCTTGCTTTTCTAGCATTCCGCCGTTGTAATCACGGATCACGCCAAATTTTTTCTGCAAATCGGCAATAATCTTTGATCTTGCTCGGTAAATATCAATAGAATAATCCTCCCTCATAAAAGAAGAAATTTTCATTATATAGGAGATTTCAATCCCCTCTTTAAACTCTCCGAGCCGTCTTACATGCTTAATTTTATATGCGTATCGCTTTTCATCCCCTTTTGAAAAAATCTCAAAGGCAGATAAGGAGCTCTCGGTTCTTGCTCGTACTACAATTGCTGTAAAAATCAAGCTATCTGTCATCTGTGAGTCAAATAAAACAGCCACTTGAGCAAAATCATCGGCTGTTCTTAATTCTTTGGAAAGGGCTACAGTATATTTAATCACCTCCTCTGTGTTTTGAGGCATAAAAATCTTTCTTGTAAATTTTTGTATGTGAACTTCTAAATATTTTGAAAAACCATTTTCAAAACTTTTTTTCTCAAAAGGGGTGATTACCCCATCTTTTTTCTCAATCTCGATATAGAAATATTTGGTATCACTTCCCTCTAGAGAGATTTTCATAAATGAATCTTCAACATCCATCACTCCTTTAATAAACTTTCTACAAGCTTTGAGCAGATGATCTTTTGCCAAACGCTCATTTTCAGATAGGTAAGAGAGACCAACCATCACTGATAATACTTTTTTTCTGCCAAATAATTCCTCAATAAAACAAAAATGTGATTTAACATAAATTCTACGCTCTGCGGTGCGAAGCTTTGCTTTTATTTCCATTTTCTTTGAAAAATAGTACAAGGCAAGAATGATTTTAGATAAATCTTTTGTCATCCTGTTTTTCGTAAACACCTCTTTTGCCTGAGACATAAATTCGTTCATCAGCGGAATTAAATCGTAATCAAACACCTCAGGGAAACGGTGAATATACCGCATAATCCTTTCTTGAACGTAGGCAACCTTGCTTTCAACCGATCTTCCCTTCATCTCCATACACATCCTTGCATAGAAAGTTGAACGAAGTCCTAATCTTAGCTGCTTATGAAGACCCCGAACAAGATTATAGGAAGATTCGGTGGTTTTAAGATCCTTTACCAATAAAACTGTCTCTGTCACCAAGTATTTTTGTGCATCTAATTCAAAAAACTGAAAGGGTAGGGCGCAAAAACTCTCAACTTCTAAATTTGAGCCGGCTTCAATCTCTAAATGAATAAATTCGTGGATGAATTTTGCAGAAGAAGTTTTAAAGGAAGAAATGGTTTGGATGATAAATTGACCGTGCTCTTCTCTAAAAAACGAAGTAAGAGGTAATAATCGATCTAAATCACCACTTTCACTAATATTTTCTTCTAAAAGAAGGGAATTTGCAATGGATTTTGCAATCAATTGCTTTTGATTTACCCTTGCATCCACGGCCTCAGAAATTGTAAACATATCTTTTGTCATACCAACCCCTGTCTACCTCATACACTCAAACACCCTTTCGTTGCACTTACTATCTACTTGAGCAGAAATTATCATACTACCTATTTTATCTTTTAATTTCACATCAAAAGATCTAACCTGCAGGGTTAATCCATTTTTAGAAGCCATTTCTACACATCTTGGGTGTAAAACTGCTGATTTTCCCTCACCTACCACATCAAGAGCTTCTTCATGAGTTAAAACAGTCAACACCTTTGCATTTGCATTTGCTTTTGGATTTTCCGAATAAATACCCTCTACATCCTTATAGAAAACCACTTTTTCAGCATCAATAGCAATAGCAATGGCTACAGCAGTGGTGTCTGATCCTCCTCTTCCAAGCGTTGTGATCTCTTTATCCACACTCACCCCTTGAAAGCCTGCTATAATCGGAATTTTCCCTTCTTTAAAAAGCGATTCAAGCTTTTCTTTCTTCACATCAATAATTTTTGCATTACTATGCTCTGTAGTTGTAATTATCCCTACTTGACTACCAGTTAAGCTAACGGCCGAAATTCCCCGTTTTAAAAGAATCATGGCAAGTAATGCCATGCTCATTCGCTCTCCAACAGATAAAAGCATATCCTTTTCCCGCTTAGAGCAATCGGTATCTACCTGATTTGCTAAAAAATCCAAATAGTCGGTCATCCCTTCCATAGCGCTTACAACCACACAAACTCTATCATAATTTTTTGAAACTGATTCAATAATTTGTGCTACATTTTCAAAATGATTGATGTCTTTTAAAGAAGCGCCACCGAACTTTAATACTAACGTTTTATACATGATATGGATTTTACTATAGCAATTGATCTATTTCAATTAAATCTTTTACTTTAAAAATTCTCCTCTTGTTTTAATTAAAGATAGCTGTTATCCTATCCGCAAAGCAAAAAACTAGGAGAAACAATTAACATGTCAAAACAACAAGCAACCGAGTGGTTAGAAGATGAAAGCAAAATCATCGTTAAAGAACACTACTCAACAAACGAAATGGAAGAATTCAAAAATCTTCTTACAAGCAAAGAGTCATCTGTCGAAGCTGGTTCTGTAACAAGACTAAACCCAGGACAGCTATTAGTGGGTGAAATCGTAGAGATCTCAAAAGGCTTTGTTGTTGTCGACGTTGGTTTAAAATCTGAAGGACTTATCCCTATCTCAGAATTTGGCTCTTTAGCTGAAATTGAATTAGGAAAACAAGTAGAAGTTCTTTTAGATTCTACAGAAAGTACAAATGGTCAAATCATCCTTTCAAGAGAAAAAGCAAGAAAACTTCGTCGTTGGGATTACATCCAAACAAACTTTGTAGAAGGTTCAATTATTGAAGGATTGATCACTAAGAAAGTTAAAGGCGGACTTATCGTAGATATCGGTGGAATGGACGCTTTCTTACCTGGATCACAAATTGATAATAAGCGTATTAAATCTTTAGACGACTATGTAGGTAAATCATACGAGCTGAAAATTTTAAAAATTAATCTAGAAAGAAAAAATATTGTTGTTTCTAGAAGAGAGATTTTAGAAGATGAAAGACTATGTAAGAAAACAGAACTACTAGAGCATATCCATGTTGGCGATCTATGCACAGGTGTTGTAAAAAATATCACAGACTTTGGTGTATTTTTAGATCTAAATGGAATCGATGGTCTTTTACATATCACAGATATGACATGGAAGCGTATTAAACATCCTTCTGAGTTAGTTGCAATTGGTGATAAGCTTGAAGTAATTATCTTAAGTATTGACGAAGAAAAAGGTCGTGTAGCTCTTGGACTTAAGCAAAAAGATCAAAATCCTTGGGATGCAATTGAGCAAAGATTTCCTCCTGGAACACATGTAAAAGGAACGATTGTAAACCTTGTGGCCTATGGTGCTTTTATCGAAATTGAAGATGGTATTGAAGGTCTTATTCACGTTTCAGAAATGTCTTGGGTAAAAAATGTTACAGACCCATCACAAATTGTGAGCAAAGGTGATGAAGTAGAAGCAATTGTTCTATCTATTCTAAAAGAAGAGGGAAAAATTTCTCTTGGCCTAAAGCAGCTTGAGCAAAATCCTTGGGAAGATGTAGAAGGTAGATACCCTGTTGGTAAGAAAGTGACTGTTGAAATCAGAAACTTAACTAACTATGGTGCATTTGTTGAACTTGAGCCAGGTGTAGATGGTCTAATTCATATTTCAGATCTAAGCTGGATTAAAAAAGTTTCTCATCCTTCAGAAGTGCTTAAAAAAGGCGATATGGTAGATGCTGTTATTTTATCTGTGGACAAAGAAAGTAAGAAGATCACATTGGGTGTGAAGCAATTAACTTCAAATCCATGGGATGATATTGAAAAAACAATCAAACTTGGCGACACAGTTTCAGGTATTGTAACAAAGATTACTGCATTTGGAGCCTTTATTGAGCTTGATAATGGTATTGAAGGTTTAGTTCACGTAACTGAGCTTTCTGATAAGTCTTTTGCAAAAGTAGAAGATATCGTATCAGTAAACAGCAAAGTAAATGCAAAAGTTCTTAAAATAGACAGAGAGCACAAAAGAATCTCTTTATCTATCAAAGAGCATTTAGTGAAGACAAATAGACATGATGCTGATGATATTATCATCGGTGGATCAGATGATGATGATAAAAACTAATTAAGTGCTTTAGTGAATAATTTGTGCCTTGTCGGATAATTCTGGCAGGGCATAACAATTGATGGGGACAAGAGGAAAAAATGAATAAAGATCTAATCGCAATGTTTGAATATCTAGAAAGAGAAAAAGGCATTAGTAGAGATGTAATGGTAAATGCAATTGAAGAAGCCCTTATTACTGCTGCACGAAAAGGCGGCCGTGGTATGACAAATATTACTGTTTCAGTAAATAAGAAAACCGGTGATATCCTTGCTATGACAGAGAAAGAAATTGTAGCAAAGGTAGAATATCCTGCTGAAGAAATCTCTTTAGAAGAGGCAAGAGAAATTGACCCTGATTGCGAAGAAGGCCAATGGCTTGAAATCGAAATTGACCCTCAATCTTATGGAAGAATTGCAGCTAATGTAGCTCGTCAGATGATTTCTCAAAAAATTCGTGGTGCTGAAAAAGAGGTGATCTACGAAGAGTATAGACACAGAATTGGTGAGTTGATCACAGGAACTGTAAGACGTGTTACCAAAGGTCATACATTAATAGTTGATCTTGGTAAAATTGAAGCTATTTTACCTGGAAGATTTTATCCAAAAAGTGAGAAATACCACATTGAAGATCGTATTTTAGTTTTATTGTATGATGTACAAGAGACAGAAAATGGTGGAGCAGAAATTGTTCTATCTCGATCTCACCCTGATTTTGTAGCAGCACTGTTTGTTTCTGAAGTACCAGAAATTAATGATGGTGTTATTGAAATTAAAAAAATTGTAAGAGATGCAGGCTATAGAACAAAAATGGCTGTGATCTCAAACAATGATAAGGTAGATCCAGTAGGTGCTTGTGTAGGTATGAGAGGAGCTCGTGTTAAAAACATTATTAGAGAAACAGGTGGAGAAAAAATTGATATCCTCCCCTACTCTGAAGATCCATTCATTTTACTAAAAAATGCATTATCTCCTTGTGAGATTAAACATGCAGAGTTTTTTGAAGAGGAAAATAGAGTACAACTAATTGTAAAAGATGAAGATTATCCTATTGTTCTTGGAAAGCATGGTAGTAATGCAAGACTTACTGCTGAGCTTGTCGGAATGAAGATTGATTTCCATAAGAAATCTGAGTACCAAAAACAAATGATTCTTGAAAGAAAACAATTATCATTATTGGATAATCCAGTTCTTGATGAGAAGATCACATCATTGCCAAATATTAATTCATTGATTTTAGACAACGTTCTAAGCGCTGGATTTAATACAGCAAGAAAACTTTTAGAGACAAAACCTTTAGATTTATCTACTATATCTGATATAAGTTTAGAGATGGCCGATAACATACTTGAAGAAGTAAGAAATTCGGTAATAAAAAAAACGCAAGGAACATAATAATTGGCAAAGAACTTTAACTTAAAAGTCAAAAACTCTCAACTAGCTGCTGTTTTAAAGCAAAAAGGTCTTAATCCTTTGAAATCACAGGAAAGTGAACCTGAAAAGGCACCACCTGTTCCAAAGGAAGTAGAGGTAAAAGACGGTGATAACGCTGCAAAAAAAGTTCAGCGTAAGGCTAAATCTGGCCCTACGATGGCTCCTGTGCAAGAAGCTCTTCCTTCTGAAGAGCTCATGGATTCAGAGCTTGTAGAAGATTCTGCCTTTGTAGAAGAACCATCTATTACTGAAGAAGAGGTTAAAGTTCTCTCTGTAGAAGAAAGTGTCCCTGCCCTTACTGTCAAAGAAGAGGTTTTAGCCCCTATTGAAGAACCTCCTATGCCTGAAAAAGTTAAAGCTCCCGAGCCTACTTCTTTTTCAGCAAAAGCAGATTTAATAAAAGAGGCAAAGTTATCAGATGCAGAAATTCGAAGAAGAGAGATTGCTAAGCCAATAGAAGAGCGTCGTATTTTGCCTAAAGATAAGTATGCTCGTCCGGAAAGGGTCACAAAACCTTCTATATATAATCCAAACACCAAACCTGCCCCAAGGCCGTATACTCCTAATAAGCCTTCAATTGATAGAAATGCTGTGGTTATTCCTCCAAAATCTCCACCAAAGGCAGCACCTCCTGCTGCTGATAAAAAAAATATCAAAGTGGATGAGAAAAAGAAGAAAGGAATGGATAGTTACAAAAGACAAGCTTTTTCTCGCGTATTTGACTCTCGAGATGCAATGTCTGCTGAAGAGAGCTGGAAACGTCGTAGAAATAAAAAGAATAAATCTTTTGTAGCTTCTGAAGATATTGTTAGACCAAAAAGCGTAAGTGTTAAAATTCCTATTTCTGTAAAAGAATTAGCCAGTGAATTGAAAATTAAAGCCTCTGAAGTAATTCAAAAGTTATTTTTAGCAGGTTTTCCTATCACAATTAATGACATTTTAGAAGATATCACTACTATTGAGCTTATTGGAAACGAATTTGACTGTGAAATTAAAATCGACACAGCTCTTGCTGATCGATTACAAATTACGGATCGAACATTAAAAGAAGAAATCAAAGATACAGGTGATGAAAAGCTTGAAAAAAGACCTCCTATTGTAACTGTTATGGGTCATGTTGATCATGGTAAAACAAGTATCATCGATGCATTCAGAAACAGTAATCTTGCCGCAGGAGAAGCCGGAGCCATTACTCAACATATTGGAGCTTTTGTATGTCATACAGATCATGGATCATTCTCTGTGATTGATACTCCTGGTCACGAAGCTTTTACAGCCATACGTGCTCGTGGGGCAACAGTAACAGATATTGTTGTTCTTGTAATTGCCGGTGATGAAGGTATTAAAACTCAAACAGATGAAGCAATTGATAAGGCAAAAGCAGCTGGTGTTCCTATTCTTGTGGCGATCAATAAAGTAGATAAGCCTGGCTTTAATGCTGAAAATATCTATAGACAGTTAGCCGATAGAGATCTTCTTCCTGAAGCATGGGGTGGATCAGTCATTACGGTGAATTGTTCTGCCAAAACAAGAGAAGGTATTTCTACCTTAGCTGAGATGATTGCATTACAAACCGATATTTTAGAACTGCGTTCTAATCCAAAAGCTCGTGCTCGAGGAACTGTACTTGAGTCTGAATTGCACAAAGGATTAGGAGTTACTGCAACGCTACTTGTGTTAAACGGAACATTAAAAGTTGGCGATGCGGTGGTATTTGAGCATGAGTGGGGAAAAACTAAGACCATGCAAAATGAATATGGTCAAATAGTACTTACTGCTCCTCCTTCTACCCCTGTTAAAGTTACTGGTTTATCAGGAGTACCTCCTGCTGGAAATGAATTTATTGTAGTTGCCTCTGAAAAGGAAGCTCGTGAAATTGTAGAAAAGAGAATGAGCGCGCATCGTCAGATGAAGTTAAAACAAGCGAAAAATCGCGTTGCTTTAAATATTTTAGAGCAAAAAGTAGAAGATATGAAGAAGAAAACTATCAACATCATGGTAAAAGCTGATGTGGGTGGTTCATTAGAAGCTATGAAAGATTCACTTCTGAAAATTCCTACAGATAAAGTGATCATTAATATTGTGAGCGCAGAAGTTGGACAAATATCTGAATCTGATATCGATCTTGCCCATGCATCAAAATCTATTATTCTTGGTTTCCATACTAAAGTAGAGCCTCATGCTGAAGGAATGATCAAGCAGAAGAAAGTTAAAATTATCTTGAAAGATATCATCTACCATATGATTGATGAAGTCAAAGTGGAGATGCAAAAACTTCTTGATAAAGTTCGACATGAAGAACATGTGGCAACAGCTAAAGTATTAACGGTGTTTAGATCTTCAAGACATGGAAATATTGCTGGATCTATCATCACAGATGGACTCTTTAAGCGCAGCTATATGGCTAAGTTAAAAAGAGATGGGAAGATAATTTTTGAAGGGCCGATTAATTCTCTAAAACGTATGCAAGATGATGTAAAGGAAGTAAAAAAGGATACTGAATGTGGTATTTTGTTGAATGGATTTAATGATTTTAAAGAAAATGATGAAATCCTTGGATATGAGATCACTTATCTAGAACAACAATTATAATTTTTAAATAATATAGGCCTAAATGACAGCACAAAGACGTATTATGAGAGTAAATTCTCTATTAAAGGAAGTAATTTCAGATGTTATCAGACATGATCTTAAACATCATAAACTTCCTGAACTAATAACTATTACAGATGTAGACACATCTAAAGATTTAATGTATGCAAAAGTATTTGTAAGTTTGATTAACGGTGATAACAATGATAAAAAGCTGTTGATCGAAGAGCTGCAAAAGTGCTCCTCTTCCATTGCACGCCTTTCTTCAAAGAAAGTAGTGCTCAGATACTTTCCAGTTTTAACCTTTGAAATTGATAACACTATGGATGATTATATGAAAATAGATGACCTTTTAAGAGAAGTAAATAAAAATAAAAAATTTAAGAAAGATGAGGAAGAAGAAGACTTCGAAGAGGATGATGAAAGCTTTGAAGAACTCGAGGATGAAGATGAGGAAGACTTTGAAGACGATGACGAAGACTTTGAAGATGATGACGATGAAGAATATGAAGACGATGATGAAGATTACGATGACGATGAAGAGTATGACGATGACGATGAAGAATATGAAGACGATGATGAAGATTACGATGACGACGAAGAGTATGATGAAGACGATGAAGATGAAGACGATGAAGATGAAGACGAAGATGATGAAGAATATGATGAAGATGATGATGAGTTCGAATATGAGGATGATGAAAAGTAATTAAATGATTTTATCTACAGAAAAACCATTATCTAGAAAAACACATCAAGGGATATTATTAATCAATAAACCTTTAGGTGTAACTTCCTTTTCTTTAATACCAAAATTTAGATACATGTTTAATGAAAAGACCATTGGTCATGGAGGAACTCTTGATCCTTTAGCCACTGGAGTAATGGTTTATCTTATAGGTAGAAATTACACAAAGACTGCAGATTCTTTTCTTTTAGATGATAAAGAGTATAAGGCCACCATTTTATTAGGAGAAGAACGTGATTCCTATGATGTGGATGGAAATATTACTCATATATCTGATAAAGTGCCTACATTTGATGAAATTAATGAGGCAATGAAAGCCTTTAATGGGGTTGTTGATCAAATCCCTCCCATGTTTTCTGCAAAAAAGATTAATGGGAAGAAACTTTATGAGCTTGCTCGTAAGGGACAGGAAATTGAGCGTCTACCTAAAAGAGTGCACATGCAAACCACAGTTGTTTCCTACAACTACCCCCTTCTTGAAATATCGGTCACTTGTTCTTCTGGAACCTACATAAGATCGATTGCTCATGACCTTGGCATCATGCTTGGTTGTTATGGATGCATTAAAGCATTGCAAAGAACAAGATCTGGGTCTTATTTACTTGAAAATTGCTATCAAATGGAAGATCTATTAAACTATCCTCTCGATGAACTATTAATTCAAAACTAAACTCAGAAAAAGAGGTGATATGTCAACAAATCTTTCATGTGGGATAGTGGGTTTACCAAATATTGGAAAGTCTACTCTTTTTAATGCACTAACAAAAATGATGATTGCTGCAAACAATTTTCCTTTTTGCACTATTGAGCCAAATACTGGCATTGTTGATGTTCCAGATAAAAATATTGCGATTCTTTCCAGCCTTTCCTCAAGTGAAAAACTTGTTTATGCCTCTATTAAATTTATTGATATTGCAGGACTTGTGAAAGGTGCTTCTAAAGGAGAAGGGTTAGGTAACAAATTTCTTTCTAACATTCGTGAAACAGATTTAATCGTACACGTTGTTAGATGTTTTGATGACCTTAATATTACTCACGTAGATGGAAGAGTGGATCCAATTGCAGATGCCAATACGATCAATCTAGAGCTAATTTTAGCTGATCTTGGTGTTGCAGAAAATGCTAAAGATAAACTTTTTAAAAAACATCGCTCCTCTAAAGATAAACCTGCAATTCTTCCTATTCTTGATAAAGTAATTGCCCACCTATTACAAGAGTTGCCGCTTAGAACCCTTGATTTAACAAAAGAAGAGCTCGAAGAGCTTAAAATTCTACCTATGCTTACACTCAAGCAAATGGTTTATGTGGCAAATATCTCTGAAGAGGATCTTGCCGCAGGAGAAAATGCCTATACAAGACAGCTAAAAACCCTTGCCGATCAGCAAAACTGCAGACTTGTCTGTATTTCAGCAAAAATTGAGCAAGAGCTTGCAGGCCTATCAGATGAAGATGCCAAAGACTATCTTTCCTCCTATGGACTCGAGGAAAAGGGATTGACCAAATTAATTCATACTGCCTTTGAGCAGTTAGGATTAATCACTTATTATACAACTGGGGAAAAAGAGACTCGTGCATGGACTATTGTTAAAGGATCCACAGCACCAGAGGCTGCAGGAAAGATTCATACCGATCTGCAAAAGGGATTTATTCGTGCAGAGGTTGTGTCGCTCAAAGATATGATAAAATACAAAAATCGTCTTGAAGCGAAGAAAGCAGGTCTTGCAAAAGCTGAAGGAAAAGATTACATCGTTAAAAGTGGTGATGTGATCTTATTTCTCACAAATTAGCACTTACCTTAACCTTACTCAATGAACACAACGTTGATTAACTAAAGCCGATGTTTGCAGATTTTAGACCACCGGCTCGCTTTGCTCACTAAAGAACACAAAGATCACAGAGGGGAACAATTGATACCTGCATTTTTTATCCTTCTTTCCCTGTTATAATCTGAATTTTGAATTTATGCTTTTCTCTGTGATCTCTGTGTTCTCTAGCAAACTTTAGTTTGCGGGTGGTAATATATATTCTAAATTCGTCTTACCTTAGAGGAATAAATTAGTAGCACAAGATGTCTACTTTTTGATCCATCCAAACAGAAATTTAAAAATCACTTTTAAAGAGGTTAAGAAATTTTTACTATCATCTGATTCATTACAATTACCGCACATGACCTTCTCCTTTTTTCCTTAATTATAATTATATCAGCTTATAATATTTATCTGACTAAAAACCTAGGTTTTAAATAAAAACATGGAAATTATAAGAAAAATGATCCATATTGGATGGTTATGGGAGAAAAAAGTGAAAAGGCAACACCGAAGAAACTTCGAGATGCCAGAAAAAAGGGTCAGGTAGCAAAGTCTAAAGACTTTCCTTCTGCCTTCACTTTTATTGTATCCATTGCTGGGGTGTTAACCTTTTCCTCCTATTTCTATGATAAGTTAACCACCTGCATTCTTGAGATGTTTTCATTAATTCAACATCATGACCAGCTACAGCAAAAAATGGGCGGGATTATGGTTAGTATCATGAGCACTATTTTTTTCACCTCTTTGCCTTTAATGGGTTTAATTTCTGTCATAGGGGTTTTTGTCAACTTTATCATTGTAGGCCCCCTCTTTTCTATTGAATCCATGAAACTGGATATTAAAAAGCTCAACCCTATCTCAAATTTAAAAAACATTTTTAAGATGAAAACTCTTGTTGAGTTGATCAAGTCTCTTCTAAAAATCATCGGCGCTATTGCTCTTATCTATTCAGTAGTATATAGTAGTTTGGGTGAAATCATCGCAACATGTGGATTACCACTTGCTGTAAGTGCTGCAGTATTTGCAAGTTTTTTAAAGAAAGTAGTGGTAAGGGTAGGGATTTTTTTTATTGCTGTTGCTATTTTTGACTTGATCTATCAAAAAAAGAATTTTGCTAAAGAAATGAAGATGGAAAAATTTCAAGTAAAGCAAGAATATAAAGATTCTGAAGGAGACCCTCACATCAAAGGTAGACGACGTCAGATAGCCCAAGAGATTGCTTATCAAGATGGTCCAAAATCTGTTAAGCGGGCAAAGGCTGTAATCACCAATCCAACGCACATTGCAGTTGCCATTGAATATGATGCCGATAATGAGCCTGCTCCAAAAATTGTAACAATGGGACTTGACATTGTAGCCGAAGAAATCATAAAAGTAGCTGTGGACAATGATATTCCTGTGATGCGAAATGTTGAGCTTGCCCATATGCTCTATTTCAAAGGTCAATCTGGAAATTATATCCCAGAAGAGGCTTATGAAGCTATTGCAGAGATCTTAAAATGGATTGCTAAATTGGAACAAAAAGAGACGGAAAAAGAGAAATTGGAGATCTTTAAATAATGAGTGATATAGTAGATAAAATTTTAAATTTCTTTAAGCATTCAAAAGTTCTTAATACCGTTTCCAGGTCAAGTGATTTGATGCTTGCTTTAATGGTGTTTGTCATTATTGCCATGATCATTCTTCCCCTACCCCCTGAAGTTTTAGATGTGTTAATCTCTTTAAACCTTACTGCCGCTTTAATTCTTGTAATGGTTGCCCTATATCTTTCAAAAGCAACTCAATTATCTTCTTTCCCTTCCATTTTATTGATCACCACCCTTCTTCGACTTGGTATTGAGATTTCAGCATCTAGGCAAATTCTTCTTCATGCCTATGCAGGAGAGGTTATTTTTGCCTTTGCAAACCTTGTAGTGGGAGGAAACTTTGTTGTCGGTGGTATCATCTTTTTAATTATCACCATCGTGCAGTTTATCGTTGTGACAAAGGGTGCTGAAAGGGTGGCAGAGGTTGCTGCAAGATTTACCCTTGATGCTATGCCTGGTAAGCAGATGAGTATTGATGCTGACATGCGCTCTGGAATTATTGACTCCACACAAGCTCGTTTACTTCGTCTTAACCTGCAAAAAGAGAGTCAGTTATACGGAGCCATGGATGGAGCTATGAAATTTGTTAAGGGGGATGTGATTGCCGGTATCATCATCGCCATGATTAACATTATTGGTGGCTTAATTATTGGTATTACTATGCATGGAATGAGCGCTATGCAAGCGGCCCATACCTACACCCTACTATCTATTGGTTCAGGTCTTGTATCTCAAATTCCATCCCTTATCATCTCTCTTTCTGCAGGTATTGTGACAACTCGTGTATCCTCTGGGGATGATTCCAATGTAGGTAGCGATATCTCTCAACAATTATCTCAACATCCAAAAGGTTTAATGATCGCAAGTATGATGATTATTGGAATAGGTGTTGTCCCTGGATTTCCTACCTATTTATTCCTTACTCTTGGCGGATCGCTCCTTGCATTTGGTATTACAAAACATATTATCACAAAAAGAAAAATCGCCATGGCAGCTGCTGGGGCTGGATCTGTGATGGAAACAGGGGCAGATGGTGCTACTGTAATTCGAGGTGGTGGAGATGAATATGCCCTAACTCTTCCTGTAATTTTAGAAACAGGAGCAATTATTGCAGACTTGGTTAAAAAAGATCGCGAAGGGGGCCGTTTTATCGAAGAAAAGATCCCAAAAATGCGCGCTGCCCTCTACCAAGATTTAGGTATACGTTTTCCAGGTGTACACGTAAGAACAGAGGCTCCAAGTCTTGGTGCTGATGAATATGGGATCTACTTAAATGAGGTTCCTTTAATGCGTGGACAGGTTATTCGTGATCATGTGCTTACCTCTGAGACAGAAAAAAATCTTCACCGGTATAATATTCCCTTTACAAAATCGAAAAATATTATGAACCAACCTGCCCTTTGGGTAAATAAAGAATACAAACCTATTCTTGATAAAGCAGGGGTTAAATATTGGGAAATTTTGGATGTGGTCATTTTACACCTTTCCTATTTCTATAGACAATATGCAAGTGAGTTTTTAGGAATTCAAGAAGTTCGTGCTATTTTAGAATTTATCGAAAAGAACTTCCCAGATCTTGTTAAAGAGGTATCAAGACTTGTACCTTTACAAAAGCTTACAGATATTTTTAGAAGACTTATCCAAGAGCAAGTCTCTATAAAAGATCTTCGAACTATTCTTGAGGCATTAAGTGAATGGGCCCAAAGTGAAAAAGATACCATTTTACTTACTGAATATGTAAGAACTTCTCTAAAAAGATATCTTAGCTACAAATATTCTAAAGGACAATCTATCCTTCCAGTATATCTTTTAGAACCTGAAATTGAAGATATGATTCGTGGAGCCATCACAGAGACCTCCTCAGGGACATTTCTTCGTCTTGATTCTGACTCTATCCAGCTCATCTTACAAGCTATAAGAAATACAATAAAGCCTACCTTACCAGGAAGTATCTCCCCTGTCGTACTTACTGCTATTGATGTTCGAAGGTTTGTGAAAAAGTTGATCGAAGGAGAATTTCCTGACTATGCGGTGTTATCTACTCAAGAAATTGTTCCTGAAATTAGAATTCAACCTCTTGGAAGAATTCAGCTAAGTTAATCATTTTAAGTAAGTTAAACAGGTTGTATTCTTTTACTTCCAAATTAACTTTCAGTATCCTATTTTTATTAATAGAAATCGTATAACCTTAAAAAAAATGAGATGTAAATGTCTGATGGTTCGCACGTACCGGGAATAAGTTCTTCAAGCTCAAGCTCATCTGCTAAAAACATTCAGCAGGCTCTTGAAGCAGAGCTGGAATTAGATATAGAGGCGACTAATACAGAATCATTAATGGAATCTGGGGATGATGCCCTGTTTACTCCTATGTTTCTAACACAAGATTTTAAAAAGCTTGATGATCACTTACGGAGAAATCCTACTAAAGAATCAGAAGAAAGTGAAATGGATGAGACCATTGCATTAAAACTCATCGATGATGTCACAAAGCTTGCAAAAGCCCTTGAAGAAAAAAATTCTGAGATCAATCATAGAGCTCTACTTGGGTTAAAAGCAGATATTAAAGAGACCGATGATGCCGAAACAATTTATGAAAAAGTAAGGCAGTATTATAAAGATGAATATCTTGCCGATGAGGCGTTAAAATTCCTAGAGCAGACTACCAATCCTCACATGAATCTTGGAAGAAATATCCGCAAGGCTCGAATGCTTCTAAATGAGCGTCATGAACGGGAAGTTAAATCTGGAAGAAATATTAATGAGGTGGCAAAAGAATTTGCGCAGCAAGGGCTCGGAACAACCGGTTCTTTACGTGATTTGTACCGTGAAGTGACTAAAGAGCCAAAAGATCCGACAACTTTATTTGATGAACTCAATGAAGCCTATGATTTTAACAACATGAAAAAAGTGCTGGCTTTCCTCTTGCATTCTCTTGGAAGCGATATGAAATCTAAAGGTCCCTCTATTCCGAACTCAGAACTTACTAGACTGTTTTCTGAGACAAGAAAGATGCAAGCAATTTTAGGCATTTATCGCTTTTTCTTAGGAAGAATGAGAATGATCAAAGAGAGTTTGGCAAGAGAAAATTTGGCCATACCTAAAAAGCTCACCTTTGAACTTCTTGCCAAGCTTTTTTCAAAGTTTATCCAAGAAAGATACCCCTCCCCCGATAAAGTTCTTCGCATAGGAACAGAACTTGGTATCGATGATGAAATCCTTGCACAAATTATCATCTATACGCAATATAGAGATGCCCTAAGAGGGGTTTCCCCAAAGCTTTTTTCTAATGTAAAGCATCGTGGTGATCTTCTTATGTCTTTAATTGAAACTATCAGTGAATTAGATGATCTTTTAGAAGAAGAAGAGGAAGAAGAAGAAGAGGAAGAGGAAGAGGAAATGAAGAAGGGTTGGTCGGATAAAGACACAGTTGAATAAGGAGATCCATGGCAGGATTTAAAGAATTGATCGCAGAACTTTCAGATCGATTACAAGCAGATATCTTTCCTGATTTAAACAATGTAGTAACCCTAATTGTAGAAAAGCGGGTAAAATTTCACATTGAACCTGACTCTGTACAAGAGTTCATGATTCTTGGTGCAACTATTGCTGAACTTCCCCCAGGAAAATTTAGAGAAAATATTTTAAAAGATGCACTAAAAGCAAACTCTTTGATCAATATTAATCCTGGAATTTTATCTTATGCAGGAAGAGAAAATGCACTCATTCTGCATAGTAAACTATTTATTCAAGGGACATCTGTAGATGAAATGATCAAGGTGATGAAACACTTAACCAGCAGAGCTAAAAAGTGGATGGATGCAATTGAAGAAGGACGCTCTTGTCCTGATGATGAACTCCCTAAAAAAACTGGATTATCTGGTAAAGGAATGTTTGGGTTCTAATGAAAACTATACAGGCAAGAATTAAACAAAGTAATGTAAGAAAAGCTTGGGAAAAAATTGGGATACAACACCATCATGGAATCAATATCCCCCTATTTTCGATTCACAGTAAGCAAAGCTGTGGAATCGGAGAATTTTTAGATTTAAAACTTTTGATCGATTTTTGCTCCTCTATCTCCTTTGGTGTGATTCAACTTTTACCTCTAAACGACTCAGGTTTTGAAACAAGTCCCTACAATGCTGTATCATCCCAAGCTTTAAATCCTATCTATCTTTCTCTTTATGATCTTCCCTTTGTACAAAATGATAATGAATTAAAGGAAAAGCTAAAGGAATTTAAAAAGCCTAAGGAAAAAATTAACTACCATGAAACCCTTAAAGCTAAACTTGCCTTTTTAACTACTTACTATAAAAAGTACTTCAATCATTTTGAAAAAACCTCGCCTTATCTTCTATTTATTGAGCAGCATCCATGGGTTTTCGACTATGGCTTATTTAAATACTTGAAAGATCAGTATCATCATAAAGGTTGGTTTTCTTGGGACAAAAAACATCAAGATATCACCCACACCCATAAAAAGCAGCTTATCCATGAGCAATCTTTTGAAATAAACTTTTATATTTTTTTACAATTTCTATCCTTCACTCAACTAGAAGAGGTAAAGAAGTATGCCGGTCATAAACGGGTGCTCCTAAAAGGAGATATTCCAATTCTTATCAGCCCAGAAAGTCTTGATGTTTGGAGTGGGAGAGAAAATTTTAACCTTGCCTATTGTGCTGGATCACCCCCTGATATATTCACTCCAAAAGGGCAAAATTGGGGTTTTCCCATTTATAACTGGAGTCATATGGAAGAGACTCACTACAGCTTTTGGCAAGATCGATTAAAAACAGCCTCTTTGTTTTATCATATGTTCCGTATTGATCATATCATCGGACTTTACCGCATTTATGCTATCCCAAGAAATAAACGCAGTAACAAAGGATCCTTTATCCCAAATAGCCCACCCCTTGCCCTCATGCAAGGTGAGCGAATTTTAGAAAAACTCACCTCTTACACCTCAATGCTTCCCATCGGGGAAGATCTTGGAGTCGATATTGAATATATCAGAAAGTCGCTTTCAAACCAGGCTATCCCAGGAATTATCATCCCAAGATGGGAGAGGGATCATTTCGGCGATCACTCCTTCACCCCTTATAGTGAATACAACCCATTTAGTCTAACTACAGTATCTACTCACGATAGTGAAACCCTTACGCAGTGGTGGAAAAATAATAAAGAAGAGGTACGCCACTTTTGTGAAGGTCATGGAATGATCTACGAAAATAAACTCACAGATAAGCTACGTTATCAAATGCTTAAAGATAGTCATCAGTCAGGCTCATTATTTCATATCAATTTACTTTCTGAATACCTTGCGCTATTTGATGATCTAGTATGGAAAAGTCCTAAGGATGAACGGATTAATCAACCAGGTACTATTTTACCCACCAACTGGTGTTATCGGATGAAACCTTCCTTAGAAACTCTGTTAACTCATACCTCTTTAAAAGAATTGATGATTAACCTATTGAAAGATGAAAAGGAAGCGTATTTGAAAAAATAGAGGTTCTTCCCTCTATAATGATGGGGTCGAAATTTTCAAACTTATTGACAACTACAATAAGCTCTTTCCCTTGATAGGATCGCCTATATCCTAATCTATGGGCATTTGTTTCTATCGGTTCATAAGTTCCATGTAAAATAAGGTCTCTATGCTCTTTTCTAAAATGTAATCCCTTGGTCAGTACATTCATTTTTAAAGAAGAGTTATCCTTCAAACATTTTTTACGTAGAGTAAAATCAACAGGGCGACGATTATCCGGATCGACAAGATTGGCATTGATCAACTCCTCCCCTTGATAAATATCCATCACACCAAAAAGGCCCATTTGTAAAACAAGGGAGGCAATGCTTTTCATTTCCGCAGCTTTTATTACGCGCTCTCTAAAAGGCGTTAATTTGTTCATAAGAATTTGATCATCGAGCACTGATTCAATCCAAGCAGTCATTTTCTTTTCAAAAGAATAATTTGGGTTAAGATAATCACTATAATACTTACTTTCGCAAGCAGCTTTGATCATGTAAGAAATCAATCGTTTTTTTTCAGAAACGGCTATCCATGTTTGAAAGAAAAAATACCTCATCCTCTTGCTTTCAAATTCAGGAAGAAAAGATAAATGGATCTTAAACTCATCCACCATTTCAGATAGGACATGAATTCTCATCCTTGCATCTAATGATCTTTTAGTATCATGGGTAGATAAGGTGTGCATCGTATTTGGAAAATGGGTAAACAACTGGATAATCCGCTCATGAAAGATTTCATTGGGTATAGAAAAAGTGGTTAAATTTCCCCCCACCTCATTTAAAGAGGTAAGCCTTAAATAGCGATAGTTAAATGTATCCTCATATCCTTTGGCAAACACAGCAGGAAGGATCTGTTGTAACTTTAACCATGTATCTCGATGCTCTGGTTTTAACACCTCTGTTTTAAAAAACGTTCCTTTTGTAAATCTTGCTGCCTGCTGAATTAGTCTTTTATCCACATTTGCTACCTTTTCATCCACATAAGTTCGATAAACGGGAAAATGAGCTAAAAATAGAAGAAGCTCCTCTTTTTCTACTCCAAAAGCTTTTGAGAATCTATTCATTTCACTAATTAAGTAACGATTTAAATAGGCAATTTTAATCTCTGCTAAATCAACCTCTTCTTCTTTCACCTTTTCATACAATTGAGTGATTTTTTGCTCACCTCTACCATCAACCATTACCTGATTTAGTAAATTTAAGACATCATATCCAACAGTGCCATCACAGATAAACCCCTCAGGGATTAGTTCATCGGGGGTAAGAATTTTCTCTAAAATCACATACAAATGAGGAAATCTTTTATGGATCTTTTCCAAAAACTTTTTTGGAAATTTTAACCCATCTATATGATCGACTCGAAATCCCTCAATCCACCCCTTTTCTACATAGTCAAAAATCTTAGAAAAATAAAGTTCATAAAGATCCTCATTTTCCATCTTTAACCCTACCATTTCACATATATCGAAAAATCGGCGATAGTTAATACTTTCATGAATATTTTTCTCAGCAGATGGTAAAACAATAGCTCCATTGCCCCATTGCCAATCTATATCAAAAAATGAGGCATATTTTGAGTGCTCATTATTTTTTATCACATCATCCCACCAAGGATTTTCCCTATTTGCCGCCATGTGATTTGGAACAATGTCCATCATATGCATAAGTCCATGACGTTTACAGCTTTTACAAAATTCTATAAAAAGCTCTTCCCCACCTAGTTCGTTAGCAATATGGCTTGTCGATGTAATCATATACGAATTATGAGAGTTTTTAACAATCTCAAAATAAGGGCTCGTGTAAACCATTTCCACCCCAAGTTCTACTAGATAAGGGAGCAAATCTATTGCTTCTTTGAAACCAAAGGTGTCAGATAACTGAAGTCTATAGGAGGAAATTGGAATTTTCTTTTTCATAACTCCCCATTATAGTAATATTTTTTTATGAAGCGACTTTTTTTCCTTATTCTTTTTTCCATTTCCTCTCTTCATGCTAAAAATGAAGAGATCGAAGCGTTATATAGCTTACAAGATCCTGAGTGTCTATCAAAGCTTTTTGCCTTTTATCATTTGCATAAAGATAATGAATATGGCAAAAAAGCTCTTTCAAATGCATTTGCATTAATTGATAAGCATAGAGAAAAACCGATTCAACTGCAAAATATCCCCCTTTTTCACAGAATGAACCTGGACACCTTTTTAGCAGCCCTTACTAAGCAGCCCGAAGAATCCCTGCCAAAGCTTACAAAAGAGCAAATAGAATTTATCACACATATTTCAGATCATTTGAAACATCGTTCGCTAAAGGGGCATAGTGCCACCTCCACTGAAGAGGTTTTAGCATTACCTTCAGAAGAGGTAGATTTATCTCGTGCTATTTTTCTTTCCCAGTATGGTAAAAACCAGATGGATGTGATTGAAAGCTATGAAGCAACTCTTGATCTTTTTGCCCTCTCCATCCTTTCTCGGTTAGACAAAAATCCAACAGATGAGCAGATCATTGAAAAAATCTCCTATTTTATTTTCTACGAAATGCTCTTTAGATTCCCGCCTCATTCTTTATGGATAAAAGATGTGGACGAATACACCTTTTTACCCTCCATTTTAGATAGCCATCATGGTGTTTGTTTGGGGGTTTCTATCCTCTATTTAAGTATTGCACAAAGGCTGGGTCTAAATCTTACCATTTGCACTCCCCCAGGTCACATCTATTTAAGCTATACTTCAAAAAATGGGGAAACACTAAATATAGAGACAACAGCTCGCGGTATCCATGTGCCTACAGAACACTACTTAAGCATTCAAACAAAATCGATAGAGCATAAGACATTAAAACAAGTAGTTGGCTTGCACCATATAAACGGCGCCTCTGTATTTTGGCAGGCAAAAAACCATGATCGAGCGATTGAAGAATACCAAAAGGCATTAGCTTTTATCCCTGATGACCCCCTTACAGAGACTTTCCTTGGCTATAACTACCTGATGAAAGGGGATAAGAAAAAGGCAGATTTTTACCTAAAAAGGGTCAAAGGGCAAAAAATAGAAGGATCAATTATGGTAAATACCTTGATTGAAGATTACCTTAACGGCTATGTCGATGAAAAGGGATTAGAAGTCATCTATGATCATGTCAATGAAACAAGAGAATCAATCTTTAGAAAACAACGTGAACTAGAAGCTGTATTAAAAAACTACCCAAAATTTCGTGATGGAATTTTTCACTTAGCCGTTACCTGGCTACAACTTGGAAGAAAAAAAGAGGCCCTTGAAGTTTTAAATAAATACCATGAAGTTGACTCCACAAACCCCATCGTTGAATATTACCTTACCCATCTAAATTTTGTTCGACTAAAACCAGCGATTGCAAAACGTCATTATGGCAGCCTAAAATTCCTCCTTGAAAAGGAAAATCACAATCCTACCTGCCTTAAAGAGCTCAGCTTAATGCTTAAAACTGCATCCCTTCTCAATTAGAGCTTTTGGACACGTATGGTTTGTTTTGTGCTTAAATTTCTCATAGTATAAGGATACTCATCGGTAGAAAGCCCATCTAATTTTATCCGAACATAGGCAGGAGAGAGCCACCCCCCTGAAAAGATATAGTCACTTGGTTTAACAATCCATCTTGAATTATCATCAAGGACCACAATTCTTCCCCCGGAAAGAATTTCTTTTATAGTAACACGCGTTTGACTGTACTGCTGCTCTACTTTATAAACTGATTTTTGTGCAGGAGTTAAAGGGTCATCTGATTCTGCCAGTAATTTATCAGCCCTTTCAATAGATTTTTCAGCAGGGGTTTGATGACCTAAAAGCATTGATCCTAAAGTAAGAAAAACAAAAAGAAACTTCATAAACGAACCATACTCAAAAAAAAGTTAAAAAACAACTTGATTTTTGAAAATATTCGTGTATGAAGGGTTCAAGAACCTCCGTCATGAAAGATAGGAGGAGACGATCTTTAAAATACCTTAACAATTGGGGTTTCTATGAGCATTCTTTCGGAAAGACGCAGAACTTGGAAAAGAGCTCCGGTATCGATACAAAAAAATCTTATCAAGGAAAACTTTTTTCAAAAAATTGAAAAAACAATCTATGAAGAGAAGTCAGCTCTTTGCATTACCTACAAACATGGCGTGAACTTACAACACCTCACTTTTTTAAAAAAGGCTACAAAATTTTTAGTAAATGCAGGCTTACCATTTTCTTACCTTGCCTCATTTAACCATACAAGACAGGGCTTTTGCGGTATTTGGACCTTTTGTGAGGGTAAAATTGTTAAAGAATGGGGCGCCCAAGAATATAAAGCATTTGGTGAATTTTTAGGGAAAATGCACACCCTATCTAAGGATTATAAACCCGCTATGATGGAAAAGATCCCTCTAATTCTCTCTTTAAGAGAAAACTATGAGAGTTTAAAAAGTTACCTTCCTGAATCTTTTGAATCGATGGAATCGATATTAACGATTATTGAACAAAAATGGCCTTTGTTTTTACCCACAGGTCTTATCCATACAGATTTATTTCCAAATAACGTTTTATTCAGACAAAATAAAGTGTCAGGTGTCTTGCAAAATCATAACATGCAAATAGACCTTCTGGTTTACGATCTAACAGCAGTTGTCAAATCCCTCTACTTTTCATCCACAGAAAACATTGAGACCAAAGAAATGGCATTTTTTGACGCCTATACCGCTTACTATAAAATGTCTGCTGAAGAGCTTATTGCATTGCCAATTTTAACATCAGCAAAACTTCTTCACACAGTTCTTTCTTTAGCCCAAAAGCATTTAACAGAACCCATTTATTCCGATACCCACTTAAACTCAGCGGCAATTGCCCTAGTTCATGCAGAAAAAGCTCTACATCTTTACCAGTAAGAAGTACAATTAACTTATGAAAGATGTTTTAAAAATCACGATTGCCCCTATGTTATCGCTTGTAATCATCATGTTAGGCATCAGCTATTTTAATACCTTTGTCAGTTTAAAGATGACAAGTGATGGTTTTAATTCCTTTATTACCGGTGGATTGTACTCTGCCTATTACACTGGTATGATGATTGGAGCGGTATATCTTGAAAAGATTATACAGAAGAAAGGACATATTCGATCGTTTTGCATATTTGCCGCTGTTGCAGGATGCTCTATCATGATACAAAGTTTTTCAGACCCTTCTTACTTATGGGTAGTTTTACGCTTTATTACTGGTGCTGCAGTATCGGGCATATTTATCGTCATTGAAAGTTGGTTGCTACTGCTTGCCTCTCCTAAAACTCAAGGGGTTATACTATCTGTCTATATGATTGCATTATACATAGCCATGTGTATTGGACAATTTGGAATTATTACCGTCCCTTTAGATTCAACAATGCCTTATAACTTAGCCTTAATCTTTTGTACTGCATCCATTCTACCTGTCTGTATGATGAAAGCTGCCGCCCCTACACTTACTGAATCTCACTATATCAATGTCTTCTATATCCTTAAAAAAATTCCACTTGGCTTTTTTGGAGTACTTACCTCTGGACTTCTCATCAGCTCATTTTACGCTCTTGGGCCCGTCTATGCTGAAGACTCTGGATTTTCCTTAAGCCAGATATCCATTATCATGGCAACTACCATTTTTGGTGGTATGGCACTTCAATGGCCTATTGGTAAACTCTCCGACCTCTTTGAGCGGAGGTTGATTATACTGTTAGTATCCATTTTAACATCTCTTATATCTTTTATATTAGTACTTAGTCCATCTTATTCTTTTTCACTGCTGCTTATCCTTCTTTTCTTTTATGGCGGGTTTGTGTTTACTCTTTATCCAATTACTATTACCTACTGCTGCGATTTTTTCTCCTCTGCCGGTATCACCTCAGTCATTGCTGCAGCTTTATTAATCTTTGGCTTTGGTTGTATTGTCGGCCCTTTAATCACCCCTTTATTTTTTCTAATCTTTGGTCCTGTCGGTCTTTTCTACTATTCTGCAATAATTGCTGCTTTATTAACCCTATTTGCCTATTATCGAAAGCATAAAATACCCAATGAACCAAAAGAATCCAAAGAAAATTTTCACATACAACCTGGAAACACAGGTAAATACACCGACAAGCATTAATTAAAGTGCTTTTCTCTTGTAAAAAGAATCTAAAAAGTGTAAAAAAAAAATTTTACACCCAAGTTTATTTGGCAATATTTATGGATAACTATGATGCAATAATAATTGGCTCAGGTCCTGCAGGACAAAAAGCGGCTATTGCATCTGCTAAAATGGGCAAAAAGGTTGTGATCATAGAAAGCTGGGATATTGGGGGGTCATCATTACACACTGCAACCATCCCCTCCAAAACCCTTCGCGAGGCAATTTTAGAATTAACCAACTATCAAAATAAAGGGTTTTATACAAAAGATCATTCGATATTAAATCGTAAAGAAATATCTATTACAGATCTGAAACATAGGATCAATTGGGTAAAAGATCACCTAAAAGAGACTCTTTTAGACTCGCTTTTAAAAAACCATATTCACATTCTCCTTGGGCATGCAACCTTTAAAGATCCCCACCATATTGAGGTTTTATTACACGATGGGACAACAAAAATGCTACAAGGGGGAAAGATCTTTCTTGCCACAGGATCCTCTCCGAAAAAGCCCTCTGATGTGAAATTTGATGGGGTTAAGATTTTAACAACCACAGATTTTTTATCTATCCATAAAATTCCAAAATCTTTGATCGTAGTGGGAGCTGGAGTTTCAGGTTGTGAATATGCCAGTATGATGTGTGTTCTTGGCGTAAAGGTCACTTTAGTAGATAAAAAGAAACGGCTACTGTCCTTTTTAGACAAAGAAATTGGAGCTCACCTACAAGTTGCGTTAGAAGAAAATAACCTTGAATTCGTGAGAGAAAAAGAATATAGCGCTATAAATGTTGAAGGCGATCATGTAAATGTCCTTTTTTCAGATGGAACAAAAATCTCGGCTGAAATGGTACTTGTTACAGCGGGAAGATCTGCAAATATTTCTAACCTATCCATTGAAAAAGCCCATCTTTCTTTAAATAAAAGCGGATATATTGAAGTGTCAAAGAGCTTTCAAACAAGCACCCCTAATATTTACGCAATCGGTGATGTAATAGGCGGTCCTACTTTAGCTTCTACAAGTTATATACAAGGGGTATATGCAGCAAATTGCGCCTTTTCTAACAATAGTTGTAAAGCGATGAGCCTTTACCCTTACGGCATATATACCATCCCAGAAATCTCCTATATTGGAGAGACAGAAGAGAGTTTACAGGAAAAAAACATCCCCTATGAGGTAGGTAGGGCTTATTTTTACGAAATTTCCAGATGCGCAATCACTGGAAATAAGACAGGATTGTGCAAATTATTGTTCGATCGAAAAAATTTTACTCTGCTTGGAGCCCATATAATTGGGCGCGGAGCGGCTGAGGTGATCCATATTGCACAACTTGCGATTTCATTAAATGCCAAAATCCAGTATTTTGTAGATCATGTTTTTAACTTTCCGACATATGCGGAAATGTATGCTATTGCAGCGCGAAACGGGATCAATAAAGTGTTGCAAAAAGAAAAAGAACTAAACGAGGAAAATAAAGTATGACAATATACAACATATTTGATTATGCAGAAAACACAAATGACTGCCATGAAGGGGAATCTTTTTCTTCATCTATCAGAGAAAAAGGATCTCATAGGGATAACTATATCCAAGATCCGGCCTCAAAAAAAGATGCCTTTTTATCTGCGTTTTTTGCCCGTCTTTTTTTCCTATGCCTTCTTTTTGCTGATCTTCTTTGGGGAGCACTTTCTCTTGCCTTATTTTCCATGAAATTACTGTTAAATGTACTTACCTTATTTCGCTCAAAATGGCTTTTAAACTCATTAAAAAAATCAGCTCTTGCAGTTAAGCGATCAATTGTTTGCCTAATTGCTTTAACAATTGCCATCATATCCCCTGCACTAGGGATCATGTTCTCTTGCATGTACTTTTTGATGTATGATAAAAATGGGGTGGATGAAATCGTTCCAGCCTCATTGAAAGGACATTTTAAAGAAATACTTCCTCATTCCCCATTTTGTTAGGAAATGTCTTTTTCCTTCTTAGGAAATAAGCCACTTAAAAGCTGCATGGCATCTTCTGCTTTAAATAAAAAGGCAAAGGCAAAGAAAGAGACACCATAGATAAATGTAAGTGTACAAAAGCGTGTAAACTGTGATCCAAAGTCCCTCATGAGATCTACAGAGGGCTGTCCAAATAAAAGAGAAATAGATGGATCAGCAAATAGAAAATAGGCAATAGCTCCTGTTACAATCCCTGCCGATAAGGAGGCAATTGCAACACTGAGAAATGACTTTTTCATCTTATAAAACACATCGATATTTAATCTTTTTAACAAAAACCAAAGATTTACATAGGCAGTGATGCTGGTTGATATCGCAATGGCAATAGGTGAAAGATGAAAGATAAAGATCAAAACCATATTTAGGAAAATATTTACCCCAACAGAAATTAACGAGGCAATCATCGGAGTTCTGTAATCTCTTCTAGAGTAATAGGCAGGGGCAAGAAGTAAAATAAAAGCTACTGGAATAAGCCCTAAACCATAAGCCCAAAGACATTGAGTTGTGCCGTAGACAGCAGTAGATGTAAATTGACCGCGACCATATAAAAGATTAATAGAGGAAAGCCCTAAGACAAAAATTGCAACCATTCCAGGGAATAAAAGGGCATAGGTACGAGTCATCCCATACATTAAAAGTGAGCGATACTCATCAAATTGATCATTTTTAATAGCTCGAGAAAGAGGCGGCATCAAAGCTGATGAAATAGCAATTGCAAAAAGTGAAATAGGTAGTTGTTGCACACGATTGGCATAACTTAAAAGTGCAGGTCCTGATTCAGAGATAAACCTGGCCATCAAAATGTCAAAGGAACTATTAATTTGAACCGCAGCTACCCCAATTACCCCATAGAAAATAGGAGAAATGATTAGCTTAAGCTCTTTTCCAAATAATTTAGGTTTGAACCACTCTTTTCCCGTTATTAGAGATTTAACATATTTTTTTACCGCAGGAAACGTTACGATCAGTTGAAGAGCAAAAGCAAGGACGATTGCTAAAGATAACCCTGCCATTGCATTCATAGGGGTAAACCTGCGAACAATCCAAACAGCTCCAATCCATATTATATTAAATGCAACGGGGGCAACTCCTGGAATAAAGAAATTTTTCTCACATTGTAATAAAGCCATTGCAAGGCCGAACAAACAAATAAAAATAAGTCCGGGTGTTTGAATAATGAGCAAATAGATAATATCAGAAATACTTGGGGATAAAAAATTTGAAAAATAAAGTGGAATTAGCAAAGCTTCTAAAAAACCAACAACAAGTAAAAGAACAATGGATAGTGACCAAAAGATATCTCTAAAAAAGTAAGCCCCCTCTTTTGGATCTTTGCGTCTTTTGGCTTCAAAAAATGGAATAAAGCCATTAAGCAAAGCCCCTTCACCAAATAACCGTCTCATTAAATTTGCAAGACGAAATGCAATTAAAAAAGTTCCCACAGCAGGAGTTACCCCAAAACAAAATGCCATAGATAGGTCCCTGATAAGGCCTGTCAACCGGCTCATAAATGTTCCTGTCAAAAAATGCATCGCGCTTTTTGAAACACTTTCTTTTGAGTCTGAAATTTCCATAGAGTCTATCATATACAAATATTTGGTGACTGTCTACTTCTTTTGAAAAAAACAGTATAGAAAAATTTAATTATAAGTTAGTTATATTAAAAATTTCAAAAGGTTATAATCAGTGAAAAAAAACCTACTTATTGTAGGATATCCTTGTGTAAAAAAGGAAAGTAGTGTATTGTTATCCCCAAAATTATAGGGAGTCAATAATGTCTAGAAAATGTGAAATTACAAGCAAGAGATTTGGAAAAGGAAGAACATATAATACTCGTGGTATTGCTAAGTACAAAGGCGGAATTGGTCTAAACATCACTGGATCTTCCAAAAGACAACACAGAATCAATATCATGAAGCAAAGAATTTGGTCTCATGAAGAACAAAAATTTATTACATTAAAAGTATCTGCTCACGGACTACGCATCATCGACAAAGTGGGTATTGATCAAGTATTAAGAAGAATGCGCAGAAAAGCAGCAAGAGCTGCAGCTGTTAAAGCTAGCAACGCATCATAAATAAGGGTTTATCAAAAGCCCTTCTTCCATCGATTATTCTTTGGTGCGGGCTTTTATCTTACTATATTTATCAATCCATTTGGATTGAAACGCCAACAAATAAGCATCAAGTCGTGTCTTATTTTGAAGAATCTGGGGCGGATTTAAAGTATCTATACTGCTCCATTCTAAAAAAAGCAAAAAAAAGTATTTACTTATCCTCCTACGGAATTTCTGATCCAGATATTAAGAATATTTTAGAAAAAAAGCGTTTAGAAGGAGTAAAAGTCACCGATCATAACTCTTTAGAAGAACGAATGAATCGGAAAAAGATTTCTGGCCTTTATCATAAAAAGATTTTAATTATTGACGATGAAGAGCTCTATATAGGCTCTGCTAATTGTACAAAAGCTTCCCTTTCCTTTCATGGTAATCAAATTTTTGGCTTTTATGACAAAGATCTTATCTCTTCAGTTTTATCAAACCAAAGTCTTAAAACTGATAAAATCGCCTTTTACTCACTCCCTGATCAAAAAACTGAAGCCTTTACTAATCTAATATCACATGTTGCGGGAGCAAAAACCAGAATCATTATTTCGATGTATGCATTAACTCACACTAAAATCATTGATGAAATGATTAAAGCCTCTCAAAGAGGGGTCCATGTTGAAGTGTTTTTAGATTCAGCAATGATCAAGGGCTCTTGTAAGAAGGCAATGCTACGTCTTAAGGAGGCAAATATTGCCCTCTATACAAGAGCCAAAGGTGGACTACATCATCATAAGTGTGCTTTAATTGATGATACCTATATTCTAGGATCGCTTAATTGGTCCATGGCAGGCTTTGCAAAGAATGAAGAGACTTTACTGATCCTTCCTAATCTTTCTAAAGATTTATTATTTTCAATAGAGACATTTATAAAAAATACCAAATACTACTCAAAGAAACTCGTTTGAAATATTAGCCTTTTTTTGTATAATAGGGGTATGAACACATCTGTATATTCCATAGCTTTTGCCCTATTTCTATTAATGGATTCTTTTGGCAATATTCCAATTTATCTCTCTATTTTAAAAAATATCGATGAGAAGAGAAAAACACGTATTATTTTACGTGAAATGGTGATATCTCTTATCATCATTCTCCTGTTTGCCTTCTTTGGAAATGCATTTTTTTCCTTTCTCGGCATATCGACCAAATCTATGCATTTATGCGGTGGCGTGGTTCTTTTTATCATTGGACTTAATATGGTCTTTCCGAAAAAAGATAGCGACCAATTTTACTTTGAAGGTGAGCCTTTAATCTTTCCTCTTGCAATACCACTTATTGCAGGTCCTGCGATTTTAGCCACAGTGATGATCTACTCACATCAGAATATCTCTTATACAACTCTTGTATCGGCAATTTTTCTAAGCTGGCTGGCATCAACAATCATTTTAATGCTTGCAGGAAAACTTTCTAAATGGATTGATAAACGAGGTCTTTCTGCCATTGAGCGTCTTATGGGACTAATCTTGATCATGATTGCCATTGAAATGCTTCTTAAAGGCTTATCTATTGTCTACTAAACAATAATAAAATTATTGTTTCTAACAAATAGTAAGAATTTCACAGCCATCTTTTGTTACAAGAACGGTATGCTCCCACTGAGCAGAGGCTCTACCATCAATAGTTCTTGCAGTCCAATCATCGTCTTCATCAATGACAGCCTCTTTAAGACCAGCATTGATCATAGGTTCAATAGTAAAGGTCATCCCCTCTTCCATAGGGATGTTCATTTTATTTCTATGATGACAGATCTGAGGCTCTTCATGAAAATAAATACCTACCCCATGGGCGACAAACTGATAGACAACTGAGCAATTATTAGCTTCAGCAACAGAAGATATTGCATCACCAATTTCATAAAAAAGAGCCCCTGGTTTAACCACGGCAATGGCTGCATCCAAACATCGTTTAGCCGTATCACAAACGCGTCTTTTTTCTTCAGAAATTTCTCCAATATGCACCATTTTACTACAATCGCCATAATAACCATCTAAAATGCTGGTATTATCAATATTCAAAATATCCCCGTTTTGCAAAGGGCGACTATCAGGAATTCCATGACAAATGACCTCATTTAAAGAGGTGCAGATCGCCTTTGGAAAAGGAGGATCCCCATAACCTAAAGGGGCTGGGATTGCATTTGCTTCTTTATGGAGTTTTCTTGCTAAAGCATCAAGCTCTAAGGTGGTCACCCCTTCTTTTGCTGCCTTACAAAGTTTATCTAGAATTTGAGCTGAAAGTTTACAACTTCTACGTATTCCTTCGATTTGCTCTGGAGTTTTTAAGATAATATTATAACGTTTTTTATAAAAGGCAGCCTTTTCTTCAAACGAAGAGAGTACCGCTTCTTCAGGATAGTGACACTTTTTCCATTTTTTGCCACTTTTGCACCAACACAGATCATTTCTTGAAATCATGAAAGAATTATAAGGGATAAATTTTATATCTTCAAGCCCTTTCCAAGATCAAGCATAGAAATTTTCCCCTTCTTCTCAGCAGGCTTTTTCTCCTTTTTCTCCCCTTTCCAAACCTGCCACTTAAACGGTTTATCCTTATCTTGAAATTTTTCCCTAAGCTCTAGCAATACTGCATCCAACCCAGTTTTATCTACACTAAAGACGCTAAGATCTTCAATCATCTTATAGACTTGCTCTTTTGAATAACCTTTTTCAGGAACAGCTGATTCCTGCTGCTCTCTTAAGGCGATAATCTCTTGTTGTAGAGCCTCTATTTTATGAGTAGAGTCCTCTTGTTCAAGCAATCTATTATGCTCTTGTAGGGCACTAATTTTTTCGATGAAAGTCTCTTTTTCCTCTTTCAATGCCTGCACATCCCTTTCAAGAAAACGAAGCTCATGCAGCTGCTTTTCTAAAGAAAGATTTTGCCTTTTAATTTCCTCCTCATTACGGGGATCATTTTCACAGCGAAGTTTATCCAGCAATTCATGCTTTTGCTTAGAAAGTATAGCCGCCTCTTTATGCGTTACTTCCACAAGTTTTTCTAAAGCAGCGATTTGATTATTCTTTTCCTCTAGCCCTTCTTTGGTTTTTATAAGATCATCTTCTAATCCACCAATTTCAAGGTTATGTGCATCTCGTAATGTCTCAAAGCGATTCTTCCATAAACCCTTTTCTGTCTCATTATCTTTAAAAGCTTTATCCTCTTTACGATAAAAATCAAGCACCTCATGAGATAAAAAATATCCAATGGTTAAAGTAAGCATCATCGATAGACTCCACCCCCTTGACCAAAAGGATTCAAGCGACCAAGTGGTGAAAAAGATCGTAGCATTAAAAAGAAGTGAAGAGAGGTAAAAAAGGGATACAAACTTTTTTGTGCCTATTAAAAAAACAATAAAGGAAATAGCTCCCATCGAAATAAGAATTGCTTCTTTTGGAGCCTTTAAAAAAAGGACCACAATAGCAAGCAAAAGCAGGTTACATACCGGAAATATTAACAGTAAACGATAGCGTGCTTTCACTGGGGCGAAAAATTGTTTCAATATTGTTTCTTTCATAGAGATCCTACATTTCAAAAAATAAGAGATTCCCTCTAACTTACCACCCATTTTTGTTTTCTGCAAATACTTCTAGACCTTTTGTGATCATATGGTATCCATCCACAAATTGCTTTTTGCTAAAATTCTCATTAGGAGAGTGTATGCGATCCTCTGGAAGGCCCGTTCCTAGGAAAATAAATTCTCCTCCTGTAGCTTTAGCAAGTATTGCTGTAAGAGGAATAGATCCGCCACTATAGGTAAAATGACAAGTTTTTCCCGTTACTTCATTCACAATTTTTGCAAAAACTTTTGCAGAATAATCTGTTGGCTTACTCCAGGCACTATCGCCTCCGCTTTGATCTTTAAAAGCTACCTTCATCCCTTTTGGTGCCTTTTTAATTAAAAAACCTTTCACTTTTTCTACAATATCTTTAGGATCTTGACCACCAACTAATCTACATGTGATTTTTGCAGTAGCTGATGATGGAATAATAGTTTTAGAGCCATCTCCTTGATAGCCGCCATAAATGCCATTAATTTCAAACGTAGGTCGAATGGAAATACTTTCTTGCAAGCAATAGCCTTGCTCTTTTCTAAAGCAAGTAGCAGTAGTTTCCTTTTCATAAGTTTTTTGATCGTTACCAAAATATAGTTCTTTTTTATCCTGTGCAGAAAGTGGAATGATGGTGTCATAAAAGCCTTCAATTTGAATACGACCTTCTTCATCATATACAGCGCTCACCATTTCACATAATGCTTGAATAGGGTTATACACAGCCCCACCGTAGGATCCAGAATGCAGATCAAAGTCTGCATTAGAAACAGTCACTTCTAAAGGCGCAAGACCTCTTACCCCAAGACTCAATAGTGGCATTTCATAAGATTCTATCCCCATATCAACCATCCAAATCGAATCTGCCTTCAATCGATCCTTGTACTTATCCGCAAGCAAAGAAAACCCAGGGCTTCCGATTTCCTCTCCCCCTTCTACAAGAACTTTTATATTTACTCTTGGATCCGTATGTTTTGCGTAAAATGCTTCAATAGCAACTAAAGAATAAAAATTTTGCCCTTTATTATCTTCGGCACCACGTGCATAAATTTTACCATCTCTTACCTCAGGGGCAAAAGGAGGAGAATCCCAAAGCTCAAGAGGATCTACTGGTTGAACATCATAATGACCATAAATGAGAATGGTAGGAAAGGAGGGATCAACGATTCTTTCAGCAAATAAAACAGGGGCCTGTAGCTCTTGCCATCTTTCTACATGCATGTTCAAACGCTTCAATCGATGTTCAATAAAGTTTGCAGCTTTTAACAAATCTTTCTCAAAAGCAGGATCTGCAGATATACTTGGTATAGATAAAAAAGTAAAAAAGTCTTCCCAAATTCTTGTTTCATGTTTTTCAAACCAATTCTTATAAAACATCTATTCCCTCTCCATAATTTTAAGTGCAGTTTCAAGCATATACGAGGCTAAATATTTATCTCCCTCATATTTCATTTCAACATCCATTTTACCATTTGAGCTCGCTTCTGTGCAAGTAATCAATACATAACATACTGTTTTTGAGTCACTCTTCTTTTTTAAAAAAGAGCGCACCTCTTTTTTTGTGATTTCCTTTTTCCCAAATAGCCCTTCAATAAATTTTCCCATCCACTCCTTGCCTTTCCCTATTTAGCCTGGGACAAACACCTGAAGTATTTATCCATATTAACCTATAAAAAAGCAAATAATTTTTTTATACAGCTCAACCTTTGCCTTTTTAACACTTTTGGTGTAATATTAGTATAAAACTTGAAAGAGGTGATCGTGTTTAAAAGAATTTTTTTATTCCTTGGACTTAACATCCTAATTGTAGCATCTATATCGATATTATGTGATTTAATAGGTTTAAGACCTTACATTACAAAGGCAGGTCTTGATTTTGAGGCTCTTGCACTTTTTTGCATTATTTGGGGAATGACAGGATCTTTTATCTCTCTTCTTCTTTCTAAAAAAATTGCTAAATGGATGCTTTCTATTAAGATATTAAACCCGTCTCATAACTCTCCTAATCATGAAAAAAAGCTTTGTTACATGGTTCAAGACATTGCTATGAAAGCCCATCTTACTGAAGTTCCTGAAGTTGGTATCTTTATAAGCTCAGGGTGTAACGCCTTTGCCACAGGATTTAGTAAAAGATCGTCCTTAATTGCTGTTTCTACAAAGTTGCTAGAAACGCTATCTGATGAGGAGCTAGAGGCTGTGATCGCTCATGAAATGACCCATATTAAGAATGGAGATATGGTCACCATGTCTTTACTTCAAGGTGTAATTAATGCCTTTGTGATGTTTCTTTCAAGAGTGTTTGCCTATGGTATTACCTCAGCGATGAATAAAGATAGTAAGAAAAATGCAAGCCACTCCTTATCCTATTTTCTCTTTACGATGCTCTTTGAACTTGTCTTTATTTCCCTTGGATCTGTGCTTTTATGCTATTTTTCAAGAAAAAGAGAATTTTCGGCAGATGCAGGTGGAGCACACCTTACAAGCAAAAATCAAATGATCAGTGCTTTAAAATCACTAGATAGCGCAATCTCTTTAGATAAAAATGAGTTTGAAAAGCAAAAGAGCTTTGCAGCTATGATGATTAGATCTTCTAAACCAAAAACATTTGGTAAGCTTTTTTCCACTCATCCTACTATTGAGGAAAGAATTGAGCATTTAGAAAGCCTTTCCGATGGTTTATGGAATGCACCCTCTAGCGCTTATTAACTAAAGACCTTTCTTCTTAGAGCTTCAATATCTGAATTTTCAATATATTTGACAAAACTTCTATGCCAGAAATGAAATCCATGGTGTTTCATTTCTTCTATTGCAGAAGTTTTATCCCAACCATCAAAGATAATACGATACATAGCGCACATAAGTCCTGTTCTATCTACCCCATGAAAGCAATGAACATAGATCACTTTTTTGTCAGTTTTGGTAAATATCTTCAAAAATTCAATAATAGAGGATTCTTGTAGTCTAAAGGGAAACATCGGGACGTGTACTGAAATCATATTTCCTGAAGAAAACTGCAATATCCTTTTTTCATCACGATTTCTCGCACGTAAGTTTACAACTGTATGAATGCCATGTTTCATTAACTCTTTTAATCCCGCTTTGGTAGGCTGTCCCCCACGGTAAAGTCTACGGTCGGCAACTTTAATATATTTTGGAATTCTATGACCAAAAATATGCTGACGGATATAAAATAAAAGAATGGCAAGCGATCCTATAAAGAATGCGCAGGTAGAATCTATAATAGATTTTGTAAGTCTTAATAGCATATTTTAAACTCTAGCATAGCCCATAAAATCTGCACTTGTCAAGGATCTTCTATTTCCCTTAAAGAACTTTTTCTGTTATAGTTTAATTGATGAAAACAGTATTACTAGATAAAAACACTCTTGGTGATCTTGATATATCCTCACTAAAGGCTCTTTTGGATGATCTCATCATCTTTCCTATTACTTCTTCTGATCAGATTGTATCAAGATGTAAAGATGCTGAGATTATCTTAACTAATAAATGTCGCCTAGATGCTGAAATTCTTAGTCAGCTACCCAAGCTTAAACTTATCCAGCTTTTTGCCACAGGAACCGATAATATCGATGTAGCATTTGCAAAAAGTATTGGTATTGAAGTTAAGAATGTATCGCACTATTCAACCGAAAGTGTTGCAACCTATCTACTGACCACTATTTTAAATCTTTTTACCTCCTACCCCTCTTATACAAAAGATGTAAAGGATGGAAAATGGTTAAACGCTGAAACGTTTACTTTTTTAACTCACCCTATTGAAACACTGACCGGCAAAACACTTGGAATCTTTGGATATGGAAGTATCGGAAAAAAAATCCATGAAATAACCTCTTTTTTAGGAATGAATGTTCTTATTGCAAAAGGTACAAAAGAAAGCTATGAAGAACCCCGTCTATTATTAGAAGATATGCTCCCACTTCTAGATATACTTATCATTATGACCCCTCTTACAGAGCAAACAAAAAATAGAATCACAATAAAAGAACTAAAGATGATGAAGAAGTCAGCCTATGTTATTAATGCAGCCCGCGGGGGGATTGTTAATGAAGTAGATCTTGCCTATGCCTTAGATGAAAAAATCATTGCAGGGGCTGGAATGGATGTTTTATCTCAAGAGCCCCCAAAGCCTGACCACCCTTTAATTAAATGCCCACATCAAAAACTCTACCTAACTCCCCATATTGCCTGGGCATCAAAAACCTCTCGTGAAACATTATTAAAAAAAGTTATTGTCAATATTGAACATTTTATTACTCAAATGAATAGATGATTTTTAAACTCACTTTCTCTATACTTAGCTTTTTATCTTTAGGATTTTCATGGAAAAGAGCCTTAAAAACGCCTCGGTACGAATGTTTACCTTCATGTTTGGGATCATATTTCTTTTAAACTTAAACTATACAGTGCTAAAAAGTGTACGGAAAACTTTAGCAATAGCCGATCTTGGGGGAAGTGCTACCTCCATACCCTTTTTTGAATTATTTGGGACAATGCCAGCTGCTGTCTTCATGGCCTGGTTTCTAACAAAAATTTTGAAAAAGTTTTCAATGAGAAAGGTCTTCTTTGTGATGCTTTTTCTATTCATTTCATTTTTTATTCTTTTTGCAGGATTATATTATCCTCAATTAATTATTTTACAAAAAACGGTAGCTACACCTAAACTGCTTACGTTTGCATCGATGATTTTTTATGTAGTAGGAGAGCTTTGGAAGCCATGCCTTATTCAAATTCTATTCCTTGGCCTGGTCAACATGAACTTATCAATGGATCAAGCTAAAAGCTACTATCCATCCTTAATGCTAGGGGCAAGTATAGGAGCTATTGCAGCAGGTCCAATTACTGTATTTTGCAATTCTAAATATCTGTTTAATCTGATTCCATTATCCACTGATCATTGGAATCACTCTTTAATTACAATGATGAGTGTAGTGTTTCTTACAAGTATTCTGACCGCCTCATTGTACCATTTACTCTGCAAAAATTTTGCAAGAAATGAAAGCTATAGCGAAGAGGGGAAGAAGTTTTCTCTCAAAGAAGCATTACGCTTTTTTCTGCAATCAAAGCCTCTTAAGCTCATGGGCTGGATTGTTTTTGCAGATTATATTGCCTACTCTCTTGCTGAAGTCCTCTTTTTAGAAGTGTTAAAGCTTAAATACCCGCTTCCCACAGATTATTGTTCCTACATGGGCTATTTATCGTTCTGGCACAGTGTACTGACCATATTTTCTGCCCTCTTCCTTGCCCCTGTATTGCTAAGAAAAACCCGCTGGGTAACATGTGCTATCATCCTTCCTCTTGGTTTATTTATCAGTGAAGGGGTCTTTTTCTTCTTTTTATGCGCCGAAGAATTCAGCTCTACCCTATTTAACCTTTCGCACAGCGACTGGTTAGGAGTACTTGTGATGATCGGCTCCTTCCTATTTTGCAGTTGTCGAGCAATTAAATACACACTATTTGACCCATGTAAAGAGCTAGCGCTTGTCTCTTTACCCAAAGCCTCTCGTATGCAAGGAAAGCTTGTAATCGACGGCCTTTGCTCAAAATTTGGTAAAGGAGCAAGCTCGGCTGCCACTTTATCGTTTGTCTCCATCTCAGGCAGCCTTCTTGGCAGCTCAACCATCACAGGAATCATTGCCCTCTTAATTTCGCTAAGCCTTGTGGTCTCAACCACCATACTAGGAGAAGAGCTCGAACAAAAACCCCTTCCCTCCTCCCCATAACCTGCATAGAGATCAAATAGTGAGAGCTCTTACTTGCTCTTTCAGTATCTCTGAGTTTGATTTAAAATATGATTTTTTAACTACAAAAACGATATCTACAGATATTAAACCACCCGCTCGCTTTGCTCACTAGAGAGCACAAAGCCCACAGAGGTATAATAAAGAGATTATTTACATTTCTTATCCTTACATTCTTTGATCCATATTAAAAGAAATAGAGAAATACTTCATGATTGTAAAGGTTTTAGAATGATTTAAATGTGTTCCTTTGTGATCTTTGTGTTCTCTAGCAAGCTTTGCTTGCGGGTGGTTATATATATATTTTAAATTTATCTTACGAAAAGTGAGTTATAAAAAAACCAGTATACTTAAAAAATATACTGGCTTTCACCTATCAAAAATTTTGAAAAAGCTTAGTTTTTCTCTTCTGATTCTTCAGGAGAAACTGGCTCTACACCTTCAAGAGCTTCTGCTTCAAGGTCAGCTTTAGCTGCTTTTTTCTTCTTCTCAATAATTCTGTCTGGCTTAATCTCAACAGTTATTGTGACCATTACATTTTCTGGTAATCTTAAAGGCACTTCGTGCTTACCAACAAATTTTAATGGAAGATGAAGAACAACATTTTTTCTTTCAATTTCAACGCCTTCGTTGAATAGTAAAGTTACAATATCTTTAGAAGACACTGAACCATACATATGGCCATCGGCATCCACTTTCACAATTGTTGTAAAAGTTCTATCTTTTAATGTAGCTGCTTTTTTCTCTGACTCAATTTTGTCTTTCTTAGCTTGCTCATCTCTTTCAGCTTTCAATTTTGTTTGTAACTTGACACTTGAGTAAGAGGCAAGTACTGCTTTACCTTGCGGTAAAAGATAATTACGAGCAAATCCAGGAGCCACATGGGATAATTCTCCCTTGCGTCCATGATTTGTCACATCTTCAAGTAATAATACATGATACTTCATGGCTTCTCCTTATGCTTCTGATGCGGCAAACGGCATAAGTGCAATACATCTTGCGCGTTTGATCGCTTTGGTTATAGTTCTTTGTTGTCTTGCAGATACACCAGTAATTCTTCGTGGAAGAATTTTTCCTCTTTCTGTCACAAACTGCTTTAATAACGCTACATCTTTGTAGTTGATATCCACTACATCAAGTGTACTCATTGAACTTTTACGTCCTTTTGAAAAACTTGAACTTGAATTACTTTTCATCATATGAACCTCTACTTTCTACTTCTTTAAATTCTATTACATTTTCTTCTGGCACGCTTTCAACTAGAACATGCATAGATCTTAAAAGATCTTCGTTTAATGAATTTTCTCTTATAAACTCTTTAATTGATGGAGATGGTAGATCAAAATACAATACGTAAAAATGACCTTCTCTAGACCCTTTAATTGTGTAAGCTAATTTCTTTCTTCCCCAATCAATCGTCTTTTCAACTTTACCACCACCTTCGGCAATGACACCTGCAATCTTAGCAAGTGCTTTTTCTTTTGCATCATCTGATAAAGATGTGCGCAAGATAAAAATACCTTCATATAAATTCTTTTTTAATACTGCCATCTAATCTCTCCTTAGATCTTCTTTTTGTTTACCTTTTTGATCTTGCTGCCTATTTTCTGCTACATACTTCTTTATCTCTAATACGCATGACTGGATAATTTCATCCATCTTTTCCATTTCTGCTTTAGAAAAATCTTGCAATACAAAATCAGCTAAATCTTCTGTTGTTTTCTCACCTATTCCAATTCTTAATCTTGGGTACTCTTTTGTTCCCAAGCAATTTTCAATATCTTTCAAACCATTATGACCACCTGCAGAGCCACCTAACTTTAGGCGCACTTCTGCAAAGGAAATATATGTATCATCACTCAAAACTAGCAAATCTTGCGCAGAAATATCATAATATTTCATACACTTAACCACTGCCCCACCTGATAAATTCATATACGTTGTTGGGAGTAAAAAAATGACTTTTCTACCCTCAACTATCCCTTGTGCTACATATCCATCCACTTTTGACATAGACTTAAATTCAACTCCCAACGACTTAGCAAAATAATACAAAACATATGCACCAATGTTATGCCTTGTATTTTCATACTTACGTCCAGGATTCCCTAAACCTACAATCAAAAGAGTTGAATCTTTATCCATACTACTTCTTAGTTACTGATACCAATACTTGCTTTTCATGAATCTTTAATTTCATACTTGGCTTAAGCACCACGTCTGAAACTCTTACTTGATCCCCAAGCTTAATATTTTTTACATTAATTTCGAAATTTTTAGGAATATCACTCACTAATGATGACACTCTTACAGATCTTTTAACTTTTTTCAACTGCCCACCTTGAGCAATACCTGCGCACTGATCAGCACTTTTCAAAACCACAGGAACATAAATAGAAATTCTATCTGTATCCTTCACTCTCATGAAATCAATATGTTGAATATCATAAGTTGTTTTGTGATAAGAAATATCTTTAACAAACGCTGTAAACGTTTCACCTCTAAAACTGCACTTAAAGCGAACTGTTGCCAAAGAACCTGGCTCAATATGTCTTAAGTGTGTTTCAAATACTTTTTTATCAATTTTTACAGAAAAACTATTTCCTGCTTTATCATAGACAACAGCTGGAATAAAGCCTTCTCTTTTAAGACGCTTAATATTTTTACCGCTCTCTCTTTCTTCTAAAGTAATATCCATAGACCACCTTTTATTATACTTTACGTTTCTCAAATGAGAAAAAGTACGCAGGCAAAAATAATCCATTGTCTTGAAATAAAAGGAGAGAAAGAAATTCTCTACTGTAAATTTCAAAGATAAGAACTGCATTGATTGCAATTATGGATCATCTGTTACCAGAATGCTTATCCTCTACTTTCATTTTTTTAGATAAAAAAATTAGGATGTATAGTCCCCGCATCTTCTGCGTTTATCTAAAGTGTTTTGGGGTGGCAGGATTCGAACCTACGCATGGCGGTACCAAAAACCGCTGCCTTACCGCTTGGCCACACCCCAATCGATTAAGTGAGATAGTATAAATGTTTGCAATTTTTTATGCAAGTACTCAATTCTCTTTTTTTTTATTCAATTAAATACTATACAAAAATCTATGACTCCATTAAACATTACCCATGTTACATCAGAATTCAACCCCCTGGCAAAGGCAGGTGGCCTTGCCGATGTTGTTCATGGTCTTGCAAAACAACAAGTACTAAATGGTAATAATGTATCAGTTATTTTACCAAAATATGACCTAATCAACTTCACTCTTGTAAATCCTTTAGAGATCTACTTACAAGACTTATGGACCTACCAAGATAATAAAGCAAATCAAAACATTGTATATAAAACTATCTATGAAGGAATAAACATATTTTTTATAGAGCCTAATAAGCAAAGAAATTATTTTAACCAGGGTGTTATTTACGGTGCAGAAAATGATGCTGAACGATTTCTTTACTTTTCAAGAGCAGCTGTAGAATTTTTAAATCATGAAAATCAACCTTTAAACATACTACATCTTCATGATTGGCCTACAGCAGTAATTGCCCCTCTGATTAAATGTATGTTTAGGGGTCTTAGTGGAAGAATTAACTCCATTATCTTTACCATACACAATATAGAGCATCAAGGGAGAATTCATCCAAATGAGCTCTCTAGAATTGGGCTATATGGGGCAAATTTATTGACTGATCCAAACAAGCCAGAGTATCTAAATCTAATGAAAGGTGGCATTGCCTATGCTGATAAAGTAACCACAGTTTCACCCACCTATGCTAAAGAAATTAAAACACCTGAGTTTAGCTTCGGCCTTGATAAAACAATAGATCAGTATAAGGATAAACTATTTGGAGTAATTAATGGAATTGAACAAGAATCATGGAATCCGGCAACAGACCCACATCTTTTTGAACCTTTCCCATCAAATGGCACCTACATACAAGATATTCTTAGAAAAAAAGACCTGAACAAACAAGCCTTATTTAAAGAGCTTGGAATGAACCCATCAAATGGCGGACCTTTGGTCATTTGCATCACAAGACTTGCCAGCCAAAAAGGTCCCGAGCTCATTTTAAAAGCGATCTCTCTAATCACAAGAAAAGGGGGCTGCTTTATACTTCTTGGAAGTATTTGTGAAAAAAACTTAGAAAAACCCTTTAACCAAGCAAAAGAGGAGTTTAAAAATAACCCAAACGTCTTTCTTTGCTATCAATTTGACAATGGTTTGGCTCATAAACTCTTTGCAGCAGCCGATGCCATCTTTATCCCCTCAAAATTTGAACCATGCGGCCTTACCCAAATGATTGCTATGCATTATGGTACCATTCCGATTGCGCGAAATACCGGTGGATTAAAAGATACCATCAATGATAGCACCTCAAAAGATCCTTCTGGGTTTTTATTTGATGAACTTTCAGAAGTAGGGGTAGATAAGATTCTTGATACAGCATTTAACCTCTACTTTTATGATAAAGCCAAATGGCAAACAATGATCCAAAACGGGATAGGGAAGGACTATAGTTGGAAACTGCCCTCTATCTCGTATGAACATATCTATAGAAACGAAGTTTTAAAGCAACAATGTAGCAGAAATTAGCTTATATGGGATCATAAGTAATCCTACTCTATTTTTACTAAGTGCAGCATCATCGGTATTTACACGCACCTTTTCAAAAAAAGTTTCAAGAGGTGCTACAAGCTCGGTTAATGAATGGAAAGCCTTTTCAAAATGCCCCTCTTTAAGATCAATAGGAAAAGAGTGCTGCAAATTTTTCACTAAGTTATAAAGAGTTTTCTCCTCACCTTCGACTAAAAGATGTTCACTAAATGAGCTCTCTTTTACATGACTTACAGATCCTTTCACCCGCTTATACACTTCTAGTAATCTTGTAAACGCAACTGTTTCACTCTTTATTCGAGAAATTGCCTTTACGCAAGTAAAGATTTTATAGGGATCAAAACTATCATAAATACCACACATTTCAATTGACTCTGCATCAAATCCAAAGTCTTTTAAAAGAGCCTTCATTCGGGCAATAATAAATAAGGCAACAGTTTCTTCCCCGGTAACCACTCTAAGATCAAAAAAGAGCTTATTTTCGATCAAAATACGATTTATTCCGATAGCAGCCCGTCTTAAGGCATAAGGATCTTTTGACGAGGTAGGCACCAATCCAATTCCCATATAGCTCATTAAATGATCCATTCTATCAGCAAGGGCTACAACAATCCCAGATGCACTTAAAGGTAATTCTTTCCCCTCTCCAATAGGAAGATAACTCTCCTCAATACCATTTGCCACCTCTTGATTTTCACCAAATCGTAGCGCATAATATTTACCCATAGTCCCTTGCAGTTCAGGAAACTCATAGACAACATCTGATACTAAATCAGCCTTACAGTATAAAGCTGCTTTTTTTTCATAGGTTAAATCTAAAGCGCTTGCAATCTTGTCTGACAAACTACAAATTCTCTCCACTTTATTGTAAATAGAACCAAGTTGAGGATGAAGTGTCACCTGTGATAATTTTTTATTCCACTCTTCAAAAGATTTATGTAAATCTTTCTCGTATAAAAATAATCCATCAGAAAGCCTTGCTCTTAAGACCCCTTCATTATTTGAAACAATCAAACTAGTAGGCTTTTTATCTACTGCCACAATAAACTTTGTAGAAATTTTTCCATCACTATTTCTCATAGGCCAATATTTCTGATGATCAATCATTTCAGAAAAAATTAGCTCTTCTGGAAGGTAGAGAAATTTTTCATCAAATACACCCACACCTAAGATCGGATTTTCACTTAAAAACAACACCTGAGCGGTTACCTTTTCTCGGTGAACAACTAGGCAGTGATGGTACTTCTCTAAGGCATCTAATTGGCTATCGATAGACTCTTTTCTTTCAGAAATGCTTGCTAAAACAAGCCCCTTTTTAAGAGTTGATTGATATTCCGATGGTTTAGTAATTAGCGCAGTTTTTCCATCCATCTGTGCGTTTAACCATACTTTGTTAGAGGATCTAACCCCCTCAATTTCAAGATCAATTACTTGCTTATCTAAAAGAACAACTAAAGAGGTAATTGGTCTTGAAAATAAAAAGCCCTCCTGCCCCCAGCGCATCTTTTTAGGAAAACGTATGGCTAAAATCAATGCCTTTAAATTCTCTTGTAACAGACTTCCTACAAATACTCTCTCCTTAGTCAATTTAAAGATCAGCCTACCATCTACAACATCAATTCTATCCTCAAATTCAAGTTGTTTTTTTGAAGTAATAGTAAGTCCGACTGATTTAAAAAACCCTTCTCCTTGTTTTGTAACAGCCCCTGATTCATCAAAAGCCATCGACTCAGAAGGCCCTTTCTTTTCCTCAATAAATTCTTTGGTATAGGTTTCAAGATTCAAAATATAAACCGCTAATCGCCTTGGAGTTGCAAACACCTCTAAAGATTCATACCCAATTTTTTGAGCCGTTAAAAACTCTTTAATCGTTGATTCTAACGAGGCAATAGCCATCGAAATTCCATTTGCCGGCAAATGTTCTGTTCCAACCTCTAAGAGAAAATCAGCCCTCTCTTTTGAGATTTCAGAAGGAGTCACTAACTTTTCTTCCCCTTTTGACCTACTTTTACCAAGTAAAGAAAAGCCTGTTTTTTTTCTATGCTCAATGTAACTTTCAGCAGCTCCGCAGCAAAGTTCCCTTACTCTATGAATCATCGAAACTCTTGCCGTTGTTGAAATAGCACCCCTTGCATCTAGCATATTAAAGCAATGAGATGCCTCTACAGCCATATCATAGGCAGGAATCGGTAATTCTAAATCAAGAAGACGCTTAGACTCTGCCTCACATGCCTCAAACTTTTTCTCCCACATAGAAACATTTGCTTCTTCAAAGTTATATCTACTGTACTGAACTTCGGCATCTAAAAAAACATCGCCATAAGTTAATGTCTGATTATAAGCTAAATCGTACACATTGGTTTGCTTCTGTAAAAACAGAGCAATTCTTTCAATACCATAGGCAAGCTCTGCTGGTATTTCAGTTAAGGCCACACCACCAATTTGTTGAAAATAGGTAAACTGGGTAATTTCCATCCCATCACACCAAACTTCCCAACCAAGGCCACTTGCCCCTTGGGTTGGAGATTCCCAATCATCATGAACAAACCGAATATCGTGATTTTCTAACTTAAACCCAATTGCCTCAAGAGATTCTAAATAAAGCTGTTGCATATTTGAAGGCGTGGGTTTGATCATCACTTGAAATTGATGAAAGCGCTGTAATCTATTTGGATTTTTTCCATACCTACCATCTGTAGGTCTTCTTGAAATTTCAACGTTGCAAACGCTATAAGGCTCAGGTCCTAGAGCTCTTAAAAATGTCTCTGGATTAAAGGTTCCAGCACCGGTTTGCAAGTCGTGGCTTTGTTGTAAAATACAATTTTTACTCGCCCAAAAATTCTGAAGATTTAATATAATATCTTGAAATGTTTTCATACCCAAAAATTATCCTTTATCTTGAAAAAAAGATCAAGATGAATATCTACACACGAACCTTGAAATTAAACCCAAAGGGATTTATAATTGAGTAAAAACCCTTTTTTAACATGTATCAACAAACACCATTAATCATTACACTTAGCCGCATCGCTCTTTGTCCAGTATTTCTTGTAATATACTTATTTTATGAAAAAATGAATATTCCATTAGTGGTACTGCCCTACATCCTGTTAGTACTTGTGATCATATTAGAATTAACCGACATCTTTGATGGGATCATTGCCAGAAAGCGTAACCTTGTGACAAACCTTGGGAAAATTGTAGACCCCATGGCAGATTGTATTGTTAGACTATCTGTGCTTTTAACCTTTACTCAAGGACTAATTAAGCTCCCTATGCTTTTATGCCTACTTTTTGTCTTTAGAGAAATTATCATAAGCACCTTAAGAACCCTTTGCGCACTAAATGGTCATGCCCTAGCTGCCCGATTATCTGGCAAATTAAAGGCTATTTTCCAAGCAACTTCCATCATATTCATTATTTTGCTAATGATCCCTTATTCTTTAGGGTTCATTTCTTTAGATACTCTTCAAACAATCTCATTATGGACAATAGTACTTAATGCAGTATACACAATCTTTTCAGGCCTTGAATATCTCTATGTTCATAGAAATGATATCAAAGCCTCTATCAGACCCCTTGCATAACTCAAGATTTCTTTTGAAATAGTTTTAATGTTAACGACCATAGGGAAATAAATGGAATTAACATAAAGCCTGGAACATATGAAAATATCCCGATCATTTTCCACGCCCCACCCATAAGCCAAAAAGGTCTTAACATTGCATTTCCTCTCATCCAAACTTTTTGCCCCTCAAGAATCACCATTTTGGATTTTTTATTGCGCATAAAGGCATAATTGCCTTGAAATATTAACTTTGCCTTTTTACCATCTAAAGATGACATAGTGTAAATTTTTTTATACTCGGCCTTATCTAACATATTTACCACTTGTTTGCATGCAGGGCAGCTTGTATCGTAAAACAATCGTCTCATTTTCTCTCCATAATAGTTATCTTATTTTTTTTAACACGGTCAAATTCTTTTGCCAAAGCAAACATCTGCTCTTCTGTATGATTTCCTTCTTGAATTTTAGCCTTAATCTCATCACATTTTTTCAACCATTCTCGATCTAGAATTTTTTGACAAAGTAGCTTAATCCCTTCTCTTGCCTTCAGGGTATTCATCCTTTTACCTTTCACCTCTTCTAAAAAGAAAAGCTGTTCTTGACTTAATGAAATACCTAGATGAAGGGTGTCAATTTTTTCAGAAGCTAGATGTAGTTTTTTAGCAACGGTAAATACTTCAATAACTTTTGGATCATGAAGGTATTCAATCTCAATATTATCCATCATTAAATCAAGGAGCTCCTTTTCTTCGGTAAGTAAAAGCCATCTGATCAGATCCTGCTCTAGTACATCCTTTTTTAGATCAAGCACAGTTTTTTGTACCCTCACTTTTTGAACAGGAGGAGGTGGTGTGGAGGTAACAATATATTGACCTGGTACACCCATTAACCGAGCAAGAGCCTTTTCTCCTTCATGAATCATTATAGGATGCTTCCATTCAGCTATCATTTTTTTTACCTCTGAGACTACTGCATTTTTTCCCGCAGGGGAATCAGCTTTACCTCCTAAAGAGAGCATCTCTAATAAAAAAGGGAGATAGCCCTGTTTTTGCTGCATTAACTTTTCAAAGGCAACTTTTCCATGCTCAAGCAAAAAGGTATCTGGATCTTCACCCTTTGCAAAACGGCATATAGAGACATTTGCCCCCTCCTTCTGAAAAAGTTGACCCACCTTCATTGCAGATTTATCCCCAGCTTCGTCCCCATCAAAACAAATAATGATCTCATTTGCCCCAAGTTTCATCAATTCCTGCACATGGTCTACTCCAAAAGCGGTCCCTTGTGAGGCCACTGTATAATCAAATCCTTCAAAAATTAAACGAAGAGCATCAATTTGCCCTTCCACAATAATCACTTTCCCGTCTTTAGCTATCCTTCTTCTACTATAATTTAGACCAAATAAGGTTTTTGATTTTTTAAACACCTCTGTCTCTTTGGTATTGATATACTTTCCCCCAAAGACATTTTCATTGATCTTTCTTCCAGAAAATCCAATCGCCTGACCCACCCCATTGTGAATAGGGAACATAATTCTTTCTGCAAAAAATGGGCGTTTTACACCTTCTGTTAAAATACCTGCAAGAACAAGGAGATCTTCAGAAAAATGCTCACTTTTATAAAAAGCCTTTTGAAACTTTTCCTCTTTTGGAGCATAACCAATCATAAATTGTTTAATAAAATCCTCAGATAAGCCCCGTTTAAAAAGATATTCTAATGCAGATTTACCTTCCTCACTATGCAAAAGATGAAAATGGAAAAATTCAGCAATTTTTTGATTAATTCGATATAGATCTTTTTTATAATCAGAAGAGCTCTCTTTTACCCCAGTATATTCCAACTTAATATGGTACTTATCTGCTAAATACTCTACTGCCTCATTAAAGCTCACCCCTAAAAAATTCATTAAAAAGGCAACTGCATCGCCATGGGCTCCGCATCCAAAACAATGGTAATGGCTATCTCCACCACTTACTGTAAACGAAGGGGTTTTTTCATTATGAAAAGGACAAAGGGCTTTAATTTTTCCCCCTACTTTCTTAAGCTCGATGTGAGAGCCTACTATTTCTGGTAGATCTATCCTTTCTCTTAATCTTTCTAAGCATTCTTTTGTCAATAGTGGCATAGAGTCATTATAACAGAAAAAAAGAGTAAAGTCCATACGATTTTTCTTTAAGAAAAACTTACAATTTGCTACTCTTAAGTCCTATGGGTACATTTAATTCAGAAGGTTTTACTAGATACGTTTATGCTGCAAATACAAATCCTTGCCTATTACAAAATCGAGTCTCCGATCGAAGCCATAACCCACTTTCAGTAGAGGAAATCATTGAGGAATTAAAAAAAATTAATATCGATGATCTTGAAGCACTTCAAAAATGGGTAAAAAAAACCATTGAACATTCTGAGAGTCAAAAAAAAGCAGCAAAAGCATTTCAAGGCGCATGAAAGAGACGGTAAAAGAACTCACTCCAATGATGAAACAATGGCAATCTTGTAAAAAAGATGCCGGATCTTCCCTATTACTTTTTAGATTAGGCGATTTTTACGAATGCTTTTTTGATGATGCTAAACTTCTTGCCGATACATTAATGATTACCCTTACCAAACGTGGAGAAACTCCCATGGCTGGGATCCCGGTAAGATCTTTAGAAACCTACGTAGAAAAACTTATTGGCCGGGGACTATCGGTAGCCCTTGCTGAACAAACACAAAATGCAGAAGAGACAAATACCCTTGTAGAGAGAAAAGTTACCCGGGTTATTACCCCATCCACCTTTACCAGCAAAGCAGATCAAAATGCCGGTACAAATAATTTTTTACTCTCCATTTCTCATCTGAATAAATCTTACGCTATTTCTTATACAGATACTTCCACCTCAGAGTTTTTCTTTTCAAGTTTTTCCACCTCGGGAGAAATGGTAGAGGAAATTCTTCGCATTTGCCCTAAAGAAATTCTTGTCAGTGCAGCACTTTTTTCAAAAGAAAAGTCCTTTATAGATAACATTACTTGTTTGATAAAAACTAAAATCATACCTATTGACCCATTTTATTTTGACCATAAAGCAAGCCTTGATACACTTCATAAGTGTTTAAACGTTGCATCTCTTGATGGATTTGGTTTAAAGGGTGAAACAGCTGCGATCAATGCCTGTGGCGCTTTAGTCCTTTATCTTACCAATCATCTTTTTCTAGATGTAAGGTTTTTAAAAAACCTGGTAAAAAGAGATACATCAAGCTGCTTAACTCTGGATCATTCTGCCTTATCTCATTTAGAGATTTTTTATAGTCCATCGGGCAAATCACTCTTTGAGGTAATTAATTTCACCAAAACTCCTATGGGAGAAAGATTACTAAAAACCTCCCTTCTCTACCCTCTTATTTGCAAAGATCAAATTCTTAAAAGACAAAATTGCATAAAGGAACTGCTTGAAAAGCAGGTGGATTTATCTTCTTCTTTATCAGGAATTAAAGATATAGAACGTTTAATGACAAAGATTGCTGAAGGAAGAGCAAATCCTAATGATCTATTTCTTTTATCTACCTCATTGAATAAAATTTCTTACATCATAAAAGATCTCGGTGGCTCCCTTGGACCGTTTATCTCCTCTTTCCCTAAACTTCCTTTAGTGGATGCAATCTTACAAACTATTGTGATTGATGACTCAGAGTATTATATCGCCCCTTCAGTAAATGCAGAGCTTGATCGATTAAAAAGTCTTGAAAAAGGTTCTTCTGCCCATTTGCAAGCTTATGAAGAACGCCTTCGTGAAGAGCTTGATATTAAAACATTAAAAGTAGGCCATTCTCGATCCTTTGGATATTATATTGAGGTATCGAAAAAATCCACCCATCTTGTTCCACAAACCTTTATCAGAAAACAAACAGTAGTAAATGGAGAGCGCTTTGTTACACAAGAGCTTCAAAAGTTGGAAAATGAGATCCTTTCGGCAAAAGATGGTGCTTTAAAACTGGAGCGGGAAATCTTTGAGGATCTTGTAAATCTTTGTATAGGACATCAAAGAGATATTTTAAAAGCTTCAAGTCTTATTGCAAAAATCGATCTTATCCACTCTCTTAAAACTGTTGCCTTATCTAGAGGTTATATTTGCCCTACAATTTCAGAAGGTAGCGAAATTGCAATTACAGAGGGGGCTCACCCTGTATTGCTAAAAATGATGAAGCAAGAACGATTTATCCCTAACGATATCTTTTTATCTGATGAAAAGTCTCTTGCGGTGTTAACAGGTCCTAATATGGCTGGTAAATCTACTTACATAAAATCTGTGGCTCTACTTGTTCTTTTAACACAAATTGGATCTTTTATTCCTGCAAAATCAGCATCCGTTGCTATTGTTGATAAAATTTTTACACGCATTGGTGCTATGGATGATCTAGGCCGTGGCCAATCCACCTTTATGGTTGAGATGACAGAAACCGCCTGCATCTTACGTAATGCCACAAAAAATTCATTAATTATCCTTGATGAAATTGGCCGAGGTACCAGCACCTATGATGGAATTGCTCTTGCAAAAAGTATTGCTACCTACATTGCAAAAGAAGTGGGAGCAAAAACCTTATTTGCCACTCACTATTTGGAATTGACAGATCTAGCCGATACCACCCCTACTATTAAAAATATCCGCTCGACCGCTTTTGAAAAAGATGAAAAAATCACCTTTTTACATAAAATTGAAGAGGGAAAAGCAGATCAAAGTTATGGGATATTTGTAGGTCAACTTGCAGGTCTTCCTCGAAGAGTGATCCTTGATGCGACAGATCACCTAAAAAATCTATCCATGGGAAAAAATCCACCTCCATCTTCTTCCTTGAAAAAAACGCCCCCTGCCCAATATACTTTGTTTTGTGAAGAGGAAAAAGAGCCCCTTAAAAAAGAGCTTGAAGCGCTAGATCTAAATAATATGACCCCTTTTCAAGCTTTAGAAAAGCTCATTCAATGGAAAAAAAATCATCCGTAGATAAAAACCCTTTCGATGATGTTCCCGATAAGTGCGGCGTATATATCATGAAGGATAAAGATCAGCATATTCTTTATATCGGTAAAGCGATCAATATTAAAAAGAGAATGCAAAGTTATCAAAGTGGTCGAGAAGATGGACGTCTTCAAATCCCATTTCTTTTGGAAAAAGTAGCTTATATTGATACTTTTATCACTTTTTCAGAAAAAGAAGCCCTTATTTTAGAAAATACCCTTATCAAAAAGCATAAGCCAAAATATAACATCCTTTTAAAAGATGATAAAAATTATACTTGCCTTGCAATCGACACCTCTCATTCCTATCCATCCATTTCTTTACAGCGCTTTCCCATGAAAGATGATAAAGGTTATGTTATTTCCAAACCATTTACCTCGAATTTATCGGCAAAAACCCATTTTGAAATCATAAGACGAGTCTTTCATTTAAGGTCTTGTAGCGATAGTGAGTTTAAATCAAGAACAAGGCCATGCATTTTGTACAATATTGATAAGTGCAGCGCCCCATGTGTAAAAAAATGTACAAAAAGCCTCTATCAAAGCTCTGTAGATAGTGCAAAACTTTATCTACTTGGCGATACAAAGACAGTTACTGCTCACCTAAAGGAAGAAAGAGAAACCGCTTCAAAAGATCTTCTTTATGAAAAGGCAGCTCACTATCACAAAATGCTCCTTGCCATCGATGGGGTTAAACCACATACCGTTACCGTCACTGCTTCAGAAAATATCGATGTCTTTGCCCTCATTCAAAAATCAGGGTTTTGCATTATCTACAAACTTGAATTTAGAAATGGCCTTCTTATAGATGGTAAAGATTATAGTTTTTCAAATATTGCAAGTGACTCAAATGCTGCCCTTACCACGTTTCTTTTACAGCACTATGAAATGATGCAAGAAAAACCTGATTATCTCTATACACCCGAAACTCTTCCAATGGAAAAGGATCTTAGCTCAATTTTAGACATTAAAATCTCCTCCCCAAAAATTGGAGTAAAGCAAAAACTCTTATCACTTGCTCTAGAAAATGCAAAAGAAATCATGGATAGAGAGTACTTAGAACAAAAGCCCTCTGACAATATTCTTATCGAACTTAAAAACGCACTTACCTTGAAAAATATACCCGTTATGATCGAATGCCTTGACACCTCATGTCTTGCCGGAAAAGATTCTGTCGCAGCTGTCGTAGTTTATAAAAATGGTAACCCTGATCGATCCCTCTACCGCAATTATCACATTAATACAAAAAGTTATTCTGATGATATCTCGGCAATGAAAGAGGTTATTATAAGACGCTATAGCAAACAAACCACCCTTCCTGATCTAATTATTATCGATGGTGGAAAAGGGCAACTTGGAGTGCTCCAAAAAAGCTTAGAAGAGTTAAATATCATAAATGTAGAGATTATTGCTCTTACAAAAGAGGAAAGTCGTCATGATAAAGGACTTACAAAAGAGCGCGTATTCATCCCGGGCCAAAAAGAACCCATCATCCTTGATAGACATAGCCATTTACTCTTTTTTCTACAAAATGTACGTGATGAAGCACATAGAAGAGCGATATCTTTTCATAGAAAGAAAAAAGGTAAAACCACAACCGCCTCAATACTTGACGTAATTGAAGGCATTGGACCTAAGAAAAAAGCTCTTTTACTTAAAACCTTTGGATCTGTCGAAGGAATTAAATCTGCCGAAGATGCTGATTTACTGACCTTACCCTCCATTTCGACAAAAGATGTCAAAAACCTAAGGGAAATCCTTTAAACTGTGACAAACTCTTCTAAATCATTTATTTCTGAAGATTTACTGGCTTCCTCATCCTGAAGTTTTGGTCTTATCAATAAAAGATTTTTAAATACTACATGCACAGATCTTACGTGTAAGCCAGTAAGTCTTGTCACCTCTTGAACAATTTTTGCTTGGATTTCTTCTGATTTCTCTGGAAGTGAGATGTCATAATAGACATTTAATTCAACTTTTATGCTAACTGTTCTATTTTTAACATCTTGCTCTACAAAAATTCCTTTAATTCTTTCCAACCCTTCTCTGCCTAAAATGTTATCAATCAAGGTTCCCTCAAGAAGAGCTATTCCATCAATACTAGATAGGCATTTGATTGTAATTGCTTGAAATACACGGGTTTCTATATCTCTAATATAAATTGTTTCGGGAATGTCCATTTCTTTTGTATCAATATCATCAAAATTATCTAAACCATCATTTCTTTCCATTATATACCCTCCAGCAACAAATATTACCTTAATTTTCCTGTATTTATTAGATTTAAAGCAATATTAAAATGAATATTACCTGTAAAAATTATTTTGATCTGTTTGAAGATCATTTGTTTATAATGCAGTTTTGATGTACAATCAACAAACCCTTTCCTAAAAGGGACAAAACCACTACGATGCAGATATACTAGGAGAATCGTAAATGAACGAACCAAGCACTCTTTTTACCATTTTTACGCTACTTGTATCGGTGGTATTTGCTGTAAGTTGTTATACGCTGGCTAAAAAAAAGGAGCGTAATGAAAAACTTTGGGCTATTTTAGGCCTTTTTTTTGGTGCCTTAGCTCTTTTAATCATCGTATTTCTCCCTAAAAAACAAAATACGATCAAAACTCCCATTCAAGAAACCTCTGGCTCTATTGCTTCTATTCAAAGCGAGGCTGCACAACCCTTTGATACTGAGGATAGCTATGAGCTTCCAAAAGCTCCCCGCATCCCTGGAAGTAAGAGCCTTAACTGGTACTATATTAATGCAAAAAAGGATGATGAAATCAAAGGTCCCTTTTCCATCAATACACTTAGAAAGGAAATCTTTGATAATAAACTGGATGGATCTACCTATATTTGGTGTGAAGAGTTAGAGGATTGGGCTCTTATTTCAGAGTTTTCAAACTGTAATCTTATCCTTGATCCTGACTTCATCGAATAGACATCTTTCAAAAGAACTCTATTAAAATAATTCATTTGTATATCAAAACAATTTTGAAAAAAATATTCAATAAAAAAAACCTAAATCTATAAAGATTTAGGCTTTAAAAACTAATAGTAAAGTTTTTTATTCTACCATGAAGATTTTGTAATACCAGGAATTAGACCTGCTAATGCCATTTCTCTAAAGAACTGTCTTGATAATCCAAATTTTCTCATATATCCTCTTGATCTACCAGAAATTTGACATCTATTTCTAAGACGAGTCTTTGAAGTATCTCTTTTCATTTTGGTCAAATCATCCATAGCTTTAATTCTATCCTCTTCAGGAGTGTCATAAGCTTTAATAATTTTCTTTAAATTAGCACGTTTTACCGCTCCAATTTTAACTAATTTTTCACGACGCTTTTCTTTTTCAACCAGTGCTTTCCTAGCCATGTGATCTCCTCTCTATTTTTTTCTTGCAGGTCCAGTTTGACGCTGCTTGCGATTTGGATCAAGTTTGTTTATTACGTAAAGTCTTCCTCTACGACGAACCAACTGGTCCCCTTTGCTTTTGTCTGCTTTGACAGATGCTCGTACTTTCATTTGGATTCCTATTTCTTCTCAGTTTATTTATTGATGCAGCAATCATAACATTTGGTAGAATTATTGACAAATATTATCTGCTCTGCTATTCTTTCTGTCATTACATTAATAAAAATTTGAGAGTTACGCATTATGAAAAGAACTTATCAACCAAGCAAGATCAAAAGACAAAGATCTCACGGGTTTCGTGCAAGAATGGCAACAAAGGGTGGACGTAGAGTTATCGCCAGAAGAAGACAAAGGGGTCGTCACCAATTAACAATCTAGGTTTTTCTTTTAAAAAAGAAATGCATGTACGAAAGAAATGGGAATTTGGCAAGATTCGTAGAGATGGAATTAAACATTATGGTAAATATGTTTGTTTTCAATTCACAAAAGAGCCTAGCCTATCTTCAAAAATTGGTTTGACTGTTTCTAGAAAGTACGGCAATGCGGTAGAGAGAAATTTCTTTAAAAGACGCATGAGAGAATTATTTCGATCAAATAGACCTGATCTTGCTCTTTCTATCCAAGTTAACATTCTTCCCTTGAAATTAGGTAAAGTAGCTTCATTTGAAGAACTTTCAGAAGATTGGGAAAATTTTATGAGCTATTTAACTAAGGGCGAACATGAGAAGGCAATTAAATCCTGAACAGTTAAGGGCCTGTCTTGCCATAAAAGGTAAAGTCTTAGTACTTGCCGGAGCAGGATCAGGAAAAACCTCTGTGCTCACAGAAAGAATTCTTCATCTTATTAAAGATCATAATGTTGCCCCAAATGCTATTTTAGGCTTAACTTTTACCAATAAAGCAGCCGCAGAAATGAGAGAGCGAATTACTGCAGTGGTAGGAAAAACAACTTCATCCCTTATTCCTCTCATGACTTTTCATAGCTTTTGCCTAGATGTATTAAAAAAAGAAATTCACCACTTAGGTTATACCAAGACTTTTTCCCTCTATGATGATCGAGATAAGATGCGTCTTGAAGAAGAAGTTTATCAAAAGCTCTCTAATGAAGAGATTAAAGAGATCAAAGTCGATGACTTTCGCAAGGGTATGACAGAGGTTTTAAAAGCTTATAATGCAGTTGATTTTGATGGTCTGCTTGAACTAACTGTTAAGCTGTTTAAGGAACATCCATCAGTACTTGCCAAATATCAAAAGCAGTTTCAATATGTAATGATCGATGAGTATCAAGATACCAATCAGGTTCAATATGAACTCATCTGCTTTTTAACTGCAAAAAGTGGAAACTTATTTGTCGTTGGCGATGATGATCAGGCAATTTATGGATTTCGCGGTGCTGAAGTAGATCATATTCTCTCCTTTCCTCATGATACTTCGATCAAATTAGAAGAAAACTATCGATCTACCCAGCCCATTTTAGATATTGCAAATGCCGTAATTAGCAAAAACTCCAAGCGGCATGATAAGTCTTTATTTTCTAAAAAAAGAAGCGGAAATAAGCCAAAGCTTTTTCATGCCCCTACTGAAAAAGAAGAAGCAGAAAGCATTATCCATAGACTTCTGTACCTAAACAAGGAAAAAGGTCTTAAATGGAGCGATATTGCTATTTTATATAGATCTAATAACCTCTCTAAACCCTTTGAGGTAGCACTTATGCAGGCTTCCTGGAATAAAGATGGTCAGTTTGTTAGAGGTATCCCCTACCATGTAGTGCAAGGACTCTCCTTCTATCAACGATCTGAGGTAAAAGATCTGTTTGCTTATCTTAAGGTTCTTAATAACCCAAAAGATACCACAGCCTTATTAAGAATCATTAACTACCCAAAACGTGGTATCTCAACGGCAACAATAGAGGCGCTAAATAAAGAAGCAGATCGATTAAAGTGCTCAGTATACGATGTTTTAGACCATTTTGACCACTTAGACATCTCATCTGCTGGAAAAGTAGGGCTCTCTACTTTCAACTCTATTCTCCATAAAGCAAAAGCAAAAAAGACACTTACTGAAACTGTTCAATTTCTAATTGATGAATTGCATGTAAAAGAAGAAATTGAAAAAGAGGTGAAAAGCGAAAATGCAAGAATGTTTAAATGGGATAATATTACCACAATTTTAGATATGGCCGCCTCTGCAGATGAGGAACACACCACCTTAGCAGACTTTGTTAATGGTTGTATTTTAGATGATCATAAACATTCAAAAAACAAAAAAGATAAAGGGGTTAACCTTCTTACGTTCCATAGTGCAAAAGGGCTTGAATTCAAGGCTTGTTTTATTGTATCCCTAGAAGATGGGATTATGCCTCATGATAAAAGCCTAGAAGAAGGTGGTATCGAAGAAGAGCGCCGTCTGTTTTATGTAGCCATCACTCGAGCAAAAGAATACCTCTACCTTTCCATGGCAAGAAAGCGTCTCTTTCGTGGAAAGCCGATGAGCAGAAATGCCTGCCGGTTTCTTTTTGAAATCCCAAAAGAGATGCTTGATTTTGAAGTTTTTAATAACTTTCAGCCTTTACAATAAACTCTCCCGACACCTTAGGGAAGATGACTCATTTGACTATTTCATCTAAAAAGTAGGTTTCAAAACTCCACATCTGTGCTGTTGCATCCTTCACTAAAATCCTAAAAAATTTTGTATCCGCTGAAGCGGGTAAGTTCACCGAATGAATCAAATCACTCGGCCCTGCTGCTAGAGAAAAAGTATAGCTACCTGTCCAATTTTCTTGAACAGATAGCGCATCCCCAGCTCCCCAGCATAAGGTAACATTTGAGGAAAGAGAAGTGTTTGTTAAAAATTCAACAGTACATTCGTTATTAGATGAAAGGGTGATATTTTTTATTTCAGGAATAAAGGGCAGAGTAAAAAAACCTTCTAGTTTATTAGGGCACATATAAATCGGACGATTTACAATTTCAGACTTTTGGATGGTTTTTTCCTCTTGCTTTGTATTTTGCAAACCACCGGTTGATGCAAAGAAATATTGCCCATCTTCAGTGATCCCTCTTCTATGGTTAGTGATAGTTGAATATTTTGGAAGAAAGGATTGATCTAAGTCAAACCATTGACCATCAGAGTCACATACAAAACCTCTATAGTTAATCTCTCTAACTTTATGATTGCTCCTTTCCTTAAAAGCAGCTCCTGGTACTTCAATAAAAGCATTGGTCTTTAATTTTTCAAGGGGCCTTTGATCATATTTTCGCCCCACAGTGTATAATTGCCACTTATTTGTTCCTTCATTCCAAAAATAGCTATAAAAAGTTCTAAAAGCCCCATCGTTACTATATCTTAATCCAATCACATACTTTTTAGAGGTGTTGTTATCAAAGATATTCCAATTTTTGACTTTCACACCAGTTCCTTCCGGTGAATCCCATTTACTAAACTCCCCTACACTTGAACCAATTCCAAGTAAATGAGATTGCATACTTATCGGTAGTAACTCTTCTGAAGCAGAGGAGCTCCAAATAGACATGTTCATGCCGCTGACAAGCCCATTTTGCTTAAAAATGGGTCCATAATATCCAAATTCTGTAGTAAGTGGTGAAAAATGACTAAACTCACTTTCAGTGGTAAGCTCCATAATCCATGCTTGAACATCGATTGGATTTTTAGAACTCTTCCAAGATGAATAGACAGCTTCGGGACGCCATCTTTCTCTTACTACATAGCCATTTACAACAGGACAACCGCTTAGTCTAACATTCAACATCTTTAATGCATTTTTATTTTGTGTCTTGACCAATTTAATTTTAAATGTATGCAAACCCTCCTTTATATCAAAAAAGGTAAATTCCATATTTCCAGACGATACCATCGCATCTGTAATAACCACTGAAATAGGGTTACCATCATCTATTTGAACTAAAAATGTAGTTCCTATCTCTTTACTTGTCGCAGATATTATACAATCTGTATGAATATCTCCAATTACTGTTGTGATAAAGCTCCACTCTAACTGATCATTTACTCGATTAAAACCTCTAATAGATCCAAACTCTTTTTGTTGATTTAACCCCAAACCACTATTATTTTGCTCATCCCCAAGGGTTAAAACCCCTATAGGAGTAAAAAACACTTCATTAGGACCTAGGTAAAGATATCGATTATTCGATGTTTGAACTTTATAATAAATAGGACTACCTTCTTTATCGGCACCAAACTCTAATTCAGAAACCTCTTTATATAATTGACTTTGATAATCACTAACGCTGTAGACTTCAAAAGATAGTAGCTTTCCTGAAAAAATAATGGAGTAAATTAATAAAATTGAAAAAAATGCCTTACCCATCTTCCCTCACAAAAATTAAATTTAAAGAATTAATATATAGAATCTTTAATTTTAATCAAATAGAATTTCAAAAGGTGGCAAATATTTATATTTACTTTCCCTCCAAAACATGAATATACTGTTGCATGCAAAAATACCCAGCAACCATTATCTTACGCCATCGTAGAGAAAATTTAAAAAAATGCTCCCTTAGAGGGCTTGAAGAGCTCTCCTCCTTTTCTTTTTACACTTACCCAAAAGACCATCTTCCAGAACATGCAGGCTATATTCTTTTATCTTTAGGGGAAAAAGAGCTTTCCTATGAAGATAAAGACTATGGCATCTATTTAATTGATGGAACATGGAAGCTTGCTTCCAAGATGGACAAAACATTACCATTTCACCCAGAAAAACGCTCTCTTCCAAAAGGATTTAAAACAGCCTACCGAAGACGACAAGAGGATTGTGAAGATCCAGAAAGTGGGCTAGCAAGTATCGAGGCACTTTATATCGCCTATGTAATCCTTGACAGAACTGATGAATCATTACTTGATAACTACCATTTCAAAGATGAGTTTTTAGCCAAAAACCATGAACTTTTACAAAAGTACACAAACAGAGACCACAAGCTCTGCAATAATTGCCATTAATAAAATAATTAAAACAGCATTTCCACCAAAAAGGTACCTTTGCTTTTTAGCAAATTTTCCCTTAGATCTTCCCATCCAGACAAGAGCAATGGGTAAAACACCTAATAATAAGGCTGATCCAAACCCCCCTGCAAAAGAAAGAGCGGTTAAAAATATGGATGGATTGCTAAGCACGACCACTACCACAGGGACAAAAATCAAAAGACATAAATAAAGACGTCTTAATTTACAAGCTTTTACGTGAAAAAGATCGGCAAAGAAATCAACCATACCAAGTGCTACCCCAATAAAAGAGGTGGTTAAGGCAAAAAAGGAAAAATATCTACCTAGAGTGTAAATTGTTTTATCTGAAACTGCATAAAATAATGGATCAACGGCGCTTAACCCCATTTTTTTTGCCTCTATTAAGCCATGAACACCTTCTGCTGGAACAATTCCTTTAATCAAATAATCCCAAATTAAATAAGCAAGTAACGGTAAAAGTGTGCCAAAAATGACTGCTGTTTTAGCTTTTGCCGCGTTACTATCTAAATAAGCGTAAAGAGTTGGTACCGTCCCTTGATAGCTAAATGAGGTGAAAATGATTGGAAGGCCAAGAAAAGCATATTTCCAACCCCAGTAATTTGCCTGTTCTACACTTGCATTTTCCCCTGAAATGACAATAAAAATTAGAAATGATAAGACAAGACCTACCATTAATAATGCGTTTAACCTAGAAGAAACCTTGGCTCCACCCCAAATAAACCCTCCAAAAAAGAGAATAAAAGCAAAAACCCCAAATACATAAGGAATGTGAGGGCAGATAGCTTCTAAAACAAGTCTTCCCCCTAAAGAAACATAGGCAATCAAAAGGAAATAAAATAAAAACATATACAAAGAAAAAACAAGCCATTTACCCACCTTCCCAAGAAACGTCTCTGCCATCGTAAGCAAATTTGAGTTTTTCGGCAGCCAAGAACAAAGTTCAATAAATAAACACCCAGTTGCTGCTGAAAACATCCAACATAGGATATAAATAAAATAGGAGGGTAATATCCCAGAGCCGGCAGTAGCTACTGGATTTGCAAGCATTGCAGCACCAATTGCCGTTCCCCCTATTAATAAAGCACCAAGGAAAGTTTTACTTAAAAGGGTATGTATTCTTCTTTTCATGGAAGTATGGTAACAAAAAAAGAAAAAGCAAGCTATCTTTTTTATAGCTCCTTTGCTACAATTTAATTCTAATGGTATAATAGTTACAGTGAAAAAATATTCAAAACAGCAACATAACATAGATCAAAAAGATATCGATCCAGATGCTCTTGAGGTGCTTGACATCCTTCGTGATAATGGATTCAAAGCTTACCTTGTTGGTGGCTCTGTAAGAGATCTTTTACTTAACTATACCCCAAAAGATTATGATATTTCCACAGATGCAATGCCTGAGGAAGTCAAAGAATGTTTTTCAAATTGTTTTATAGTAGGAAAAAGATTTCGACTCGCCCATGTTCGCATGGGGCACAAGGTTTACGAAGTATCTACCTTTCGAAAAGGGGATAATGAAGATGATACGCTCATTTTTAATGATAATGAATGGGGAACTGAAGAAGAGGATGTCACAAGACGAGATTTCACGGTAAATGGCCTTTTCTATGACAGCAAAACTGAGGAAATCATTGATTATGTGGGAGGGGTAGAAGATGCCAAAAAAAATCTTTTACGCTGCATAGGTAATCCCTATATCCGTTTTAAGCAAGATCCTGTACGAATGATTCGTCTACTTAAATTTAGATCCCGATTTGGCTTAACCCCAGATGAAGAGATGATTGAGGCATTATTTGTTCTTCGCAGAGAAATCCTAAAAAGCTCGCCAGCTCGTATTTTAGAGGAATTTTTAAGAATGCTTGAATCTGGATCATCTGTTCCTTTCATAAAAAATCTTCAAGATCATGGTTTTTTAGAAACCCTTCTTCCAAATTTAGCTCATTTTTTTGAAACCCCTATTGCAAAAGAGATCTATGATTTTTTAACAGACATAGACAGATCGATTTTAGCAGAACAAAGAAAACCTCCAAGTCGTGCAATTTTAGTGTCATGTCTTATCTATCCAATATTTAGAGAGCATATTTTTGAAATGTATGAAGCACATCCAAAAAAAACCCATCTTGGAAAAATTCAAGATGAAGCACACGACTCTACAGAGTTTTTATTCGAACCAACTCTGCGAATCACTAAAAAAATTCTTGCAGAAGTGGTAAATATTTTATCTACTCAATACCGATTTACCCCACTACAAAAGAACAAACGACTTGCCTGTAAGATTCCAAAAACACAAGATTTTAGTTCATCACTCAAATTTCTTAAAATTCGGGCAAATATTGAACCAGGTCTTGCTGAAATCTACTCTCAGTGGCATACTACCTATGAAAATCATAAAAAAGATCATCCAAAGCCAAAAGAGCCCACAAAAGGAAAATCTACCCGAAGACGAAGACGATGAAAACGTTATCTACAAATTCTCTCACCTTTTTCGTTAAAGAACCAGAAGATAGACCTGCACTACATACCGTTTTTTATTTCTCCTTATCTGCTGAAGATTCTCTATCTCTACCCCCTTTTTGCAATCCTGTAGACAGCCTCATCAAAAAGGGTGTCAGAGTGATATCAACAACCCTTCCTCATCATGAAGACAATGCTAGACCCTACGGCATTCAAGAACTTTGGCAAAAGGATAAACACATCCTTAAAGCGTTTATCAAAACGCTACAAAAAAGTATCGAAGAAATAAAAAAGCACTATCCCCCTCCCTATGGAGCCATGGGACTTTCTCGTGGTGCATTTATCGCTTTGCACCTTTCAAGCGAATGTAATGATATACCAACTATTTGTTGCTTTGCTCCAATGCTTTCATTGAAAGATGACCTAGAACTTTCACTACCTACCCTTACCCCAAAACTGCTCTCAAAAAATATTTCTATTTTTATTGGTGACAACGATACGTTAGTTAATACCAGTAAAGTGATTGCATTTGCCCATGAAATAGGTGCTAAAGTAACGCTTTATCCATCTATCGGCCGAGGCGGCCATGGAACCCCAGATGAACAATTCGAAAAAGGTGCCGCATGGCTCTTGATGAATCTTTAACTTCTACAGACATTTTTGTCCTCTGCGGAGAATTAAGTGGAGATAAGCTAGGCTTTGATCTATTAAAAGATCTTTGCAACACTTACAAGGTCGAAGGGGTGCTTGGACCACATCTTCGTACACTAACGATCAAAGAGCTCCTTCCGATGGACGATCTATCCTTTATAGGCCTTAAAGCACCCTTAAGATCGCTTCGAAAGATTTTTAAATCAGTAAAAATAATCAGAAAGCACATAAAAAAGACGAGCCCTAAGATAGTGCTGCTTATTGATGCCCCTGATTTAAACCTACGGCTTGCAAAAAAACTGCGTAAAGATGGGTTTAGAGGGAAGCTCATCCAACTGGTGTGCCCAACCATCTGGGCATGGCGTCCTAAAAGAAAAGCGATCCTTGAACAATACTACGACCACCTTCTATGCCTCTTCCCCCATGAAAAAGAGCTCTTCAACAACTCCCCCCTTTCCGTCTCTTATATTGGCCATCCCTTAAGATCTATTCATCCAAAAAATCCTACAGAACATAAAAATATCATCGCCATCTTCCCCGGCTCAAGAAAAAGCGAAATTAGCGGCCATCTTCCTACCTACTTAAAAGCCTGTGAAGCTTTTCCAAACTATAAAATCCATGTAAGTGTCGCAAAATTGTCACTTCTTCCCCTTATCCAAAAGTATACTGAAGGAAAAGAAGTAACCTTATGCATGCCGCAAGAGAAGGAAACTTTAATCAAAGAGGCTAGCTTTGCACTCGCTAAAACCGGCACCATTAACCTAGAGCTTGCCCTTCACCATTTACCACAAATTAGCTGTTATAAATTATCTAAACTTGAACAGATCATCTTTGACCATATTTTCGGGCTACACCTCACCCATTATAGCCTTCCTAATATCCTCATGAAAAAGCGAGTGATCCCAGAGCTTATTGCCCCTTTTGCCTCCTTAAAAAACATTAAACAAGAGCTGTTTAACCTCGTAAATGACCCCTACATCCTACCATCAATGCAAAAAGATTACGCAGAACTCTCCTCAAAAATCAAAAATAGTGCAACAGAGGATGGGGCTACTTTTTTAAAAGAACTATTGACCTTTACTAGATAATATCTCCCAAATTTTATCACATGCAAACTCAGAAAACTTTTCCCTTCTAAAGCTTGAAGAACTTCCTATCCTGTACACAGCTTGTACTCCTAAATAATTACATGTAACAAAATTTTGCGTACCTATCATAGTATCTACTCTATCTAAAATAGCTAGATTTCTTTTTTCCCTACTCTTGAAAAAAAGACATCTTTTGGGAATTTCCATTTTTTCAAACTCATGAGATTTTAGCTCTCTTATTCCATTCTCAAATCCATTATTTTCAACAAAAACCATGGATTTGAAGTCTAAGCGATTTAAATTTACATCACGGGTCATCCAAATATCAGTAAATTTAGCATTTGCTAATTTAATTAACCGCATCACAGCCACTTGCCATTTGTCTCCTAAAAATTCTTTCTGAAAAAATTTAAATGAACCAAGCGGGGTGATAAGACGACAATAGCGAGATTCTGTGACAAACAAGCACTCACCTTCTGTTCTAAAAAATGTCTCTCTTTCAAAACCTTGCTTTTCAATTTTTTTTGATGGAAAAACCTCATTATTCACCCGAATGGTTAATAATAACATCTCTTTAATGAAGCTATACTTTTCGATAAGATTTTCTTGTACAATAAAATTATGTAAACAATGATCCTCTCCTTGCAAAGCAGCCTTTTCAACTTCTTCATAAGTTATATACCTACCACCTACGACAACTTTCATTTGTAAACCTCTATGTAAAATTTGAATAATAACATTTAGGTACTAAATCGTAAATTGTTTTCTTTATTAAAAATTAACAATTTAACTCTATCTCATGTTAAAGCAAAGAGGTTTTGAACCTATAAATGATCCCTATATCTAACAATCGATACGAAATGATTACTCCGAACTTTCTTCAAAGAGCAAAAAAATGTAACTGAAGATGGATCAACCATCCTAACACTGAGGCTACAAAACTAACCTACCTACTTTTTCGATCTCACAATCTTTAAAGCTTCTGCATAAGGTTCTTTAAGAATTATTTCATTTTTTGAATCAAGAGATCTTTGTGATCTATAAAATATTTTATCATCTATTCCAAACGATGCACGGGACACACTCCCATCGCTATTTTCCACTCCATGCTTATCGCAAAATTTGATGGTAATATCCACACGTGTTCTAGAAAATGGGTAGTCGCGTAGATAAGGGCGTATTTTTTCATGTTCATTGACCATTTGCGTAAGTTTTTCATTGCAATCAATAAACATCCCACGAGCCTCATCAATGGTCATTTTCCCTACTAAAATATATCTACTTATAAGACGTTCTATATCTTTTATCATAGTGCCCCCAATGGAGTACCTTTTTAAATTATACTTTTTGAGCGCCCACATGTCAAAATCGCTACAAATCTCAAGCACATATGTTTCCTCCATAGACCTTCCAGGTTTCACCCTTTTACCGGGGGGGGAAGGAGGTTTTTTTTGCAAAACCCCCTCTTTATAGTCTGCACAAAGAAGTTGCTTACCCTTTGTAGTCCAAGTTTCTAATGGACCATTAAGCTTTCCATTGTCATAGGTAGCAGCTATCCACAACCTACCCATTTCATAGATTTTTCGCTGTTTCCCATGAAGCTCTCCCTTTTCATTATATCTATAAATATGAGCTTCTTTTGTGCTTTCTTCGCTCTTAGTATAAAAAAAAGTTATATGAACACCTTGTTTTATCCCTTCTTTAAAAAACCCTTTAAAAGCATCTTCTCCTGAGTCATGCCATCCATGAACATGGCCATGAGCTTTTCCATTTTTAAAAGGTATTTGCACCCGCTTTAATCCATCCTTCCAATATTCGGTATAAACCCCTTCTCCAACAGGCTGCTTTTTAAGAGCCTCTTCCACTTTTGCAAAAAAGTCTTTTCCAAATTGTTCGTTAATCAACCCATCAATCATTTCATGCAACGACCCGACTAAATCTTGTGGCCCTTGTTTCACCCCAAATACTTGTTGTTCCCACTGCTCGGTGATTATTTTAGGACTATCTATCACAATTTCCCCTCCAAACAACAAACAACTACAAAAAACTACACTACCTACTATTACCCACATGAAATCGTCCTTGATCATTAAATTCTTCAAACATATCTTGAATCCCACCTTTATAGGTTGGTCCTTGAAGCATATGTTCTTCTGCCCATTGAAGGAATATATTTCCTTTCGATTTTGGTTCAAGGATTTTTATTCCATTTTCTTTAGATTCTTTAGCACCCCATCCTGTGATTCCATCTTTTGCAGAGATTAACGTTTGTGTTTCGGTCCCAAGCTGCATAGGCATAGGTTTAGCAGAACCGATCGCTTTAAGAATTGCATGTTTTTCCATTCTCATTTGATCTGTTTCCGACATGTTATTATAGGTGGAGCAGAAGGTGGCGCCAGAGCCGCTATAGGGCATGAGAAGCATTTTTGTGGTGAGGCTATTTTGTTCTATAAGGTCAAAAAGTTCGATAAAAACGTTGGTAAATAGGCTCACATTGGGGGTTTTTTGGTCATTTTTCTCCCTAAACACTCGGTAAGCGTCGCTTAAAACCCCTACACTTGGGTTGTAAATCCCTAGAACTGGAACTCCTTGAGGAGCTAAACTTGCCATAAATTGTACATGAGAAAAAAAAGTCTCTCTTGGTGTGTTAATTCCATTCATAAAGACAAGTAATCCAATTTGATCTTTTCTCCCATCCATAATACTAGCAATTTTTGGAAAGAGGTTAAATTCACGATTTTCTATTTCATTTGCTGTTAATTGAATATAGTTTTTTCTAGAGCAAATCATCATCATATCCACATTGATTCCTGAAAAAACAGCGGGTCCGACAAACACTACCGGCGGATTGTAGTTGTGAATATTAGTTGGAAAGTGCCTATAATGTCTATGATATAAATTATCAGAGGTCATTTGATTATACCTCATCCCCTGATACGAGGTAGGAAACATCCATTCCACCTCCAGCCCAAACTGATCTAGCCGATTAAGTGGGCTATTTAATACATAACGATAGACATTTCTGCCATCAACAAACCCAAGCGGGTCGGGAGTGATCCACCGTTTTAGTGTTGGATCGTAAAAGCGAAAACGAAAGATCAAAAGTCCTTCATCCATCCGTTTGGAGGAAAATCTCCATGGGTTGATAAACACCCCCGGCTCTTCCTCCCCAAAAGCGTTACAAGGATATTTCTCTTGTAAAACGCCCCTTTCATCTACAATGCCGGTGATATTTCCTTGCAAATCATGCAGCGGCACATACCATTTTCCTTGAAGATAAAGTGCCACCGATGCTCCCGCATCTGCTTTCACCCCAAGTCCGAGCACTTTTAGCTCAAAAATCTTTCCAGAGCTATCCATTCTACCAATTTCAAAATCTTTATCATAGAGGGTGATCAGCTCCCCCTCATCGTTTGTTTGTTTTGAAAAAATTCTGGAAAATGGATCGTAGGTATAACGAACCGTTTTTTCAGAGGTGACAATAGTTTTTAAGCGGCCAAAAGCATCAAAGGTATAGCTTGTTTCATTTCTTTGCGTTAAATTGCCGTTTGCATCATAGGCAAACTCTTCATTGGCTGTAGAAACAATTTGGTTAAGATCATTAATTTTACAATCAGTTGGATTGCCTAACGAGTCAAAGCTATAGCTTTTCTCCCCTTCTTTGATGAGTTGATCCAAAGGATCATAAAGATAATCTCTATCCCCCGTTAGTGAGTCTATTTTATTTTTCACAAGGCTGGTAGGTCCAAAGGTGAGTTCAATATGGTGAAAGGGAGAGCTCATTTTATAAGGTCTTTCTAATATATCTCGACAACTTTTTACCAAACCTAATTCAAACGGAAGTTGCTCTCTCTCCACATGTCCGTTTGGATCAAATTCTGTATAACTATGAGAAAATTGAGTTGATCCATCGGGTGAAAAATAAAAGACAGAGGACATATAGCTTCCATCATATTCATATTCAACGAGGCTGTTATCTGGTAATATCATCTGTTTTACTCTACCTAACCGATCATAATTCCAAAATGTCTTAAACCCCGAAAAATTTGTCTCTTCAGCAACTTCTCCAAATTTTGTGTAAGCGCGCTTTAACGTAGCATTTAAAATATGATCGGTCACTTTTATAAGATCTCTGCCATCGTAAAAATATTCATAATGGATCGTACCATCAGAGCTTTTCACCTCTGTCATTTGATCAAGCCCGTTATATTCAGTAAAAATTTCCACCCCATTTGACAAGGTCTTTTGTACAAGGCGTCCTTTACAATCATACTTATAATAGGTGGTTTTCTTTCCCGATTCAACCTCTTCTATAAGACGGTTCATGCAGTCATAGCGGTAAGTGACATCAATATTATGTTCATCCGTAAATCGTCTAGCAACATTGCCCTCTTTATCATAGGTAAAGGTTTCTGAAAAAAGAAGATTTCCTAAGGCATCCAGCTTTTTCGTTTGAATCACTCGTGAAAGTGGGTCAAAATACTCTACTGTTTGATGTCCTAAAGGGTCAATTTCAGTGCGAGTATAATCCTCGTAAAGAAATAAGGTCTTTTGATCTAACGGATCAATATGAGAAATCAAACGCCCTTCAAAATCATAGGCAAAACGATCTTCTGCTTTCCCACACGAAGTGATTTTTGTGCATTTAGACTTTCTTCCCTCTTCGTCATATTTATAATGAATGATCCCTTTACCATTTGTATGGGTTGTAATCACGCGCCCTTCAATATCGTGCAGCTCGATGGTAGTCACATCTTCTTGTTGGGTTTTATAGACAAGGTTCATCTCATCATAAAAAAACTCTTTTTTTCTTCCACCCACATCCTCTGAAATTTTTCTCCCAAATGAGTCGTAGTCATACACAGTGACAAGTCCATTAGAGCTCGTCACTTTTTTTAATACTACCCCTTCATAGTCCAAAAACTCTTCCAATCCGCCTTGATTTTTATAGATAAGCCTTCCTAAAAGATCATATTTATAAACTATTTTGGAACCATCTTGAAGGGTGGTTCCCATTAAGTTGCCATTTCCGCTATAGCGATGGAAAACTTCTGAACCATCTGCAAAAAGAATATGAGTAGGCTTATGGAATATATTATAGGAGGTTTTTGTAATATGTCCAAGAGGTGAGGTTTCTTTCACCATATTTCCGAACCCATCATATTCATAATACGTCTCAATCCCTAATGGAAGCGTTTTTTTAATGCATCTTCCCAAATAATCATAAGCGTATTTAGTAGAGGCACCTTTATAATCGACCTCCTCTATTAGATTCCCTTTTTGATCATAGATGTTGTAACTAATTCTTCCATCCATTTCACAGGAAATGGGTCTATGACATTTATCATAAGTAATCGTCTTTTTAGGCGATCCAATCACTTTTATTTCTGTAGGGTTACCCCACTGATCATAAACATATTCTTCTTTCCCTCCAAGAGGGTAAGTTTTGCTAATAAGTCTTCCCACCTGATCATATTGTGATGTACTTGTTGCAAACTTGGTGATTTCCTTAACCAATTGACGAGCGCTATTATACTCATAGCAAACGGTGTTTAATCCATCATCCATTTGAGTAACAAGCCCTGTTTCAGGATCTGTTGTATAAATAGTTCTTTTCTCTCTAAAGCCGTCAAAGGAAATCTTTTCCTTCACAATATGTTTGTCATCATAAAGAGTACGCTCCTCTAATAAAAAAGAGTCAACATCAAACGTTCTCTTACAAGTGACTAAATCAGTATTTTTTAAATATTCATAGTGAAAAGTGAGACCACTTTCTTCTCTTTCCTCTACACATAAGTGCTTTCTATTATATGTGTACCATTTAGTATAGCTTTGATCGCCAGTAATTATCTCTTCAATGACATTTTTAAATTGGTCATAGACAAAGGTTTTTGTGAAAAGAAACTTACCCTCTTTATCTCGATAGGTTTTTTTTGTAAGGTTTTCATTTGTCCAAAAAAACTCCTCCACAAAACCATCTGGATATTGAATCTTTTTGATCACCCCATCTACATGAAAATAGACTGTCTCAAACCCTTCACAATCACGTACTATAGTACCCTCACTTCCATAGAAAAAATCACTAAGCTTTTCTCCATTTTTAAAAATAGATTTTATCTTCCCATTACCATTTATTTTAACGACTTCAGAGGTACCACCTCCAGGAAGTTTAGTATATGTGGGAAAAAAATACTCAACACTAAGCACCTCCTTTTCAGAAATGGCAATATTTTTCATTCTCCGATGTAATAACCCTATATTTTCATGATAATTAAAATAAGTAGGAGACTCTCCCATTTTTTCAACAGAAGTTAAATAACACTTTTTATCTTCAGAAATTCCTGAATAATGAATTTTCTTCCCATCACTACAAAGAGCCACTATTTTAAATTTTTTATCAAGTTGAGCTATACCTACACATACACTAGAGCAGCCATTAGAAATAGTAACTTTTTTCTGATCTTGGCTATAATGATAAGTCGTTGTTTGACCTGAGGAAGAAACCTCTTCCATTAAAAGATACTCAAAACCAAGTCCTTTGTTATTTAAAAACAAGTTATTAAGTATTCCTGTGATTTTTTTACTCACCATATATATTCGATATCCACCATCGGCACAGTATAAAACTGCAGAATTGCGTGTAGGGTTTAAAACCAATTGATTGTTAAAAGGATTATCACGATAATTCATCGCCTGTGTTTTTTTGCTTTGTGAATTATCAGGCTTCATTCTAATGCCGTGGTCCTTATTTTTTATCTTATAATAATTGACCACAGCTCCGCTTTTTTCTAAAATGTAGGCATTATGAAGATTATAATAAAGTTTCAAATGAGAAAAAAAATTCCACCCTTCTGTAAAATTCCATTTTGAATGGGCAGCTTTATTTTGATGGTTTGAACAATAATTTCGATACACAGAAAGAGGAATGCCGCCATTAATCAGATTGTCTTCAAAATGAAGTTGGATTTCCCCTGTGATCACATTAACATAGTTAACAACTTCTGAGGATAAAAGGTGAGCAAAAAAAAGCCCTATTGAGAAAAGAAACCTTCTCATAAATATTCTAGTATCTTAAATTTTAAGTACTAATGTATATACCGATGTTGATAATTGTCAATGGAATTTTTATTAATTATAAATTTTACTTGTGATTATCTACTCACACAAATTCAAAAAATGGTTTCTTGATTGAAAATGGGGTTTGGTGTAATATGTCTCCCATTATGGATGAATTAGAATTATATATAGATCGTTTACGTCAGGGAGAGTATAAAGACTTTTCTTTGAAATCAGGATCCAAGCTTATGGAGGCTGAGGATCACGAGGCTTTATTTGAGAGTGATATTGTAGCAACTGGTGCTGCAACCATCTCAAGTGAGCACTTAATTCTAAATATTTCTATAGATACAAAAGGTAAAACTTACTGCAAAATCTGTAACCAGCCCATCGAACATACGATACATATTGAAGAAAATCATGTCTGTTTTTCATTAGAAGAAATGAAAAGTGGTGTGTTTTCTTTAGGTCCTTATATTCGAGAGACAATTTTTTTAAACCTTCCTAAATATAGTGAATGTGAAGGCTTGTGCCCAGAAAGAGCAGTGCTTAATAAATATTTAAACAATAGAGAAAATCCCTCATAAGGATTTGTAAGGAGCGACAATGGCAGTCCCAAAAAAGAAAATCTCAAATTCACGAAGAAAAAAACGTCGTGCACACGATTTTAAAACACCTAAGACTTATAACACTTGTTCAAATTGTAACAACTTTGTAGCTTCTCATCATGTATGCGAAAGCTGTGGCTTCTACAAAGGTGTATCAATCAAGAAGATGGCAGTATAAATTAGATTTGCTGGTTTAAAAAACATCTTATGGAAATTAAATTCCTGATGCTTTATAATGCACAATCTAAATTTACCAATCTTACGGATTTAATATGAAAGAAATCCTTATTAACGTCGAATCTAAAGAGCTTCGTGTAGCCAAGTTAAAAAACAAAAAGCTTACAGATCTTATCGTCGAAAGGAAAAAAAGTCGCCAAATTACGGGAAATATTTACCGTGGTGTCGTGAAAAACATCCTCAAAAACATTCAATCTGCGTTCATTGATATTGGCGAAGGTGAAAATGGCTTTGTTCACATCACAGACGTGATGGAAAATACACAAAAGTTTCAAGAAATGTTTGACATGGACTTTGAGCAATCAGGAAAACCAGCAGGCCCT
>CAMAXK010000005.1 GCA_945862365.1 Chlamydia trachomatis
GGAATTAACTATCTTATGTGGCTAATTAATAGGGGTATAGATAGCTTTTTTCTCCTTTATTAAAGAAAGAAGAGAAAGGGCTAATACAAATCCAATGGGAAAGATCAAAAAAGCGGAATGGAAACTTTCTATCGGAAAGATCGTTTCTTTGGTATCTAGGGTTACATAGCTATGAAGATCCATTATTTTTCCAGCAATTGGACCTAACAGCATTGGTAATCCCATGATGATAACAGCTGCAACTGATGTAGATGTGCCTGTAAGCTCTTTATCTGCAGATTGGGTGATCAATGGATAGCCAAGCACTTGAGAGCTTGTACACACTCCAAGAAGAGTAAATAGCGCTACAAGGGTAGAGATCTGACTTGGCCCTATATACATAATTATAAAGAAAATAATAGTAGAAAGGATACTTCCTGCTGCCATTAAAAGTTTTTTATGACCTAAATAATCGCCAAGGTGTCCAAAAATTGGAGAACCAATAATGGTTCCTACGCAAATCATACTAATAACAAAGGATGATTCGACCAAAGAGATTCCGTGAGTTTGAGTTAAAAACAAACTCCCATAGACTGCACCGATAATCATTAATGGCATATTCATAAAAGAAATATAGAGGCCACAAGAAATATTTTGTACACTAACAAAACATTTTTTTAAGCTGGTGATAAATTCAGTATAGGATACTTGAACATGGATTGCTTTTGACTCTTTATCATGAACAAGAAGGATAATAAGAGCTAAGATAAATAGACCAAATAGACCATCTACCATTAAAGCAGATCTCCAGGATAAACTATTTGCTAAAGCTGAAAATGGAGACTGAGCGATAAAGCCACCAAACATACCCGTAGTAATGACAAGGGCGATAATCAGCGATTGCTTTGCAGGTGAAAACCACTTTGTAACCAGCATAATGCAGCTTAAAAAGCAAAATGCATTACCAATCCCTGATAAAAAATGAAATAAGCAGGCTAAAGGAAAGTTTGGAGAAAGCGCAAAGCCAAAAGTTCCAATCACGCAAAGGATCATTGCAAAAAGAATGACTTTTCTTGTAGATACTTTATCTAAAATAATTCCTGCAGGAATTAAAAAAATTACATCGGCAAGAAGGTAGGTGGAGCTTAAGAGGCCGAAATTTGCAGCATTAAGTTGAAAATCCTTCATAAGCATAGGGGCTATTGCATTCATCATGTGAAGCTGCATTAATTCAAAAGCAAAAAACAAAGCTGCAGTAAAACAGACAATATAAGGGCTGATTTTTGGAAATTTCTTTAACAAGACAGACATTTGCTCTCCTAGTTTTGACTGATAAGGTTATCTCTTCTAAGAGAAGGGATGTGTTGTTTGTAACATTTCATGCATTTAGAGATATAACTTTCATTGCCACCAATTTGTACCTGATTACCCTCAGTGGCTGCATTTCCATCTGGATTAATACGTAAATTCATAGTTGCTTTTTTCCCACAATCACAAATAGTTTTAATTTCATGTAGCTCTTCTGCCAAGGCAAGTAAATATTTACTTCCTTCAAACGGTTCCCCTAAAAAATCGGTCCGAAGGCCGTAGCAAAGAACAGCAATATTTAATGTAGATGCAATATCTGTAAGCTCAATTACTTGGTTTTTCGATAAAAATTGACACTCATCGATTAATATACATCGAAGATTGGCCATACTTTTCTTCTTTTTTTGTATAAAATCAAAAAAATTAAACTCAAGATCAAAAGGGATTGCTTCTTTCATTAGTCCAATTCGTGAATGAATGACGGCATTGCCTGCCCGGGTGTCTATTTTTGATGAAAAAAGAAGGGTTTGCATCCCTCTTTCTAGGTAGTTGTAGCTTGCTTGTAATAAAGTAGTGCTTTTTCCTGCATTCATCGCAGAGTAGTAAAAATAGACTTTTGCCATAAGTACCTTCAGTAGGGAGTTTTGCCAAGCATAAAGAAATAGGGGATGTTTAGCAAGAAAAAGAGGCAAATTTTAAGTGAATGCTAAGGTATCTATGATAAATTAGAAATACATATAAAACCACCCGCAAGCAAGGCTTGCTTGAGAGCACAGAGATCGCAAAGGAAAATACACTTATTTCTAAACTGTTTATAATTACAAAGGTTTTCCATATTTTTATTAACATGGATATAAGAATGTAAGGATAATTAATGTAAATGATCGCTTAATTAGAACTTTGTGGGCTTTGTGCTCTCTAGTGAGCAAAGCGAGCGGGTGGTTTAATATCTGCTAGTATTGGCTTTTTAATTAAAAACCTTGCATGCGCAAAGGGAGGTAATAGTTTTGGCTATTTCAAGATCTAATGAACTTGTAATTTTTATATTACTCTCATTTCCAGATACATAGCTTAAGTCATGAGCTGCATCAAGCATTAATGAGCAGTCATCGGTGTACTCTTTGGCTGTTTCTTGATGAGCTTGTAGTAGCTTTTTATAGGAAAAACTTTGTGGTGTTTGACCCCTTAAAAAATCACTTCTAGGAGGGATGGAAGTAATTTTCCCATCATTTAAAACATTTATCGTGTCACTGCTTGGAATACAAGTGTTTACGTTTTCAAAACCAGCTAAAAGCTTATCTACATGTAATTGCAAAAGCTCTTTTGTGAGAAATGGCCTTACTCCATCATGGATCAATACATGGGTAGGATTTTTACACTTATTAAGGGCAAGGTGTACTGATTTTTGGCGACTACTTCCCCCTAAAATAATTTTACATTCAGGATGAGAGTCTAAGTAGGGGGTAAACTCAGGCTGAATCACCAGCAGTATTTCATGAAAAAAACCAGAGGAATAAAGGGTATCTAAGGCATAGCGGTACACTTTTTTCCCTAAAAGGTCTTGAAATTGTTTAGGTAAAGAAGAGCCAAACCGTAATCCAGAGCCAGCTAAAAGTAATATTGCTGAAAGTTTCATAAACATACTTTATCAGGTATTAAGCTTTATGTCGTTTAATTTCTCTTTGAAAAAGCACGCCCTTTTTTGATTGACCGAAAGGGATTTATCAGGAGAGTAAGTTTCTAAATGGGCACGCCTTAGATCAAAAAATAGATCAAAGTAAAATGTTTTTCTTTCACTTTCTACTAAATTTAAAGAGATACCTAGATCAATGGCACTTGCAATCATTAAGGCCTCATGTAATTGCAGTTCTTTAGAAAAAAGGGCAGAACCAAATTTTTTGGATAGATCATTAACAAATTTTTTTTCAGGATCTTCTAAAAGAGTTTTTTTTGCCGTCAATTCAGCTTCAAAGATTTTATCGGCTATTTCATCCACTTGGTTAATGATATTTTTCTCACTTACCCCTAAGCAATATTTATTAGTGATAATAATTAAGTTATTAAGAGCCTCTTTTTCAGCATTTAAGCCATGAATCAGCACTTTACTGTGGTCGCTTATGGTTGCACCTAATAGGTTTAAAGCAGGGGCATGAATGATTGCTTCTTTGGATAGTCCAGTTCCTAAATAGACAGCAGAAGTGGTTAGATAGCCAAATAGGTCTGAATAGGCAAAGGGGATAGTTTTTTGCAATTCTTGATCAATGTAGGTGATTTTCTGCAGAATTTCTTCAGAAGCCCTTGTGGTTTCGTGAAAAAAAAGAGTAAGATGATCTTCTAAATGTATGATAGCAATAATGTTGCTTTTAAGATCAATAAATATGCCCCCTTCAGGATGGATGGTTTCTCTACCGGCAAGATAAAGATGTTCAAAGATAAGGTGGTGTTCATGATCGTTAATGTCTTTACTATAAAAGAATTCCCCCGTTGGAAATAGATGAAAAAGCTCGGTGACTAACTTTTTGCAAACATCGACTGCTTCAGCTTTTGAAATTTTTTCTGAAAATGTAAATCCTGCAATATTTCTGTGTAAAGTGTATCTATTTAATGGATAAGAGGGGTTTGAGCTATTAACCCATGGAGAAAACTCTTTCAGCATAGCTGTAAGTGTAAGAGGGGGCTTATTTGGTGCCTGCATTTGGATTCTCCAAGTATTTTTGAATTTGATCACGAATATCAGCCGCTTCTTCAAAATGCTCAGATTGAACAGCTTCATTTAAAGCAAGATGTAAAGTTTCCATCGTCTTAGAAAAACCCTGAAAAGCATGAGCTTTTGGAATATTGCCAAAATGAAACCCACCGCCGAGCTCTTTATTTTGTACATTTTGAGGGATTAAATCTAACGATCTAATCTCCTCAGAGATAATATCTTTGAACGTTTCGGCGCAAGTATCACATCCTAAAGTTAATGTGATAGTAAACTCCTCTTTACTTTGTCCACAAACAGGACAATTGGACTTTTCATCTTTAAAAATCGAGGGATTACTTAGCTTCACCGGCTCTGTTTGGTGAAGCTTAGCCTTTAATAATGGGCAGCTTTTGCACATAGAGTAGCTTTGTATGCTTCCATCTTTCATCTCTTTGTAATTAATGCAACCTTCTCTTTTGCACTTGTTACATTCAATCGGTTTATCAGCCATTTTCTTCCCCCTTACTTTCATTAAAGATATTCAGCGGCTACTTTTTTGCAAGAAGATAACTTTTTATTTGTATTTATTTATTAAATCATGATTGTAAAGATTAATAGTACTTTTAAATATAATAAGGAGAAAAAACATGAAAAATATTAAGAATTTTAAAATCAAAAAATATGCCTTTTACACTCTTGGGGTTGGATTGCTCCTATTGGGTGCAACAAATGCGGCAACACCTTCACAAAGACAGATGGTCAAAACTCCAAGTGAGACAACTGATTCTAAGCCGTCTAAGACAGCTTTAGAAAATTCTCAGCAAAATGCAGAAGATGCAAAAGCACATAGTAAAACTGTTAAGTCATTAAGCCCAAAAAATCAAGATACGTTTCATACGCTACCAAAATCTGATCAAAAACGTGTAGTTAAAGCTCAGCAAAAAAATGGAACTGGACATAAAGAGATTCAAAACATTTTAAGTGAAGATACTGCTAATCAGAAGAAATCAGCAAGTGATTCAAGTGCTTCTCCTGCCCAAAAATCTATGAGCAAAAGTGGAATGAACAATGGTTAAGTATTTAATGATGTCTTTTTGTGTGATTGGGGCTTTATTTGGAGCTACGGGGGATACTACTTCCCCCGATATTTCTGGACAGTCTCCTATGCATAAGTTACAGCAAAGACATCCTGATAAACTTCCTGATTCGCAAAGACATGTGATGTACAGTCTTTCCCCAACATATCAAAGAATCTTCATGTATGCACTTACAGATGATCAAAGAGATGATGTGGCGATGTATGAACAAAAAGGTCAAAACCCTTACACTGCTATTGATCGTATTTTACGTAGGGATAGAGAGCTTACAGATAGATATTTAACCCGCAATAATTGCTCTCCTTGCCAAAGAACAAGATTTGCAGGACAAAGAAATCGATATATTAATTCTGGGCAAGAGACGGTGTTAGATGCCGATGAAGATCAAGTACTTGCTGTTAATCCAGAAGATGATGTGGAAATGTACGATGAATCTGATCAGGGAACTGTTTCAGATCAGAAAATGGATTATTCAAATAAAGTAAATAAAGTAGATGCGACTGTAAAGAGCAGCCCGACTAAAAAACAGATGACAAGCCCTGTCAAAAAAGCTTGCACAAGTTGTGGAAAGAGAACCTGCTGCAGTAGAAAAACCTGTAGCGGCCCTAAAAAATCATTCTTTTCTAGATGTAAAGAGTACTTTTACAAAGAAGAAAAAGTGCAAACGTGTAGAAAGTATCAATACGTTGACCCTAATGCAGAAAAAAGACGTCAAAGATCACAACAGGTACGTCAGTATTAAATTATCCATTGATAGGATAGGTGAAAAAGAAGAAGTGGATTACGTTGACCCCAAAATGGGTGATCATTGCACTTTCTACTGATTTTGAAAATTGATAAATCGTTCCATATAAAACAGATCCGATAAATGCCGCGATGATGTAGGAAAGATTGGAGATGAAGAAGATGTGGATGAGTGCAAAAAGTGATGAAACTACAAGAATTGCTAAAATAGGTCCTGCTTTATTAGGTAAATTCTTTGTAATTTCATTTTGTAAAAACCCTCTGTAGAAAGCCTCTTCTGGAATCACTACGAAAAATAGATTAACAATCAGAAAGATAATAGTTGAAGATGGAATCTTTATGTCTAATGCTAAAAGGTTTGTCGATAGGCTGTAGGCAATTAATATAAAGGCTGAAAAGGCGAGCCAGGGGATAGAAATTAAGAAAGTATGTTTCCAATCTTCTTTTGTTTTTACAAGCGGCACCCAGAGACCAAGAAGTAAAACGGCAAGGCTGAGCTTATCGAAATTTAAGTACAAATTAATTGCAGTGGTGGATGATCCAATGGTTTGATTACTTAAAAGGAGAAAATTGTTAAATCCTACAATCATATGAGTCATCATCCCCACTCCCACAATAGCAAGAGTTAAAGAGGAAAATAGATGCAAAAATCTTTTTGTAGGTAATTTGAGTCCAACTATGCATAAGAGAAGAATGACTAGTGGAAAAAGAGATAAGTAACTAACAATTTGTCCCATATAAGCAAGGGCATAGGCAATCACATATAAAGGAGCAAATATAAAGTACTTTTTAAATACCCAGCATGAAAATAGAGCCGCTAGGAGACTGAAATAAGCACCTATAATATAGGGATTTTGAAATAAAGAAGAAATCAAACTCATAAATCAAACTATATTTGTTAAATTCATTTATCACAAACAGAAAGATGCTTATGAATTTTATGAATTAACTGATCTACATGAAACTTATGGCTAAATTTATCAGACAGATCCGACCTACTAAAGGAGATGATTGCCTCAATGTATTTATTATAAGTAGTTTCATCCATTGATTCAATGTACTGATGAACCGCTTTTATAGTTTTGAAGGATCTTGCATCGATAAAAGTTTCTTTGGGAATATAGTCGGTAATGCGGCTTGATCCTAAATAGATTGGAACGCATAGGTCGTTAAAGGCATCAAAGATCTTTTCAGAAATATAATGGTAGGGGTTATCCCAATTTTCAAAGCAGTAGATAAATTTATGAGCGCGCAATACAGCCCCTTTATCGGGAGCCTCTCCTTTAAAAACCGGGGCATAGCCAACCTTCCAGCCTCTTTGTCCATACAAAGAAAAATCATTAGGATGGTAACTTTTATAGAATTTCACCACATTGTGTCGAATCGAATAAAGCTCATGAGGATATGGTTTTGATAAGAAAGAACTTACTATACAAGCAAGTTTTCTTTCGTGAAAAGGAAGTAGAACCGGCTGTATATCGTGTTTGACATGACCACAAGGATAGTAAAACTTTTCAAAATTTTTACCATTGTAAATATCATGGTTCCAAGAAAATACACATAAATACTTTGACATTTCTTTTAAGTCGGCATGAGCTGAAACAATGACAGGTGGCTCAAAGCAAGAAATAATCGTTTTGGCTTTATAAGGGGCTAGAAAATACTTTACATTAGCTGAGATAAGAAGATCAAAAGAGGCTAAATTATCCCCTTTCCATGCTAAAGAGACGCTATGTCCTAAAGGCTCAAATTCTTTACGTAATTCCTCGACACAATAGGGAGCATCTTTACACCATCCAACCACCCCAATTTTTGCAGAAAATAGCGATGAAGAGATGATAATAAAAATAGCTATCGGCTTAAACATTTTAACCCCTTTGAGATAGTTGTCTAAGTATAAATAGCATGTAGATTTTTTCACACAAAAATTGTTGAAAGAGAGGAAAAAGAGTTGGAAAAATAGATGGGTTTTGTATGGTTGGGGGATATGGAAGAGCCGCTTATTGAAGATGCCAAGGTTTTTGAGGACGAAAGGGGATATTTTCACCCTTTTGTGAATGATTCTGCTATTGAGATTGCGCAGGTAAATCATTTATTTTCAGTACAAAACATATTACGAGGAATGCATTTTCAAGCAGGGCAGGCAAAGTTTATCTATTGTCCTATCGGGGAAATTTTTTATGTCATCGTTGATATGAGAAAGGAAAGTCCCACTTATAAAAAGTGGCACGGATTCACCCTTTCTGGAAAAAATCGTAAAAAGCTTTTCGTACCAGAGGGTTATGCTCATGGCTTTTATGTTGCATCTCCAACAGCCCACCTCATTTATGCAGTGTCAAAGAAGGATAATCCTAAAAAGGAGTCAAATTTTGATGCTTTTGATAAAGAAATTGGCATAAAATGGCCATGTGAGAGCCCTATTTTATCCCCAAGTGATAAAAAAGCAGCTTCCTTTAGTAGACCTCTTTCGTAATTAGCTTTACATGAAAAAATTGGTATTTTTTGAGCAGGTTTATGGATATATTTTGAGAGCATATGTGAACATATGGTCGAAAAATGTAACCATAAAGATGCCAAAACAGGCGATTTTAGCGTGCAAATGTAATTTCGAAAGAGGTCTAAGGGTTGAGCACTCGATTTTTAATGGGTTGATAGGGTATGATGGAAGCTTAAAGTTTTTGGAGCAAAAAACATGAAAATCATTTGCATGATCCCAGCTAGGGCCGATTCAAAAAGATTTCATCGGAAGATTTTTGCAAAAATTGGCGATATGTCCATGCTCGGTCATGTAATCACTGCGGCTAAAAAGGTCTCTTTATTTGATGAGGTCGTGGTTGCAGCTTGCAGCAATGAGGTAAGGGATCTTGCCCTCGAGTATGGGGTAAGGGCGGTTTTGACAGATCCAGGTTTGCCAAATGGGTCGATGAGAATTATTGATGCGATCAACAAAGAGGGAATTGATGGCGATCTTTTTGTAAATTGGCAAGCTGATGAACCTTTTATCACTGAAGATACAATTAAAACTCTTCTTGAGGGGGCTGAAGGGATCGATATTTTGACGTTGAAGAAAAAAATCAATAAAAAAGAGGCTCTTGAACCTTCTATTGTAAAGGTTGTCACAGATGTGCAGAATAAAGCTTTATATTTTTCACGTTCAATGATCCCTTTCCAAAGAGAGGGTGAGGCAATTTACTATAAACATATTGGACTTTATGCTTTTTCAAAAAAGGCAATTGCTACCATTGCTCAATTTAAACAGACACCTCTTGAGGTAAACGAGAGTTTAGAGCAGCTGCGCTGGCTTGAGCATGGACTTTCCATAAAAGTGAATGTAACGGAAAGTGAAGTTATTGGTGTTGATACCGAAAGTGATTTGATTCAAGCAAATACATTAATGAACAAATTAAAATGTGTATAGAAGAAAAAACGATTCAACTTTCTGTTAATTATTGTAACGGCCTAAAGCTTGGTTCAGAGGATTTTATCTATGAGGGTAAAAAATACCATTTAGCTCAAAAAAATGAGGCTACGTTTAAAGTTTCCTTAGATTTTGCAGCAAGAAAGGTAGGAAATGAGATTTATTTATATGGTATCGAAAAGTGTAATGCTTTGATTGAATGGGTAAAGGCAATCGGGATGATTTTTGCCAATATTATCCATACTATTTTTTATAAAATTGGATTCCTATTAATGTGTGGTGAAGGGTTGAAAAAGCTTGTACCGCTTCGCGCTTTGGCAATTATTGTGCCCCAATTTTTGGTAAACCTCTCAAGTATTTTAACCTTTGGGCTCTTTTCAACCTGGTTGAACCGAATTTCTGGCGATTTAGAGCGCTGGAGCTTTGGTGTTTCAAAAGAAAGTTTAGTTTTTACAGTGCTTAATAAAAGATTAAAGGAAAATGTTTATGCAGCACCATGTCAACAACCAAAATGTATCATACAAAATTTTACCAAAGAGGAAAATGTTGATATGCAAGATGTTATACCGGAACATCAATGGCGCTCTATTTTGCCAATGTTGATTAACCAATCTTATTTTGAAAAATGTATACCAATGGATAAGTGCAACTTTTCAAATAGATAGATTTCAACTCTTAATATGATTATACTACTTAAGTAAAAGAAGAAGAGAAACTATGTCCACAGAACAGATCTTATTAGAAAAAGAGGAATATAAATACGGTTTTAGCACCGATATTGAGTCTTTTGTTTTTGAAAAGGGGCTTTCAGAGGAGATAGTAAGAAGAATTTCTGAAAAAAAGCAAGAGCCTTCTTTTATGCTAGAGTTTCGTCTTAAGGCATATAAGAAATTTTTAGAAATGAGCCCTCCTAAATGGAGTAATACAACCTTTCCTCCTATCGATTTTCAAGATATTTCTTATTACTCAGAGCCAAAAAATAAGCCAAAACTTGCAAGTCTTGAAGATGTAGATCCTGAGATTTTAAAAACCTTTGAAAAGTTGGGCATTTCTCTTGAAGAGCAGAAACGATTGACAAATGTGGCAATGGATGTGGTCTTTGACTCTGTATCACTGGGAACTACTTTTCACAAAGTGTTAGAAGATGCAGGAGTTGTTTTATGTTCGATTTCTGAAGCTGTCAAAAAATATCCTGAGTTACTAGAGAAATATTTAGGGTCAGTGGTGCCGATTGGGGATAATTTTTATGCCGCACTAAATTCAGCTGTATTTTCTGATGGTTCTTTTGTCTATGTTCCAGAAGGGGTGCGCTGTCCTATTGAGCTTTCTACCTATTTTAGAATCAATGAAAAAGAGACCGGGCAGTTTGAAAGAACATTGATTATTGCAGAAAAAGGCTCTTATGTAAGCTATTTAGAAGGGTGTACGGCCCCATCTTATGACAAAAATCAGTTGCATGCAGCAGTTGTTGAGCTTGTGGTTGAAGATCATGCCGAGATTAAATATTCAACGGTACAAAACTGGTACAGTGGAGATAAAAAAACTGGGAAAGGGGGCATTTATAATTTTGTCACCAAAAGAGGTAGATGTAAAGGTTTTGCATCAAAGATATCGTGGGCGCAGGTGGAAGCAGGCGCAGCTATTACTTGGAAATATCCAAGCTGCATTTTAGAAGGAGATAATTCAATAGGAGAATTTTATTCTGTAGCCCTGACTAACGGCTTTATGCAGGCAGATACGGGTACAAAAATGATTCATCTTGGAAAAAATACGAAATCAACGATCATTTCCAAGGGGATTTCTGCCGATAAATCGCATAATACCTATCGAGGACTTGTGAAAGTCTCTTCAAAAGCAGAGGGGGCAAGAAATTATACTCAATGTGACTCTATGCTTGTAGGAAATAATTGTAGCGCAAATACCTTTCCTTACATTGAAGTGCATAACCGCTTTGCAAGTATTGAACATGAAGCCTCCACCTCAAAAATGAATGAGGAGCAACTTTTTTATCTAGAATCGAGGGGAATTTCTCGAGAAGATGCCATTAATATGGTGGTTAATGGATTTTGTAAAGATGTGATCGCAAAATTACCCCTAGAGTTTGCAGTTGAGGCACAAAAATTAATCACATTAAAACTAGAACATTCGGTAGGTTAAAAACTATGTTAGAGCTAAAAGAGATCAAAGCAGCAATTGATGAGAAAGAAATTTTAAAAAACCTCTCTTTGAAAGCAGATGCTGGTAAAGTATATGTGATCATGGGTCCAAATGGTGCGGGTAAATCAACCCTTTCAAAAGTAATTGCAGCCCACCCCTCCTATGAGGTAGAAGGCAAAATTTTGTTTTTAGGGGAAGATATTTCAGAGCTTGGACCAGATGAAAGAGCTAAAAAGGGGATATTTGTAAGCTTTCAATATCCACTGGAAATTACAGGCCTCTCTTTTATTGATTTTTTGCATGCTGCATACACTTCTATTCATGGGGCTATTGAAATGTCTGAATTTAGAAAAAATGTAGAACAGATTGCCTCTTCTATGGATGTAAACCCTTCATTACTTGATCGAGGATTAAATGATGGAGCCTCAGGTGGAGAAAAGAAAAAAAATGAGATTTTGCAAATGAAAGTATTAAATCCAAAATGTGTGATTTTGGATGAAACTGATTCTGGCCTTGATATCGATGCTTTAAAAGTTGTGGCAAAAGGGGTGAACTCCTTTTTAGCAAAAGATAAATGTGTCATTATCATTACTCATTATCAACGATTATTAGATTATATTACTCCCGATGTTGTTTATGTGATGAAAGAGGGGAAAATTGTGAAAACAGGGGATAAAAGTCTTGCACTAGAGCTTGAAGCTTCGGGGTATAGTTTATGTTCGTAGAAACACTAAAAGAATTAAAAAACCTTCAACCTGAGCAGAAGAGGGGAAGAGATAAAGCAATTGCTACCCCCTTTCCTACTAGAAAAACAGAGGCGTTTTCTTATGTAAACTTAAAAGAGGTAGAAACAACTTCGTATGCTACTTCTAATGAAGGGCATCACATTTCTTTTTCTGAAGGATCCTTTGAATTACTTACTTTTTCTCAAGCAATAGAAAAATATGGGGTGTTTATCACTAACCAGCATGAAAAAATGATTGGGGAAGAAGATTCTTATTTTGCCCTTGTAAATCATGGATGGGGAAACAACCAATATTTTCTTTTTATTAAAGAATCGTTGCAAGACCTTGTGACCATTGAAGAGGTGTTTTCTGGAAGGGGAAATTTGTTATTTTCTTCGCTTCATATTTTTGTGGCAGCAAAAGCTAAAGTTTCCTTTCATCATAAAACAACCGTTAAAGGGGAAAATAATTGCATCAATAGGTCTGTTCATATTTTCCAGGAAAAAAATTCAGAAGTGACCATCTATGAAACCTCAGATTTAGAGCAAAATAATGCTGTTTTTTATCATACAAGAGCCAAAATTAAAAAAGAGGGGATTTTTACCCATCGAAGTGGCACTTTAGGTTGTAAAACGTTTAGAAACGAAATTAAATCTTATTTACTTGAAGAGCGTGCCGCTTGTACCCTTGAAGGGTTTTGGAATGGGGCAGATCATTTTGGGGTTCATCATCTTGTGCACTGCTCCCATTTAGCTCCCTATACCACATCAAGACAGCATTACCAAGGGGTAAGTGACGATCATGCAAGAGCCTCTTTTGAAGGGCAGATTTATGTAGATAAGCAAGCGCAAAAAACCGATAGTTATCAGCTCTCTAAACATTTATTGGTGGGTGAAAAATCTGCCGGCTTTTCAAAGCCTAATTTAGAAGTCTTTGCCGATGATGTAAAGGCCTCGCATGGGGCGACAGTTTCTATGCTTAATGAAGAAGAGCTCTTTTACTTGAAATCTCGAGGTATTTCTCAAGAAAAGTCAGCCTCCATTTTAAAAAGAGGATTTTTAGCCTTTTTTCTTGAGGCTATAGAACATAATGAGGTATGTAAAAGCTTTGAAAGGTTAATCACATAATGAAGAAAGATTTCCCAATTTTTTTAGAGAAAAAGGAAGAAAAAGAACTTATCTATTTAGATTCTGCCGCCACAACGCATAAGCCATCCTCTGTTATTGATGAAATTGCTAAGTTTTACTCCAAAGAATATAGTACTGTACATCGTGGTATCTATGAGTTTGCAAGTCTTGCAACAAAGCAGTTAGAAAACGTTCGTGAATTGGTGGCAAATTTTATCGGCGCAACTTCCGATGAAGTGATTTTTACTCACTCGGCTACTGAAGGGGTGAATTTAATTGCTTATTCTTTCGGAGAAAAAGTGTTGAAGCAAGGCGATGAAGTGCTTGTGGGAATTGCCGAACATCACTCAAATTACCTACCATGGAAACGGCTATGTGAAAAAAAGCAGGCAATCTTTAAAACTATCCCTATTTGCTTTGATGGTACTATTTGTATGGAAAGTTATAAAAAATTGCTTTCAGATAAAGTAAAGATCGTGGCTATTTCTCATCAGTCTAATGTGCTTGGATTAATCAATCCTATCAAAGAGATGGCAAAGCTTGCTCATGGAGTAGGGGCAGCAATTGCCGTAGATGGTGCGCAAATGATTGCTCATGAAAAAGTAGATGTCAAAGAGTTGGATGTAGATTTTTATGTTTTTTCAGCCCATAAGATGTATGGCCCAACGGGAATTGGAATCTTATATGGAAAATATGCAATATTAGATCGGATGGATCCCTTTCATGTAGGAGGGGGTATGGTAGAGCTTGTCGATGAAGATGAAATTACCTACCGAAAGCCGCCCCATAAATTTGAAGCTGGTACACCGATGATTGCTGCGGTGATGGGCCTTGGTGCCGCAATTAGATGGATGAATAAACTTGGATTAGATCATATTAAAAAGTATGAAGAGGCATTATCTTGCAGGCTCTATGATGGGTTAAAAGATGAGGTGAGATTTATCACCCCTTTATGCCGAGGGTCCTCTATTTTATCATTTAGCATTCCTGGAGTACATCCAACCGATGCTTCCGTTTTATTGTCATTGGATAATATTTCCATTCGTTCGGGCAACATGTGCGCTCAGCCGCTGCTGAAAAGGCTTAACCTCTCTAATGTGATCCGTGTATCTTTGGGTATATACAACGATACCAATGACATCGACGCTTTTATTGAAGCGGTTAAGGCAATAAAAAAAGCCCTGTAATTTCTTACAGAGCTTTTTTGTGAAGTTAACCTTCTTTCTACGTAGTATAGAGGAAGTTTAGGTATATAAGCGTATTGCTAATACTTGAGGATGTACCATTTGCGGATTGATCAATCATGTTTCCGCCGACATCGATATTTTGACCAATACCAAATTGCATTTGGAAGAAGGAAGGGGAGGTTTGTGATGGAAGAGAGGATAACCCAAATCCTAATGTAGTCCTTGTTCCATAAACACTTGTCCACTCTTGCAATGCAGTTTTATCTGTTGTTGTAACAGCCCCTGATGTTCCATCGGTACTTGTTTGACTTACAAACCCTTGGTTATAGGACATCAACGTTGTAAAATGTGCCCCTGAGGTGAAGTAAAAAGAATAATCAGTACTTTGTGTAATTACTAAAGAGGAGGTGCCTCCATACCAGATACCACCTGAAAGAGATTCTTGTTTACCAGTATGAGTATCTATATTAGCACTTGTTTGCCTAGTTCCTGCTACTTTATTGTTCATGTAAAGATAATGAAAGGCCCCGCCAAAAACATAGTCTAATGCAAATCCTTTATATTGTAAGGAATAAGCTCTAATACCTGCTGTCAAATCTACACTTTGATTTGAATCAGAAAATGTGACAGAAGTATAGTTAGGAGAAGCTCCCGTAGGACCATAATTGTCATTTATGTGAATATAGGAAGTAGAGGGAGCAGTAACAGTTGTTGTTGTTTTAGGTTTGTTATGATACCCAACATTCATCAATAAAATTTGCCCAGATTGTCTGTTGCTAATCATGCTTGTAGCTTGAATATAAGGAAATAAATCGGTGTTAAAACTAATATTTTTTCCTTGAGGAAGATCGCTAGCCCCTGCTGCAACATAACCTGTATGACCAATATTTTGATCAAGAGTTGGCTTTAGAAACTGGAGTTCAAGGCCTATTGTATAAGAAGTATCAGCTTCTCCTCCTGAATAGAAATCAAAATAAGTGAGTCTTGGGGGTGGAGCATCTGGCTCAAATCGTTTAAGTAAGGAACTAGCAAAAGCAGTCGTAGTTACCATTGCCATGGGTAGTGCATATTTAATGATCTTCATTGTATTCTCCAGGGAATAATTTGTGTATATTTTTTACGCTAAACTTTTTTAGAGAAACTGTCAATTATTTTTTTAAAAATAACATCCAGCAGAAACAGTTAACCCTTGCATGCTATAGTTAGAGTAGTATCCGCGCCTATTTTTTGTAGTGATAAATCCATTATGACTAAACCATGTTTGTAGATCCCAAGAGCTTTTTAGAAAAATTGCTGTTTTTGAAAAAGAATAATCAAATCGAAGACCTAAAGAGGATTCGATCATAGGCTCTACCTTCCAAAGGAAGGAGGCTGTGTTTAGCAAGGTCTCAACTGTTGATGAAATAAAAAGGTTAGTTTGATTGCTTGTTTGGTAGATGATATGTCTTGCAAGATTCAATGATCCACCAGCGTTAAGATAAAGTGAGAGGTACCAAGGAGTTTTAAACGCTATTTCTAGTCCTGATCCTGGACCTATGCACCACCAAAATTGTTTATTCTCCATAGTGAAAATATAAAAATCGCTCCCTGTTCCTTCGTAATCTATATTTGCATTTAAATATTGACTCTCCCAAGCGCCGACAAGACAAATCCAAGGAGATAGGATGAAATTTGAAGTAAAAGCAAGGGGTTTATAAAGCTTACCTCGAACCTCATTGAATTGATTGGAAAAACTTGATTCGATAGAATATATATCTTGGTAGCTATCAGGAATCCATGGGGATTTATAGTAAGCATTAATGTCAAATCCCTTGGATCTTAAGTTGTTTGGATTGTTAAACCAGACATAAGAAATCCCTGCTGTCCAATCATCGTAAAAGCCACATTTTTCAACATTAACTTTTAAACCACTGCATGGATGAGACGATGGTGTTAGAGCATTACCTGGTGTTAGATCGGTAAGAGAAGCCGGTGGTGCATTAGAAATTGCAATGATTAATCCATTTTGATAGGGAACCCAAAGGGTGTAAGAAGCAGAGGCAGAAAAAACCATGGAGGCGTCAGCATAGTAATGAGTAGGCGGTAAATTAAGAGCATGCTGGGTAGAAACTCTACCGCTTTCTCTTGGCTTGTAGTTAGGATTTACATTTCCAGCAATTTCTGCATCTTCTGCATATAGTGGGTAGGATAAAAGAGAGAGAAGGTAAATAAATGTAAATTTCATAAGACCCTTTAAAAAACAAAAAGCTATTATAGCTTTCATGCGTAAAGAAGTCTAGTATAGTTTTTTAGAAACCTACCTTATGCGCTAGACATTATAAAGCCGATGTGGGGAGATTTTAAACCACCCTGTCGCTTTGCTCGCTAGAGATCACAGAAAGCACAGAGAAAGACTTAAGAGATCTGTCAATTTTTAATCATTATTTAATAGTTGAGTTAGAAATTGGCACGGAAATTTGCAGTAAGTCCTTGCATAGCATAGTTACCATAGTTGCTATAGTTGGCAACTATCGCCTCAGTTGGAATAAATGTATTATGATTAAACCACACCTGTAGTTCCCACCCGATTTGAACTCTTAATCCCCAATCCATTCCAAAGGTATCCCACCTAAGGCCAATAACTGTTTCAAGCATTGGTTCAACGGAAGGAATTTTTGTTTTGCTGTAATATTGTATTGTGGGTGTTGTTGAGCTATAGGTGGTAATTCTAGAGGTGTGGTGAAGTGCAAGGTTAATAGATCCCCCTGCCATAAAAAATATTGCCCATTCATCAAAGCAATAGTAGGAGGAATCAAGCGCTGCATAGGGGCCTATGCACCACCAATTCATTGTTTGATACATATTATGGATGCCGGGATGTGCACTGGTGTTAACATAAGTCAGTTGAATATTGAAATTTTGCTCTTCCCAGGCACCAACTAACCCTCCCATAGGGCAAAAAGCTAAATAATTTCCTGCATAAAAGGTTCTATCGAGGGTAAGATCTACCCTTTGAAAAAGATTGGTAAACTGTGAGGCAATGGTTGCAACAGAAGCGTAATCAACATCCCAGCCTGTAACATAAGTGGTATAGGTGGTATCTAAGGCAGTAGAGCGCATTGCTGGATTATTATAGAACCAAGTGTATTCTGCCTCTACTTTCCAGCCATCGTGAAAGGTATTGATCCCAGCGCCCACTTTAAACCCACTTTGAGGAGTCATATATGTTGAAATCCATGTTTGAGCGGTGGTTGTAATAGCATAATCTGTGGGTCTAGCACTTAAAAGAAACATCCCCTGCTGATAGGGCTGCCAAAAAGTATAGGCGGCATTGATAAAAAAGATCATGGCACAAGAATCGCTCGGATATTGGGGAGGGGGAACAGCATAATGATCATCATAAGCTCTTACAGAAGTTTCGCAATTATCATTATCAAAGCAATCGCCATAAAGGGTTACAAACGTAATCATTGAGATAATGGTAGACTTGGCAAATGCGGGCATATACATAAAGGGTGAACCTACTTTTTCTCCTATCTAAATGATTTAACTATTTAATTCAAGGTGAAGAAGTCTAGGGGATGGAAGGATAAATAATCTGATTTTTTTTGACAAAAAAAAGATCAGAGATTTCTCCCTGATCTTTTTTTTTCAATCGACTTGATGAATCAAGTGATTAGAAGTTTACTCTCGCTACAGCTGTCAAACCTTGCATTGAGTATTGTCCTCTTACGCCTTGTGGGGCAACCACACCTGTGTAACCATTGTGTGCAAAGTAAGTTTGTAGTTCCCAACCTAGCTCTAATCTAAGAGCCCACTCTGTCCAGAATGAATCCCAACGTAGACCTAATGTACCTTCAAGCATTGGAGCTACATTATTAAACTCTGTTGCTATGTTATAATTAGTTCCAAGATTTGTTGTTGCTAAATAGTAATCTTGTCTTTCGTTAACGTTGTAGTTATTTAACATCATTGCAACACCTGAAGATAGGAATAATCCAAACTCATTTGCAAAGTAGTATGTACAATCTACACCTGCATATGGTCCAATTCCCCACCAGGATTGATTCATTCTAATCTGATCTGATGTAGCAGTTGTTAATGGAGAAATTGAGCTAGCAGCAAAAGTACCATTAGAGTTCAACGCTTGTGAATCCCATGCACCTAATAGACCGATCCAAGGACGGAAAGCTAGGTAATGACCTGCATAAAATGCTCTGTCAAGACATGCATCAATTCTGTTAAATTGCATATGAAACTGACTTGCAATTGTATTGTAAGAGATGTCATCATTTGACCAAGCTGAATTAAATGTACCAGATGAACCTGTTTGAGTAAGGGCAACACCGCTATCTTTCATGCCAGGAGCATGGTAGAACCATGTGTAGTTTAATGCAACAACCCAACCATCATGGTGAGTATTTGCTCCAAGACCTACTTTAAAACCGCTGACGCCGTTAAATGCTGGGCTTACAACTGTTCCAGGTGTAGATGTTGTTAGAGCTTCACTGTCATTTGCACCTTCAGCGATCGCTACGTTTGTTCCGCCTTCATATGGTACCCAGTAAGTATATGCAGCACCTACAAAGAAAGATAAAGCATCTTCCCCGTGAGCATTCACTGGAGGTGGCACAGCATGAGTTGTTTTTTCTTTTTGCATATCATTATCATATGCAAATACCGCTGTAGTTGCAGTCATAGCTGCTACTGCAAAGATCGGTAACATTCTTTTTAGGTTAGTATTCATTCCCTTTATTCTCCCTTTCAATTAGGTTTTTTTTGTTTGTTTAAATAATCTATTCGTTTTTTAAAACTTTAATTCAAGAATATCTCGTGATTTAAAAACTGTCAATCTTTTTTCCCGAAAATGTCTTATCTTAATTAATAAATTTTATTGTCGCTTACTTAATCTCTTATCTAGACTGCTTTTCAGAAGAATAACTTGCTCCATAATTTATCTAAAAAAAAGCAAATTTCACTTTTTTTATCTCTTTTTTTTAGAAATTTAGTGCAAAAAACAAGAGTTATCTTTGTAAAAATGAGATCAAACTATTAAGTCCATGTGTCCATTCAATGGAAAACTGTCCAAGCTTATCCATAAGCACATACCATCCAGCCCACAACAGACCTAGCCCTAGAATCGATTTTAGCGGCATACCAAGAAAAGATATTTGTACGTTAGGAGCAAGTCTGTTTGCAATCCCTAAAAACGATTCAGCCATTAAAATAGCAAGCAAGGCAGGTGCTGCAAGTTGGATCGAGACAGAGAAAATCTTATGCATGTTTTCCATGATCACAGACCAAAAATGGTGGTTATGATCGTAAAAGGCTGAAGGCATAAATCCATCTACCGGGATAATTTCAAAAGAGGTGGCGACGGCATCAAAAAAATATAGAGGGCCAGAAAGTGCATAATAAAGCGCTATTAAGTAATAGTTCATTAAAATACCGATCGTTGAGGCTTGAGATTGGGTACTTGGATCCTGTCCCATCATAGATGAGGCACCACGGGCATAGTCTATAAAAATCCCTGAACTTTGGGCGATAAAAAATGGAACAGAGCATAAATACCCTAAAATAAATCCAATCGTGATTTCTTTTAATGAAAATAATAGAAACATAATCGAAATCATATCTATGTGCTGCACTCTGTTAATGAGGATAGTGGGTAAAAATACAAGGGTTAAAGCTAAAGCAAGAGCGGCTCTTGCAATTGTTGGAATTAATTTTGCTCCTAAAAAGGGGGCAAGGCCGCAAATGGGGGCAAATCGCATAAAGCCAAGTAAGATAAGCTTCCAAAGATTATTATAATTTAACCCTTCTACACTTGTGATTAATTCAACAAAGCCTTCGTCCATAGGGCTTTAGTTCCATTTATAGAAATTTAGGAAAATTGTTTGTGCAAATTGAAAAATTTGACCAGCCAAAAAACCTCCCATAATAAAAAGGGTCATAATTACAGCCACTAATTTAACGGTAAAGGATAGCGTTTGCTCTTGAATTTGTGTTGCAGCTTGAAAAATAGCTACGGTTAAACCAAAAATCATACTAATGAGAATTGGCGGGCCTGAAAGAACTAGCATTAACAGAAGAGCTCGATAGGTTAATTGGACAATTTCTGTTGCAAACATAAAAGTTACCTATAGGATAAAACTACACCTTCAACAAGTAGCGTCCATCCATCGATCATCACTAAAAGTAAAAGTTTTAAGGGGAGTGCAATGGTAAGGGGTGATAACATCATCATCCCCATTGCAAGCAAAATATTTGAGGTTACAAGGTCTATGACAAAAAATGGTAAATAAATTAAGACCCCAATTTCAAAAGCACCTTTAACTTGAGAGGTGATGTAAGAAGGGATTAAAACAATAAAATCTTTTGAATTGAGCTTTTCACGAAAAGCAGGTGGGAACTTCTTTTTTGCCAGTTTATAAAAATAGCTTCGGTGTTTTGCTGAGCAGTTTTTAGAGAGAAAATCTCTTAAAGGTTCTTTTGTTCGATCTACCACACCAAGGATATATTCTGCTGTTTGAGTAGTAAACACCTCACCTGAGGCAGGTGCTGCTTTTTGAATATAACTTTCTCCGGCCTCATACATGGCAAGGGCAGTAGGAAACATCACGTAAATGGCCATGATCATGGCAATACCATTTAACACCTGGTTTGGAGGGGAGTTTTGCACCCCCAAAGCCGATCTAAGCAGTGATAAAACAACCACCATTTTTAAAAATGAGGTAAGCAGCATGATGGCATAAGGCAATAAAGCCATAATGGCAAGAACTGCAACTTGGGTTACAAGTGGGGTTTGAGTAACTTGAGAGGTTTGTTCTAAAGCCGATGCCCCCCCTGTCTCTTCAGCTGCAAAACCACTTACCCATGGGATACAAATAAACCCGATGAGTAAAAGGAATAAAAGGTTTTTTCTAGTGAAAATAGCCATAACATGTAACCATACACGTTTGCAGTTTCTTGTGCAACTGATTACTCATCCTACCTAAGCCAAATAACTATAGATATCACCACTTAAAGGTTGTCATTTTTACTTCTTCTTCCTGTATGAGGAGGAATTAGCCAAATTTAATCGATTTTAAGGGCTTTTTTCAATGCTTTAAATTGATTTTCTAAATTAGCATTCAAAATACCTTTTTCGGTTTGAATGATACAGCTGCCCTTTTCCACATCTGCGCGCTCTTCGATGCTAAAAAGATCTAAACGTTCAAAAAGCTGTTTAAAGGTTTCTTTATTCTCTTCTAATACTTCTAAATCTGCTCTATTTACATAAAGCTTAATTTCATGATTAGAACTTACTTCTTTAATTACTTGTGTAACAACATCTACTACAATCTCAGGATGCTTAGTAAGAGCTTCACCCACTATTCGTTTAGTTGTTTTATAGACAAGAGGAAGTAAGGTTTTTTGCAGTTCATGGCGAAGATTTTTGACTCGATCTTCAAAATAAAGGATGTGAGCATTGTAAGGCTCTAAGCCTTCTTTAAAACCTTGATCTTTTGCTTCTTGATAGATTTTCTTTGCCTCTTCATGAGCTCTTTCGACAATTGCTTTGGCCTCTTTTTCAGCCTCTTCCATCAACGTTTTAGCGTCTAAAACAGCGGAAAATTCGTTTTTTGGAATAATTTTAGAGTTTCCATGGACGGTGAAATTGTCTTTTATTTTGAATAGGTACATAAAAATCTCCATGTGTCTAAGGTGTCTTCTTCCCAATGAGTATACCTTGGTGCAAAAAGCTCTTTTTGTTTGAATAATTTTAATAAATTATCGCTGATATTTTTTGGGAGAAAATAGGTGAAAAAAAAGCGGTATTCAGATGGCGCCCCTTTTATTCCTTGAGCTAATCGATAGACTCCACGCTCTAAAATAAGGGCTCGTAAAGTGGATATATCCCCTGTATAAGCTGCCAAATTCATTGGCGAAAGAATTAATCCCCGCTTTTTCACTCCGATTGCATTCATATAGTCGATTTCTTCTTTATCAAACGCCTTTTGCAAAGAAGAAAGCGTTGCCTTAGAAATAATTTTTTTGATCTCTTCTGTAGCATCAAAGAGGCCTAAAAAAAAGGTAAGTTTTGAAAGTAAGACGCCAGTATCAGCCAAAAGTTCTAAAGCAGGGTGCAAAGGTAATATAGATGGGGGTGGGAAATTGTCAAACATCTTTTGAAAGAGCATGTTCAGCACATGATCCCCAAACTTTTCGGTCGTAAACTCTTTAAATGGGGTTTGTTTGTCATTAAGATCAACCTGTTTATATTTTGGAAAAGCCGCTGTATACAAGGCCTTTTCTGTTTCGTTTAAAGTGTTTAAAAAGTGCTTATAGTGAGAAATATCGACCCGTTTGACTAATTTTCGAATGGTCATTTTTACAGGGATGAAGGGTTGCTGCAATTGGGGTGTAGATAATGCTATTTGTGTAGGCTCTGGTAAATAGGAAAGTAAGGATGCTTTCTTCTTTGGGTCAAGAGTGTTAAGTTTTGCACGTATGGTTAGGAATTTTTGAGATAGCATCGATTACTCACCTTCTTGTTCCCCTTTCATTAACCTTGAGTCTGAAAGAGCATTTGGCTCATTTTTCGCCTTAAAAGGGATGGGGTTGAATAATTTTGCAAACCCTCCGCTATCTTTAATAGTTGGGTATACTTTCCAAATAACCCATCCAAGAAGGCCGCCTAGTAAAAGAAGTAGCGTCATCAAGAAGAAGAAGAAAAGTCTAAATTTTCCTGTAGAATTTTTATTCATGGTGATTGACCAGATTTTTACCTGTTCATCGGCTTTTGCAATCGTGTTGGCTTTTAATGATTCAATCGGAGATACATCGGTAAACCTTGATTTATCTGATACAACAGTTACATTATCAATAGTTAAATCTTGAACACTTGCTGAAATAAGTCGTTTAATTTTTAGCACAAGGTGAGAATTAGGGTCATCGATGATCCCTTGATGCTTTACAAAAACAGCAGCTGTAGGCAATTTTTTGACCCCACCATCAGCAATTTCTTCATTTGCATCAGGGAAAGATAACTGCACGTTTGCAGCAATTACCCCATCAATCATTAAAATCACATTTGCAAGCTGTTGGGATAGTCCTGCCTGATAGCGAATACTTTCTTCTTTATCAGTAGACATAAAGGAGCTTTTAGAAAAAAGTTCCAATAAGGTGGTTCCTTGTCTTTGTGGCAGCCCATTTTGATTAAGCAATGACATTGCCTCTACACTTTTTGAAGCTGCAACAGAAATGTTAAATTTTGGTGCCCCTGACTCTGCCCCTGCCCCCGTAGATACAACAGCTATCTTTTCTGCAGAAATACCTTTGCTTTCTAAGAAGACGACAATAATATTTGCCTCTCCTTCGTTCAGGTTATTCAAAATAACGCTTTTACTTGCGCTACAGGAGAAAAATAATGCTCCAAAGAAACAAAATAGTAGTGGTATAAACTTCTTATGCATAATAGTATCACTCCAAAAGACTGCCAAAACAGAATAGCAAATTCTTATAAAAAACGCACGCCTTAATTTTGTAATAGCAAGAAAATTACATAATAGCAAATATATATATTCATTATTTTATATCTATGGAATGACTTAAATCAAATATCTTAAAGTAAAGTGTCTGCTTTTCATGGTCATGCAAAGTTTTTTCTATGCAGATCAGCCCTATCTATACAGAAGAAAACTTTCAGCCCCGCCAATTCAGTTAGAAAAAAATGAAAAAATTATCGTTTATTCCCCGTTTCGAACAGGATCCACCCTGGTTTACAATATTTTAAACTTTTTATGTGAGGATCAAACAGAAAATAGCGCCGACCGATTTAATAAACGGGTGATAAAAACTCACCACCCCCAACAGGAAAGATATTTTAAGCATCTTAAAGAAGATTGCTATTTTGGATATGTATTTGTAACCATCCGTAATCCAATGGAGGCGGCCCTTTCCTATTGTAATCTTTTAGATATCTACGAAATGACAAAGGCTCATGAGGCTATAAATTTGATGAAAGAGCAATATGAACTTTTAAAAGAATTTACTTTGGGAAATAAAGAGGGGTTAGAGGTAACTGTTTTAAAATATGAGGAGTTTAATGGTCATTTAGAAATTATATTAGATCAAATCGAACGAGTTTTCAGATGCGTTATTTCAATAGAAGATAGAAACGAAATTTTTCGGCTTTTTAACAGAGAACAAATGAAGGAGATTTCAAAAAGCCTTGGTTCTTGGAAAAGCTTTGATCCTGAAACCGAGCTTCGGGGCGGTCATATAGATAAAAAGAGAAATAGCTATGTTTTATCCCCCTTATTTCAGAAAATACTTTTTGAAAGATTAAAACCTTCCTTAAGTCTTTGGGGCAACTGAGCTAAACATCTGTTTTTTTTCTCATAAATGGTTTACTATTCTACCTTAATCTTTTCTATTGTAGAGAAATAGGCTTTTTTGATGATGAAGGGGTAGGAAGTATTATGGCAAAACAATCAGAGACCTTTTTATCAATGCTTTATGACTTTTGGAGTCCCCATATTGATGAGGCTGAATTTTTATTTTACCATCGATTGCTTAAGGCTTCCTTAAGTGATGGGGGAAAAGCACTTGAGCTTTCATGTGGTTCTGGAAGATTACTACTTTCGTTTGCAGCCGAAGGTATGGATGTCTCTGGGATAGAAGGGTCTATTGAGCTTTGCGGGGTGTTACAAAAGCGGGCTAAAGAGGCAAATGTGACAATAAATGTTTCTCAAATGCAGTTAGATAATGTGGAAATCAAAGGAAGGTATAAGGTGATTTATTCTACCTTAGGTTCGTTTCAAATGGTTACAGATTATGATGATGCAACTATATTGCTATCAAAAATTTACACCGCCTTAGAAGATAATGGGGTAGTATCGATTGCCCTTTTCCTTCCTTGGAGAGCAATGGCATTACCTAACAATGATTGGGTTATTGCCTCAGATCATAAAGATCCTGAGTCAAAGCAGCGTTATGTCAGAAGGGAGAAAAGCTTTCATGATGAAGTAGAGCAGCTGATAGAGGGGAAAATTCGTTATGAGACATGGCTCGGCTGGGATCTTCTTGAAATGGAGGAAAAGGATTTAAAATTACGCTGGTATAGCCAACATGAATTTATTTTTCTTCTCCGCGGGGCGGGATTTAAAGAGATTGTAATGCATCGATCTTACGATGAAAATGAAGGGTATAAAAAATCATTCATGCTCTTTCTTGCAAGAAAGTAATTCGATGATTAATTATAGATATATATTGACCATGTGATAGAAAAAATGTATGCTACATTTTCTTGCTTTTTATCAATGGAGATAAGGTATGTATACAATTGCGTGTTGTAGTTTTAAGGGTGGAACTGCAAAGACATCAACGGTGTTGCACTTAGGTGTGTTTCTTGCAAAGAAATTTAATAAAAGAGTTCTTTTGATTGATTTTGATGCGCAGGCAAATTTAAGTACAGGTCTTGGCTTTAGCACGGATGAAGATGATACAATGGTTTCTGTCTTAAGGGATGAAAAAACCATGGCTGAGGTGATCAAACATACTCATATTGAAGGGTTAGATATTGTACCAGGTAACGTTTACCTAGATGGTGTTGAGGCAACAAATCCTATTGTCAACGATTTATATGGCCATGAAAGATTACGTAGAGCGATAAAAAAATTAGATTATGATTTTATCTTTATTGATACACCGCCAAGTTTGGGCTGGCTTACTCAAAGTGCTTTTTTTGCATCCAATTATTCATTAATTGCAGCTGTTCCTGAGCCGTACAGTATTTTAGCATTAAACCGATTGCAAGAATATCATGAAAAAATTGGCGGGCATCATAGCTTAGAAATTTTGGGGGTAGTTCTTTCGTTTTGGGATGAAAGAGGAGCTACAAATCAGGCATTTGTTACGGCAATTGACCAAGCATTTCCTGGAAAACTATTTGAAACTAAGATTCGAAGAGATATTTGTGTTTCAAGAAGTGTGTTAAGAGGTAAACCTGTTTGTGATGTATACCCTGAATCTCGCGCAGCTTATGATTATGAGCGACTTGCCGCTGAAGTTTTAAAAAGGGCTACAGGGGAAAAAGAGAAGAAAAAATCTTTGGAGGTAGCGTATGTCTAAAGCCAATTTGCTGGCAAAAAAATTCTTAGCCCTAAGAAATAAAGAAGGTCAAAAGGTGAGCATCCCAGCCCCTTCTGCACCAGATATGATACCCCATAACAGCTTTCGTGCTATGTTTGATCCACATGCTCTTGGAGATAAAGAGATTGACAGCTTAAAGCTTATTTTCGAAGAAAGTTCCCTTGAAACTTCTTTTGAGGAAGACATCGAAAAAGATTTTTCTCAACTTGTGCAAATTACTTCAGAATTAAAAGCGATTCAAAAGCAGGCAGTGATTTTAGTCGGTGAAAGAATATGTGCAGTAAGAGAGATTTTTAAACGACATGGTGGGGAAGGAATCGGTTTTACTGCATGGCTATCTCTTGCTTTTAATGCAAAAAAGACTGCCTATAATGCAATGGCTTACTATGAACTTTATTCTGCTTTACCAAATGATGAGCTAAAGACAAAAATGAAGCAAATGCCTGTAAAAGTGAGCTATGTACTTGCTTCAAGAAAAGCTCCTGAAAAACTTAAATTTTCTATCATTGATTCTTATCAAGGTGAAAAGCAACGTGAGATGCTTGACCGTATTGAAGAACATATACCTATTAATGGGGATAAACGCTCACTTCGTACTTTGGGCGAAAAAGCAGTAGATGATCTAGAGCGCATTATAGAGACATTGATGCGAAGACAAAAGCACATTCATGGGGAAGAGAAGAAAAGAATTGATTCAGCCATGCATAAGCTTGGCCATCTTCTTCATTCCGCTAATAAAGGTCTTGTAGGGAAGTGATTTTTAAACTCCTCTATGTTTTTCTTAAACATTTGGAAAAGAGCTCTCATTTCACTTACTTGTTGCCTCATGGACCCACTATATAAAGTATAGCTTAGTTTTCCATCGGCAACCTCAATAAGTAATTCTAGATTTTCTGTATGTTGTTTTTGATATGAAAATATATACGAATAATATTTGCCATATTCTTGAGAGATTGTTGAAAACTGCTCTATATTTTTCCTAGTTATTTGTTCTATTAGATCGTAACAGGCATCTAGATCTTCTTTATAAAGATTTGGTCTCTTATGTATAGTTTTACTCAATTCTTTAATATAGTTATTATTTATTTCAATAGTATGAATAGGTGCTGGATTTTCTAGTCTTTCTACAATGGGGGAAATAAGGCGGCCAGCTTGCTCGGATTTGCCGCTTTCTAAACCATGTATCATTTTATAAATTTCTTTAATCTCATTATATTGTTTTATAAAACACTCTTTCAGCGCAGAAAATTTATTATATAATTCATTAATTTGAAATTTATAGGTGTTTTGTATAGTTATTATGCTCATAATAACATTTATTATATCATAATTTTAATTAATGTCACTAATATTAATTCTGGATCGCAGTAATTGCTATAGTAAAAATAATATCATCCACAGAGGCCCCCCGGGATAGATCATTTACAGGTTTTGCAAGACCTTGAAGCATCGGCCCTATGGATAGGACCCCAGCTGTTCTTTGTACGGCTTTGTAGGTGGTATTTGCTGTGTTAAGATCTGGGAAAATAAAGACAGTTGCTTTTCCTGCAACCTTACTATTTGGTGCTTTTGTTTTTGCAACAGAAGGGACTTTAGCTGCATCATATTGTAAAGGGCCGTCGCAAAGAAGGTGGGGCGCTCTTTGTTTTACAAGCTCTGTTGCTTTTTTCACTTTTTCCACTTCAGCTCCAGTTCCTGACGATCCTGTACTGTAGCTAATCATGGCAACAATTGGATCGATGCCAAAAAGCGCTGCCGATGCGGCACTTTGGATGGCAATATCTGCAAGACCCTCGGCGCTTGGATTTTGATTCACAGCGCAGTCGCCATAGACTAAAACTTCTTCTTCTAGACACATAAAAAAGATGGAAGAGACAAGATTTACCCCATCTGCAGTTTTTAAAATTTTTAAAGCAGGACTTACAACGTTTGCCGTAGTAGTATTTGCCCCAGCTACAAGCCCATGAACTTTCCCACTATGAAGCATCATCATACCCACAACAATAGGATCATGAAGATATTCAATTGCATTTTGCTCGGTCAGCCCTTTATGTTTTCGCAGTTCAAGTAGTGGAGCTAGGTACTGCTTTGCCTCTTTTTCTGGATCCAAAATAGTGATCTTTGGATCAAGTCCAATCCCATTTTTTTTACACAATTCTAATATTTGCTCCACTTTGCCAAGAAGGACAATGGAGGCAATTGCTTTTCGGCTACATGTATTTGCCGCTTGTAAAATCCTCGGATCATCGCTTTCAGGAAGTAAAATGGTACGTTTTAAAGCTTTTGCCTTTTCCATTAAATAGAATCGAAAGGCAGCAGGAGAAAAAGTTATTTTAGTATGTTGGTTGATTAGTGAACCTACCCATTCTTTATCTATATGTTCTGCAATAAAATTTTTTATTCTTTCAAGTTGAGCACTGTTTGATGCAGTGATCTTAGTATTAAGATTTTGCAGTGCAATAGAGGTTCTGAGGCTATCTGTTTTTGTTAATAAAATAGGCAGTCCTTCATCCATTGCTTTTTTACAAAGCTTTAAGGTCTCTTCCGATGGATTATGACCACCAGTAAGAAGAAGAGCGGCGATTTTTGTACCACTTAAATAAGCCATGCATGTGGCAAGGATAATATCTGAACGATCACCTGAGGTGATAATCATCACATCTGCTTTTAGTACTTTGGAGACATTTTCCAATGTGGCTGCAGCTAGAACAAAATGGTGAACTAAAGCATTATGGTAGGTAGTTGGATTGATAAGTGTAGCATCTAGATGATGCAAAATACTTGAAACATCTGAGGACATAAGCGTTCTATTCCAAGGAATAAAGCCAAGAAGTTTAATTTTTGTATTTTTGAAGGCGCCAGATGAGATAATTGTGGATTTTGGTGGGTCAAAAAGATCAATTCTAGTATTTCCGGTTTTGTCAGTAGGAGCGCCCACTTTATTTAAGATACATCCTAATACATGGGGACTATCGATCCCTCCAAACGATTTTGCCTCGATTTCTAGTGTTTCTGTCACCTCTTTGACAGATCTATTACCTACAGAGGTGATCAAGATCACCTCAGCTGATAAAGCGGAGGCAATTTTTTGATTGAGCTTTGACCCAAATCCTTGATTTTGTGTATTTAACACCCCTTCAATTAAGAGTATGTCACAAGTTGGGGTCTGCGTCTTTTTATAGGTGAGGATAAATTCTAATAAAGTATCCTCTTCTCCTTTGCTGAGTAATTCCATCATAGCACTATAAGGCATGGGATGTGATGGATCGTTTAGATGATTATCCCGTCCAATAGGTCTAAGAATGTGTGTTTTAAGCCCATGATTTTCAAATGCCCGCATGAGCCCTTCTGATGTTGTGTATAAACCTGCATTTAGATTCACAGGACTAAGGAGAATGATTTTTGTCAAAGCTCTCTCCTTAAGGTGTCGGAATCTTTGGCAATTAATAGCTCTTCATTTGTTGGGATCACCGCAATATAGGGAGATTTATCTGTAGAAATAATTCCAGTATGACCCCGTTTAAGGTGATCATGAAAGGTCTCATTAATGGAAAAATGTGGCAGATAGTGAACCACTTTTGAGCGGATATAGGAGGAATTTTCACCAATTCCACCAGTAAAAATTAATCCATCACAGCCTCCAAGAGGAACCTCATAAGAGGCGATATACTTTGCAAGTCTGTAGCAAAAAACCTCAATAGCAAGCATCGCTCTTGGGTGATTTTGTAGGGCTTTTTCTTCTAAAAGTCTCATATCGCTAGAAATTTCAGAAATCCCTAAAAGACCACTTTTTGAATTCAACTGAGTAAGTACCTCATCTGCAGAAAGATTTAATTCTTTGCAAAGAAAAGGGATAATGCTTGGATCAACATCGCCTGATCTAGTTCCCATCACAAGCCCTTCTAAAGGGGTAAAACCCATACTTGTATCTATACTTTGTCCATCTTTAACCGCACACACACTAGATCCATTACCAAGATGAGCAATAATTAATCGTCTATATTCAGGAAGCACCTTCTTTGCAGCAAGAGAAATATATCTATGAGAGGTACCATGAAACCCATACTTACGAACCTTATGCTTTAGATAGTATTGATAGGGAAGGGCATAAAGATAAGCATGTTCAGGCATGGTCATATGAAAGGCTGTGTCAAATACAGCAATATTTGGTAAATGGGGGAAGGTTTTCATAGAAATTTCAATGCCTAAGGCATTTACTGGATTATGAAGAGGAGCTAAATGGGAGCATTTTTTGATCTTTTTTAACACCTCATCATTGATGATCACTGATTTGGAAAAATATTCTCCACCATGAACAACTCTATGGCCAATAGCCACAAGGTGTTGCTTAAATGGTTCTAGCTGATGAAAAATATTTTCCAATACATCGCTATAGCTTTTACCTGGAAGCTTTTCTTCCTTATCTTTAGATTTAATACAGCAACGATCAGAACCAATATTTTCTGCAAGTCCCTTGAAATGAACTTCTTCAGAGATTGGATCGATCAATTGAAATTTGATCGATGAGCTGCCGCAATTTATAACAAACACAGTATTTCCCATACCCTAAACTAGTACAAAAGATAGTATTTAATACAAGAAGTCTATTCCAGATCGCCCTTTATATCTAACGGCTCTTTGGTAAGAAAGGGGTCGTGGCAAACAAGAACCTCTTCTAAGAGTATAGATTTTAGAGTGATAAGCTCTTCAAGAAGAGCGCGCACACTTTCGGTGTAGAGAAAAAGCTTTTTGCACAAAACTTTTGAAGACAATACTCCTTTATCCTCTTTAATTTTACAAATTTCAGAAGAGATATCTGGAATGGTCTTTTTTAAAGCAAAAGCTGTGGAGAGTAATGGATTTAGACTTCCATAAGAGGCAAAAGCAGCTTTATGCTTTTCAATTTCAGAAAGGATGATCGTAATACAAGTAACATCTTTATATAAATCAATCATTGCAGAACTGCCAGATTCTCCGTTATTTGCATTTCCAAGAAGAAAGTAAAACCCTGAAGGTTTTAAGCGATCTTTCTTTCCGGTGGCTGCATTTAAGCAGTAAAGATAAGAGTGTAAAGGCTCAATGATGTCAAGAATGGGTTGAATTGATTCCTCTAATTCATGTAATAGATCAATGTGAGGAAAAGTTTTTGTCATGGTTGCTACCTTTTTCTCTTAACATGGATAGAAGGGGATTTTTGTACAATAGACTTTTGAAGAAAAGATAGGTGAATAAACGTTTATATGTTATAAAAAATTTTATTACTGAAAGAATGTATAAGGGCTTATATATGGAAAAAATTCAAATGGATTTAGAAACCAGAAAGGTGGTTCAACAGGTTAAGCATTATGTAATTAGCATGATAGGTAAGACTTTTGAGGATGCAAGCAACGATGAGGTGTTTCGAGCTTTAGCTTATGTACTGCGTGAGCAGATTATGATTCATTGGGCGGCAACAAGGCAATCAACGGCAAAGTCGCAGGCAAGAAGGGTCTATTATCTTTCTCTTGAGTGGTTACCAGGTAGAATTACCATCAATAACATCATAAATATTTCAAGTGTTGAATTGGTAAAAAATGTGCTTCAAGCTCTTGGTAAAGATTTTTCGGCTATTATGGCAGCAGAACCTGAGCCAGGACTTGGTAATGGGGGCTTAGGAAGACTTGCTGCTTGTTTTTTAGATTCTCTCGCTACACATCATTATCCAGCAGTAGGTTATGGGTTAAGGTATCAATATGGAATTTTTGAGCAGTCACTTTGGTCTGGGGTGCAAATTGAAAATAGTGATAATTGGCTTTTAAATCAGTATCCATGGGAGCTGCGCCGTGATAGTTATGCAGTAAATGTTCAGTATCATGGTAGTTTAGTAGAGAAAAAAAACAAGCATGATGAAATTATTCATGGCCTTGCTAACCATGATGAGGTAAGAGCTATTCCTTATGATATTCCAATTGTAGGTTATGGGGGGAAGGATGATTATTCTACGTTAACGTTAAGGCTTTGGACAACAAAAGAATCACCTAAAAATTTTGCTCTTAAAAGTTTTAATGAAGGAAATATTGCCGAGGCTGTGATTAATACTTCCATGACTGATGTTTTGTATCCTAATGATAAAAATATGCTTGGATTTATAATGAGGATCAAACAAGAGTTTCTTCTTGTATCAGCATCTTTGCAAGATATTATTCGTCAGCATATTGATATTTTTGGAAATATGTCTAACTTTAGAGATAAAGCCCGTATTCAAATCAATGATACCCATCCTGCTTTAATTATAGCTGAGTTAATGATCATTTTGACAAAAAATCATGGCTACAAATTCATTGAAGCTTTTGATATTGTGGTGGAAGTTTGTAGTTATACTAACCATACAGTACTTCGAGAATCGTTAGAGGAGTGGGATGCTAAATATATTAAAGATATTTTACCCGCACAATATAGTATTATCGAGCGTCTTAATTATATGTTTTGTAATAAATTACGTGAACTATATCCTGGGGATGAAGAAAAAGTACGTAGGATGTCAATTATTGAAAATGGTAAAGTGAGAATGGCTCATTTGGCTATTGCTGGCTCTCATAAAGTAAATGGGGTAGCGGCTTTACATACAACCATTATTAAAGAAAAGCTGTTTAATGATTTTAATATTATGACTCCGGAAAAATTTGTCAATGTGACCAATGGAGTGACACAAAGACGATGGCTTTACAAATGCAATCCTGAACTTTCGAAAATGTTGATAGATTTAATTGGGATTGATTGGATTAAGGATTTAAAGCAAATAGAAAAGCTTAAAGATCATATCCATAAAGAAGATGTGTGGCAAAGATTTTTAAAGATCAAAACGGATAATAAACACAATATGGTGCAAAATTTTATCCAATCAAAAAAAGAGAAGGGTATAGAGCAGCAGGAAATTGAAAAAGAGCTATTTTTTGATAATGAGGCGATGTTTGATGTACAAATTAAACGTGTCCATGAATATAAAAGACAGCTAATGAATGCTTTGCATATTATTGTTCTTTATAATCGTATTAAAAAAAATCCAGACTCGGTAAAAATTAAGCGAAAAGTAATCTTTGGTGGAAAAGCTGCCCCTGGTTATGAAATGGCAAAAAATATCATCCGTATGATCTATCTGATTGGAAGAAAAATTCATGATGATAAAGTAGTTTCTGATAAGCTACGTGTTGTCTATGTGGAAAACTATAATGTTGCAAAAGCAGAAGTCATTATTCCTGCAGCAGATTTATCCGAGCAAATATCTACAGCTTCTATGGAGGCCTCTGGTACGGGTAATATGAAGTTATCCCTTAATGGAGCTCTCACCATTGGTACTGACGATGGGGCAAATGTGGAAATGCGTAAGGCGGTAGGGGATGCAAACTGGCCATTTTTATTTGGCTTTTCAGCAGATCAAGTTCTAAAAATTAAAAGCGAAGGATCTCATGATCCGATGAAATGTATGAAAGATCATATTGAAATTTATGATGCTATGAATGCATTGATAGATGGAACGTTTGCAAGCAACGAAGCTGAGGATAATGTACTTAAATCAATACATGATAGTTTAATTATTGGAGATAGTAGGGATAAATATTTAGTGCTTGGGGATCTTGCCGATTATATTGCTGCCCAAGATAGAGCTGCAAAATTGTACGAAGATAAAGAAAAATGGGCAAAAATGGCGCTATGGAATATGGCCTCTATGGGAACCTTTTCTTCTGATGTCTCCATTACTAATTATGCAGAAAAAATTTGGGGAATTACGCCTTGTCCTTTAAATCAAGAAATCTTATCTCGTATTAATAAAGAATTTGCAGAATCAGATAGATGCTATATAGATTAAGGTCAAAGCACTAAGTTCCATTTTTCTAACAGCATTTCAAAAGTGCCATTTTGGATTAATAAACCAAGCTGCTTATTAAATGTTTTTATCACCCCATCATTTTTTCCTGAAAGGGTTAAAAGACGTAGTCCTATGTCAGTAAGTTTATTAGGATTTACTTTTAAAAGGTGCTTATATTCCATAGATAGATGACAGGTAAGGGATAAATAGGGAATAATTGCACCATCGACGGTGTAGTTAGAGATATTTTCAAGAATCTCTGGGATGAGTGTGTAGTAGGTAAGGTTTACCTCGGGATAGTTTTTAAATAGTGAGATAAGATTTGGCCATTGTTGTATCGCTATTATTTTACCATTTAAATCTTTAAAGTTTGCTAAGGGCTCATCTGCCCTTGTAACAAGTACATCTCCTAAAGAAAGAAACATGGAGGAAAAATCATAGGTGTTATCGGTGATGATATCTTCTGAAAGTGAGGAAATGATGAGATCAGTAATGTTTCCTGATAATGATTCAAGGCTGTTATCATAACTTAGCTCTTTGTAGGTCGGAATGTATCTTGAATTTTTAAAAATTTCTTCAAATAATTCAATAGTGAAGGCATATACAAGCCCTTGCTTTGTGCCCACTGGGCTTGATAGAAAGGTGGGATCTATTCCAATACGCAACTGCTTTTTTGGGATGATGGTTGAGCAGGCTGGAAAAACAGTGAGAAGGGATAGGGAAATGATCAGGAATATCTTTTTTAGCATAAAAAAAATGTAACATCAATTTTATTATACAAACAAGGAGAAAATTGCATAAATAATCACTGTAAAAATTGCAGCAAATGGAATGGTGAGCACCCAAGATAAAAAGATTTCTTTTATGAGGCCAAAGTTTAGTGCGGATAATCCTTTAGCAAGGCCTACCCCAAGTACCGCCCCCACAATGGAGTGGGTGGTTGATATGGGCATTCCAAGTTTTGAGGCAACAAGGATTGTGGATGCGGCTGCAAATTCTGCTGCAAAACCACGGGTAGGAGTAAGTTGGGTAATTTTATTTCCAATTGTCTCAATTACTTTAAATCCATAAGTTGTAAGTCCTACAACGATGCCAAAGCCCCCAAAAAGTAGCAGCGGCATAGATATGGTGGTAGATTTTAATAAGGAGGTGGGATCTTTTACCACGTCAATAATTGCTGCCACTGGACCAATTGCATTAGCTACATCATTGGATCCATGAGCAAAAGCGACAAAACAAGCAGTTAGTACTTGCAGCATGGCAAAAATTCCCTCGGCGCCACGATAATCAGCAGCAAGCTCTGTTTGATAAGGAGCTTTATTTTTTGTTTCTTTTATCAAATCTGCTGTTTGAGAGAGCAGATCACTGATCTCATTTTTGCTTTCATCTTTGGAAGCAAGCCTTGCACGAATTAAGTTTTTTTGTACCTTTAGCAAAGAGGTGAGTCGTCTATCAAACTTAGCAGCAATGACATAGCTCATCTTAGCATTTTTAGTTTGCGATTTACAAAATAAGGCGGTGATCAGGGCCCCAATCATGCTGATTACAAAGGATAAAATCATTGTAAATGTATAAGACATTTCTATATGTAAACTTTCTATTCCACCAAGGAAAGTGGATACGCAAAAAACCATTAAAACGCCAAATACAAAATAAGGGGCAAGTCTTTGGGTAGATAGCAAAGGATTAAAAGAAAATAGAATCTTTCTTTGAATAAATGAAAATAAAAGAAAGGCTACAACTCCTGAAAGTGTTGGTGAAATTATCCAGCTTAAGGAAATTTTTAAAACCTCTGTCCATTGAACCACTTCAAAGCCCCCAACAAGAATACCAAAACCCATTACAGCTCCTACAATTGCATGTGTAGTGGAGACTGGCCAATTAAAGAATGTAGCAATTTGGAGCCAAATAGCGGTTGCAAGTAGTGAAGAGAGCATCCCTTTAATAAAAACATTTGGGATTTGCTGAAACATTTGTGGATCGATAATCCCTTTTTGTATTGTTTCAGATACACTAGAACCTAAAATAACAGCGCCACCAAATTCAAGTACTGCGGCGATAAGAATCGCCTTTTTTAAAGTTATTGCCCCAGATCCAATTGAGGTTCCTACTGCGTTTGCCACATCGTTTGCTCCGATGTTCCATAACATGTAAAATCCAATGATAAGCGCAAGCGAAATTAAAAATATTTCCATAAGTTCACTTTATATTTAGTAACATTCCAATTCGAATAGCTTCTTTTTCAGCATTATGTGAAATTAGCCCAATTGCTTCAATAAACTTTAACCAAAGGGTAAAATCTGTAAAAGAGAGTTTTTCGCTAAGAGAAAAAAGAGTTTTTTTCAGCTCCTTTCTAATAAGGTCGGCCTCATGTTCAAGTTGGGTAATTTCCCCAATTTGACCTAAAATTTTTATGGCAATAGGTCCGCCAAAGGAGGCTTCAATTAAGGTATCAAGCTCAAATACAATTTCCTTTAAAATCCAAGTTGTGTCTAGATTTGTATCAATATATTCGGCAAGTTTTTCTTCAATTTCTGGGAAAGTGGTAAGCGATTTTAGGATAAGAAGATCTCCAATATCTTCGGCCACATCGGCTAAATTATCTTGCAGGTTTAAAATTTCTAAAAAGTTAATTCTGTCGATGGAAAAAAGATAACTTTTTGGTAAAGAAGAGCGAATATCATTTTTTACAAGATCTGCCTCATGCTCTAATTCGGAAATGACTTTTGCTGCCTCTTCAATCTTTTTAGAGTCGGCCTCTAACCGTAAAGAGCAAAGTTCTTTAAGTTTAGCAAGACAGGCGCAAACCTTCTGCATATGGATTTGAAGATTAGATAAGGGAGGACTTGGAAATAAGGCTGAAAATAGATTCATGCTTAAAGTGTACTGCTAGGGAGTTTTTTATAGCTAGATTTTTTTTCAAATAAAGAAGCTTTTTCCTTCGCTGTTAAAATTCTGTAGGCACCACGCGGCAGCGTTCCAAGCTCTAAATTCCCTAAACGTACCCGTTTTAAGCGTGAAATATTAAGTCCTGTTCTTGCCACAAGAAGTCTCACCTCATGTTTTCTCCCTTCCATTACAGTGATCGATACGACATTTTTCTTCACTTTTGAAACAGAAACTGGTTGAACTTTTTTGCCTTCTACGTAGGTACCCTTTCTCATTTGTTCTAAATCATCAAAGGTAATGTCTTCTTTTGTGGTAGCAAAATATTGACGTTCGATATTGGAAGAGGGGTGCATGACCTGATGGGCAAAATCCCCTTCTGAAGTAATTAATAGCAATCCTTCGGTATGTTTGTCCAGACGACCAATGGTATAAAGTCTTGCTTTTCTGTCTTTGATAAGATCGATTGCCAAAAGATCATTTCCTACCCGCTTATTACTACAAATGTATCCAGCAGGTTTATTCAAAAGGTAGGTTACTTGTTTTGGGGGAGCTTTAGAGATGGATTTACCATCTACAGATATATAATCTTTTTTTGGGTCAGCTAGTGTGCCTAAGGCTGTACAAGTTTGACCATTTAGTGTAACTCTCCCTTCTTCTATTAGAATATCAGCACTTCTTCTACTTGCAATTCCAGCATTTGCTAAAATTTTATTTAAACGAATTTTTTCCATAGTAAGATAAGTTCCCTATTTTTTCTGAATATGTTACCATAGGGACAAATTTACAAAAAGAGAATATAGGTAAATGGGGAAACTAATTTTGGTCCGTCACGGAGAGTCTGTGTGGAATAAGAAAAATATTTTTACTGGATGGGTAGATGTCTCCCTTTCTAAAAAAGGAATTGAGGAAGCATTGGAGGCTGGAAAGCTATTATCCAAAATAAAATTCGATCATATTTACACCTCTGAGCTTTCAAGAGCTCAGATGACTTTGCAGTTGATCATGCTAGAAAATCAAGATAGGCGTACCCTTTATTTAGCTCACCCTCAAGATAAAGCTTATCGGCCGGGTATAAAATCAGATGTAATAATAGGAAATATTTCAAAATCGTTGAATGAACGTTGTTATGGTGATTTTCAAGGGATGAATAAAGATGAACTAAAAAAAGAGGTGGGTGAAGAAAAGTTTATGCAATATAGACGAAGTTATGCCACGATCCCACCCGGTGGAGAGAGTTTGAAAATGACCATAGAACGAGCTTTACCCTATTTTGATCAGGAAATTTTACCAAAAGTGAAAGAGGGAAAGACTGTGTTAATTGTGGCCCATGGAAATTCTTTACGAGGGATTGTTAAAGAGTTAATGCATATTTCAGAACAAGATATTGTAGGGTATGAGATAAAGACTGGAAACCCCCTTATTTTTCACTATGAAAATCAAAAATTTAAGGTAGGTGCTTTATGATATCATCTAGAGTTAAAGAGGCTTATTTGAAGGGAGAGGCTTTTGAAAATGCTTTTGAACTACCTGATAGAAAAGTGGTACGTAAGCACATAAAAAAGGCTAAAGAGTCGATTATGGATTTAATTGGAGCAAAAAAAGGGGATCAATTGCTTTTTTATCCTTCAAAAAATGAAGCCTTACTGAGAGCTATTTACGAGGTGCTGATGCCAAGGGCTCAAAGAAGTGGTCGCACTGTTGTTTTGATTCCAAAAACAGAAAAAGGACCCCTTTTCAAACTTTTAAAGACAGCCGGCCGTTTAGGTCTAAGTTTTAAAGAGGTAGAGGTTGATGAAAAAGGAAAAATGACTAAAGAGGCGCTTGAATTGGCTATTTCTCCACGCACGCTTGCGGTATTTCTTTCCTGGGCAGACCCATTGACGGCAGCGATCCACCCTATGTTTGAAATAGCAGCTCTTTGTCAGGAAAGAGAATTGTTTTTATTAGTAGATGGAACAGATACGGTTGGAAAAGTGTTTTTTAGGTTTCAAGATATGAACATCGATCTTTTACTATTTACACATGAAAATCTCACAGCTCTTGCCACAAAAAAAGTAGAGATGGAGGAAACTGATTACTCGTTGAAGGATTTTTTTGCGTTTGCAGCTTATGCAGAAGAATCGCTAGAGACGATGGATCTTGGCCCGATGGAGTATGCTATGATAAAAAGTGATGTGATAGATCGACTAGAAAATAGCAACCTAGAGTGTACATTTTTGAATAAAGGATCTGGATACCTTTTTGATCGTTGGTGTTTTGCCTTTAAAGGGGTTCCTTCAGAAAATTTGGCCTATTTTCTTCGAGAAAAGGGGATTTTTGTTGAAAGGGCTTCTGAGGAAGCACTCACACTTACATTTTCATTAATGAGCTCAAAAGAACATATTTTCTCTACCTGGGATCAAATAATAAACTCAGCAAAAATGATAAAGGAATTTAGCTATGAATAAAAAAAACCCTCACCATTTGTTTTGGGATCTTTATAGTAGCAAAATGAGAAAACAGATTTCTGAACATAAGCATGCAACAAAATGCTATGGCAAGGAATTTTCGGATGAAAAATTAGGAATACATTACAAGATTGATATTTCGTATAATGCTGAAAGACAAATGTTTACTCATATGAAATATTGTTTAAAGGCCCCCACATTTATGATTGCCTTACTAGAGGCTCTTGCAGAGCTTATTTTAGAAAAAGATATTAAAAAAGTGTCCAAAGTGCGTGCCGATGATCTTTTAAATGCAATTTCTGCCTATGAACTGGCTGATTTGTATGATGATGCCGATGTTGGAGACTATATTCGGTTTATCTCCCGTTATGTGAATCATCTCCTTGATTCTTACACCGAAATTGTGAATCAACTTGTCCCGCGACAATTTACAACTCCCGATGCTTTGATCGATTTTTCTAAGGAAGGGTCGGGTATTGAGGGCTTTTTTGAATTAGAGAAGGAGCATCAGATACATTTTATTGAAGAGGTGATGGAAAAAGACATCAGACCTTATGTAGCTCTTGATGAGGGAAATGTTAAAGTGAAAGATCTTACAAAAAATGGGATTGTTTTAATTCAATATGAAGGAAATTGCACCTCTTGTAATGCCTCTTCCTCAACTACCTTATCAGCAATTACCTCTATTTTAAAAGCAAAAATTCATCCTACCATAGAAGTGCTGCCCTATTTAAGCTAATTTCTTAAAAAATTCGTTTAAAAAGGGGTCTATAATGGAAGAGGAAGGGATATTTCTTCCAGTTTCAATAAAAAGTGATGTGGCAGGTTGATCGATGAATTCAAGCTCCTTTTCATTTTGTAAAAGATTTAGACCAACACTACAAATGCATTGATCTTCACAAATTTCTACTAAAAAGCCAGCAAGTTTTCTTCCATTTACGATTAAATCATTAGGGTATTTAAAAATAGTTTCGATTTTTAAAAATGAGAGGGCGCCTATCATTGATAGGGCGCAAATATTTGCCAAATGTGGGTAAAATTGTATAGATGGGGTTGGAAACACAAAAGTGAGTAAAAGAGAGCTACTTTTTGGGGCAATCCACTTATCCCCTCTTCTGCCGGTTCCTGCTGTTTGAAAATCTGCTGTGATCACTGTGATGGGATCTTCTTTAAATTGTGATAGATGCCCTTTTGCAAATAGGTGAGTGGAGTCAATTTCTTGAAAGTGGATTTTTTTCATGGATCTATTGTATACAAATATACTCAATAATCAAGCATTTCTATATGATGAGATTCTATGTGGGAACCAAAATATCTGCGAAGAATTGACCTTCGTTTACTCCTTGTTGTTTGCTTGTTGATGATTTCAAGTATCGCAGTTATTTTAGCTACATCTCAGCCTGAAATGAGTGATACGTTAGTTTTTACAAAACTTGCCAAAAATCAGATGAGGGCGTTTGCCCTTGGATTGTTTATATTTTTCTTTTTAGCCTGCTTTGACTATCGAAAATTACGTGAATATACTTGGTTTTTCTATCTTGGAACTCTCATCCTTTTATTAGGGCTATATTTTGTCGCCCCTATTCACAATGTTCGAAGATGGTACAGATTGCCATTTTTGCCATTTGATCTGCAGCCTTCAGAGATTGCAAAGCTTGTAGTTGTTTTGACTCTTAGTTGGTATCTGGAGAGAAATATGGAAGGGGTGAAGAGGTTTTCAACCTTTGTTAAGGGCTCTTTAATTGTATTTATCCCTTTTGTGCTCATTTTAAAGCAGCCAGATTTAGGTACAGCATTAGTGCTTTGTCCAATTGCCTTATCGATGTTTTATATTGGGGGAATCGATGGACGGATTCTTCGAGTCTTATGTGTGATTGGTATTTTAGTTTTAAGTTTTGTGCTATCAATCTTTATGGGAGTTTTTTCTCATGAGGATATGCGCCCTTTGTTTACAAAAGTGATGAAGGAGTATCAATATGAGCGATTAAACCCAGACACCTTTCATCAAAAAGCTGGCCAAACTGCAATTGGGCTGGGACATTACTTTGGAAGTGGCTTTTTAAAAAGCGAGTATACCGGAAATAAATTTCTTCCCTACGGTTTTACAGATTCTGTCTTTCCTGCATTTGCTGAAGAATATGGCCTTGTGGGATCATTATTTCTCCTTTTGTTATTTTTTAGTTTAATTTATTTTAGCTTTCAGGTAACAGGAGTTGCAAGGGACTACTTTGGTCGGTTGCTTGCATCTGGAATTGCAATCTATATTGCGATGCATGTGATCATAAATATTGGGATGATGTGCGGATTTTTGCCCATTACTGGAGTGCCCTTAATTTTAGTAACATACGGAGGCTCTTCAGTGATAGCAACGTTTATCGCTTTAGGGCTTTTGCAAAGCATATATGCAAGAAGGTTTACATTTTGAAGTATTTTGATTTTTTCAGAAAGGATCGTTGGATAGGAGAAGGAACAATTGTCATTGAAGATGAGAATGAAACTTACCCTATGGTAATGAAAATACTCATGAAAAATGTAAATGAAAAAAGTCCAATCCTTGAGTTTTCCACATTAATTAAAATGGATAGCGCAGAGGAGGCGATGGAAAATTTTTACACCCTTACAATGCATAGAAATAATAAGTTTCACATGCTTATTGCAGGTGTTAACTGGGGCCATGTGGAAGGATCTGGATTTTTTAAAGATAATTTCATTGGATGGGATGTAGTAAGTCCTGATGGACTTTTTCATGGTTATGAATCCCTTGAAATAAAAAAAGATGGAGAATTAATCTTTTTCGGCGAATATGCTACAGGATCTTCTATGCGTACAAAAATTAGAGGAAGGCTTACAAGTTATGAAAATGTCCCTTCCTAAGATTTGTCTGATTATGATTTGCCTTACTCTGCTTAGCAGTTGTGCTCTAAGATCTGCCCCTGTAGTTACTATGGGGAGCTATCTTGAGGTGCAAAATGGTGAAACAAGGGAGCAAATTCTTGCCGCATTTGGTCCGCCAGTAACCATTGAATTAAAAGATGATGGGACAGAAATATTTACCTACATAGAACGGATCTCCATGGAGGAAGAAATAATAGAGGCGCGCTACTATTATTTTTATATTAAAGATGGGGTAGTTGTGGGAAAAGTATTGCGTGTAGAAGAGCGCCCTCAAGCACTTGATGCGGATCAAATCTAAAATTGCTTCTATATAATTTTTATATAAATTATAATGTTTACTTTATTTGGAGTAGAGTAAATGAAGAAATTTTATTTTTTGATACTATTTGGATCGATTTCCCTATTTGGATTAGATATTGTGATACCTGTTCATAAAAAAGATGCGCATACGTTAGATATAGTGATTGATAAATTACAAAATTACATTAGCGATGGTGAAGAGATTTATGTAATTTCAAAAGAACCTTTAACAGATCGAGCCCATTGGATAGATGAAAAGCTTTTTCCTTTTAGTATTGAGGATGTAGGAAATGAACTTGGAGGAAAGGGGGGGATTGGTAAACATGTTCGTCGAGGATGGTATTATCAACAATTGCTAAAGTTTTACGCAGCAAAAGTTGAGCCATCTCTTTCTGAACATTTTTTAATCATGGATGCCGATACTGTCCCTACTCATCCTATGAGATTTGTGGAAGAGGATCGATTCTATTTAGATTATTTAAAAAAAACCTGTAATTTATCGCCTTATTACGTTCATATGAGAGATTTTGTCCCAGAACTTTCTTCTGTAAATATGAAAGAAAATCCTGTAGTACACCATATGGTTTTTTCTAAAATTATTTTAGAAGATCTATTTGCAAGAGTCGAGAACCTTCATGGAAAGCCTTTTTGGAAGGCTTTTTGTAATATTGTCAAAGGCTCTGAAAGACCAAATGGGAGAGGATTTTATGCAGGAGCTTCAGAATATATGATCTATTATCATTTTTGCTTTCATTTTTACCCGGAGCAAGTAATAAAAAGGGAGATAAGTCTAAAGCAAAATGCAAAATCATTAACCCATAGATATCCTAGTACCTATGATTTCATTTCTCATCATAACTATGATCGGACAGAATAGACTTTTTAACCCCGCAGGGGATCTTAATGAGAAACGATCTTATCTTCTTCCCAGGTAAAGGTCCTTTCGCCTATTCCAATTAATTGATTAAATATAGGAGCCCATGAATTCAAACAGTAAAGAACATGGTTTTTATGAAAGGAGATAATGGCTTCCTTTTTTGCTGCATAATCTATATTTTCAGTCTTTTGTTTAAGATCTTCAAAGGAGTCAAAGAAAATAAAAAGGGGAGCAAGCTTTTCATTATACCAATCGCAGTTTGCAAATACTTCTTCTATTGGTAGATTCGAAGTACGGTTTCTTGGATTAGTCCAATCCCAAAAGCATATCTTTTGCTCAGTATATAGCGATGTATAAAGTTCTTTTGATGGAATAAAGTGGATAATTCCCTGATGAATATTTTCCCAAAGGTGAAAGTTTCCCATCACACCAGGAATATGTATCATCCCCTTAAAGTCCTTTAAATCAACGCTTCCTGCATAGTTACCAGAATAATAATGGATCCCGAGGTTTTTAAGCTTTCTGGTTAAGGCTATCTTTTTTTCGTTAATGTAGTCTCTTACATAAAAATGATCATCTTTTTTTACCGTTTCATGAATTTTTTGATAGCCTTTGGTTATTTCGCTCATCCCAGTAGGGGGGATGGTAGTTTTTATCGACGTAATGGAATGATTTTTTTCCGCATGAACTTTTTCAAAGTTGGTATATCCAACAATTGCTACATTTTCTAAATTTCCAGCCTCTTGAAATAAATTTAGGTATTCTTGATCTGGAAATTCATTACTCCTTGAGGATCTAGTGTTTATATCAAATCTATTGCAAACCCAAATAAGTAAGGGCTTTTTCCAATTATTTTGTAGAAAAATTCTTGAAAGAGGGGCTATATCTGATGTTATGATTAGATCATAAGTTTCGAATTTCCTTTTATGCCTTTGGAAAATGCGCTCTGCTTTATCATGAAGCATCACATAATTTGACTTTGCGGGTGATTTCGGATCTAAAAACCCAAATGGTTGGGCAAGAATGTTCCAGGTATCTAATTCTAGATCAAATATTTTACAAAGATAGGCAACTTCTCCGGCACAACCTTCGTGAAAAGTAAGATGTAAAACTTTTGGTTTAGTATCGACTAAAGTAAATATGCTAATGAGTATAAAAATGGTTTTCATGCTTAAATAATAGTATTATTTAAACAAAAAAGGCAATCCTCAAAGAAGATTGCCTTTTAATTTTATGAAAAACTACGATTACGCAGAAGTTGTGATCGCAATATCCACACCACTTGCTAGTGAATGCTTTCTTAAACGCTCTACAGTGTCTGCAGTAGGGCTTAAGATGTCAATCATGCGCTTATGTGTTCTCATTTCAAACTGATCACGAGACTTCTTGTGAACGTGTGGTGATCGAAGAATTGTTTGTTTCTCGATTTTTGTTGGTAATGGAATTGGTCCAATTACTACAGCACCAGAACGTCTAGCTATTTCAGCTATTTCAGAAGATGCACTATCCACGATCTTATGGTCATAACCTTTAAGACGAATTCGTATTTTTTGTTTTTTAGCTACTGCCATGTTTAGCTCGCTCCTTATGTCGTCGTTTTAACTATTTTATCTTGTACAGCTTTCGGCACTTTTTCAAAATGACTAGGCTCCATTGTAAATTCACCCCTTCCTGATGTTATCGATCTAATGTCTGTTGAGTATCCAAACATTTGTGATAACGGAACTTCAGACTCAATCTCTCCAGTTTTACCTACTTGAGATTGATTTAGAATTTTTCCACGGCGTCTATTTAAGTCACCAATGATGTCTCCTAATGAAGTCTCAGGTGTTCTTACACATACTTTCATGATTGGTTCTAAAATCATTGGGCTACATTTCCTAGCCCCTTCTCTTAAAGCCATTTGAGAACAAATCTTAAAGGCCATCTCACTTGAATCCACCTCATGGTAAGATCCAAATACAATGGCAACCTTTGCATCCACAAGAGGATAGCCAGCAAGAACACCAGCGGCAAGACCTTCTTCAATACCCTTGATACAAGAGTTGATGTATTCTTTAGGAATTACCCCGCCGACAATCTTACTTACTACTTCGTTACCTTTTCCAGTCTCATTTGGCTCAATTTCAAGAACTACGTGAGCGTATTGACCACGTCCACCTGATTGCTTAATGTATTTTTGCTCATGCTTGATAGAATCTGTAAGAGCCTCTCTGTAAGACACCTCTGGTGCACCTACATTTGCCTCTACCTTAAACTCACGGATCATACGATCTCTTAACACATCAAGGTGAAGCTCTCCCATACCTGCAATAATTGTCTGACCAGTCTCTTCGTTTGTAGATACTCTAAATGTTGGATCTTCTTCAGAAAGAGCGCTTAAGGCTACAGATAATTTCTCTCTATCAGGCTTTGATTTTGGTTCAATGGCCATAGAAATAACTGGCTCAGGGAAAGTCATTTTCTCAAGAATTAACGGTGCATCTTCTAGGCAAAGGGTATCGCCTGTTGTTGACTGCTTTAAGCCAATTACAGCTAAAATATCCCCTGTATAGAACTCATCTTTATCTTTACGTTCATTTGCATGCATCTCAAGAAGTCTTGAAATTCTCTCTTTCTTCCCTTTTGTAGAGTTAAATAAAGGCATACCTTTTTTAATTGTTCCAGAATAAACTCTGACAAATGTTAAACGGCCTACATACGGATCTGTCATGATTTTAAAAGCAAGCATAGCAAGTTTTTCATCATCATGCGGATTAAGTTCGAACTCGTTTACACCTTCGGCATCAAAACCTCTGATGACACCTCTATCAAGAGGGGATGGTAACCAAGCAACAATATTATCTAAAAGAGGCTGCACACCTTTGTTTTTAAATGCTGTACCGCATAAAACAGGGAAAATCTTAAGTTCGCAAACACCTTTTCTAATCACTTTATTGATCTCAGCTGCTGTTAACGCATCTGGATCTTCAAGTACTTTATTCATGAATTCTTCGTTTGAATCATCAATTGTTGCAAGTTCATCAAGAAGAGCACTTCTTAGATCCTTTGCCTTGTCTAGTAGATGGGCAGGGATATCATGAATTTCGTAGTCGTCACCAATTTTTTCAGATTTAAAATGATAGGCTTTCATTGCTACAATATCAACCATCCCTTCAAATTCGCCTTCAGAGCCGATTGGAATGTGCATAGCAATTGCGTTTGCACCAAGCTTATCTCTCATAGTTTCGATGCACATATCATAATCTGCACCTACTCTATCCATCTTGTTGATGAAAGCAATTCTTGGAACTTTATAACGATTTGCTTGTCTCCAAACAGTTTCTGATTGAGGTTGAACACCATCAACTGCAGAAAAAACTGCAACAGCACCATCAAGTACACGTAAGGAACGCTCTACTTCAATAGTAAAGTCCACGTGTCCAGGAGTATCAATAATATTAATTTTGGAATCGCCCCAGTAAACTGTAGTACAAGCACTCGTAATTGTAATACCACGTTCTTGCTCTTGAACCATCCAGTCCATAGTTGCAGCACCTTCGTGCACTTCACCGATTTTATGTGATTTACCAGTATAGAACAAAATTCGCTCAGTTACAGTTGTCTTTCCTGCATCAATGTGAGCCATGATACCAATATTTCTTAGGTTCTTTAGTTGGTCCTTCTCGCCTCTTGCCATATCTTTTGTGTCCTTTTTCTTTTTCTCTATCCAATACTCACATCTATTGCGGCTTTGAATAGACCTTTTTCTTCGATGTAACAAAGTTACACCTTTAATTCCTGTTCTAATGATAAGTTTTTACTTATCACGATCTACGAGTTTGGTAGTAAAAAATTAGCATCACTTAGGATGCTAATTGATCTTTACCACTTGTAATGAGCAAATGCTTTATTAGCCTCTGCCATTCTGTGCACTTCGTCACGTTTTTTGACTGAAGCACCCTGACCATTGTAGCAATCTTGTAATTCTTGAGCAAGTCCATCAATCATTGATCTTCCAGCTTTTTTCTTTGAAAACCCAATTACCCATTTCATTGCAAGTGAGAGTTTTCTGCTTGGATTGATTTCAATTGGAACTTGGTAAGTAGCTCCACCAATTCTTCTTGATTTAACTTCAACGTGTGGAGATGCGTTTTCTAATGCTTTTAAAAAAGCATCCAATTCACTTTCTTTACCTGTTGCATTCACTCTTGAGCTAAATTTTTCAATCGCATTGTAAACAATCTTTGTAGCAAGTGATTTCTTACCATCAAGCATAACTTTACGGATGAATTTTGTTACCTCTTCGTTGCCGTACTTATAATCTGGCTCTACAGGTCGTTTTTCAGCTTTTCTTCTTCTTGACATAGTTTTTCCTTAACCCCATTACTTGTGGTAAATATTATTTTCCTTTTTTCGCGCCGTATTTTGAGCGACCCTGTTTTCTGTCCTTAACAGCTGCACAATCTAATGCACCGCGAACTATGTGATATCTAACCCCTGGAAGGTCAGCAACTCTACCACCACGAACAAGAACCATGCTGTGCTCTTGAAGGTTATGGCCTTCACCACCGATATAGGCAGAAATTTCGATTCCATTAGAAAGTTTAACCCTTGCCACTTTTCTAAGCGCAGAGTTAGGCTTTTTAGGAGTCTGAGTCTTCACTTGAAGACAAACACCTCTTCTTTGAGGGCATCTCTTTAATGCTTGTGATTTAGATTTTACTTTAGCCTTTGTTCTAGGCTTTCTGATCAGTTGATTTAGCGTAGGCATAGAGGCCTATCTCCTTTATTTATTTCAAAAATTTACAAAGAACTATATCAAATGAGTGGGATTAATGCAAATCAAATAGTGAAAAAAGTGAATTTATTCCCCAATCTTAGTGGATTTAGTGAATTATTGGTGTTCAATAAAAAAAAGTTTTGATAGTGTCCGAATTTTAAGGGGGAATAGGATGCAAAAGGTTTTATGTGTTTTTACAATATGTGCATCAGTCTTTGCTAAATCTCTAGATTTTAATGATGTAAAAACTATTAATGAAAAAATGTTTGCCTATCATGTATTATTTGATTCGTATAATGAGACAGTAGCTCAGAGATCTGTAAGTAAAATACTAGCCTCTTTTGATCCAGTAGCCTTTTATTTTTTACAAAGCGAAAGGGATAAATACAATAATGTCTCTTCCATAATGGTTAAAGAGTATGAAACAGGATCTTTTAAAACATATACTTCTATTCGTCAAGATTTTGAATATTCAGTAAAAAGATGTAGGCAATTAAGAGCCTCTGTAAGAGCTGAAATTTTAAACGAAACAATTGATATTAATACTGTGTGGATAGAGGCCCCAAGAGGAGCCCCTGAATCTAGAGAAGTCATTAAAAAAAATATAACCATTTATATGGTTAGTCAATTGAAAGGCTATGCAGATAGCCGATCGATCACAACTTTAAGCTATGAAGATAAAGCTCGGGTTTTGGATTTTTATGAAAATAAACTGCAAGAGCACGAAGAAAAGTGCCTTTGTAAGCAAGACTATCCCCTAACTGTATCAAAAATGATCGCCTCAAGCTTAGATGCTCACTCCATGATCTACGGAAATGATGAAATTGAGAATATTAATGCCCATCTTAAAAGTAGGTTTGAGGGAATTGGGATTTATGTAAATGATGATATCGATGGACCTACCATTTCAGGGGTTGTGCAGGGCGGCCCTGCTGAGCGCTGTGATAAAATTGAAGCAGGGGATACCATTTTATTTGTAAATGGGGTAGATACCACAAATATTGGATTTAAAAAAGTAATGGAGCTTTTAACGGTTAAAGAAGGTTCTCAAATCGTACTTCACTTAAAATCACGATCGGGCGAGCAAAAAATGATAAAACTTACTGGTGAAAAAATCACCATGAAGAAGGATAAGATTTTTGTGGAAGTGGAGCCTTTTTTAGATGGGCAAATCGCAAAACTTCGAGTGGATACTTTTTATAACGATTTTGAAGGTGGTGCTTTAGCTCATGATCTTAAAAAGACTATTTTAGAACTACGCCGTCAAAAACCTCTTTATGGGGTTGTAATTGACATGAGGAAAAATCTTGGGGGCTTTTTTAACGAAGCTGTTAAATCAATTGCCCTCTTTAGTAAAAAGGAAACTGTGGTCATTGCCAAATTTCGTGACGATCAAGTGCGCTTTTCAAAAGAGTTTGACCCACATATTACCTATATGGGACCCCTTGTGATCTTAACTTCAAAATATTCGGCCTCTGCTGCTGAAATTTTAGCTCAATCGCTTAAAGATGTTGGGGTTGCAATTATTGCCGGTGATGAACAAACCTATGGGAAAGGATCTATTCAATTTCAAACCATCACAGATGGGCAAAGCGAATATAAGTACAAAGTAACAGTAGGGCAATATTATACGATCTCAGGCTACTCTACCCAGCTTAAAGGGGTGACAGCCGACATAATTGTGCCTTCTCAATATGCAAAACAAAGAATTGGGGAAAGACATAATTTGTTTGCGCTCCCATCTGGGGATTTGCATAAAAGGCATGGTCTGCACCCAGAAGTTCGTGAAATCTTTGAATATAATAGCTCCCGAAAAAAGACAGCCTTTGAAGTGATGCTTCCTCGCCTTAGAGAAAATAGCCAGCAAAGAATTGCAAATAACAAGAATTATCAAGCGTTTATCAGTAATCTTGGAACTCTTGGTACCAAAAAAGGGCAAACTCGTGAAGAAAAGCGCGAAGCTCTCTATGGTAAAAATGATTTGCAGATGATTGAGGCAACAAATATCATAAAAGATATGCATATGATCCAAACGACCTACTAAAGAAGTCTATTGATAGAATAATTTTTAAAAATTGATTCTTGTCATAAATACAACAATTCAGCTATACTTTTGTCAGTTTCATCTAAGAGACTGTGGAAAAGAGTTTTTTTAACTTTTTTACTCGGCTAGATAGCTCAGTTGGTAGAGCAGAGGACTGAAAATCCTTGTGTCGCCGGTTCAATTCCGGCTCTGGCCATTTTTTCATTTGTTACTAACACCCTTCTGAAATTTCATTTTTTATAAATGGTTATTAATTACGCCTTTTTGAAAATATAGTGCAAAAAATTGCACAATATCAAGTGAAAATAAAACTTGAGTAAAAAGAAGTTTGAAATTAAGTCTAATTAACTTAGACGCTTTAATGAATGAAATTTTCAAGACTATTTTGACGTGCGGCAAGAACATGGGTCGCAGTCAATATTGCGCATAAACTCTTGTATCTTACTTGTGTTGCCGATCCTCCTTTACCCAAATTAGTCGATGGAGAAAGCAAAACAGAGTGCGCCCTGCATTTTTCTCCTAATTCTGTGCATAAAGGGAAACTCCGTAAGCTAGCGAGAGAGAAATTCATGCCTAAATCCATTGTTTTTCCAAAAGTGAGATACAATCCCTGGGTGACAAGAATGATATCTATAGTTTCGGCTATTCATTGGAACACATAAATTACTAGTCTTCACTAAAAAGCCTGACATTCCATTCTTGAACTAGTGCAGTTTCTTCATTATCAATGTATTTCTTAAAAGCACTCTTTACGTAATCTGCCTGGCAGTGAATATCAAAAGCCTTTATATCCACATACTCTTGAAGCAATATGATTGTGTATTTTGATTGTCCTGAAGCATCTGGATGATGAATTTGTCGGGTGGCATGTGCCCGTATGCAGCCACTTTCGTTTTTCCTAGTTAAAGCCATCACCTTTTTAAGTAAATCCCATAGCTTTTCTTCGCAATTTTCTTTAGGTAACCATTCGGAAACAACAAACACATGACCTGACATATCACTCCTATAATCTTCATCATACAGTCTATTTTCTATTTTTCATCGATTAGGTTAACTTCTACGGGGTTAACATCTAGAAAGTTAAATTTGCTGACAACTTTGCGGACGCTTTTTTTCTCTAACTCTCTTATGGCATTACCGGCAATTTCTCCGCCCTCTTGGGCTGCTTTTATATTTTGGTGAAATCCTTGAGCATCTTTTTGAACAGCGATTTTTGTTGTAGAAGCTTCTCCCAACATAGTAAAAATTAATTCAAGATCGGTCATATGGTCGCGGAGATTTTGATTTTTGAGACCTTTTAGTTTTTTATGTTCGGATGGTTTGAGCCCAAAAGTAGCATCAGCAATTTCTGCAGTGAGGATTGCATATTCCTTTTCCTCTTTCACTCCTCGCTTTTCCCACTCGGTTGTCAATTGCTCTAAGATAGCGATTCCGCGCATCCGTTTCTCAATCCAATCGTCAGGGTATCCCTTGGCCTTATAGATTGCTCGACCGCGTTTTGCAGCTAATTCGGGGTCTTCTATCTCTTGAATTCGTTCGTAACCGACTTTAGCAAGCCAACACTTGAAGGGTTCTGCTTTGGCAGAAGGTATGGATTGAATGATCCGAAAAATAGTCTCTGTATTGGCAGTATCTGTCTCACGCATTTTTCCATCAGGGGCTACTAATTTCAACTGTACGATTTTTCCGTACAGTTGATCAAACCCTTCATTTTCAGAAAGTTGTGTCTTTAGATCAGACCAATATCTTCGTGGGTTCTGGCTCTTTGTCAATACTGCTATGATATCGATAATCGAAAAATACCATTCTCCTTGATGGAGGGTTTTCCGGATTTGCTTGCCCTTAAAGATCGCTATCTTTGAGGATTGTTGTTCTAGTTCATTATCCATGTCCGCCCTGGATGCAAAAAATAAATATGGTGGCTATATATTACCTGATAGGGAAATTCTTTGCCTTATTTTTATCCGGAATATATCCGCATTAGCCAATTTCCCCTGTATGATCGTGTAACGTACTGAAAATCCTTGTGTCGCCGGTTCAATTCCGGCTCTGGGCATTTTTTCATTTGTTACTCAAAACCTTCTGAAATCTCATCTTTTAATATATTTTTATAAATAGTAGTAAATATTAGCCTGCCGTATACTGTAGGTAAAAATATGAGGTATTTATGAACTTAGCAATATTACAAGCGTTAGCGCTTCATGCATCAATATTTAATATTAAAGAGCATCAAGTGGTAGATTTAGGGATTCAGCATCCGTTTTTTTCGGGAGTAATGGTAAATCCCATCGAAGGTGTAGATATAAATGAGGTTGTCTCAGAAACTTTTGAGGTGCTTGGTAGATCGTTTATGTGGATCTGTGATCAGGAGTTAGAAGGTGCCGCTAGGGTGTTTCCTTTTTATGAGATGGAGTTAAAGTTAGATGAGTTAAAGGAACCAAAAGAAGCGGTGGGTGAGTATCTTATGGTTTCTTCAGAAGATTTAATTGATTGGAAAAAGGTGGTTGGTCCAACTTATGAGTTTGATAAAGAAGATATAGATGCTTTTGCAAACTTATACAAGGGAAACAACAACTTTTTTCATATGGTTGTAAAGGTTAATGATGTAGTTGTTGGAGCTGGGACTTTACAAATTTATCAAGATGTAGCGATTTTACATAACATCACAACTCTTAGAGAGGCTCGAGGTAAAGGGATTGGATCTAGGATATCTTTTGAGCTGTTATCACTTGCAAAGACTAAAAACTGCACTAGATCACTTATCCATGGCTCATCAGGTGCTGAGAAGATGTATCAAAGACTGGGGTACAAAACACAAAAAATCGTTTTTGCAAATTTTTTTAAGACACCTTTTCAAAAATAAAGTGCAAAAAATTGCATAATATCAAGTGAAAATAGAAAGTTACTAAATAGAAGTCTGAAATTCAGATGAATAAACTTATACGCCCTGATCAGCTGTATTTAAGCGACTTTGTTGATATGCGGGAAAAACCTTAGCAAGACAATCGCAATCTTTAACATCCTCTGTTCCAGTAAGAATTACATCACCGTTTTGCACATATTGGGGAAGTAGCAACTTTTCCATTTCTGCTGAGGGGCTAGAATCTTCTTTTTTGGAACTTTCGACGTGTTTAGGTCTACCTCCACCAATACGCATTAAGGTTTGTTCGTGTGGTGAGTGGTTCTGTACGGGGGTTTGGTTAGGGGAAAATGAAGCTCTTGCTTCGCATCTTACATACCTTCCAGAAATTATAGCCATTCGTGCTTCTGACGAGGTAACGTGAGGAGTATTACCTCCATAGCTATATTGTTCACCGCTTTTTACTAAAACGGGTATCTTTCTAAACGTGTTACCTGATACAGCATTTATTGATTTGTAAGATTGATCCTGACGATCTGTCCATTCTTTTGAAGCTAGTGAGCTAACTGTAGCAAAATGATGATTTCTTGTGTATTCGTGATGAGTAGGTGGGGATAAAGCAGCGGTAGCGGCTTCTTTCATTCGATTTAAAAAAGTGCCCTTTTGATCATCGGAAAGCATGGGTGTGTGCAGCTTTACATAACAACCAGAAAATATAGATCCTCCAACAACCATACCCGAAATTAGTCTAAATGCTATACCTGACATAAATGAACCCCTTTTAAATATAGGGAAAAAATTTACAAGAAAAATGAAATAATTACAAGAGAAAATAAAATTTTAATAAAGATAAATGGTGTATATAGATTTGCTATTTATGATCCGTTTATAGATTTATGTTTATGATCAAAAAACTCTTAGTATTTACAAAAACCCTTGTCCAGTCTAGCATTGATCCCATATTTGGAGGTTAATATGAAAATTTTGACATTAGGGACACTAGTTATTGGGTCATTATTTAGTACAACATATGCAGATGCACCTTCTAAAGTGGTATGGGAAGAAAAAGAAATCCTCGTCTCTGATTATGAAGAATACGATTATGATCAATATTTGGATGCGCGTTTGGATCAGTTATTGAGAGAGGCAAATTTTTACCATACAAATGAAAAATACGATTTGTCAAAAAAATGCTATGAACAAGCAGGATTTCTTGCAGAGGAGTTTATAAAAGATGATAGTTCTTATGGGCATAATTCTCCACATCTAGTTGCAGCTCTTTGTTTTGATAATAGTTTTACAAAGAACCGCCCTCTTGCAAAAAAGTATTATAAACAATTGTATGAGCTTGTACTTAATCACGAGTTTAAGATAGATGATCCGATTGATTATATTTTTATCTTACCTCACCTTCATGAAGGGGCTTTAGCCGCCTATTTATATGGAGATGAGGAAGCCTTTGCTTCTTTACTCTATAAGCAAATGGAGCTTGCTGATCCAGAAATTTTCACATGGTTTATTTTCTACATGGAGGAGCTACAGCAATTAGCCCTGCAAAAATTTTCAAAAGATCATTGGATCATCGAAAAAATGGAAACACAGATGCAGCAAAAGGTAATAAAGGAGCTTGAGAAGGAAGTGAGGGAACAGATGGAGGATTCTCTCAAGCTGGCGTTTCTAGATGAAGGTATTGAAGAGGGGGATTTTTATGGTTTATTTTCACTTTATAACCCTCAAAATGGTATGACCCCAGATCATGTGCTTCATCATTTACGTAATAGATTGCCTCACCCATAAAATAGAATTAACTATCAATTTAGTATAAATATTATGATAAATTTCTTTAAAAGACATCTTGTTATTAATTAAATTCATGATTATACTTTTTAAGTGTTAATGAATGAGATTTTGAATATCTTATTATATGAATAATTAAAATTTAACAAGTTTGATAAAAGTCCTATAGTTAATTTTTTAATATAAATAAATCAATTCTCGATAAAAAATCAAGGCATAAAGATAAATGTGTAGTACAATTTTTAAAAACCCAGTTAATCGCTTAGTTAGCACTGAGAATCAGAAGTTATTAGATGATTTATGTTTAAGAAAAAGATTACCTTTAGTTGATAAATTAACGGTGATAGTTAATGATTTAAATTTATCAAATACATTAATTATAGCTGTGCAGCATTTATGTTGGACTACAGAAATACTTTTTGACACTTTACTCGATCTAAAACTACCCCCTAAAAATTTATATGTTTTAGGTAAATGTTATTCTACAAACCCTGAAATTTTGTATAATATAAGGAAAAAAGAGATAAACGCTTTGGTAGAAAGCTCATTTTTTAATTGTTCAATGCCTTTTGATGTTGATTTTGATAGAAATCTAGATGAAATGATTAAAGAAATAATATCTTCCAATGATTTATTTTCTTTTGATAGAATCATTATTTTAGATGATGGCGGTCATTTGCTAGAACGTGCTACATTGCTTTTACCAAAAGGATTGCCAATTGTAGGTATTGAGCAGACTTCTTCAGGGTTCAATAGAATGCAGGGTAAAAATCTTTCTTTTCCTGTGATCAATTTAGCAAGATCTTGGCTGAAACTAGAGTATGAGAGCGTGATTATTATTTCAGTAGCCCTTAAGAAGCTTAAGAAAATGCTTGATGGCATAGATTCGGAGATACGCAATGTTCTTATCATAGGCAATGGTGTGTTGGGGCAAAAAATATATGAGATTTTAAAAGATAGATTCTTAGTTTCCATTTATGACGAACTTCCAGAAAAATCGACGATTGCACAAGGTGAGCTCAAAGAAAGACTTAAGGAATTTGATTTAATAATAGGTTGTACTGGATTTACATCTTTAACATTTGATGATTATAGATATTTAAAAAAACCAGTTATATTAGCAAGTATTTCATCTTCGGATCGAGAATTTGACTCTTTTCATTTTAGAAAATTAAATCCCGTCAAAAATTGTCATGATCATGTAACTATCAATGGAATAACGCTTTTAAATTGCGGGTTCCCTATTACATTTGATGCCGATTATGACTCAACTGATACAGTTGAGTTTGAGATTACCCGTGCTCTTTTATTAGCATCTATATATCAATCGTCAATTACATGCCTAAGTTTAAAGGGGTTTTTAGCATTGGATCACAACTTACAAAAATTTATATTAAAAGAGATGAATGTTTATGAATAAAATGAATGCAATTGTTCTTCGTGATTTAGGTGGAATTGAAAATTTTTCTATGGATAAGGTTTTAATTCCCGATCCAAAAGAAGGTGAGGTAAGAATTCTAATTAAAGCTGCAGGTTTTAATCCAGTTGATTATAAAATTCGGCAAGGCAAATACGGTGATTGCACCCCTTTGATTCTTGGTGCTGATTTTAGTGGTATTATTGATAAAATAGGATCGGGGGTCGATGATTTTGTAATAGGTGAGGAGGTATATGGCATGGTGTTTGGACAAGGATCCAATGGTACCTATGCGCAGTATACTTGTGTACCTTATCAGTTTGTTGCTAAAAAGCCAAAACATTTGTCATTTGCAGAAGCAGCTTGTGTTCCTCTTGCAGCTTTAAGTGCTTATCGAGCTGTTTCAGCTCTTATGGGATTAAATAGCAAAGAAGGATCTATTTTTGTAGCAGCTGCAGCAGGTGGTGTAGGATCTTTTGCAGTACAATTAATAAAACATTTTCATAATGATCAGATATATACAATAGCAGGAAGTGATGAAACTGTTTCATTTCTTACTAAAAAACTTGGTATTAAAAAGGAAAATATTATTAAGTATGATGGTTTGACTGAAAGCGAACTTAAAGATAAATTGATCGAATTAAATAAAAATAGCTTATTTGTAGCTACTTTTGATTTTGTAGGAAATTCTATGAAAACCCTTTGTGTCGAATTAGCGGGGTATTCTGGACATGTTATTTCATTAGTAGCAGAAGAATCTAAATCACAAATTTCTACTTGGTCTAATAATTCACCGTATTTTCAACGTAATTTATCCGCTCATGCAATTTTTGTAGGAGCAGAAGCCTATTCAGAAAAAAAGGAAACTTGGGGGATATACCACGAGCATCTTACACATATTACTCGCTTGTTAGATGAAAAAATAATCAATATCCCAGCCTATAATCTTTTGGGAGGGTTAGAGGTTGATATTGTTAGCAAAGCTCACAGCTTACTAGAAAGCGGCCGTGTTAGAGGAAAACTTGTTATGTTAGTTGATTAATTTTTTAAGGATAAAATGAATAAAGGGCGAAAAGATAAAAAAATTGCGGTGATTACAGGGGCTTCTCGTGGGATAGGATATGCAACAGTAGAGTTGTTATCTTTGCACGGATTTAAAATTTATGCATGTGTTCGTTCGCTTAAAAGCTGTAAGAATCTTCAAAATTTAGCGGATCAAAATTCAAATATTGAAATACTAGACCTTGATCTTAGAAACAAATCCTCGATTGAGAGGGTAGCTAAAGAGATTAGAAAAAATGAAGATAAGATTGATGTAATTATTAATAATGCAGGTGCAATTATTTTTGGACCCATTGAAACTGTTGGTCCAGAACAATTTCATGAACAGTTTCAAGTAAACCTGTTTGGACCGATTTTATTAACCCAAGAACTCATTCCATTAATGCGTAAGGAAAAAAAGGGCCATATTATTTTTCTTGGTAGTACCTCTGGTATAAAAAGTCATGGAATGTACGGAGCCTATGCAGCAAGTAAATTTGCGCTAGAGGCTATAGCCCATTCTCTTGCTGTAAATCTTCACCCATGGAATATACATGTTTCAATCATTGAGCTAAGTGCAACAAATACTCAATTTGAAAATAAGGTAATAAAACTTGGCTCTCGAGTAAAGGACTCTGATAATCCCTATCTAACTTATACTAAAAACTCCCTTCGATTTCTTCAAATGCTAATCATGAATGGTGCTTTACCTCTTGAAATAGCAGAGGCTATTTTAAAGGTTATATTAAAACCTCCAAATGAGCTAAGATATTTTGCAACTAAAAAATCAAAAGACATATTCGAAAATTCTCTTAAGGATCCAGCGAATATAGATTGGCAACAAGAGGTTGTAGAAAGCTCTAATTTTTATAGTTAATTTTCCTATCCTTGTAATAACTATTGATAATTAAAATTATACCACCACCGCACACTAAAATAGTTCCTATTGAGGAATATATATCAATGACTTTACCGAGGAACAAATTTTCTAAAAATATAATAAAAATCGTAAGGGAATAGCCGAGCGCACCAATAATATATGTTTCTGTATAGAAAAAGGCATCAATAAATAGAAATAAAGCTGCTGCATATAAAAATCCTTGGAAAATTATAGTGATATAGCTATGTAAGTCTAACGGTTCCCAGCTTATAAAACACATGATAAGTCCTGAGCTTATAACACCAATTATGGATTGATAAAAGGCTATTAGTAAAGGGGAGTCTCTTTTGACCATATACGTCGTCATTACAATAATTAAGGCTAAACCAATTCCAGAAATGATTCCTATAAGACCACCTAGACTGTAGAATTTAACATCTAAAATATTCACAAAACAAATGCCTAGAAAACCTATTAAGATACCAATTATTGCGATTTTTCCAATATATATTCTAAAAAAAATATACATGATTAAAGGAATAACCAAGGAGTCGATGCTAAATAACAATGAATTGTCAATTACATCTACCCAAATCTTAGAAAGAAAATATGTATAATAGGTAATTATTCCCAGTGTTCCACGAATCAAAATAAGCTTTCTATTTTTTGGCTTAAAAGCTTTCCAGCCTCTTGGAAGAAGGCAAATTAAATAGCTAATAAATACAGTTAGGAATTGTAAAAAAAAAAGTTGGAAAAAAGAAGCTTTACTGGAATTAGTTTCAAAAAGTATCGTTGAGTTTCCTAGTAAAAAATAGGCAAAAATAGTAAATATTATCCCTATGTATCTGAGGTTAGGGTTTATTTCTATTTTATACTCGTGAGCAAACTTTAAAAATTGTAGATGCTCTTTCTTAAAAAAACCAAATATTTTAATTTTCATTATACTTTACTTATAATACCTAGGTCTTATTAGGACAGCTGTTGCATCTTTAAAAAAGAAGTAAACTACTATCATATGTTATTAATTTATATATTTAATCTTTTTTTAATTAAAAAGCACTTTTTTTATCTGATTTTTAAATATATGAATTTGTAAGGGAAGAAAATTTACACTTTGTAAATCACTCCCTAAGTTAAGAAGCTAATGCTGAAATTTTTATATTTTCTGGTTAAAAAATACACTAGAGATTATGAGAATTCTTATCAATTGTTTTAGTGAAAAAACATGACACGGTTATTAATGTTAAACGTCAAAAAGTGGTAGCGGGATTGCCTAAAAGTTTTATTGCAAATTCTGCAGAGAAACCTTTATACACTGTTGGTTTGTAATTTACATAAATCAATCCTTGCTTATTAAGCTCAAAAACTAAAGCTGGATGTTTAATAACAGTAAGGGTGTCGAATTTCTCTTCTGTAAATAGCAGTCTATTTGATATTTGCTCGACGCATTGATGATAAATTTGTTGTATTCGCTTAATATAGTCTGCTTCATTCTGCATTTTTACAAGCTTAAGGGCAGGGGGACCTTCCTTGGAGCTTATTACCTTAAACTCAAAGCGTGGATTTTTAATGTGTCTTGGTAAAAAGCTAACTAGCAAACTTAAGTGAGCTGCATTTAGGTAGGTGGAATCTGTGGAAAGAGGGGAAGGTTGGTGCATAGGTGACTAATGGGTTAATTTATTTTGAATTAGCTAGTATAATGGGAAATCTGGTTATTTACAATTGATCAAATCTAACCAAAAAATATCTTTCAGATTAAAAGATATTTGATATTATTCAAAATATGAAAATCTATTTTTTTATTATTTCACTGCTTTTTGCACGGTTTGCTTTTGGATCAGATGATATTTTCTATGCCAGTGGTTATGAAGAAAGTGTTTTACCTAGAAATACACCCCGACCTCCAAAGCCTTTGATGTGGAATGCTAGGTTAAAAGTGGATAGATCGCTCATTATAGGTTATGAAAAATCTATCTATATGCCCAATCAATACTTTTCACTTTATGCTGGGGTAAGCTCTGGTTTAATGAAGACCATTCATCCTGTAATGGATGATGTCTATGTTCTAAGTAGCTATCTACTTGCAAGGGTCTATCTTGTTAATAAACCGTCATTGAAAACTTTTATTCTTTATAGCCCAGCAGGACCATCGATGCTTTCAAAAAGTCAATTTGCTACCACCGGCTTTTCCAATTTATTTGTCTTTCAAAACCAGTTTGGCATTGGGTGGGAACTAGATAAAAGTGCAAAGATTGGATGCTTTTTAAAGATGTATCATTATTCAAATGGGGATCTTTTCCCTGTCAATGGTGGCATTGACATACCTTTAGTTATCGGTGTTAGCGTTAAACTTTAAATCTGAGTTTTAAGTAAGATAGGTTATTCTTCTACAATAGTAGGAAGGCCGCGGGTTTTTTTTGTAGCCTTTATTGCAGCGTTTAAAGAAGGATATTCTCTAATTAACCTTTGCTTATAAATCTTTTGGATGAAACAAAGATGGTTAGTTTTGCTCTTAGCATAGTTATAAAGAGTTTCTGAAAGATCTTTAATAACCTCCATTTTTTTGCAACCAGTAAAGCTGACAAAAATTTGATCACCATATTGCTCAAAATTCATGGAATTTAGATAGTTTATAGTGCCTGATTTATAAAATTTAAAAGTAAAATTTTCTAACATTTCTTGTACAACAAAAGTTGTTCTTTCTTCTGAATAAGTTATCTTAGGGTTGCTTGTTATAATATAAGCAAAACCCGATGGAGATTGCTTACTTGCAGCAACTCTAATCTTACCTAATTTTCCAATAATTTGTTTAAAAGCTGGTTTTAAACAGTTAAGGGCTTGATCTTCAAGAACTTCTACTTTTGATTTTTCATCGCAGCAAACCCCTTGATTGAACAAAAGGCCATAGGTAATTTGTGGGTTTGGTATAATCGAAGATGACAAAAAATCCCTCTATTGTGAAAAGATGTATAAGTATAAATTAAGAAAAAATTTATTTGTATCTTTTACCATCAACTTGTGCAAGTGCTTTGATCTTTTGACTAAGAGTTTCAATCCCGATAGATTCTTTTGCTGAAATAACAATCACTTCAGCTTTTTCATCTGCAAAAGCTTTTTTAAATGCTTTGATATAGTCATCTGCCCCTTCAAGTTCGCATTTATTTAAGGCGATAATGGATGGACGTTGAAGAAGAGCTTCATTGTGTTGTAAAAGTTCATTTCTTAAAATCTTGTAATCTTCTATAGGATCTGATATTTCTCCAAGTGGTGCTACGTCAATGATGTATACCAAGGCTTTACTTCGTTCGATATGTTTTAAAAAGGCAAGGCCAAGGCCGCGGTTTTTATGTGCATCTTTAATGATTCCAGGGATATCTGCTATGTAAATTCTTGAATAGTCATCATATTCGATATAACTTAAGTTAGGTTTAAGAGTAGTAAACGGGTAGTTTCCAATTTTTACATCTGTAGCTGTTAAGGCTTTCATCAGTGTAGATTTTCCAGCATTAGGAAGACCTACAAATCCAATATCTGCAATGATTTTTAGCTCCAAAGATATATAGACTTCTGCTCCATATTTTCCTGGTGTACACGTTCGTGGCGCGCGATTTGTGGCGGTTGCAAAACAGCTATTACCTAATCCCCCTCTTCCACCTTCTGCAAGCTCAAGAACTGTGCCAGGTTCAGTAAGATCGGCCAAAATTTCATTTGTGTTAGTATTCATTACAATGGTACCAGTAGGCACTAAAATGGTGTTGTCGCTGCCACCTTTGCCAGCTTTATTATTACTGGCTCCATCGGCGCCTTTTCCTGCTGTAATAAGACCTACACCTCGAAGGTGATCTAAACAATAAATATTTTCAGAAACTTTAATTTTAATAGAGCCGCCCTTACCACCATTGCCACCACAAGGTCCACCTTTTGGAATATATTTTGAACGAATCCAAGCGATGACGCCATTGCCGCCTTTGCCTGAAACACATTTAAGTTTTGTAAAATCTGTAAACATTTCAAAATCTCCGTTACTAACGCCTTGTTTGGTTTTTCTTGCTAACTCGTTAAAAACTAAAAAATCTCCTTAAAAAATCATTGATTTTCACAAGGAGACTCTAATTAGTTATAGGTTAATCTAAAAAATAGATAGACTTAAGCAATTGCTTCTACTGAAACAACTGTTCTTTTTCCTTTCTTAAATTTTACCATTCCATCAATCAATGCAAAGATTGTATAATCTTTACCAAGACCTACGCCTAAACCTGGGTGGAATTTTGTTCCGCGCTGACGAACTAAGATGTTTCCAGCAATTACAGCTTCTCCACCAAATTTCTTCACGCCTAGTCTTTGTGCATTAGAATCTCTACCGTTTCTTGACGATCCTTGTCCTTTCTTCTGTGCCATTATGCAGCTCCCTTAATTTCTGTAACTTCTACTCGTGATCTTAGCTGTCTGTGGCCTTTTTTCACGCGGCTGTTATGTCTTTTTTTGTATTTGTAAATAATTAATTTTTCACCCTTAACTTCACCCATAATTTTAGCTTCAACTGTTGCGCCTTTTACAACCGGTGCGCCAACTGTTACAGATTTTCCATTATCTAACATTAAGACGTTTTCAAAAATTACTTTGTCGCCTTCGCTGTGGCCAAGTAGCTCTACATCGAGAATATCGCCTATTTTGACGCTGTATTGCTTTCCGCCAGTTTTAATAATTGCCTTCATTTGTTAATCCTCTTTAGTTTTTTGAGGATAGGATACCAGAACCTGTTTTAGAGGTAAAGATAAAAAATACAGGCAGGTGGTTATGAGCGCAATTGTTGCACCAATAGGCCAGTTAAAGAGGTAAGAAATATAGGTTCCGATAAAGGACATGATGCATGATAGCAAGATTGCTATATAAATCATTTTTGAAAGAGAGCGAGTGAAAATATTTGCAATAGCTGCTGGCAGACAAAGCATTGAGATCACTAATATAGCTCCAATTACTTGAATTAATATAACAATTGTTAAACAAATTAATGATAGTAGAAAAAAGTAGAGGAAAACAACCGGTTGCTTTTGAAGGTATGCATTGATTTCATCAAAACAGATCGCTAGAAATCGTTTATGCAATATAATACTTGAAAATATGATGATTATATTTAAAATCCCGAGAAGATACAGCTCTCGGTGACTTGCCCAGAGTAAATTGCCAAATAGAAAATTCATTAATTCAGCATTTGATCCAGGTGTGATGGAAATTAAAATAACACCAATTGCCATTCCTATAGACCAAATTGCAGCAATTACTGAATCAACTCTTTGTCTATATTTTAAATGCATCCATCCGATGATAAATCCAAAGAAAAATGCAGATACTATTGCGCCACTAAGGGGGGAGAAAAGTGGGCTTAATGTGTAATAATGAAGGTAAATGGCAATACCAATACCGCCTAAAACGGCGTGGGCGATACTTCCGGAAATAAATACTACTCGCTTTGCAACGGTATAAGAACCCATGATACCACTTCCAATGGATGCCAAAAGTGCTGCAAATAGGGCCATTTGTAAAAATGGGTTAGTGGTAAGAGCTGTCCAAAAAGAATCATTCATGATTACATCCTTCCTCTTCTGAATGGAAGAGGCCAAGTTCCATATGTTTACAAATAGCGTCGTGTTTAATAGGAAGTACTGTCTTTTCAACCATAAATACTGTGTCGGCCTTCTTTAATAAATGTGTGATCACATGAGTGATTAAAATAATTGTTTTTTTGCCTTTCATCTCGTCAATTAATCGGATAATGTTTTTTGCCGAAGCATGGTCTAGTCCTGACAATGGCTCATCTAAAATGAGTATATCTGGATCAGATACAAGAGCTCGGGCAATAATTGCCCGTTGAAGCTGACCGCCTGAGAGTTCCCCAATAGAGCGAGAGTGTAGCTCTTCTAAATTAAACTTTTTTAAAATAGCTTTTGTTTGCTCAAAGGTATGCTTAGGCCAAATGCCATGCCAGGGTAATTCGGATAAAAGACCTTGTCTAACAAAATCAAAGAGTGAAAGGGGAAACATTGGATCAAAATGCAGTTTTTGAGGGATATAACCAAAATGATTACGTCGAATTTTAGGATGACCTCCATGGACCTTTAATGATCCACTTTTTGGAGAAATAATGCCCATTATGAGCTTAACAAGGGTAGTTTTTCCCCCGCCGTTTGGTCCCAGAAAAATATAAAAACCATGCTCTTTGAGCGCAAAACTCACATGTTTTAGTGCTTCATTACGGTCGTAGTTAAAGGAAACATTATCTAATTCTATGGCAGGGAAAGTCATTCAATCACCAATTTTTTTACTAAATGATGATATAGTGGATCTTGATAAATGAAAAGATCTAATTAGCCTTCGATGTTTTGCCATATTTCACCGTGATGTCTGCCAAAGTATTGATCGTTAAAATGTAGTCCTCTTCGTACGGATTTACAGAAATCAAGGGAAGGTTTAACGTTTTTCCAATAGTTTGAGCTGCTCGGTTTACATGTTGAGGCTGAGTTAAAATGACAATTAAATTTTCTCTATTAGCTTTTGCCCATTCCACTACTTTATGAATATCTTTTGATCGCATCTCTTTACCATCATCAGCTTCAATACCAGTTTGCCCTAAATGATACCGATTGCAAAAATAGCCATAGGCTTTATGTGTAGTTAAAAAGGCATCACCATGAAAAGGGGCAAGCTTTTTAGTGAGCTCTTTATTTAGCGTATTAAGGTTTTGAGTCATCTTTGCAAGATTTTCTTTAAAAAAGGTGGCATTTGTTGGCTCAATTAAAATGAGCTGCTCAGTGATGGCCTTTGCTTGACTGACCACAGTTAAAGGATCTAGCCAATAATGGGTATCGACACTTTCCCCGCAACGGCCATGATCATGATTATGATGCTTGCAAGAGGAGTGTAAGACCTTAGTAATGGAAGGAAGATTTAAAATTTTTATGGAAGGGGTGGTCTCTTTTAGCCTTTTTTCTAAAAGGTATTCAAATTCTTCCCCTACTTGAATCCAAAGGGCTGTATGGGATAGCGGTCCCATATCTTTTGGGGAGGGCTCATAATTATGAGGATCCACATCAGGAGGGATGATTGAGCGTACAGAAAAAGTATCGCCGGCAATTTCCTTTACGATCTTGATGTAAGGGGAGGCGCTAACAATGACAAGTGGCTTTGAAAGATCTGTTTTTACGCTCTCTTTTATAAGCCCGCAGGAGGAGAGGATACATAATAAAGCAAGTTCGAGTTTCTTCATCGATCAACCTATTAAAAAATTATTGATCTATCTTAGCACAAAAATTCATTAAAATAAAGACCTATTTGTTTTGAGAGTGCCTAAATCAGAGAGAAATATATTGAAATTTTTAAAAATTTTTATAAATCGACGATTGTAATTTAAGGTGAACCAAAATAAATATAGAAAGATCACTTATAAATCAAAAATATTTTTATGATTTAAATGTATATTTAATTAATAATTGATTCAATTTGTAATGAAATGGTATTATTATATTTAGTAATTAAGTTTAATAGAAAAAAGGGTAATAATGTTTATTTCAGATAGAGGTAGTAAAATTAACGGAATAGATTTTCCAAGTAATTTAAATATTTATGCAAGTAAGCCAATTATTGGAACCTCGTTGATTGCCTCGATAGGTAAAATGGAGAGCTCAGCATTAAAAATTTTATCATACATTGGTTATATTTTAGGTTCTATCCTAACTGTAGGGTTGTTGGCGCTATTTGACCACATAGTAAAGCGCTCCCTAAAAGCTGAAATTCTTTTTGCAGGACCTGGTAATACAAAGTGTGTCTATTTAGATGAATGCACTGGAAAAATGCCTTATAAAGTTTATGACGACATATTGATCTCCTATCCTGGCGCGCTGAACCCCTCAGCGCATTATGTCCAATGTAGTGTAAATATCCTCCTTACTTAGGAAAGTCACTAAAATATTAATCGTCAAAAAGAGTATGCATATGACGTTGAAGGATAAAAGGGTGTTTGATACAATAGTTTAAAATATACTTTGGAGTTTTGATGAAGTGCCCTTATTGCGGTTTTGAAGAGACGAAAGTGACAGATTCTAGAAATCAGCCTGATTCTAATTCTGTTAGACGTAGAAGGGAGTGCTTAGATTGTGAAAAAAGGTTTACTACATTTGAATCGGTTGATTTAACGATCCAGGTTAAAAAAAGAAGTGGTAGTTTTGAAGAGTTTAAGCAGGAAAAGCTTGTTGCAGGGCTAGAAAATGCTTGTAGGCACACACGCATTTCTCATGATCAGGTACTTGCCATTGCTGCAGATGTGGCGATGGAAATTATGGCAAGCGGGGTAAGGGAAATTGACTCGTTAAAAATTGGTGAGCTGATCATGAAAAAACTTTGTAACTTAGACACCATTGCTTATGTACGATTTGCCTGTGTTTATCGCAGATTTAAAGATAAAAATGAGTTGATGAATGCCTTAGTGGATGTGATTCAATGAAAAAATCGGTGATGCTTTGGCTTGTTTTTGGTTTTTTTCTGTTAGATATGCTACTAAAGAAAGTGGTTTTTACCCTTTCTTCAGCAATTTTATTAGGAAATGTATCGGTGCATTTTAATATTCTTCCTTTTGTCTGTTTTGATTTAGCCTATGTTGAAAACACTGGGATGGCCTGGGGCATGTTTTCCTCTTTTCAATTTCTAATTCTTGCCATAAGAATGGTGCTAATTGCGGTGATTGGGTTTGGTATGATGAAAAGTAAGAGCATTCAAAGTCAGATCGTCCCTTATGCATTGATTTTCTTCGGAGCGGTGGGGAATGTGATTGACACTTTTGTCTACGGCCATGTAATTGATATGTTACATTTTACCTTTTGGGGCAATTCTTATGGGATTTTTAATATTGCCGATGCGATGATATTTTTAGGGGCTATCTTTATCATCTTTAGTAGGAAAAGGCCTTATGCAATCAAAGAATAATTTTTCCGCTTCACGCTACATTACTCATTCAATGCTTCTTACAAAAGAGGAGCTTTTAGAGTTTTTGCCCGATGGATTTTATGTGATTTTAGGGAAAGTTTGCAAAAGCCCTATTATTTCTAAAGAGGAATTTATAGCACTAGAGCAAGCGCATAGTAAAGAAACTGTAGGGTTTGCCTATTCTTTAGATCATTTTAGTTTTATCACCATAAAAGATAGAGGTGAGATTGCAAAACAGTGCAAACCAGTGATTGAAATTAAGCCGTTTTCATTTTTGATTACTTTTGAGCAAAAGATTTTAGAAGGGATTTATGGGGCAGGGTCTATTGATTTTGGATTAAGCTATTCTTATCCTGGGCTTTATGCAGATGGGGAGAGGATAGTTAAGACTCGTGGAAATTTTAAAGAGGCAGAGTTGTTTGATCAGTTTCGTTTTTATAAAAGAGAAAAGACTGTTTCAGCAAAATTTCTTCTTGGATCAAATCCAATGATTGCAACTTTTAGAATTGGAAAAAAAGCAGAGGAATTAGCAAGAGAAAAAATTAGTCATGTTTCACAGTTGGAATTAAGAGGATAAGATGATTGAGTTACAAAACTATTTTGTGGAGCATGGATTAACCCTTTCACTTGCAGAAAGTTGTACAGGTGGGTTAATATCTTCTATGATTACAAAAATTTCAGGATCTTCCAAATACTTTTTAGGAGCATTTGTTACTTACACCGACAAGATGAAGATAAATGTGCTGGGTGTGGATGAACAGATGATTACAAAAAATACAGCAGTTAGTAGAGATGTTGCTGTGCAGATGTGTTTAGGCGCTTTAAGAGTATCAGGAAGTGATTATGCCATAGCTGTAACTGGTGATGCAGGCCCTTTGGGAGATCAGGTGGGGGTTGTATTTGGAGCAATTGGAAGTAAGAATGGAGTTTTTGTTGGTAAAATTTCAGGACTTGAGGGTTTAAATAGAGAAGAGATCCAAAAAACTTGCGCTAAGATGTTACTTCATGCGCTGTATAAGTTTGTGACAAACAACGAGGTGCCTTTTGCTAACAAGTAGAACAAATGCTCAAATTAAGGCAGTAGAGGCGCTGCGCAATAATAAAGATAGAAAAAAGACGGGTTTGTTTTTGGTCGAAGGGGAAAGAGAGATTTCTAGGGCTGGGAAAATGGAGAAAATTTTTTACCATGAAATGACTCCATTTATTAAGACCCTTGAAAAAGCAGGAGCTGAACTAGTTTTAGTTTCTAGTTCTTTACTAGAAAAAATTTCATTAAGAAATGAAATAGTTGGTGTGGCTAAGATGAAAAAGAAGTCACTTTCAGACTTAAAAGGAACTTTTTTTATCGCTTTAGTGGGTATTGAAAAACCAGGAAATATAGGAGCAATTCTTCGCACATGCGATGGGGCAGGAGTTGATGGGGTGCTTCTTGTAGATGCACTTTCAGATCATTATCATCCAAATGCCATTCGTGCAAGCTTGGGGGCAAGTTTTACGTTAGATATTGTCACCTGTTCAAGCGCTGAAGCGTTTGATTTTATTGAAAAAAGAAAGATTTCGTTAGTGATTACATCTCCAGATGCAAAACAGTGTTACTCTGAAGAGAAATTGACATTTCCAGCTCTTGCGGCCTTTGGTCAAGAAGATAAAGGGCTCCCTGAGCATTGGATGAAGGGGACAAAGATTTCCATTCCGATGGAGGGAATTTGTGATTCGTTAAATGTTTCTGTGGCAGCAGGAATTGTAATTTACGAAATGAGGCGTCAAAATGCTTCTAAATGAACTTATTTTATATGAGGACAATCACATTTTAGTGGTGAATAAACCTGCAAATCTTGCGTCCCTTCCAAATGAGGGGATGAATGATATTGTTACTGAGATGAAAGAATTTTTAAAAATGCGAGATGGGAAAAAAGGAAATGTGTTTTTACACCCTGTCCACAGGCTAGATAGAGCGGTAAGCGGCATTTTAGTGATGGCAAAAACAAGTAAGGCACTATCTAGATTAAATGAGCAAATAAGAGAAAAAAGTTGGAAAAAGGTCTATATTGCAAATCTTTCAAAAAATTTACCTCAAGAATCAGGAAAGTTGATCCATCATTTGTGTAAAAGAGAGTTTTTTTCCGATGTGTACACATCAAAAAAACCATTTTCTAAAGAAGCCATTTTATATTATCGACACCTTAGAGACCATTTTTACGAAATTGAATTGGAAACTGGAAGATATCATCAGATTCGCGCGCAATTAGGGTTTATGAAGTGTCCCATTGTTGGGGATCAAAAATATGGTGGGGGTAAGCACCCATCAGGAAACATTCAGCTGCACCATGCAAAGCTAACATTCTATCATCCAGTCACTAAAAGTGAAGTTGTGATAGACAGTAAACCAGTTTTTTATTAAAATTTCTCCTATGAAGAAACTGTTTTTAATTTTATTGATCTGCGTAAGTTCTATCTATGCAGAATTAGTTCGTATTACCGAAATTTATCCAGCTTTAAATCTTTACGTTTTTGACTATCAATACGTAGTTACTGCACAGGTGAAAATCCCCTATGTAGAAATTGGAAGTTATGTGAATTTTAATTTAAAAGATTTTTTAAAAAAAGAGCCCTGGAATCAATCTCTTAAACTTCGCAATAAATTTGAGTTGGAAGATCATACCATTAACTATGTCCCAATAGGGGTGATCCAAAAGCAGCCTTTGAATTTGGCCGATTTTCAAACCTTCTCAGACTATTATTCAGAGGATAAGGCGGTTTGCTCATTTACTGAGGTAGAGCTTTGGGATAATTGGCTAGATACATATATAGCTTTTACAGAATCATCATTTGACACTAGAGATGGTGAAAGTCACAAATCGATGAAGTGGGTAGCTGATCAATATTTGAATTATAGATCCTCTTTTACTCATAGTATTTTCCCAATTTTTGAAATTGGCAATGATTCAAATATAGTGGGTGTAATGAACCATGCGTTAAAGAGGAAGTTCTTCTCACATGATCATAAATATACTTTTACTTTATTTAGTCTCTAGAAAAAATTTTCTAGACAACAATCTTTTCTATAGATAAAATTTATCTCTTTTACATGGAGTGTTCATGAAAAAAATCTTTTTACTCGTTCTTGCGGCTTTTTCTATGGGCCATGCAGCCAGCTTAAAAGTAACTAAAATCATTGAAGATTTAAACGTTTATATTCTTGAAAATCAATACGTTGTAAAACTTAATGGAATTATTCCTCATGTAACTGTTGGTTCAAAAATTGAGATGGACTTAGATAGTTTTTATGCACATGAAGTTTGGGATCAATCTTATACTATTTGGTATGGATATGATTCATTTCTTATGACCTATCAATTTAGAGCAATTGGGGTGATTGATAAGAGTCCTCTTGATTTGACAGGATTTAAATATTTCATTGATTCTCAACAGATAGTTCAGCCTTTAAATAGCTTTACATCTCTTTATACAGATAATAATTGGTTTAATACGGATAAAAGCTCAGCAAAATCTACCTTTCCTCTAGTTAAAGAGGGGCCGGTTGAGACAGTAAATTGGGTGTATGATGAATTTTGCTCTTATGAAAAGGGTTTTCAGCATCAAATATATCCAATATATGATAGAAATAATACAAATGTATTAGCAGGTATTCTTAATCTTTCTAAAAAAAGAAAAGTATTCCTATTTGATAATATCAATAGTTTAGCATTGTTTGAAAAAAATTAATAATAATGCTCACCGCATTCTTAGTGGTGGGCGTTTTCTATTTCTTTTAAGGCTTCATAGGCATTAAGCACCGATCCTCTAAGAATTTGATCTCCCACTATCCAAAAGTCATAGGTATTTTCATCAGAAGGATCTTTCCTAACAGGTGCTACAAAGACCTCCTCTTTTTCTTCTGCCATTTTTGGGGTGGGAGAAGGGTGCATTACGATGCCAGGTTCATTGATTAATAGCTCATCAATATTGTGGATATTTTGTTCAAAAGTCACGATTGCGTGAATAGAATGGGCTCTTTTAATGGGAAGTCTTACGCATCTTACAGAGATCGGAATATAAGGTATGTTTAAGATTTTTTTAATTTCAAAAACAATTTTTTCTTCCTCTCCACATAAACCATTATGATTTTTTTTAGATTCGTGCAAAAACAGGTTGTCCCGCAGTGGGTGCGGAAAGGGCGTGATTGTTGCATACGAATTCATTGCCTCTAATCCAACATTACCAGCACCACTTGCTGCTTGGTAAGTAGACAAGATGATTTTTTTGATCGGGGCTATTTTATGTAAAGGATTTAAGACAGTAAGAAGGATGGAAACGATGCAATTGGGTAGAGAAAGGAGTTTTAAGGAATTGTTTATAAGATGCGAATTTACCTTTGGCAAAATTAAAGGAAATGAAGAATTTGTTCTAAAAGCTGAGGATAAGTCGATCACTTTTACATTTTCATTTAAAGCTTGCTGAGCAATTTCTACTGTATCTTCAGCGGAAATGGCCATAAAAAGAATGTCTAGATTTGAAAATAATAGGGGCTCATTTCTTGTATAAATTCTTGTATCTTTGGGAAGAAGCTTTAATAGCTCTTTTCCGCACATTCCATTATGACCAATTAATCCAATTTTTTTCATAGTCAAAAGTATAGCGATGGAATTTTAAGATGTAAATAGGTAGTATTAGCCCATGGAAAGATGGGTTGAACGAAAGCAAAAGGAAATCGGGTTTAGTTTTGTAAAAGGTGCTTTTTTTCTATTGAGCACCTTTTTTAAAATTGGTGTGTTTTGTCGACATCTTTTATATCAGTTAAATGTCATTTCTGTTTCAAAAGCGACCATTCCAATTATATCTGTTGGGAATATTGTTTGTGGCGGTACTGGTAAAAGTGAATTTGTTGCTAAATTAATCTCTGATTTAGGAAGAAAAGATATTGCAATTTTGACAAGGGGCTATCGATCTAAACGAAAAGGTAAATCTCGCAAAGTGGTCGATGCTTTAGACGGGGATGAACCCTTTATGCTGCAGCAAAGATGTAAACAAAACCCTGTGATTATTGGAAAAAAAAGAGAGGAGTCAGCCGCTTTAGCAGTTTTGATGGGCTCTAAAGCTTGTATATTAGATGATGGAATGCAATATCTAAAATTAAAGAAAGATTTGTTAATAGTGATGATTCGAGCAGAAGATCCATTTTCAGTAGGATTTGTCCCTTTTGGTATGAGAAGAGAGTTACTTTCAAAGTTAAAAAGTGCTCACTTCATTGTCATACATGGAGCTGAAAATGAAAGCAATTATAAGCTCGTCAAAAGAGAGCTTTTATGCTATAGTAGTGCAAAATATTTTGGTACAAAGTATTGCTTAGAAAAAAATAAACACTTATCACAAAAAAAAGTAGGGGTGTTTTGTGGGATTGGAAACCCTCATTTATTTATCGATGGACTGAAATCTTTAGGTCTAACGATTGTAAAGAAAGAAATACTTTCCGATCATAGGCAACTTCAAAATGTAACAGAATTTTGTCACAGCTGTAAAACTCTAGGCGCAGAGCTCATTGTTTGTACAGAAAAAGATTATGTGAAATTAAATAGTGAGGAAAGGGCATCTGTTTTTCCTATAGAAATTTCAATGAATATAACCTATGACCAAGAAGTGTATCAATCATTATTAACGCAAATTCGTAGCATGATTGAAAACACAAATGAAAAGGATAGATAATGAAAGAATGGATGAAAATATTTATAGGACTTTTTTCAGGGCTGATATTTGGATTAATTGCTAATAGAGAATATGCCGCTCTTACTGTACTTGGGAAAATATTTATCGATCTATTGAAAATGGTTGTAGGCATCATGGTATTTTCTTCCATTGTTACTGGCATTTGTCATATTAATGATCCAAAAAAACTAGGACGTATTGGATTACGGTCAATGGGCTTTTTTTTCACCTCTACAATAATTGCAATATCTATTGGTGTTTGCACAGGCTATTTATTTAAGCCAGGGGCTAATCTTCATTTATTTTCAACTATGAATGGGACAGAAGGCTCATTAAAAAGTGGATTGCTCGATTTTGCACTCTCCATTATCCCTGTAAATCCTTTTGCAGCGCTTGTTGCTGGCAATATACTACAAGTAATTGTATTTGCAATTTTATTTGCCTTAGCAGTCACATTATCTGGTGAAAAGGGAAAACCAATTATTGTAGTTATTGAGGCATTATCAGAAGTATTAAATACCCTGACACAAATGATAATGAAGCTTGCCCCTTATGGTGTATTTGCCTTAATTGCCTCAGCTGTGGGTTCAATGGGAGCAAAAGTGATCTTTCCATTATTGAAATTTCTTTTGTGTTGTTATATTGCCTGCGGCTTGCAATTGTTTGGTGTTTTCCCTTTTATCCTCAAGTTTGTTATCAAAACACCAGTAATTCCCTTTTTTAAAGGGATGAAAGATGCCTTGATCCTTGCCTTTACCACAAGCAGTAGTGCAGCTACCTTGCCACTAACGATGAAGTGTGCAAAAGAAAAGCTTGGCATTTCCCAAGATATTACAGGGTTTGTTTTATCTTTAGGTGTCACCGTAAATATGAACGGGGCCGCAATTGGTCAAGCTCTTTCATCGGTCTTTATTGCCCAAGCTTATGGGATAGAACTTACCTGGATAAAAATTTTTGTATTGATCTTTACTTCGGTAATTGCAGCCATTGGGGCAGCTGGCATTCCTGGTCAAG
>CAMAXK010000006.1 GCA_945862365.1 Chlamydia trachomatis
ATTTCCATTTTGGTAATGGCTGAAAATTTCACGATTGATCTTGGAAAGTTAGGTAAAATTGTATACTATTTTGAGGAGGGAATTTGTGAAAAAGTTGCTCGTTTATCTCCTACAAATGAAGTGAAGTATGAACATCTTTATCATTATGATGAGGATAAAAAACTTATCTCTGAAAGTTTAATCTATGGATTAGGAAAGATTGAATATTTAAGTGGTTTAGAAGAGGGTTACCTCATTACCAAGACACCTTTTGGAGAGGAGAAGTGGACAGATAAAGATCGATCTACCTTTATAGAATCTACTCTTCATAAGGCGTATGATGAATGCGGGCGGCTTATCCAGAAAGGGACAAGCCAGTATTTTTACGAAGGCGATAAGCTAAGAAGGATCTTATCTGATCAGAAGGATGTAATATATGGATATGATAGAGATCATAAAAAAGTCTATAAAAAATTAATTACTGAAGGTGTTGAAGAAGTAGAATATTATCTCTATTTAGGAAATAAGGAGATTGGAAGTATTTCAGCAGACGGCACTGTAAAATGGTTGCGTATTCCTGGATTGCAAAGGGGTACTGATTTAGTTAGAGCTATTGCGATAGAAACAGCCGATGCAATTTATGCACCCATTTACGATCATCGATGGAATATTGTAAAATTAGTCAATGTGTAAGATGGAACAGTTACATTGACAAGGCCTGATCCTTTTGGAGAAAATTTAAGTAAGATTGAAGGATGTCCGTGGACATTTTGTAGCAAAAGGTACGATCCAGATACAAATCTTGTAGATTTTGGCTACCGATACTATGATACCGATCTAAAAGAATGGACAAGCCTGGATCCATTGATGCAGGATACAAATCCATATCGTTATTGTTTTAATAATCCGATGCAATTTATGGATCCCGATGGCAGATATGGATTTATCATTCCGGTTCTTTCTTGGGCCGGTGGGGCTATTACTTTCCCTTTATGGGGACCGGAATTTCTAGCGTTTTTAGCCGGTGCCAGTGTTGCTTATATCGGTTGTGAAATCTGTGACTATTGCAATAAGATGAATCAAAACCATCAGGAAGAAAAAGTCCCACCTTATACCTGGGATGAATTAGGAGATGATCCGAGTAAATGTCCAGGTGAAGGTTTTGAATGGAGGGGAAAAGGTAAGCCAGAAGATGGAAAAGGAAATTGGATTAATCCAGATACAAAGGAAAAACTTCATCCTGATTTTAATCATCCCTTTCCAAAAGGACCTCATTGGGGTTATACTGATCCTAATGGGAATAAGTTTGATATATTTCCCAATTATAAGTAGGGGTAAATTAATGGATAACGTATTACTTACATCTTTACCGCATGAAACAACACGTGATTTTTTTATCACTGTACTTAAATCTGGAAACTCTTTAGCTAGAGAATTGTTACATAAGTTAGATTTTGAGGGAGGGCATTTTTTTTCTATAATTTCAAATTCTGCTGATGTATCTAAAATCAGATATTTAGAAAGTGGTGGGATCCTTCCTGAGGAACCTTTAGAAGAAATAGAAATAGCAGGAAAAAAATACCTTAAGCAAAAAAAGGCAACTTCTGCGTTAGAGCTGTCGAAATTCTTAAGACTCTCTTTGAATAATGACGCTAAACAATTATGCATATTTGAAGAGATTGTATTTGAAAAAGGTGATAAGTGTATTTCTCAATTAGGATCCTATATTAAATACTATGAAAAGGAGATTTACTATTTTTTATCTTATGAAAATTGTACGGAATCAAATCTTTACTCGTTGATTAAACAAGCAGATGGACAGTGGTATTATATGAATATCATTACTACTTCTGAATCATTATTCAAAAATGATCAATTAAGCATCGAGGATATATCCAGCCTTGCCTCAAATACAACTCATTTGATTTTAGGAGCTTATGATATGGAGGGGTATGTATGTCTTCAAACATCCAAACCATTCAAAATGGAAGTATAATTAATTATGGGACAATTAGTTAGATATTCATTGGATCTGGAATATATGCTTGAGTATATTCATTGGAATCTTGAAAAAGGAAATACTTTATCAAAAGCGGTGTTAAAGCATGTGATGTTTGGTAAAGGTGAATTTTTTACTTATCTTAAGAATGGTTTAACAGAAAGTGTTGTTAATCAACCGAGAAATATACATGTAGGGAGTAAAGTAAAAGAAAAAATTGTAGATGTTCTTTTTGAGGAGCTAACAGGTTGTAAAGATTATATTTGCATATTTGATGATCACGAAGAGGATTATAAAGAAGAAGGTAATTGGGATCTTTATAATAAGGTTGGCGTGCACTGTAATGAAGAGATGTATTACATGATTGAATCAAATGAGAGTAACAAAGATATCATTATGGATTGTTTAAAAGCATCAGATATTATTTGGCATTCTTTGTGTGTAGTAAGTAAATATTCTTACAAAAAAAATGAGAGTGGAAGTATTTCAAGGGAAGAATTGGAAGGTATAGCAAAAAATGCGGAGATGATATTACTTTTAGCTTATGATGCTGAAGGGTATATTATTTGGCAGAAAGGAGTTTAGGCGTTGTAGGCGGCAGATGAGGCCGATCCACCATGGCCTGTCCAATTGGTGTGGAAAAATTCGCTTTCTGGTTTATCCACTCGTTGGTACGTATGGGCACCGAAATAATCACGTATGGCCATTAAAATGTTTGCAGGAAGCGTCTCTGAGGTGATTCCATCGAAGAAGGAGAGGGAAGAGGAAAAACATGGGCAGGGGATATGATGAGTTACTGCAAGAGATACCGTTTCTCGCCAATCTTCATTACATTTAAGGATCGCTTTTTTGAAAAATTCATCGTGAAGAAGGGTTTCTAATTCAGGATTTTGTTCAAAGGCATGTTCGATATTATTTAAGAATTTACTTCTGATAATACAACCATTCATCCACATACGCGCAATAGCTGCAAATTGTAAGTTCCATTTATATTTGGTAGAGGCTGCTTTCATCAGCATATATCCTTGTGTATAGGAAATAATTTTTGATGCATAAAGACCACGCTCTACATTATCAATAATTAGGTCCTTATCTCGACTGCACAATCTTGTATGACGTTTATAGATTTTTGACAGTTCACTTCTTACTGGTTTAAAGGTCGATAGATAGCGGGCATAGACCGATTCTGTGATCATAGATAGTGGAACACCCTCTTCTAAAGAGCTTTCTGCTGTCCATTTTCCAGTTCCTTTTTGCATAGCCACATCAAGCACTTTACTTACTAAAGGGTGACCATCGGTATCTTCATAGCCGAGTACAGCAGCAGCAACCTCGATCAAAAAACTATTTAAATCGCCTTTGTTCCACTCTAGGAAAATTTTTGATAAGGCTATTTCATTTAAACCTAGGGTGTGCATTAAGATATCGGCAGCCTCACATATAAGCTGAATATCACCATATTCAATACCATTGTGCACCATCTTTACGTAATGACCGGCCCCACCTTTGCCTACATAATCACAGCACGGGTCACCCTTGGGTGTCTTAGCAGAAATAGTTTGCAACATCTCTTTTACATGATTCCAGGCCTCTTTGCTACCACCTGGCATCATAGATGGACCATGACGAGCTCCATCTTCTCCCCCAGAGATTCCGCAGCCAAGAAAATATAAACCTTTGGCTTCTAGCGATTTAATACGTCTTTCAGTGTCTTCATAGAAGCTATTTCCACCATCGATGATAATATCACCTTTATCAAGGTGAGGGGTAAGGATATTAATGAATTCATCCACAGGAGCCCCTGCTTTTACCATTAATAGGATGCGTCGAGGACTTGCAAGGGAGGCGCAAAACTCTTCAATGGATTTACACCCCTTGATTTTGGTCCCTTTTGCCTCACCCTTCATGAACTCATCGACTTTGGAAGTTGTTCTATTATAGCAAGATACTCTAAAATTATGGTCGTTGAAATTTAAAATGAGATTTTGGCCCATCACGGCTAATCCAATCACCCCTATATCAGACTTATCGTTCATCTATTTTCTCCCATAACTCAGGTTATTATCCTTATGATAAGCTTTTTAGCTTATTTAATTTCAACAAGTTTTAATTGTCTTCAGTCTTAAGGATTTGGATGAAGGCAGATTGAGGGATATTCACTTTTCCGAACTTTTTCATTTTCGCTTTACCCTTTTTCTGCTTTTCAAGCAGCTTTCTTTTCCTTGTAATATCTCCGCCGTAGCATTTAGCTGTAACGTTTTTAGACATAGCAGAAATGGTTTCTCTGGCGATAATTTTTCCGCCGATGGCTGCTTGAATAGGTACTTTAAATTGCTGCTTAGGCAAGATCTCTTTGAGCCGTTTACAAAGCTCTCTGCCTTTTGCCTCTGCCTTTGAGGCATGAACAAGGGTTGAAAAGGCATCGACGGGCTCATCATTGATACGAATTTCAAGCTTAATGATTTTACTTTTTTCATAGCTGGAATGCTTGTAATCAAAAGAGGCATATCCTTGCGTGATCGATTTTAGTCTGTCATTAAAATCGATGATCACTTCGTTTAATGGAACTCTGATGTGAAGAAAGACACGCCCTCCTTCAATAGTTTCCATATTAACGAGCTCACCTCGTTTTTCGTTTACAAGGTTCATCACCCCGCCCATATAATGAGCAGGAACTAAAATATTACAAATAACCCATGGCTCACTTGTAGATTCAATAACGGTTGGATCTGGAAAAAATGAAGGATTATCTACTTCAATCACATCTCCATTAGTTTTTGTGATATGGTACTGAACACTTGGTGCTGTGGTAATCACATCTATATCAAACTCTCGATTAATTCTTTCAAAAACAATTTCAAGATGAAGAAGACCTAAAAATCCGCATCTAAAACCCATTCCTAAAACTTGAGAATTTTCTTGCTCTACAAAAAGCGCTGAATCGTTTAATCGTAATTTTGCTAAGGCATCAGAAAGTCCGTCATAATCACATGATTCAACAGGGTAGACACCTGCATATACTACAGGATGTATCTCTTTAAAACCAGGTAATGCCTCAGTAACAAATTCCTTCTGTAAAGTAAGTGTGTCTCCAACTTTTACATCAGATGGCTTTTTGATATTGGCAAGAATGTAGCCTACTTCGCCAGCATTAAGAATTTTTGTAGGAAATTCTTTAGGATTAAAAATACCTACTTCTAAAATCTCAAAAGTCTTTTCAGTAGCAAGAAATTTTATGACATCGCCTTTTTTCAAAGATCCAGACATCACACGAACGTAGGTGTAAATACCTCGGTAAACATCGTAATGAGAATCAAAAACTAGCGCTTTTGTTTTAGTTTCAGTTGTTTGTTTAGGTGGGGGTAACGAGTAAACAATTTCTTCTAAAATATCAGCTATACCCAAACCTGTTTTTGCCGATGCTAAAATGGCATTACTTGCGTCAATACCAAGCATATCTTTAATTTGTGCTTTTACGGCCTCAGGATCGGCAGCAGGAAGATCAACTTTATTTAATACTGTTAAAATCTCTAGACCGCGCTCTTTGGCTAAATTCATATTTGCCACCGTCTGAGCTTGTACCCCTTGTGCTGCATCTACAATTAAAATTGCACCTTCACAAGCAGCAAGAGATCTTGATACCTCGTAGGAAAAATCCACATGACCAGGTGTATCAATAAAGTTCATTTGATAAGTGTTACCGTCAGAGCATTTGTAGGTCATTGTGACGGGATGAGCTTTGATGGTGATACCACGTTCTTGTTCAAGATCCATATCGTCGAGAAATTGAGCTTTTAAATCACGTTTGTCAATGGTACCTGTAATTTCAAGCAAACGATCTGAAATGGTAGATTTACCATGATCAATATGCGCTATAATGGAAAAGTTTCTAATCTTGCTTTGGTCTATAGTCATGGAAAGAAGTATAGTGAATCAGGTTTTAAATTTCCACCTCAAATTTTTTTCAAACGTTCATCGGGAAATAGAAAATAATCCAACAAAGGCGCCATTACTAGATGTGGTTGTATGTGTACTTTTTGAACCACTCGCAAGCAAAGCTTGCTAGAGATCACAGAGAACACAGAGAAATGCATTAAATTTATACTGATTTTTGAATAATTCAAAGGATTTTCTCTGTGATCTCTGTGATCTCTAGTGAGCAAAGCGAGCGGGTGGTTAAAATACTGCTTTACAAGTGACATGTTTTGCTAAAGATTATTTAGCTGTAACAGGCTCTTGATTTTTTGCATTTGCTATATCACGATCATTACTAGATGTGGTTGCATTTGTACTTTTTGAACCACCCGCAAACCAAGTTTGCTAGAGATCACAGAGAGCACAGAGAAATGCATTAAATTTTTACAGATTTTAAAATCATTCAAAGGATTTTCTCTGTGATCTCTGTGATCTCTAGTGAGCAAAGCGAGCGGGTGGTTAAAATACTGCAAGAAGGTGATTTGTGTTGAATAAAAGACAAGGTTATAGTCTGATTTGAAATCTTTGAAGGATAAAAAAAAGGCGGTGGGATAATCCCACCGCCTTCTTTTACAAGTGACATGTTTTGCTAAAGATTATTTAGCTGTAACAGGCTCTTGATTTTTTGAGTTTGCGTTTGCTGCAGTTTCTTTTGCAGTTTCAGCTTCTTCTTTTGCGTTTTCTATATCACGATCATTCATAGCTTTTTTGAAATGTTTATCTAAAGCGAATACAGATAGAATCCAAAGCCCAACTATGATAAGAAGTATCACAGATAAGTAAGGAGTCATTGCAGCAATACTTCCAAGTGATATAATCATGAATTGTTGTATAAATGCACCACCAGATTTACCAAGTCTTGCACCAACTACATCAATTGCAGCTTTTCCTTTTACTTTTGAATCTTGATCAAGAGGGATGTAAGTCATCTCTTTTGTCGGATCAAATAAGGAATATTTTGTAGCCTTACTTAAAATATTTTGCATTGTACCAAATAACACTGCAAGAGCTAATGGAGTTGTTCCAAAGCTTGCAATCATACCTGCTATATTTTTGTTGAAAATCATGAATGAGAAGAATAAAGCACCAGTAACAAGAATCATTACAGGGGTGCATAGAGCTGAAAATCTCCATCCCATTTTTCTAATTGAGTTACCACCGATAAACAACATCATAAAGATAGTTACAATACCTGTATTTGCAGAAAATCCACCCATAAAAGCACTGTATGCATTAGGATCTGGGTAGGCAAGTTTAAGCTGACTCTTCCAAGTCACTTCAACCATATTAATACACATACCATATCCAATTACAACCATTGCGATTAATCCTAAGTATCTTGAAGTCATGATTAACTTAAGACTTTGTCCTAATGTAAGTTTTGGTTTTTCTTTCTTCATTTTTTTCTGAGCGCTTACATCATAAAAACGTGGATCAGTTAATACATATTTATTAACCCACCAGTAAATTGCAAGTACTGCCACACCTGAAAGTGCAACCGCTGCAGTTAACCAGTATAATGAAACCTGCCAAGTATCTGCTATACCTGTACCGATAGAACGGTCTGGACGAGATGCCCAAGTAATATAGCTACCTGCAAGAATTAATGAGAAGTTTGCGCCAAGGCCAAATAAGCTATAAAATCTTTTTGACTCAGAAACTTTTGTAATATCGTTTGCAAATCCCCAAAAAAGTAGAGATAAGCACACACTACCCCAAAGCTCAGCCATGATGTAGAATGTTGAATAAGTCCAGTTTCTTAAAATACAAATAAGTCCCATAAATCCAGATGGAAGGACACTTTGCAACATGTCGCAAAATGCGTTTGGATGTAAGGCCTCTCTATTTGGGTAAAGAACTGTTGAAAACAATGTGAAGTATACAATAAATGGTACTACAGATGCATAAAACAAGTTCTTTTTTGAAAGAACGTTAGCCATTTTTGAATAAAGAAGCATAAACAAGATAGCTACCGGGAGCACACCATACACCTTTAAGAAAGGAATGGCTTCAGCACCAGACTTAGGAGCTGTCATGATAAGAGTATCTTTAGTATCTCTTAAAATTGTGTAGTTAAAAAGTATACAAAAGAAAAGAAAAAGCATTGGTAGCAATTTCTTTAATTCGTAATTATGAATCGGCCATAAGAAAGATCTGATTTTTCCAAATTCAGCCGTATCATCGGTTTTAGTTTTTGTTGACATTTTGTTCCTTATATTGAAATTCGTTTTTTCTAATCACTTTATATGATATAGGGGGTCCCATTTTATATTCAAGCATAAAAAAAGCCCCCCTAGGGGAATAGGGAGGCTTTTTTTATGATTGTAAAATTTAATCTTTATCCATAGCCATAAATTGTTTATTAGCATCTTGAATAAATTGATAGCTTTCAGCAGATTCCTTATAGGCAAACCATAATTCATCTTCCACTAGCCCCTGACGGATAGAGGTCATCAAATTTCTTTTAGCAGTAGCTAAAGAAGTTTTTGGACTAAGAAGTGAAATCATTTCTTTATCCCCTGTTTGCTTGGCGATGTTTAACAGTCTTTCTAATTGAATTCTTGTAAACGTCATTTGATCTTTTCTTTTCTTAGATCCACGAGCAGCACGTTGTTTTGGAGCTACAGCGTTAGGCTTTTTTGGATTTATAATAAATTGTTTAATCAAAGAGCCTAATTCAAAAGGTTGCTTTAATTTCATTTTTCTTAGCGTAAAGTGGTGCATGTAACCACCTACAGACATAGGTAGAAATCTACATAAATCGTTTTCTTTATCCCCACCAATTTTTTCAATAGCAGTTGTTATTACATCTTCAATATCTTCTAGAGATTTACCTTGTTTGTTTTCTTTTTCGTTCATTTTTATATCACCTAATTTAAATTATTGTACAATGATAAAAAGAATCTACTATTGCTTAAATAATAACAAGTTTTTTTCTTCATCTATTCTTCTTACATAAAATCTAAACTTTATGGCATACTTAAGGAGGGCTTTCAGGATGAGGTTTACCGCCATGAATAAAAATCTATTTTACATTACTTTTTTTTTACTAACGCTAATCATTTTTTCGCATTTTATGCCCAATAAGGAGCAAAAAGGCGTACTTAAAAGAGAGATTTTATCTACAACAGTGATGATTGATAGCCTGGTTAAGGAGATTGTAAAAAATGAGTTTACTTGTGAATTATTAATGGAAGGTGAAATTGACCCCCATTCCTATCAAATGAAAAAAGGGGATAAGGAGAAGATTCAAAGAGCCGCCCTTATTTTTGGCAACGGTCTTTCTTTAGAGCATAATCCAAGTCTTTTATATCAATTGCAGCAGCAAAAAACAATATTTGTTGGAGATGAAATTCTCAAAAGTCATCCTGAATTAATTATTTCAAAAGAAAAAGAGGTAGATCCACATATTTGGATGGATTTAAATCTTATGAGTTACGTGGTGGATGAAATTACACTTTCTATTTGTCAGATAGATCCTGAAAATCAAGCAAAATATATTCAAAATAGTCAGAATTTAAAAGTAAAAATGAGAGCGTTGGATCAAAAAATTATGCAATTAATAGGAAGTATTCCAGATGAAAATCGATACCTGGTATCTTCTCACGATGCGTTTAATTATTTTGTACGAAGATATTTTAAAGCAGATAAAGAAGAGCGATTATTTTCTATGCAGGGTTTATCCCCGGAGGCTGAAATTTCATTGAAAAGAATAGGACTGGTTACCTCATTTATTAAAAAACATAATATTTCTGCGATTTTTTATGAGTCAAATCTTCCCAAAGATGCGTTAAATAAGGTGATAGAAATTTGCAAAGGATTTAATGTGCAAGTAGTGATTTGTAAAGAACCTCTTTACGGTGATACCTTAGGCGGAATGACTTATTTAGAGATGATGGAACACAATGCAGAGGTGATTGCAAAAAATTTGAATAAGGAGAAAAATAATGGATGATGAGATCGAAGTGAATTCACTAACCGTTCATTATGAGACAGTAGCAGCTCTCATTGATATCAACGTAAAAATTAAAAAGGGGCTCATGACAGCTATTATTGGGCCAAATGGGGCTGGGAAAAGTACGTTTGTGAAGGCTATCTTGAATTTAACGAAAAAAACAAGTGGGGTTGTTTCATTTTTTGGAAAATCGTTTGAAGAGATGAAAGATAATATTGCCTATGTTTGTCAAACAAAAGAGATAGATTGGGATTTTCCTATCACCGTACGAGAGGTGATTTTAATGGGAAGTTATGCTAGGTCTCGTCTTTTTGGTAAGTACTGTCAAAAGGATTTAAAAAAATGTGAGCTGCTCCTTATAAAATTTGGGCTGTTTGATAAACGCAATGCTCTTATTTCTGAGCTCTCAGGAGGGCAAAGGCAAAGATTATTTATTGCAAGAGCCTACATGCAAGAGGCGCAAATTTATATTTTTGATGAACCGATGGCGTTTGTTGATTTTACCACCTCTGAGATGATTATTGAGAGTATGAAAGAGTTAAGAGATTCAGGACATACGGTGATTTGTGTGCATCATAATTTAGATGAGGTAAAAAAAGAATTTGATGAAGCAGTACTTTTATCTCACCATCTAGTTGATGCAGGCCCTGTTCATGATGTCTTACGGAAAAAAAATTTGGTCAATGCTTATCAGGCAAAAGATTCGATTTTAACAGATGCATTTATTCTATCGAAAGAAAAAGAGTGCGGACTGGTATGATAAAAAACCTTTTTTCTGACTTATACATGCTTTTGACAGATTCTACCTATTCTGTCTCTGTGATAGGGTCTATCCTTTCATGTATATCTCTTTCATGGATGGGGGTAATCTACTCTCTTCGAAAGAGCGCATTAGTTGGAGAGGTGATTGCTCATAGTGCATTCCCAGGATTAATACTTGGTGCTTTTGTAGGAATTTATTTTGGCGCAGATGAGAAGTGGATGTCCATGCTGTTTATTCTAGGGGCGATTACAACCGCTTATTTGTCGATGAAAAAGCTCACATTTTTGCAAGAAAAATGGCATAAGAGTGCAGATAGCTCCTTGATGATTTCCATTTCTGCTTTTTTAGGCGTTGGGGTTTTACTTGCCTCTATTATTCAATCAGTAAACCCTATGGTTTATAAAGATGTGGTCATTTTTTTATATGGACGTACAGCTACCATGCTATATTTTCATCTGGTCATGTATGCAATTGTTATGGCATTATTACTCATTTTTATCGTTACATCTCATAGACGTATTCAAATTTTTGAGTTTGATAAAACCTTTGCCTCCTTTTTAGGGATTGGAAGGCTATTAGATAGTTTTATTTTAATGATGACATTAGTGGTGGTTATTTTAGGGTTAAGAAGCTGTGGGATTTTACTTTTATCAGGAATGATGGCAACTCCTGCCATTGCCTCTAGATTTTGGGTAAGAAGAATGTCTTCAATGTTTATTCTTTCATCAATTTTTGCAGCTATTTCTGCTTTAATAGGTGGCTATTTATCCCTTTATTTAGGCGGTGAGGGTGTTATTTTACCTACAGGTCCTGTAATTACCATAGTTTCAGCATCCATAACCTTTTTTTCTATTTTAGTGGGTGTTAGAGGTGGGGTGATTTTAAGAGTGGTAAGAAGGTTGTCATTTGCGATCCGTTGTCATGAAGAAAATATTTTAAAAGCCCTTTATAAGAAAAATGAAAAAATGGCATTTAAGGAAATTATGGAGTTTCTTCAAACAGGATATCTCCTATTTTTCTTCGTCTTACTGCGCGTGAGGAAAAAAGTAAAAATTTTATACGGATCAAGCTTAGAGTTAAAAGAAGCAGGGCGTGTCTCTGCCGAGCGCATTATAAGGCTGCATAGACTTTGGGAAGTATATTTATATGAGGTGGGTTTTGCAAAAAGCCGTATTCATGTGTTTGCCGAAGAAATAGAACATGTGCTTACAGATGAGATGGAGGAGATGTTACTAAAAAGGCTGGGTAACCCAACCCATTGTCCCCATAAGCAGAAAATTCCTGCCAAAAAGGAGGTCTCTATTGAACCTGTTTAACCTACTTACTGCTGAAGAAGGGGTCTCTCTCTTACTTTTATTATGTTTTAGCATTTCTTTATCTCTAATTGGTACGTTTTTATTTTTACAGAAAAAGTCGATGATAGCCAATGCCATTTCTCATACTGTGCTATTTGGTATTGCCCTTTTATTTATTGGAATGAAGGTTTTTTCTAAAACAGAACATTTTGCCCCTTTATCTTTAAATATGGGGTTATATATTTTAGTTTCAGTGATTACAACTTTTCTCACCATTTTCTTGATTGAATCGTTAAAAAAATATACGCATATCAATAATGATGCAAGCACAGCAATTGTCTTTTCAACCCTGTTTTCCTTAGGGGCTATTTTAATCACTCTTTTTACTCGATCATCTCATGTTGGGGTAGATATTATTATGGGAAATCTAGATTTGATTCATACAAATGATCTTATTACCGCAACTTTTGTACTTTTTGCCTGTGCGGGATTTATTTTTGTCTTTATGAAAGATCTTACGGTTTTTTCTTTTGACCGATCGCTTGCTCATTTTTCAGGAAGATCGATGGGGCTGTTACAATTTAGCTTTTTGTTTTTAACAAGCTTAACAATTACCAGTGGATTTCGTTTTATAGGTATTGCCCCTGTTCTAGGATTGATCATCATTCCTCCTGTGTGTGCTTCTTTGTATAGTAAAAGCATCCCTCAGCTGATTACGTTTTCAATTTATTCCAATATTGCTGTAGGGCTTGTTTCTGTGATGACGACAAAGTTTTTCTACCAAAAATATGGCATTGGCCTATCAACATCTGGAATGCTTGTGACGCTACATTTTGCTTTGTTTCTTGCTCTTTTAGTGAAAAAGAAAGTAGAGGCAAGGGCATGAAAAATATTGCCATCTTGGGATCTACTGGCTGTGTAGGGAAAAAAACATTAGAGGTGATTAAAACCTTTCCTGAGGAGATGAGAGCCTATGCAATAAGCTGTCATAGTAATACAAAGCTCTTTAAGGAGCAGATAAAAGAATTTTCTCCCCATTTAATAGGTGTCACCCACCAAGAAAAAGCCAAAGAATTCCCTTCGGCTATTTCTATGGAAGAAATAGTCACAGATCCTAAGGTTGATCTTGTTGTGCTTGCAACTGTTGGGTTTAGTTCAGTACCGCTTGCTTTTTTAGCAGCAAATGCGGGAAAAGAGATCGCTATTGCAACAAAAGAAATTTTAGTGTGCTCTGGAGAGGCGTTTATGTCTCTTTGTAGAGAAAAAAAAGTAAATGTATATACGTTAGATCATGAGCAAAGCGCTCTACAGCAGTGTTTATTAGGAGAAGATGTCAATAGCGTAGAACAATTAATTTTGACAGCATCAGGTGGGGCTTTCTTTCATCGAGAGCAAGAGGATGACTTTAGTGTATTTGAGGCAATGAGTCATCGAAATCACCGTTGCGGAGAAAAAGTAGCTATTAATTGCTCTACAATGATGAATAAAGGGTTAGAGGTCATAGAAGCTTTTCATCTTTTTGGTATCAAAAAAGAACAAATCGATGTTGTAATTCATCCGCAAAGCTTAGTACAAAGTTTAGTTTCCTTTAACGATGGGGCTTACAAGGCAGTAATTTCCGACCCTGATTTAACCTTTCCTATCCAATATGCCTTGCTTGGAAGAAAAAGAAAAAGGGGGGCGGGAAAGAAATTGTCATTTAATGAGAGGGTTAACCTTGAATTTTTTCCAAAAGACTTAACAAAATTTCGATGTTTAAAATTATCTTTTGACTCACTACAAGCTGGTGGGTGTTATCCAGCCTATTTAAATGCTGCAAATGAAGTATTGGTTGAACGATTTTGTAAAGGTAGTGTAACCTGGAGAGGTATAGGAGAAACTTTAGAACAATTATTAAATAGAAATCAGGTTTCAAGTGAGATTTCTTTAGAGGCAGTAATTGAAACAAATAATAAAGCGCGGAAAGATGCGTGGGAAATAACGTAAGGGATAGATATGAACATAGCAAGTATTCTTTTTGCAATTTTAGGATTAAGTTTTTTAATTTTTATACATGAACTCGGTCATTATCTAGTGGCAAAGCGCGCTGGTATGAAAATTGAAGTATTTAGCATAGGCATGGGTAAACCGATCTTTTCTTGGATGCAAAATGGAGTAAAGTGGCAGATTTGCTATTTGATTTTTGGTGGATATGTAAAAATTTCTGGTATGGAAGGGGAAAATGGTAAAGAGCCTCATCAAATCAAGGAGGGCTTTTATAGTAAAAAGCCAATTTATAGATTAGCAGTTGCTGGAGCTGGACCCCTTGTAAATATTACGTTTGCTTTACTTGTATTTTTTGGGATCTATCTTTGTGGAGGTCAAAATAAGCCTTTTTCACAATTTACACATATTATTGGAAGGGTGGATACAAATTCATCCATTTATGCGGAAGGAATTCGTGCAGGAGATAAAATTGTTACCGTTGATGGTAAGCCTTATACTGGCTTTAAAGATATTATCATTCAAGGTATGCTCAAGGGCAAACACAGCGTAGATGTAGTATTTGAAAAGCAAAACAAGGAAATTGTTAAAACAAAGGCAGCTTTTTATACACCAGAGGGTAGTGATCCTACGCTTATGGTTCCAAATGAGTGGAAGAGTATGGGTGTATTATCTTCTGCCTCTTATGTTGTATCTTCTGGTTATATTGATGGGAAAAAAGAATTTGCACCCCTTGGAAATACCTCTTTTGAAAAGGGGGATAGAATTGTCTACGTAGATGGTAATATTATTTATTCTGTCTCTCAACTTTCAGATGTGATTAATCGTGATATTGCTTTAGTCACTGTGGATAGAAATGGTAAACATCTTCATTTACAAGTGCCAAGGGTTTTGCTTGGGGATCTAAAACTTTCTGAGGAGCAAAAAGATGCATTTGTTGATTATAAAAGACAAATGGATTTAGAAGGTGCCCTAGCAAGTACCTATTTCATCCCATACTTTGTGAGCGATGGCTTATATGTTACCCAAGAGCTTTCATTTATTGAAGCAGAAGAGCGATTAAATACAAAAACTGAAAACTCCTTGATTAGGGGCGATAAAATCATAGCTGTATCTGGAATAAAAGTGGATCATGCAGAAGATTTTTATAAGGCAATCTCTTCAAGAAAGTGTTTAGTCATGGTATCTAATGAGCAGATTAATAAAGTATTATGGAAAAATGGGGATGCAGAGTTTTTATCTGGATTAAATAGTGAAACTATTGCAGAAATGGAGGCTTCAATTGGCGATCCTGAGCTAAAAAATCTTGGATCATTTCGCTTTTTAGAGCCAACTGAACCGGTTAGTTTTAAACGATACTTAGAAAAGGCAAGCCCAGATAGTTTAGAGAAAATGAACTTATCTTCAGATAAAGAAAATGTCACAAAGCTGATGGAGAAAAAAACTCTATTTTCTGGTGTAATGATCAAAGATGAAAATATCATTTATAATCCAGGCCCTTTTGCTCAAGCAAAAGATGTGTTTGCAGATATTTTATTTAGCTTAAAAGGCCTTTTTTCTGGTGCAATTAGCCCTAAGCATATGTCAGGGCCTGTGGGAATGGTAAAAATTGTTCACGATGGATCAAAAAGTAGTGCTTTAACTGGAATGTACTGGTTGGGTATGATTTCATTAAATTTAGGGTTTATGAATCTATTGCCTATTCCTGTTCTTGATGGAGGACATATTTGTTTTACCATGTATGAAGTAATTACTAAAAAGCGGATCAGGGCTAAAACAATGCAGAAAATGGTACTTCCTTTTGTGGCATTAATCATCATCTTTTTTGCTTATGTGACATTTTATGATTTGATTAAAGTTTTTAGTTGATTTTTCTAAGAGCCATCGCTATGGTAGGTAAAGTAATATTTACTACCATTTTTTATGCTACGAAGAATTATTTCTATCAGTTTATACCTTATATTTTGCAATCTTAATTGCAAAGGGCTTACAATTGATTTAGAAGCAGAGTTTCCTGATAAGTCAACCATTTCTGTTTTTTATTTTGATCAGGTACAGAACTTTTCTATGAAAGAGATGCTTGTTGGAGTTGAAAAAGATCATGTTTGTGATGTGATTTTTTATTCAAATACCAAACAACCTGTTGAGCTTATCCTCTCTTCCAAAGATAAAAAAGATTCATTTTTCTGTTTTATGAATCAGGAGAAAAAAATTCCATTTTATTTAATTAAAAAAAGCACAAAAGAACAGGTGTTTAATGGAAGTACAATTTATTCAAGCACAAATAGTAAAGAGCCGATCAATACCGTTATTTCATTAGGAATTTGTATTCCGAGTGTTGAAAAAACTATGGTAACAGGGGGCGATTTTTCTACTTTCTTCACTATTAATTTAAAACCTTTAGGTTAGGGATGATTATTATGAGATTAAAATTTATTATGTTAAATCTTTTTATCGTGAACGGATTTGCGCTCTCTATTTCTCCAATAAATCTTGAAATAGATCATGCAAAAGGTCAGGGATATTACACACTGATAAATGATGATGTATCTCAAAAAGTTATTGGTATTACCACTAAATCAAGAGAGATAGATATAGATGGTGTAAGTCATTATGAGCCTACAAAAGATTTAATCGTTTACCCTAAACAGGTTGTGTTAAAACCTAAAGAAAAGCGATTGATACGAGTAATATTTAAAGGAAATAACAACTTTGATGCTGAAAAGGCCTATCGCATTACTTTTGCTGAAAAAAATATTAGCATTGATTTTGATGAGAAAAACTTAGGAGAGGGGAAAAGAGCTGCTGGGGTTTCTTTTGGTGTAAGATTTGATGGTACAGTGTTTGTTCAACCAAAAAAAGCGGCTGTCGCTAAAATTGAGGTAACCTCGTATGATCGAAAAAAAGTGGAAGGGGAGGATTTCTTCATTGTTAAATTGCAAAATAAAGGGACAAAGCACCGCCACATAAATACTAAGGATTTAGAGTTAGAGCTACTGATTCCAACTGCAGAAAAAAAAGATAAATGGCATCTTTTATCAGAGGATTTGCTTGTAAAGCATGTTGGTGGTTCGATGTTGCTTCTTGCAGGCGGAGAGCGTGAAATTAAAATACCAGTTCATGAAAATCAAATACCATCTACTGTTTTAGGTGTAAGAATTACGGAATAAAATGCTTCATTTTATTTTACTATTACTTGTGGCTTCAAAAGGGCTTTTATTTTCGATGAACATCGAAATAGAGGTGCCATTGTACTTTAACAATTCCCCTTATAAAAATATTAATATTTATATTGATGATGATAGCTCAGAAATTTTATTAGATAACGACTCTTTATATAAAGCTGTAGAAGATGAGCTCACCATTGAAGGGATGAAGTGTTTTGAAAGTTTTCTCAGTAATATAACAGTTATGTATGAAAACACTCCTATTGTTGATGAAAATTACAAAATCACCTTTTCTACAGTAAATCAAAGTATCTATTTAGAGGTTGCGCTACATCTTTTGCGTAGAAAGTATTCAGATGTGAGAAGACCAAAAGTTGCAGGTTATGCCCATGGTGGAAAAAAAATTAAGCCTGAGAATTTTAGCGGCTATTTAAATGTTGAGGCAGGTGTAAGAAATCGACATAATTTTATCAATAATTTTAATCCTAGTGGAATTTCTAGTTTTGGTAATTTTAACTGCTGCGTTCATTATAAGGATACAATTTTAACAGGGTTTGGATATTTTTTAGCCAATAATACTTTAGGTATAAATCCAGGTAATGCTGTCCTTACCAAGCAGTTTAGAGAAAGTCGTTCAAGCTTTTCCTTAGGTTCGATTAATCCATTAGGTATATCATTTCAAGGTTCCTCCCCCTTAATAGGGATAAACATATCCAAAGATAGTCAGCTATTTACAGATCCAACAGTAGGGGCAATGAGCAGGCATGATATTTTTCTCAACGCTCCATCTGAAGTACGTATTATTGTAAATGGTATAGATGTAAATAGGCTCGATCTTCCTGCAGGAAATCATACCTTGCAAAATTTTCCACTCGCACAAGGGTTAAATAATGTGGTGTTAAAAATTACAGGTGCCACAGGTGAGGAAAGGGAGGTGGATTTAAGCATGTTTTATAACCCCTCCTTAAAGAAAGTTGGAGAGATTGAAACAAATATTTCGATCGGGATCCCTGCTTATAACGTTACTAAAGGGGCAGATGGATTTTATCAGATGGACCCCTCGTTTGCCGCTACTGGGTATTTAAAAGGAGGAGTATTTAACTACCTTACCCTTGGTGGTTATTTTCAGCTGATGCAAAAAAATTATTTCACAGGAATTCAAGGCGTTGTGGCAAATCCTTACATAAAATCCATTATTGAGTGTGGGTTAAGTGGTAAACCAGATTTTTCTCCAAATTATAAACTTAGGGTAGCACTTTTACAATCAGATACAATGCGCCTTCCCTTTTCCTGGAGCATGGTCTTTGAAAACAGTCAACCAGGGTTTCGCTATTTTGGGGGAAATAATATCCCAGAGAATTTATCCTACCAATTTAGTGGATCCATGGGATTTAACGGTCTTAAAGCAATTTCCATAAACGTTACAGGTCAGTATGGGGTATTTTTTGATGTGGGACATAAATACAGCATTCAAAGCACTCTTTCGATTAGGCCAAGAAGCTGGCTCAGTCTTCGCGGGATGATACGCTATGATGCATCTGATGCCGCGGCTGGAAAAGTTGAAACAGCAATAAATTTTGATTTAACCCCAAAGTATAAAGATATAGGAACTAAGACCATCTACAATACAAAGCAAAAGGCAGTATCATCGGTTGTGATGTATAATAAGGCACTTGGCGGCAATCGATCGATCTATGGAAGTGTGGGTTATAACGACGCTCCAGGATCAGGTCAAGCTGAAGGACAGCTCACCTATGAGGGGTCAATGGCAAGAATCAGTGGTTCACAACAACTTTATAAAAATAGTTCAAATGTAGTAGATAGTACAGTTGCAGTTACAAATATTAATGCGGGAACGGCCCTTGTATTTGCAGGAACAACCGCTGCTATCTCTCGACCTTTAAGGGAGAGTTTTGTGGTGATCAAACCGAATAAGTATATGAAAGGAAACCAGGTGGTTGTAAATCCTTCTAAAGATCGGTATTTAGCAAAAGCCTCTTACTATAAACCATCTGTTATCCCTTTACACTCATACTCAGAATCAGATATTTCTATGATCATGGAAGATGGATCATATGGCGGAGAATTTGAAGATACTTCGTATCATCTAACTACCTTAAATAGATCGGGCAGTGTTGTTGAAGTAGGTAGTCCTTCCACCTATATTGTAGAAGGTGTAATGTATACAGATGGTAATCTCTTGCAAGAGGTTACAGGGATGTTTATCTCTAATTTTACTGTAAATGGCAAAACATTGCAGGTGAAGTTTTTTACAGATGAGGAAGGTGTTTTTCAAATAGGAAAAATTGTACCAGGTTCTTATACGATTGCTTTTGTGGATCAAAGTTTGATACCTTTAGAAAATTTTGAAATTAAAGTTGATGGGGATGCTACTAATTATATCCATGTAGGGGATATCTTCGTAAAAGCAAAGGTAGAGATGAATAAAATGGAGTATCGAAAAATTGAATAAATGTTATTTATTGTTATTTAGTCTAGTTTCTTTATCGGCCATTGAAATTGCGGTTAAAGATGCCCTTGTAGAATTTGATGAGGCAAGTTATAAAATAGCTAAGGAGGATTTTCAGTATGGAAATCTCTTATTTTCTGTAACCTCTAGAGATGAGCCGTCGAATTATCGTCTATTTATAGATAAACCAAATGGCATTTTTTCTTATGGGTTTAATCAAATTGAATATCAGTTGATCGATGGTGATAATGCAAGTTTTCATACTAATGAAAATGAGGGGTTAAAAAAACTATCCCTTAGAATTTCACTTCCTGCTGGAAGAGTTCTAGCCCCTGGTACCTATACAACACAAATACCTATTAAAATTATGAAGAATCAAGAGGTTGTCTTAGAGGAAGAGATCACCGCATTTTTTCCAGTAGAAGAGCAGCTTGAGGCTAATGTTCTAGTTGATGGGCAGTTATCTTCAGATGAAGGGGTAAGATTATTGTTTGGAACCATTGATGGCAAGGTTGAAAAGATGATCACCCTTACTATTAAAGCAAATATGAATATAACTGTTTCAGCAGTATCTAAAAATCACGGCCGCTTAGTTCTTGAAGGGGAAGAAGATGATTTTAATCCAGCTTTTATCCCTTATTTGATACAAAGCAGAGGAGCTTTCCATTCTTTGAGCTCTGAGGTGGAGCTTTTTAAAGAACCATTTTCCCCAAATAAAAAAGAGCTATTTTCCTCAATTAAGTTCCTATTAAGTCCAGATGTTCATAAAACATTTCATGGAAAGTATAGAGATCAGGTATATATAACCATCTCATCTTTATAATATCTTTATTTTAATTATCGAGTATGTTAATTATGAGATAAAATAAAAATAAAAAGAGATAATACCATTTTGATCAAGAATATAAGTATCAGCCTAGCGCTATTTCAAACTCTATTATGGTCGCTTCCGAGTGGATCAACAGTTGTATCAGGTGGGGCAACTGTGACAACTGCTACCAAAACAGTTTCTGTGTCTACAACTAATGAAACAAATGTGATTAACTGGACAAATTTTAATATCGCTGCAGATGAGTCAGTTACATTTTCAAGAACTGGCGCTAATGTAAATGATACCTATCATGTCTTTAACCTAGTAACCGGATCTTCAGCAACTACAATACAGGGCGGGGTTTTTGGTGGAAATAACTGTAAATTTTACCTTGTAAATCCAAATGGTGTGATTATTGACTCTACCGGTCAAATTGTATCTGGAGGGGTATTTATTTCAGGGTTAAATTTATCTGGATCTTTTCAGCCAGATATGAACTTAACATTTACTGGTACTGGTACGGTAAGTTTTTCAGGGACAGCAACAGCGACTAATGGTGATGCTATTTTTTTAGGATACAGAGTGACAACCTCTTCAGCCTCTTCTGTAAACGCAAGTAATACAGCGGTTTTAGCCGCTGGTACAGATTTAATATTTCAGCCTGCCAATGAGGAAAGAATTTATATCCAAACAGCAGGAAGTCCCTCCACAGGAACGGGGGTAAATCATTCAGGTTCAATGTCAGCAAGTTCTGTGATGATGAAGGCAGATGGAAATATCTATTCTTTGGCGATTAATCATTCAGGAGTGATTAGTGCCTCAAGTTGTAGCAGTAGCGGTGGAAAAATTAAACTGATTGCCGATCCTAAAACCAACGCAAAAGGTGCTGTAGAAATATCTGGAAGTATCACAAGAGGATGTAGCTCTGGGACCGGACCCACGGTTGAAATTTATGGTCATTCTATTGCCCTTTTATCTGGATCTTCTATTAATACGGCAGGAATTACTGGTGGGGCAGTAACAATTGGTACAACTACTACCTATCCATCGGCAAGTGTCTATTTTGACCCTAGTGCCACTATTACAACTACTGGGACAACTGGTAATGGCGGGGCAGTCTCTATGATTGGCAGCACCTCTTTACTATACTTAGGAACAACCAATACTTCTACCTCATCAACGGGAAATGGAGGAAATATTACTATTACCTCTACTGGTTATTTAGGAGTAAATGGTTCAGCAAATTTAGGCTCTACTTCTGGTTCTAAAGGAAGTTTTACAGCTACTGGTTCGACCATAAAAGTAGGCGATCCAGCCAATTATGGAACAAATTTTACTCCTCCAAATTATACAAGTTCAAGTGTTGATTCAGTATTTACCAAAACCTCCTTGGAACAAATTTTAGGTAGTGGTTCTGTAAATATTGTGGGTACAGATATAGATCTTTTAACCAATGATATTACCTGGTCTTCAGGGTGTAGATTAAGTTTGACGGCATCTGATCAAATAGATATCGCTAAGTTATTTACAATGACAGGCAGCGGATTTGATGGTACGACGCTCTTTAGTATGACAGCTCCAATTATTAATATTACAGCCGCATCTACCGTGGGAGTTCACCTCACAAGTGGAGATATTACTGTAAATGCTTCGAATATACTTTTATTGACAGGGGCCCCTTCTGGATTTTCTTATATTCGAACAGATGATGGGGATATTGCTATCCACTTTGGTAATTATCTTAATATGAGGGGATCAGGGGGAGAGGCAAGGATTTCAGCAGAAAATGTGACAATCAACGGACTATCTTCAGGGGTAGGGGATGTATCGTTAAGAGGTGAGTCGTGTGGATCAGCTTATATTATTGGTACTGAATCTGTGATTATTGGAACAACCACATCTGTTGATGATGTAGAGGTAATTGCAGGAGGATGCGGCTCATCTTTGATCACCTATATTTCAGGTGGATCGGTCACTATGAATATAAGTGGTGATTTAACTGTGGAAGGAGGGGAATCGGGGTCGGGAAATATTGCTCAGATTATTACACCAAACGGCACTCAAAAAGATATAAGAATCACAGCAGATAACGTCTATATAAATGCAGGAGCGGCTGGTACAAATAATAGTGCAATTATAATCAATAACTCCAATGATGGAGCTTTAGTCATTACAACCACTAGAGATTTGCTCTTAAGTGCTGGCGGATCAGGTACTACAGGATCAATAGCCCAACTATTTTCTAAATTAAATACCTTAACTGTGGGCAGAGATTTTTTACTTCAAGGTGGGGGTGGAATTGCTTCTTTAGCTTCGGTGTATGGATATAATGGTAATACAATTCACGTAACAGGGGATACCGGGATCTATAGTGGATCTGCTGCAAATACCCATGCAAAAATTGAAACTGAATATGGACATATTGCAATTACCTCGGGTGGAAGTATTTATATGTATACAGGTAACTCAATTCTGTCAGATGTTTATGTTACCTCAAATAACGGCAGTGTAAGTTTTACCGCAGCTCGAGATATTCGAATGAGAGGAAATTGTACCATTCCAAATAAATCCTACATTTATTCAAACGGAACAGGGGATGTGGCTTTAAGTGCAGTACATGATATCACCCGAATAGGAAATACAGAGGTCACTGCAAAAGGATCGGGCTCATTTGCCGTGGCAAATGGAAATTATTCATTTGTAGGATGTAGCGGAAATGTAACTCCAGTTATTGCTGCTGCAGCTCCATTTGACTACTATTATTATGATTTCCTTTACGAGCTGTTTTATAGATTAAACTACTTTACTTGGTATGATTGGTATTTATTCCATAGCACAGATTTTTGGGATAGACACACCTACACCTCTTATTAACTCATAAAAAAAAGCCTATCCCCTAAGAGATAGGCTTTTTTGTTAGGAGGTCAAAAACTAATCGTTGTTTTTGATTTCTTCCACTTCTGCATCTTCGATATTATCAGAGCTATTATCAGATGACCCAGCTTTTTGATGCGTATAGCTACGAGCTTTTGCTGATTCATCGTTAGAGGCTTCCTGACCTTCAGCTGCGCCTTGTAAAGACTCACCAATTTTTTGGATTGTCTGATTAAGCTCATCTTTTGCCGTTTTGATCTTATCAGCATTATCGGTTTTAAGAGCCTCTTTTGCTGCCTCGATCTTTTGCTCGATAGAAGATTTTACTTCTGCAGGCACTTTGTCTGCATAATCTTTAAGAGATTTTTCTGCTCTAAAAATAAGAGCATCTGTCTCGTTTTTAAGATCGATTTTCTCTCGAGCAATTTTATCGGCCTCTTTATGAGCTTCAGCCTCATTAACAGCTCTATTAATTTCCTCAGTACTTAATCCAGAGGAGGCTTCGATACGGATCTTCTGCTCTTTGCCAGACTGCTTGTCTTTTGCAGATACATGTAAGATACCGTCGGCATCAATGTCAAAAGCCACTTCAATTTGAGGAACTCCACGTGGAGCTGGAGGGATATCAGAAAGATCGAAGTTACCAATCTTTTTGTTATCTGCTGCCATCTCTCTTTCCCCTTGAAGAACAGCAATTGTTACTGCTGGCTGGTTATCCGCCGCTGTAGAAAACACTTGCTTTCTTTGTGTAGGAATAGTTGTGTTTCTTTCAATCACTTTTGTCATCACTCCGCCTAATGTTTCAATACCTAAAGATAAAGGAACAACATCAAGAAGAAGAACATCTTTTACATCACCTGTTAACACCGCACCTTGGATAGCTGCACCAATTGCAACCACTTCATCAGGGTTTACCCCTTTATGAGGCTCTTTTCCAAAGATTGCTTTTACCTTTTCTTGAACCATTGGCATACGTGTCATTCCGCCCACTAAGATCACTTCATCGATCTGAGAAGTTGAAACACCGGCATCTTTTAATGCTTTTAAGCAAGGACCTTTTGTTCTTTCTACAAGATCCTCTGCTAGACTTTCAAACTTGGCTCTTGAAAGAGTTAAGTTTAAGTGCTTAGGACCACTATTGCTCATGGTAATAAATGGTTGGTTGATCTCTGTAGATCCTGTTCCTGAAAGTTCGATTTTTGCTTTTTCTGCAGCATCACGAAGTCTTTGTAGCGCCATTTTATCTGTAGTAAGATCAATACCATGCTCTTTTTTAAACTCATCTAAAATCCACTTCATGATCACTCCATCAAAGTCATCACCACCTAAATGGGTATCTCCGTTTGTAGCAAGAACTTCAAAAACACCATCACCGATTTCAAGGATAGATACGTCAAATGTACCGCCACCTAAATCATACACAGCAATTTTTTGATCTTTACCTTTTTTATCCAGTCCGTAAGCTAAAGCTGCAGCTGTTGGCTCGTTGATAATACGACGAACGTTTAGCCCTGCAATTTTTCCTGCATCTTTTGTAGACTGTCTTTGAGAATCATTAAAATAAGCAGGTACTGTAATTACTGCCTCTGTTACCTCTTCACCAAGATAAGCCTCTGCCGTCTCTTTCATTTTTGCTAAAACAGCGGCCCCAATTTCTTCAGGACTATATTTTTTTCCAACGGCTTCGATGACAACTTTTCCGCCACTACCTTCAGAAATTTTGTAAGAGACAGCATTTTTCTCTCCAGATACTTCACTATATTTTCTTCCGATAAAACGTTTTGCAGAGGCAATAGTATTGTCAGGATTTGTTACTGCTTGACGTTTTGCAGGAATACCAATTAAACGCTCATCACCTTTAAAAGCTACGATAGATGGAGTTGTTCTTGCCCCTTCTGCGTTTGTGATCACTTTAGCATCTTTACCTTCCATGATCGCAACACATGAGTTGGTTGTTCCAAGGTCGATACCGATAATTTTAGTACTTTTTTTCTTTGTCATAGATTATCCTTTTGTTATATATTTTTTTTTACTCTTGATGGGATACGTTTTTTGCAACTTTAACTTGCGCTACACGAATCACTCGTTTGTCTTGTTTGTATCCTTTCATTAATTCTTGTATTACAGTGCCATCTTCATGATCTTTTGTTTCGACAAGCTCTACTGCTTGATGATAGTGTGGATCAAAAGGTTTGCCGAGGCTGTCAAAAGAGACTACACCGTGATTTTCTAAACTTGCTTTAAACTGATCTAGAATCATTTTAAAACCAATTGCCCAGTTTTGCATTTCATCTGAAAGGTTTGCCGTATGATTTAAAGCATTTTCTAAATTATCAATTGGGGCTAAAAGATCTTCTACAATATTTCCTACTGCGTAGGCGATGAGATCTTTTTTCTCCTGCATAAGACGAGTTTTAGTATTTTCCATTTCAGCCAGCGCTCTAAAATATTTATCTTTATATTCGGCAGCCTCTTTTGTTTTTTGTACAAGCTGCTCTTGTATTAAATCTGCTGCTGAAAATGCTTTTTCTTCCGTCTCTTTGATCGGCTCTTCATGTTCTTTTTTTGTCATAGATTCTCTTTGTGGGTTAGACCGATTACTGGAAGGCCACTTCTTGTGTAGGTGACCTCTTTAGATTTTGGTGTTCGGTAGTTTAATTGAAATTTATACAAGCTTTTTGTGAGATTATCGCTAAGCAATGCCGAGATTGTCTCAAGAAGGGAAATCAGACCTTTGTAATTCATTCTAGATGGTCCAGCAACTGCAATATTTCCTACCGCTTTATTGTGTATATAATAAGGGATTTGAATAAGTGAACTTTTGTAGGGAGGGGGGATATGCTCTTTTAAATCTTCACCAATATGTAATTTTAACCCTTGATTATTGTATAAAAGCTGTTGCAAAATAGCTGAATTTTCAAAAAGAGATAAAGTGTTGGATAGGGCTTTTGGATCGTGAAATTCACTGTGGCGAAGAAGTTTTGCAAAGCCGCCTTTGTAAATATCAGGATGGTTCATATTGGTAAAACTTATAAAGTGACGAAGAATTACCTCATCGTAAGCACTTTTGGCAAAAATTTCTTCCTCTTCTGTTAGAGAAGGTTTGTCTAATGAGGTCAGCCTAAAGTGAAAATATTCTTGCAATCGGTTGATGGTAAAATTACTCATTTGACTTGGCAGATATAGGGTTTCAGTATGAATGAATCCAAAATCTGTTACGATGATACAAACAGCGCGACCATCATCGACTTTTGAAAGGATAATTTTAGAAATAAAATCCTGATCAAATCTTGGTGCAGTGATTAAGGTGGTTAAAGAGGTAAGATCTGCAATTGCCTCTGTCACCTCTTGAAGATAGTAAGAGAGTCTTTTTGTCTCTTTACTGATGATGCTTTGTAAGAATTCATAGTCTTGCTTACCAATTTTAGGAAATTGCTTTTTTTCAAGGAGCGTTTCAACATACAATCTTAAGGCAAGATCTGTAGGGGATCTTCCCCCAGAGGTGTGCTCTTGAATAAGGTAGCCGCATTCTTCAAGGGAGGCAAAATAATTTCGAATGGTTGCCGAGCTTAAAAGTTCAAAGCCATTTTCCCTTAATGTGTTAGATCCCACAGGCTTACCTGTGGTTAAAAATAGCTCAACAAGACCCATAAGGACCTCGATTTCACGCTCTTTTTTTGAAGCTGGCTTTTTCTTCATCATCAACTTTCTCACCTTTCTTACTTATTAGTATATTATATAGACCTTCTTTTGGCAAGAATTTTTAGCACTTAATTTAAGTGACTGCTGAATTAATTTATAAAGCACTGTAACTAAGTATTTTAAAATATCTTTGATTTTTATGAAATGATGCTTTATCATAGAAATTTTTATTTTTTAAGAGGTTCAAATGTGGGAGAAACAGACTAAAAAAGCATTTATCGGGGTCACAAAAGAGGCTATTTGGGAGGTGCTCTCTGATGTAAATAGGTGGCCTACTTGGAACCCAGATATGGAATCTTGTAGCCTGCAAGGACCTTTTGAAGAAGGGGTTAAATTTGAAATTAAGGCGAAAAATCTCCCTTCTGTAACTCTTACTATTGAAAAAATCATAGAAAATCGTTGTCTTATTGACTGTGCGCACTTACCAGGGGCAAAGATGTATGGAAAACATGAAATTTATGAAATAGAAGGGGGAGTGGAGCTTGTGACAACTATTAGCATCACAGGGCTTAATAGTAAGATGTGGGTGTCGATACTTGGGGAAAAAGTTGCAGGGAAAAGTGCAAAGCAAATGGATGATTTAGTATCAAGAGTGATAAATAATGGATTGCCTAGCTAAAGCAAGGAATGGGGAGTTTAGTGGTCTTACCCTTCTTTATACTATAGTGCGATTCCCACTAGATAGTCCAGTGCCATTTATCATGATAAGTGGCACTGCATCGATTTGTGTTAAAATTTTACCTAAATTTATTGGCTATCCAGTTGGAATTGTAGTTTTTGCAACTGGATTTTTTTTAAATTTGATCACTACTTTAGATAAGATTAAGGGTGTCCCCTTGAAGCAGAGGGAAGCAACACTACCTTCAATTGCAGCATTTACTATTCACAAAAAAAACGTTAATACAATACCCAGATTATAACATGGATAAAAAGATATAAGGATGAAAAAAGCGTGCGATAGATTTTTTATTAGTGTAAAAAATATATTGCAGTTTAAAATTTAAAGGTTTAGCATTTTTATTTTTAAAAATATTGAGGTGAAAGTGAGAAAACTAGTATTTCTATTACTTCCATTTTTGGTAATGGCTGAAAATTTCACGATTGATCTTGGGAAGTTAGGAAAAATTGTATATTATTTTGAGGAGGGACTTTGTGAAAAAGTTGCTTGTCTGTCTCCTGTAAATGAAGTAAAGTATGAACATCTCTATCATTATGATAATGCGGGCGGCTTATCCAGAAAGGGACAAGCCAGTATTTTTATGAAGGCGATAAGCTAACATGGAAAAGGAAATTGGATTAGAGGAAGAAAACCTGATTTAGAACAGTTAAACCCTGATTTAGATCATCCTTACCACGGACCTCATTGGGATTATTATGGGCCAAACTTTCCTGATGGTATAAGAATATATCCAGATAGATGGGAGCATAAATAATTGATAAAAAAATTCAATACATATTTATTAGATAGCGTTAAGGCTAAGGCATATTTATTTAATAACATAGAGGGAATAAATGAATTATCTAAGGCTGCTTTAAAGTATATACCATTTGATCAGGGAGAGTTTTTTACTATCCTTCAAAACGGTTTATCTAATGAAAAAATACATAAATTTAGAAATGGTTATGTAGGAGGGGGTGTCATTGAAGAGGTGGCTATCTTATTACAGGATAAATTTGAAACAAAAAAGGGCGAGCTTTGCATTTTTGATGATTTTAATGAAGATTATTCTTCCGAACCCATGTGGGATTTGTTTGATGATGTAGGAGTTCATCAAAGTAAAGAAATCTATTATTTAGTTTCAGCTGATCAAAGTTCTGTCGATCTTCTAACGCAATGTTTTAGAGCTTCAAACTGTATTTGGCATTCTCTTTGTGTTTTTAGCAAGTATACATATAATAAGAATGAGGATAGAACCATTTCCATTTTAGAGTTAGAAAATATAGCTAGATCGGCTCAGTATGTTCTATATCTTGCTTACGACGCTGAAGGCTATATCATTTGGGAAAAAAGAGATTAACTCACCTTTAGCATGCAAATGTAATTACGCAAGAGGTGTAATAATCAAAGGGAGCACATCGACAATTGATGGTGACCAGGAAAGACCTCTTGCATAGACAATATTTTGGGCAATAGAGCAGGCAATAATAGCTTTTTTATGCATATCTGGGATGTTCTTCAAAATTCGATCTTTGAATTTTGTTTGGAAAATCGGTAGTAAATAGTCAACAAGCGTTTTGTTTAATGGATCATTAATGTTTTCAGATAGAGTCACCCCTTCAAGATAGTCAAGAATTTGATAGGTATAGGTGTTGATTTTTTTCGAAACCCTATCTGATAGCTCTGTTAAAGGAAGGTTAGACTCAGTATGAGAATTTAATAGCAACATGGCCTCTTTTTGTGCTTTATCACGAATAAAGTTTAGTGCATCCTTCATCAGCTCTTGCTTATTTTCTAAAAATTCTTCGTTTGTCATTAAAAGACTACATTGCACCTCTAAGGAAGAGGCGATAACCCCCCCTTTATTTGCAGAGCTATCTTTGATGATTAACACTCCAAGATCTTCTAAGGCAGTACGTGCCTCTGCTGTAAGGTAAAGATTAGCCCCTTCTATAATACCTTTTGAGGTAGGCTTGCCTTCATCATCCAAAAAAGTTTGATAATTTTTATTATTTAGGGTTCTTGGCCGACCACCAGCTGGTATAAATATGTCAGTTTTTACTTGATGTAGGTGACCGCTATAAAGATGATGAGTTTCGTTTCCAAGAAGCCACTCTTCCTCTAATTTGCCACCTTTTTTTCTATAACATAGCGTAAGAGTTTGATAGTTAGATTGCTCTTTTTTAGTCTCTATATCTAAAAGTAGTCCGCCATCCGATAATTTTTTTGGAGGGTAAAATCGTACTGGTTTTTCTTCCTTAAATAAGGCAGCAAGTTCTGCTAAATCTAAACCTTTTGGATCATAAATAGTTCCAGAGCCATCAGTGATTGCAAGAAGTTTTGCAGTTTTTGGATAGTAGCGGTAAAGGTTAAAAATTTGGTTTCCCGCCACATCCCCATCTGGTCCACCAGATATTTTGACTGTAAAAAGATCTTTTTCAGGATTGATCCCCATGTATGTTAACATATTATGCATGCAAACATTGACTGTTTGAGAGGTTACCCCATACTCTTTATGGTTAATCCCATATTTAGGTTTTGAAGAGATAAAAGCAGCCCCTAAAATGTATTTTGCCTCTTTACTATAATTTGCAATCCATTCAATCATGCAGTTATGCATATTTTCATCTGGACCAAGATAAATATATTCAGGACGAACATAGTAATCTACGATATCTTTGCATTTTAACGTTCCATCGCTATTGCAGTTAATTAAAGAGAGCAATGCATAGATAAAGGCACGTTGAGAGGCGTATAAATAGACAAGACGTTGATCGTTATAGTAGGTCGAAATTTTTTCCTGAATTTGCTTTTGGGAAAGTTCAGATAAATTGAGCTCTTTTTGGTACACCTCTGTTTCAAAACTTAAATCATCAAAAGGCTCTACAAATATCACAGCCTTAGATCCACCTTCAGGGATGTCTTTATTTTTCTTTTGTTGAGTATAGGCAAGGTTGTAACACTCAGAAAATATATTTACCCTTTCCCAGTTTGCTTGTTCAGGCTTTTTAGGGAAAATAGTTCTTAACCCACCACGAGAAAGGTCTTTAAATCTTAAATGGAAGGAAATAAATGACTTACCTTTGATAAAGAAAATAGCAAAAGGAACCTCAGGAAATTTTTCCGTTGTATCATAAAACAAAGAGGTCATAATAAATGGGTCTAAACGAAAGGCGAGGGCAGTTTTGTTCTTTCTGTAGTAATTGGTTTTTAAAGTATGATTAATCACTGAAAATGCAGCAAGGAGGATATTTTTTCTCCTTGTATCATGAGATAGATTACCTGTATCAATTTTATTCACTAACTCTAAAAAGGAAGCTTTCTCTCCTTCAAAGGCTTTTATATTGCGTGTGTGAGGATTGAACTTTAAGTTAAAGGTTTTAATCATTTTAGTGGTTAAGTCAGGATGTCTTACCATTGCCTCTGTCACATTTTCTTTTGTGTACATATTTACATCAGCGTGTAAAATGAGTTGATGCGTAAGATCAATTATAGAGCGTAAAAGATTACCTTCATTACCTGTTAATAATTCAGGGGTTACAAAACATGACTCTACAAGATCTGTATCATCAAAGTATTTAAGCATAGCAAGTTCAGATAAAAAGTCTTCCACATCGGTAGCTTCCCAAGCAGAGGTATTGTCCGCCCCGTGTAGTGATATGGACATAAGCAGCATATTATCAGAACTATAAGGGGATACATAGGCAGCATTTACCTTCTTTAAGACTAGGTGATGGCGGTTTATAAGTTTTGCTAGTTTATATAAGAATTTGTACTTATGGGTATTTCTCCAGGCAAAGACGATCCGCATAGAAGGGCCTGCTTTACCATGTTTTTTCCAATCCTTATTTAACCGAACTTCATATTGAAGATTATCCCGAGTTGTTGCTCGGTAATACATCTCTATAGTTAACTCTAATCGATCTTTTGTGATAATTCTAAGATACCTAGAGTTAATATTTTCAAGCAGCTCAGAAAATGTGGCATAGGTGAATTCAGGAAGCCTTGCCTTGATGTTTTCATAAATTTCCACTAACTCATTTTGAGTAAAGCTACTAACTCCTTTTGACTGTTCATCTATAATTTTTGTGTAATAGATGACAGCAATTCTTACTTTATCGTTGGTTTTATAACCAGGTAGGGGGGTATCAGAGATATAGGTTTGGTAGTTTTGAATGCCAAAATAGGCGTAGTTTTTTAAAATTTTTAAATCAGCACCCGGCTCATCCTGACAAATCACTACAGAGCAGTCATTGAAATGTATTTGTACAAACTCCCCTTGCACCTTAAATCCCATAAGATTATGGGTTAACGTCATTACTTGATCATCGGTAAATTCTTCAAAAAATTCTGAAGGCATGTGCTTTTCTAGCCAAAGGTAGTGCTCTTGAAACGATTCTTTTTCTTGTGCTAGGGCATGTATCATAGATTTTTTCATACTTATATTACTCATTTAACCTAAAAGTAAACTCCACTTTAAGAATCATCTGATATTTGTCGAGGCTTTTTAGGGGAAAATACAACAATCTTATTTAGAACCTTTTAAGAGTCTTAATGAGTTAAGACCTACAATTACGGTGCTTCCCTCATGAAGGATCACAGCGATAAAAAGAGGGATAATCCCCCCTAACGATAAAATGGCATTTACAGCAATTGCCATCAGAGCTAAGAAGATATTTTGTTTAACGATTTTGTGGGTTTTTTTAGCATGAGAAAGAAGCCAGGCGATCGTGGAGAGGTCATCGTTGAGAAGCACAGCGTCTGCTGCTTCAACGGCTGTATGGCTGCCAATTTTTCCCATAGCAATGCCTACATGGGCATAAGTGAGTGCGGGAGCATCGTTGATACCATCTCCCACCATGATAATTTTATCGGTTTTACTTTGCTCTTTAATAATAGTGAGTTTTCCCTCTGGGGTGATATCACTATGAAAGTGATCTATTCCTACACTTGCTGCAACAGTTTGTGCATTCTCTTTATGATCCCCAGTGAGCATTTCTACCGTAATAGATTTAGAAAGGGCCTTGATGATAGGTTGAATATCTTTTCGAAGCTCATCTAGAAAATGGAAAATTAATACAGTAGAGTCAATCAATGCAAGAGCCACTAGTTTTCCCTCTCGATCGATTGCATTTTGTACCTCACCATGCATAAGTGGGGGCATTTTTTGGAGAATAAAATCAGATGATCCAATATAGGAGATGAGATGTTTACCATTAATTTCGGCAATACCTTCTACTCCAGAACCTGGAATCACTTTTAGATCTTTGATCGAATGGATGGAAATATTTTTGGCTTTTGCATAATCTAAAATGGCTGCTGCAATTGGGTGGTGAGCCCCATTTTCAAGGCCTGCGGCAATGGATAATAATAGATTGAAATCAAGAGAAGGGTGGATGGTTTTTATATTTACACAAGCTAATTTCCCAGTTGTGATAGTACCTGTTTTATCGAAAAACAATTTAGTACAATCGGCTAAGGCATCTAAAACAACCCCACCTTTTAATAAAATTCCTTTTCGCGCACAAGCTGAAATGGCGCCAAGATAGGCGGTAGGGGCTCCAATAATTAAGGCACAAGGGGAAGCTGCAATTAAAAATGCAAGGGATCGATAGATCGATCCAGAATTTGTAAGAAATGGTATATTTACAATAAAGGGGAGAAGTCCTGCAATCAACATAGATATAAGGATAATTGATGTAGCATAGATATCGCCGAATTGATCTAAAAAGCGTTGCAGCTTTGGCTTGGCAGCTTGTGCCTCTGTGATAAGTTTGATAATTTTTGCCAAAGTTGAATCAGAAGAGGTTTTAAGTACCTCGACAGTTAAGGTGCCATCAGTATTGATACTTCCGGCTTGAACTTCATCATGCTCTTTTTTTGCAATAGGAACACTCTCCCCTGTTAAATGGGATAAATTTACATATGAGGTTCCTTCCAAGACTTTTCCATCTAAGGGAATCACCTCGCCAGCACGAATTAAAATTTTTGTCCCTGGTAGAATTTCTCTGACAGATTTTTGATAGGTTTCCCCATTTTGATCAAACACAATGGCCATTGACGGGGAAAGCTTTTGTAAAGAAGATAAAGCACCCTTGGTTTTTTGCGTGACCATATGTTCTAATGTGTGAGAAAGAGCAAATAATACAAGAAGTAAAGCCCCTTCAAGTTGACTGCCAATTAAGACTGATAAAAAAGCGGCTAAGGTCATTAACACTTCAATATTGATCTTAAATTTTGCAAAATCTCTTAATGTGTCAATTAATGCAGGTGTTCCTACAAAAAAGTAGACAATTACTAATACCCCATTGGAAAGGTTTGAAGATACAAGTAAAAGTAGGTAGGAGGCAATAAGTAAGGAGAAAGAGAGTAAAGAGGCAATTAATGATGAATAGGTGCCCCATAATCTTGAATCTTTTGTAATAAACGGATTTATCCTCTCTTCAAATCCTGAGGATAAGTATTCATCAAGTAAATAGGGTTGTGCTGTATTTTTCTTCATACCTTTTATTCTATCGCAAAGTAGGCTAAATAGGAAGATCTAGATGCACTCATTCACAAAATTAGTAAAAATTGCTACTACTGCAAATACAACTTTAATTAGATATGAGCCAAGGTTTTCAAGAAAATTAATTGTTTTGTCAACAAAAACGGATCTAAAAAAGGTGATCAATGCAGCAACTGGAGCAATGATTAATAAAGCTAAAGCTTCAATGGCATGAAAGGGGATGATCACTACTGCAATAACTACTTTAATAAGATTTGATAAGATGCAATGAAGGTTGCTTGGAATTTTTTGAACAAGCTTATCGGCCATCATGTGACTTAGGGAAAGCTCTTTGTCTCCATATATTTTTGTATTTATTAAATCCATATTACCCTCTTTTGTAAAGATTTAAACTATACAAAATAAAGGAATTTAAAACAAAGTTTTTTTACTATTTTGTAAGAATAAACAACTGCTATTGAAATATATATGTTGACTTTTAGATTTTTTTATCTAAAAATTTTATTTTTTATTTATTAAACTGAGAAAATAAATTTGCAAATACTATTTATTTTAATCTTTACACTTCCTTTGTATATTTGGACTGCATCGGGAGACTTTTTTTCCTCTAGCGAGGATCCTGTCATCAATAACCATGTGAATATGATCACAGGTAAGCTGCAGCTAAGCTTTGAAGATCATGTGGTGCAAGGGGCGGTTCCTTTACCTTTGCGCAGAACCTATACAAATTATGGACAAACCAAAGAGTCCCATTCAAAATGGAATTTTTCTGAAGGATGGAGCTTTTTTTCTCATACACATTTGTATTTAAATAAACCAGGGCCTTTATTTGAAGCTGAGATAGTGGAGATGAGTGGAACGAGAGTAACTTATAAAGAAAGGCTATACTATAAAGGTCGAAAAGGCATCATGTATATGAAACCTCATAAATATGCAAAGCAAAACACAGATGCGATGAGTTATAGGGAGGATTATAGAAACAATCTACTAGAATATGACAAGAAAAGAGATAGAATTAAGCTTACACTTGCCGATGGGACGATCCGCCAGTATATTCCAAAAAAGTTGAACGTAGGAATAATTGATAAATTAAAAAGATATTTTAAAGACCACGATAAAGAATATCTTTTAGAGGTAGAACGTTCTCCATCTGGAATCTTAACTGTTTTTAAATACGATGATGATGAAACTAAACTTACGGTGTTTAAAACTTCTCGTGGGTATAAAAGAATATACTCAAGTCTTACTCTACACCAAATACATGATTATCCTAGATTTGAAATTAAAGCTTTGATCGGTGATGGAAAGGAATTTACTTATCATGGTAGAGCTTTTGCCAGAAGATGTCATTTAACAGGTGTAAATTGCAGCTTTAGGCCTGAGCAAATAAATAAATATGTAGCAATTTTGGGTACAAAAGAAGCTTGGTTAAAAGAAATTACGACATCTGGTCGTAGGGGTTTAAGAGTTGAGTACAATTCTGCAACTGAACATAATGATCCTCATAGACATAAGGTTCTAAGTGTTTATGATGGAGACGTTAAACTTGCTTCATATAAATACTTTAAAGAGCTTACTGAAGTAAGGGATCAGGATCAAATTCTTACTAGGATTCATCATAAAGGTGGAATTTTGACGTTGATTGAATACTTTGATAAAGAAGATCGATTATATCGACAGGAGCGTTACCATCGTGAAAATGGCTCTTTAGTATTAAAGGAAAATATCGATGGAAATAATGAAGTGGTCGGATCAAAACGATATACGTATGATGATCATAAAAATCTTATTTGTGAAGTGATTTGCAAAGGAGAAGAAAGTTTTACCAAATGGTATCAATATAGCAAAGATCATATGCTTATTCAAGAGCGAGACGATAGTGGTTTGATAACAGAATACGAATATTTTCCTACTACAGATTTAATTACTAGTAAAAAAACGCTTAAGGATGGGGTTTTATTAGTCCATGAGCGGTTTAAATATGATAGAGATTTTTTACTCATAGAAAAAAGCTGTTTTGATGGCTATCGAACCACGTATGAAAAGTATACACGTCATGATAGAACTGGGATGATCACAGAGGTGGATAATGGCCTTACAAAAATCTACTACACCTACAACGGGGCGAATCAGATTGTAAAGGAAGAGACTGAATTTTCTACAATGACATCTGAATACGATGCAGCAGGAAGGGTGATTAAAAAGACGTTTCCTAATGGAGGCGTTCATGAATATCTTTTTGATGAATGGGGCAATGCTGTAGAGATCAAAGAGATGGGGTCTGCTAAACGATTCATTGAGTATGATCATTATAACCGACCGATTGTATGCACTATGAATGGAAAGGTGAGTAGAAATACTTACAATAACAAAGGACTTATCCATACAGAGACAGATCATAATGGCTCTGTTACTACCTTTACTTATGATATTTTTGGTAGATGTATAGAAAAGACAAATTCTCTTGGTGGGGTAGAGAAATTTGAATATGATATTTTGGGAAATGTTATCTCTCATATCACCCCAAATGGAGCTATTACAAAAACAGCCTATAATTTATTTAATAAGCCTAAAACAATTGTCTATCCAAATGGAGGGGCGCTTACCAACGTGTATAATCAAGATGGTACATTAAAAGAGGTGTTTGAAAATGGCTGTTTGAAGACAAACTTTGTTTATGATGCATTGCAAAGAATGACTAAGAGGGTGACCGGTTCATTAGAGGAAGAGTGGGAATATGAAGGGGCAGTGCTCAAAAAATATAAAGATGTTAGAGGGCTTGTCACTATTTACGATTATGATGCTCATGCTCGGAAAATAAAGGAAACCTCTGAAGATAGAGTAAAAGAGTTTTTCTATGATAAGATGGGGTTTGTCAAAGAGGTGAGGGAGGGAGATTTTTCCTCCACTTATCAGCATGATCCTGATGGTAGGTTGTTAGAATCTTCAGAAAATGGATCTAACCATGTGATAAATGAATACGATGAAGAAGGGAGAAAAATCTCTTCTAGAAAAATGACCTCAGATGGAGAGGCGTTAGATCAATTTTTCTACGATGATGAGGGAAGTATCACTTGCCATATCAACCCATTAGGTGAGGAAACGTTATTTATCTATGATCACTTGAAGCGCACCGAGGTGGATCCTTTAGGAAATAAAACAGTGACCAAGTTTGACCGATTGTACCAAGAGGTACAAAAGCAGAAACTTTCCTCCGATGATACGGTCTTATTTTCAGAAAGGTTTTTCTACGATGCAGCAGGAAATGTGATCAAAAGGATTACCGATGAGTTTGGGATGGAGGTAGAATACTCTTACGATATCATGGGTAATTTATTGGAAGAGCTTGAATCGGGGGTAAAAAGGACTTCCTATGCCTACGATAGTAAAGGGAGACTCATTTCAAAAACATCGCCAAATGGAGTATCGCTTTATTATGAGTATGATGATTTAGATCGGAAAATTGAAGAAAAAAGCTCTGATCATACGATTTGGCATCAATATGAATATTGTGGAGCAGATCTTATAGAAATTACCGATAAATTGCTGGGAAGATCGGTGAAGCGGACTTATAATAGATTTGGTGAGCTCATTTCTGAAATCAACTTTTCAGGCTTTAAAACCTCTTGGTCTTACAACACTTTTGGAAAGGTAGAAAGGATTATCCTTCCAGATCATAGCTCTATCCACTATTGCTATGAAGGGGGTCATATGATCGCTGTTGAGCGTTATACCAAAGAGGGCAACCTTTGCTATCAGTATCTATACACAAGGTTTGACCCTAATCACCATGTGGAAGAAGAAAAGCTTCCTTTCAACCTTGGAAAAATTCACTCCAAAAGAGATCTTCTAGAACGATGCACAAACATGCAATCTCCTTACCACAACATTGAACATACCTACAACCCTACAAGCCTTATCACCAAAAAGATCAACTCTTTAACCGGAGATAAAGATTATAACTATGATGACCTTTCTCAACTTACTGCAGAAGGGGAGGTTCAATATGATTTTGATGCTCTCGGTAACCCTAGAAATTGTGAGGTAAATCAGTTAAATGAGCTTATCAAAACCCCTACTGAAGAGTTTTCTTATGATGGTAATGGAAATTTAAAAAATAGATCGGAAATTGAGTATAGCTATGATGCGTTTAATCGATTAAATGCGATTGAATACGAAAATGGGAAAAAAGTTGTTTACATATACGATCCATTTTCAAGACTTGCCACGAAAGAGACCTATTATAAAAATGTACAAATTGCTGTTAAACAGTTTCTCTATGATCAAGATTATGAAATTGGTTCTATCAGCGCTGAAGGTGTAATAGAAGAGTTGAAAATTTTAGGTCTTGGGATTAAAGGGGATATTGGTGCGGCAGTTGCCATAGAACTCCAAGACAAAGTGTACATACCGCTACATGATTTGCAAGGAAATGTGATTGCGCTCCTTTCACCGAAAGGGAAAATTACAGAAACCTATGCTTTTAGCGCTTTTGGAGAGGAGGAGGGGGATAACTATGAAAATCCCTGGCGATTTGCCTCTAAACGAATTGATGAGAAGTTGATCTTTTTTGGACTACGTTTTTACGACCCATCGATTAAACGATGGATCAGCCCGGACCCCTTAGGCTTTGCCGATAGCCGTAATCCTTATCTTTACGTACTGAACAACCCTCTAAACCGCCTTGATGAGTTTGGGTTAGAGGTGGAATTCTACCTAACAACACCTCATTCTACTCAAAGAATCCCATATCACGACCCTGATCAAACAAGTAATGATGCAAGTCCATGGGAAGTGGGTGTTCATATGGGTATGCATCATGGATCTGCAAGCATTGATGGTACAAGAACTCAAGTTCTTCTTACTCTACCAACCTCTATGAGTTTAAAGATCACAGAAAAAGAAAGGGCACAAAAGCATTTTAATTTTTTGAGCAGATTACCAGAGCTTTTAAAGGGTGCAGACAATAAAATAGGCATAGTTACTTATCAAAATGGGATAAATAACAGTAGAGAAGATTTTTTTGCAATGGGAAGAGCATTACAGTTAGAACACCCTCCGGGAACAATTATTATTGGACTGTATAATCCAACACAATCAGTTCCCGTAGATGTAGGCAGAACCCTCTATGAAAAAGCAAACGGCAATACAAAAGGGGTACGCGCACTTTGCGGTCTACTCATGAATCTAATCGATGTAATAGAAGTATCAGCCCCTAATACCAAAATTCAACATTACTGCCATAGCGAAGCTGGTGCCATCTACAACAGCATGTATGAAAATGCAACTGTGGATCAAAGAAAAAAAATAGATAAATATGTGAATTGCGGCGCTTTTGGACCAGCTACATGTCTATCAAAAGAAAAGGGACATACTGTAAAAAATTGGTATTCAGACAAAGATCGTATCACAGGACCCTTTGCAAAACTTAACGATTCTCGCTATAATGTAGAAATACTTTCTTCGATCACTCCTAAGGAGGGGTGTATTGGAGGGTTTGCTGATCACGGTTTTATCCAGCCAACCTATACAGAGGGAAGAAATAAATATATTGAACATGTTGAAAAATATAAAGGGGGATTTCATGTACCTAGTTGTCGTTAGTTTAGTTTTATGGATGGGATGTTTATCTGCTGATGTAATTAAGATAGATGGTCCTAATAAAATTACCTCTGAGTGGGAGGAGAGAGCTTTGGGTATTAAATATGGAGTGACTACCTTAGATAAAGCGGTCCATGAGATGGTGAAGGGAATGATCTCTGAAATATTTGATGAGATCTTTATCCAAAAAATTTCTGAAGCTATCAAAAAACAGCCGAATGGAGAGGGGGAATTTGTTGATTATTGGGAAAATGGGGTCTTAAAAGCAAGACTTCCTTTTAAGGATGGAAAGGCTCATGGTCATCTTCATGGTTGGTATGAAAATGGTGTTGATGCATTTAAAGGGCACTTTTGTAATGGTGTAAAGCAAGGAACGCATATTACATTTTATAAAGTGAACCCTATGCAAACAACAAAGGAGGCTAGAATTTTTAGGTATAATGAGGAAGGTAAATTAGATGGAGAGCAAGAAAAATGCTACCGTACAGGTAGATTAATGACAGTTGTAATATACGAAAATGGATTAGCACATGGAGCACTGGAGGCTTGGGATGATAAAGAAGAGCAATATCTTTCGGTTGATTATAAAAAAGGATTTAGAAGAAGATACCCCCCTCCTGCACCTGCTCGAAGAAGAAAAATAGTTCGTCATGATTGTAGGTATGTTAATGAGGCTGTTAGGGAATTTGAAAAAGTTGCTGCAAATGAATTTGGAGTCTTTTCTGATGGAAGCGGGGCGAGTATGCCTTTTGATGTGGATAGCATTAGTGTAAGTTTGACTATTTATAAAAAAGGTGTGATTGAGGAAGCTAGGGAATTAATCGTTAAATTGACAGAAAGATTTACAGAAATTATCAATCAAAATGAAAAACTGCGTCCTTATTTAAGGGAATATCCTTTTGCACACTTAAGAGCCCAAGTTAGCCTTAGTTTTTGTGATAAAAGCGGAATAACATATCAAGATGGGAGTATTGCGCATGTTACTAATAGTTCCAGTGATAGAATTTTTTACTTAATTAATGAGCCAAACAGCTATAGGTATAAAGATGCTTATGATGAGCCTTATGCTAAAGCTCTAGAAATCGTACGTGCAAAAGATAGAGAAAGAGCCTCTCTTGAAATGATAAAGAAATAGTAGGAGTTTTATGAGAGCGCTTATTGCTTGTTTAGTTTTATCGATGGGGTGTTTATCTGCTGATATACTTAAGATAGATGGTCCTAATAAAATTACCTCTGAGTGGGAGGAAAAAGTTTTAGGGATAACATATGGGGTGACTACCATAGATAAGGCGGTCCATGAGATGGTGAATGGAATGATCTCTGACATATTTGATGAGGCCTTTATCAAAAAAATTTCTGAAGCTATCAAGAAACAACCAAATGGAGAGGGGGAATTTGTTGATTATTGGGACACTGGTACCCTAAAAGCTAAACTTCCGTTTAAAGATGGAAAAGCTCACGGTCATCTTCATGGTTGGTATGAAAATGGTGTTGATGCATTTAAAGGGCACTTTTGTAATGGAGTAAAGCAAGGAACGCATATTACATTTTATAAAGTGAACCCTATGCAAATAACAAAAGAGGCTAGAATTTTAAGGTATAATGAGGATGGAAAATTAGATGGAAAGCAAACTAGGTATTATTTTACAGGTAGATTAATGACAGTTGTAATATATGAAAATGGATTAGCACATGGAGCTCTGGGCGCTTGGGATGATAAAGAAAAGCAATATCTTTCGGTTGATTATAAAAAAGGATTTAGGAGGAGATACCCCCCTCCTGCACCTGCTCGAAGAAGACAAATAGTTCGTCATGATTGTAGGTATGTTAATGAGGCTGTTAGGGAATTTGAAAAAGTTGCTGTAAATGAATTTGGAGTCTTTTCTGATGGAAGCGGGGCGAGTATGCCGAAAGATGTGGAAAGCATTAGTGTAAGTATGACTATTTATAAAAAAGGTGTGATTGAGGAAGCTAGGGAATTAATTGTAAGATTAAGAGAAAGATTTCTAGAAATTATCAATAAAAATGAAAAGCTGCGTCCTTACTTAAGAGAATATCCCTTTACACACATAAGAACCCAAGTGAGTCTTGGTTTTTGTGATACCAATGGAATGACATATCAAGATGGAAGTATTGCACATGTTAGTAGTGGTGCTAATAAAATTGCATATTCCATTAGTGAACCAAACAGCTTTAGTTATACAAATGTTGCTAGAGAACCCTATGATACAGCTGTAGAAATCGTACGTGCAAAAGATAGGGAAAGAGCCTCTCTTGAGAAATTGAAAGAGTGATAAACTCAATTTATCTAAGGTGAATCAAAATACATATGTTACCACCCGGGGCAAAGCTTGCTAGAGAGCACAAAGAACACAGAGAAAGGCAAAAACCATAGCACAACCCTTACAATTTAAAGTGTGTTACATTTAGACTATAACAGATACGAAAAGGAAAAAAATTATAAAATTTCTCCGATGAGAAATTTTGTGAAAAAATAGGTCGCAAAGGTGGCTAAGAAAGTTAAGCTTATTCCTTTGATGGTATTTTCTAAAACTTCGATTTTTTCTATTTTTGCCATTAAATAGGAGGCTGCAGCTGTAATGATAAACGTTGTCATAAATAGCCCATATTCATCTGAGATAAAAAGTCCGAGGGGGATGGAAAGGGCGGTAAGTATTACGCCGCAGGCTGCACCGAGTGCTTGTTTTAAGGGATGAACGTAAGATTCCATTGGAATTCCAAGCTCTTCTTCAAGCATCACAGCAAGCAGTTTATTATCATCTGCCATCATCACATCGATGATTTTTGTAAGCAAAGGTTCGGTAAAACCTTTTGCTCGATACATATCAGTCAGCTCTTCTCTTTCTTCGTTTCGGTTTGTGCTTATTTCATTTTTTTCTTCAAGTACTAGTGCATTGATCCTCTCTAGTCTTGACCAGGCAAGGTGAAATGATCTACCCACTTTCCATAAAAAAATTCCAGACATATAGACAGTCAGAAGGATGAAAATTTTGTCTGTGGGTATTGCAAGCATAAATGCGATCATATGAATCAATAGAGTTGATACAGCAGTATCTTTTGCACTATCGGCACCTGCTGAAATATGACCTGGAACTTCCACTGCGTGAAATTCAGAGCTTGCTTTACTTCCTTTATTGCGTGCCATTTTTATATGCTCAATAACACCTTCTTTATAATGTGTATTTTTTGACACGACTTTTTCCTTTTATAAGTATTTTTTCAAAGCTTCAGGAATGTTAAATGTTCCATCTGCATTTTGATTGTTCTCAAGTAGCGCAACCATTAAGCGAGCAGTAGCAGTTCCTGATCCATTAAGCGTATGAACAAATGTATTTTTTCCAGAAGCTTTATCAAAGTAACGGATTTTTGAGCGTCTTGCCTGATAATCTGTACAATTTGAAACAGAGGATACTTCATAATAACGCTCTTGTCCTGGAAGATAGACTTCAATATCTACCGTTTTAGATGCGCAAAAAGACATATCGCCAGTAACAAGTAACATATTTCGATAGTGAAGATTTAATTTTTGTAAAACTTCTTCAGCAGAGGCCATAATTGCATCAAACATTTGATCACTTTGCTCAGGAGTTGTGAAGGCAAAAAGTTCTACTTTATTAAATTGGTGAATTCGAATTAAGCCACGCTCATTTTTCCCATGAGCACCAGCTTCCCTTCTAAAACAAGGTGTATAAGACATTAGTTTTTTAGGAAGCTCTTCCTCATTCATTATTTCATCCATATACAAACCATTTAAAGCCACCTCAGCGGTAGGAATGAGGTAATGATTAAAATCTTTGTCATGAATACGAAACGCTTGTTCGGCAAATTTTGGGAGCTGCCCAGAGCTATACATCGTTGATGCATTCACCATGTGAGGAACCATGCGCATTTCAAAACCATTTTTCTTATGAGTGTCAATCATTAAATTGATTAATGCCCACTCAATTTGAGCTCCAAGTCCTGTATATACTGGAAAACCTGAACCAGAAATTTTTGCACCTCTAGCTAAGTCAAAAATTTTATTTTGCTCGCCAAGTTGTAAATGGTTTTTAACAGGAAAGTCAAAAATTCTCTTTTCGCCTACTGTTTTGATACAAACATTATCTGCTGGATCTAAAGATACTTTAATACGGCTATCAGGAACATTAGGGAGAGCATCAAGCCTTTTTTCATACTCAAGTTTTTGATCGTTTGAAAGAGCTTGGAGATCTTTAATTTCTACTTTTAAAGATCCGACACTATCAATGATTTTAGAGGTATCTTCCTTTTTTTGTTTCTTTTCTCCAATTTCCTTAGAAAGGGTGTTGAGTTTTTCTTTTAAGCCTTCAAGTTTTAGTAAGTTTTCAGCAAAAGTTTCATAGCTATCAATCAACTCTTTAAGGGAAATGGCAGGATCTTTTGTTTTTAGAAGTTTTTCAATAGTAGCTGGGTCTTGTAGTATTTTTTTGATTGATAACATAATCACATCCTTTATATTTTAGTATAGGATAAAGAGTTTTGCATTAATCCTCAATAAAAAAGGAAGTTGTATTTTCCGTTTATCTGTGATAAACTCTAACTAAAAGTGAATTTTCGAATAAAAGGAATGTATGAACGGCCAGCCTATAAAATGTAGACAACCACTAATTCTTCGATACCATAGACTTCTAGAAGTTTTTTCTAAAGCAAATGATGTAAGAGACTTTTATCTAGACAAGCTTGAAGGTTTTTTAGTCTATTTTGACCTTGATAAAGGGGAGGAAGAGCTAGGTTTAGCGGAAAAAGAGCTGAAAGAAAACAGCGATAGATATGTGGCTATTCCAAAATTGACCTACTATGAAACAAGAAAATTCATGGAAGGTTTTGTTATAGAAAAAGTTTATGATATCGATACTAAAGAAAAACTTTTAGAGATAATAAACTCTCGTGGAGCGCGCGAAAATTTTCTTGAATTTGTTTATGATCATTTAGCAGAGCTTGACAAATGGCAGCAGTTTTATCAAGAAAGATCAAGAGTAAGAATTATTGAATTTTTACGTGAAAATGAAGTGGTGTTTGTCTTTGAAGAAGATCTAGAAATGTCTGTTTCTTCTCTTGAAAAGTTAAAGGAACATAAGTTTACCGTTAGAGTCTCAAAAGATATTGCTCAGGCAAGGGATCTATTGGAAGCTAAGTCAAAAATGTATTATTCAAGTGATGCGTTAAATCCAAGGCCAAAAAGGGGAAGACCTCCAAAACAACAAGCTAAAGAGGAGTTAGAACCAGGGCTAGCCGATGATTTTTATACCACAGTTCCCTCAACACTTAGACCTTTTGTTTTTTCTCCAGAATATAGTAACGCTGCGGCAATGTTTTCATCTAAATTTGATTCAGAAGAGACCCTACTTGCTAGTATGAAAGGCTCTTCAAAAGCTCCTGTTGATAAGAAATTGCATGCTTTATCACAACGTCTTGAATCATTAAGACAGCTATCTGATCGATTAAAGACTGTAGAGCTTTCAGAGTCTTCTATGGATCTTGCTACAAAAGATATCTCTCAAGAAGAATCAAGTGAAGAGTCAAAAGGATTATCATCCCTTCTTCAAGGCGTTATTCCAAAGATGAAGCCAAAGAAAAGCTTAAAAGAGCGTGCTTTAGAGAAGAAAGAGAAGATGAAAGAAGTAACTCGTATCAAATCTAAAAAATCAAAAGAATAATTTAAACTTTTGTGGTTGAAATACAATCAAAATCAATATCCATATGAGATTTGTTTCTTATATGGATTTGACCATTTGCTTTTTTATCCTTTAGATAATCGGCCAAAGACATATTTGGAGGAATCACATTATCCATATGACTTCCACCTATCACTATTTTTTCCCCTTTTAGGGCGTTCCATCTTTTCCAGTCAAAATTTACGTCCCAACCAAGGGTAGATAGACTTAGTTTTGTTAACCCTTTTACAATCTCTTTAATTACCGGAGTACCCATTTTCCCTGAAATAACCTCACTTAACTTATGAAATGTATGGTAAGCAACAATGGCGCAAGGATTTTTTCCTGGCTCTACTTTTTTATCAAAATGTTCTTTTACACATGTTGCTATTGATCCACCAAGAGAGTGTCCAATAAGGACCATATTTTCTAGTTTGTAACCTTGATCAAGGAGTGATTGAACCACTTCGATTTGATCTTTGACATGTTGGCTATGAGAGGCAAAATCACCTGTAGAATTTGAACAGCCCCGGTAGTTCATTTCCAGAGCATCGTAATTTTGATAAATCTTAGTATTTTTCATATAGCCCTTAAGGTGACCTTCATTTGCAAAGACACCATTGCCATGAAAAAGAATAGCAATATGTTTTTCATCATTCTTTTTGGTTTTATCTTGCAACATAGCTCCTTTTAAAATCGTACCATCTTCTAATTTTAAGGATGCATTCACTTTGTAATCAGAATCATTCCCAGAGCTTTTGAAAGGAGAGTTTGAAGAAGGAATAAGAAGTATTCTTGTGGCAATTAACATTGCATCGAAAGCAGCAAGCAGTGTCCCTCCCACTGTCAAGGCAATAGCTGCTGCAAGAGGTAGAAAGAAATACGAAGCTACGACTAAGGCTACAATCCCTACTAATGCTACTATGCCAGTAATGATAAGTGTATAGTTGTGCTTTGGTTTGTCGACTTTAAATTCATCGCTTATTTGTAATACATTTTTTGAAACAGCTGTTGTCATTTTGTATCCTTAAAAAAAAGATAAATTATATTCTAAGGGGGTGTTAATTTATAGTAAAAAATTAAGAGCTAAATCTCATACATTCAAAGTTAAAGGTGTTGTGATCTTCATCTCGCACCCATACGTTTGATGTAATTCCATGATCCTTTAAGTAGACAGCCAAATCCATATAAGGGGGAACGATTTTATCTTTTTTTCCGCCTCCAATGGCAATATTTGTCCCTTTAAGAGATTTCCATTCTTTTGGTGAAAATTGATAATTCCAGCCCATGCATCCAAGAAGTAAGTGAACGATTTTTTCTGTGACCATTTTTAATAGGGGCCATTTAATGGGTCTTGAACCTAGTTTATCCAACCTAAAGCTACTTTGATAAGCAATAAGGGTTGGATATTCAGTGGCCTTTCTTTGTTTACTAAAATGGGATTTTACCGATACTGCAATAGAAGCACCTAAGCAATGCCCTAATAAAATGATATTTTTAAGACAGTATCCACGGGCTAAGGCTGCTTCAACAATTTCAATCCCATCTTTCACATTTTGCCTCTGAGTTCCCATGGTTCCTTCAGAATTGGCCGTTCCTCGGTAGTTCATCTCTAATATATCATGAGTTTTGAACGCCTCTGTTGCCTTAACTTTGGCGCAAGCGCCTGCATTACTGGCAAAATAGCTATTGCCATGAAAGACAATTACTAGATCCCGATCTTTATTTTCTCTGTTATCTTCCTTGTTAGGTAAAAATGCCCCAGTTAACACCACCCCATCTTTTAAGGTGATAGAGGTGTTGGATTGATAGTAATGATCCCCTTTTTTTGCCTTTAACAGCTCATTTGCTGACGGCACGATCAAGGCTCTAGTTGTAATAATTGCCGCTGAAAAAAACAGTCCGATACTTAGATAAACAACGATAAAAATTGCCACCACCATTGGGAAGAAAAAGAGGGAATGGGTCATAAAGCCAATAACGGTCAGAGCACTACCCACAATTAAGGGGATTGTAAGCCTTTGTCTTGGCCTTTTAATGGTAAACATGTCCTGAATATCCAATAAAGGGGTGGATTTTTTTCTCTTCATAATAAAATTCTACTTTAGTTATAGAGTAATTATAATGAAAATAACAGCTAAAATTCAATAATTAAAATAAATACTATGATTAAAACTCGATTTTCTTACTAACTTTGTCTTGAAAAGCGATAGAAAGGGGGGGCTTTAGGCCAAGTTTTGCCAAATGGTCCCCAACGGTTTTTAAAGCAACATCTGGATCATTGCACTCAGAGGAAAGGTGGGCTAGGTAGATGTGCTTAAGCCCGTCGTGATGGATTTTTTCGATCAGTTCAGCGCAGGCCTTATTAGATAGATGGCCCTGCCTTCCTAGCACCCGCTTTTTGTATATCAAGGGTCTTGCACAGGCATGAACCATCGCTTCTTCATGATTGGCCTCAATATAAAGGTAATCACAACCTTGTAAATGATGGGCTACTAAATTCGAAGCAAAGCCAAGGTCGGTGCAAATACCCACTTTTAGACCATCAAAGGCTAAGGTAAAGGCACAGGGATCTAAAGTATCATGTTGGATACTAAATGGGGTGATGGTAATATCCCCAAAAACAAAAGGCTCGCCTGTGGAAAAGATCTTAAAATTTGGTCTTGTATCGATTTCTGCACAAATAGCTTTTGCAGTATCGCCATTACATAAAATAGGAATTGTAGTAGATTTTGCAATTTGCTCTAATCCTTTGATGTGGTCACTGTGTTCATGTGAAATGACAATTCCATCAATATCATCGATGGTCAAATCAATTTCAGCAAGCTTTTCTTGAATCTTTTTAAAACTCAATCCTACATCAAACAAAAGTTTAGTTTTTCCCGATCCTACGTAAATAACATTACCTTGAGAACCCGAAGAAAGAGGACAAATACCACGCATTGTAAACCTACTCCTTAGCTAAAGTATACAAAAGAGCGTGCAAAAGTGAAAGGGTTTCTTTTTGGTTAAATGTAGGCTAGTTTTATAAACTGATTTATGATATATAGAAGAGATATGAAAAGGGCCCCTCGTATACCAAAAAAAATCCCAGTAAAAAGTGAGCCACACCCTGAAGCAAGGGGTGTTTTTATCATTGCCGGAAGCATTTTTGTCTTTTTGTGCCTATTTTCATTTGTCGATGGCCATCATGAACAAAATATCTTAGGGCTTGCAGGACATTTAATAGCTCATAGTCTGCATTATCTTTTTGGACTTGGTAGCTATATTCTTATTGCCTTTATGACTTTTTTTGGTTGGAAATTTATGAAGGATAGGGATCGAAAGGGTTTGGCCACAAAGATTGCTTATCTATGCCTACATGTATTTTCCATTTGTATATTATTAAACCTTTTTGCAGAAACTAAATGGCTTGATTTTTCCCCTTTGTATGAACGAGTTTATTCTGAATCTGTGATTATCAAAGCAGCTGTTCCAGTAAAATATACGCGCTATAATTTAGGTGGGGTTCCATTTTATTATTTATATAAAGATCTTGTATCCTTTAACTTACAACATTTATTAAGTGATGTAGGGGTGTTGCTCACCTTTTTTAATTTAGCAATTATTGGCTTTATTTTACTTACCGATTTAAGTTTTGTAAAAATCACAAGACGTCTATTAAATTTTCTACCCTATATTTCAGATTCTGCAGTCATGGTTTTGAGAAAAATTCTAGTTCTTATGAGAAAATTCTCATTTATGCAGGTCAAGACAACAAAAAAAAATGAAAGAGCCCCTCTTGCTGCCTCCGTTTTTCCCCCTTTTACAGGATTTAACGAAAAAAAAACTAAAAATGAATCACCCTCAAAACCTACCAAAGGTGTGCAGCAGTCACTAAAAATGCTCCCACAGCCGCAGAAACAAAAAATTATTCAAACTCACTCTTTTGCAACTGAAGCTAAAACTGATCCTAAAGTTGAATTTACGATGCAGAAGAAATCGCCCCCGACTAAAGCTTCTGAAGCAAATTATAATTTACCACCGATAGACTTACTGTCAGATACAATTGCTGTGGATCAAACGGGATTGAAAAGAGAATTGCAGGAAAAAGCACGCATTTTAGAGGAGACATTAGCTAGTTTTTCAATAGAGGCAAAAGTGGGCCATATTCACTCTGGCCCAACTATCACCTCATTTGAAGTTCATCCAGCAATTGGGGTAAAAGTTCAAAAAATCAAAGCGTTAGAAAATGATATTGCACTGAATTTACAAGCACGTTCCATCCGAATTATTGCCCCTATTCCAGGAAAAGCTGCTGTGGGTGTGGAGATTCCATCTACTCTTCCGCAAGATGTGGGCTTTAAAGATATGCTTAATGCCTACCGTAAATTGCCTACAAAGCATCATATACCAGTGCTTCTTGGAAAAACTGTTCGTGGAGAAGATGTGATGTGTGATTTAACCAAGATGCCCCACTGTATTATTGCAGGTGCTACTGGTTCTGGTAAATCTGTCTGTATAAATACCATGATCATGTCCATTTTGATGAATTCAACGCCTGATAAGGTGAAGCTTTTATTAATCGATCCAAAAAAAGTGGAGCTTACTTTTTTTGCAAAAATCCCTCATTTAATTGCCCCTGTGATTACAGAGCCAGAAGGTGCTTATGCAGCGCTTAAATGGATGGTAAAAGAAATGAAGATGCGCTATGAAATGTTAAAACTTTTAGGAGTTAGAAATATCCATAGCTTTAACAAGCGTAAGATCGATAAGGAATTTGAAGATAGCCTTGAAATGGAGATCCCAAAAGAGATGTATTTTATGGTAGCAATCATCGATGAGTTCGCAGATCTTATGATGACCTCTTCCTCAGATTTGGAAACACCTATTGCACGTATTGCTCAAATGGCTAGAGCTGTCGGTATACACTTAGTGCTTGCCACCCAAAGACCCTCTCGAGAGGTGATTACTGGACTGATTAAAGCAAACTTTCCAACTCGAATCGCTTTTAAAGTTTCCTCCAGAATCAACAGCCAGATCATCTTGGATGAAAATGGCGCCGAAAGTCTGCTCGGAAATGGAGATATGCTTTTTCTAGCCCCAGGAACCGCCGAGCTGCTTCGATGTCAAGGGGTGTATGTGTGTGATGAAGATATTAAAAAAGTAGTCTCACATATTCAAGACCGTTTTCCTACAAACTATTTATTTCAATCTTTTGATAATATTTCCTCAGAAGAGCAAATGGTCCAAGAAAAAGAAGAGGGGATGGATCCGTTATATCCAAAGGCTTTAGAAATCGTCCTTACCTTTAAAACAGCTTCAACCACCTTTTTGCAAAGAAAATTGAAAATCGGTTATGCACGTGCAGCCTCATTAATTGATGCTTTGCAAGAAAATGGGATCATCAGTGCAGGCGATGGCAGCCGCCCTCGTCGAATCCTTCGCGATGATGTAGAAGAGCAGTAGCAGCTTAAAGTTGATTTTAAAAATTTAACACGAAGACACAAAGATACTAAGACACAAAGGTCAATAGAGATCTTGCTCAATTAGCTTTACCTAAAAAAATATCTATTTTTAGAGGTAAAGCCGATTAGGTAAGCATTCAACTATTCTTCAAGTATTGCTATGTAATTACTATATTGAAAATTTTCTAGAGACGGATTCCATTCTGTAATTTGTGTTTTACCATTTGGAAGTAAACGATAGATTGCATAATGAAAAGATCTCAACATGTTATAAACATCTTCCAGTTTACATTTTGAATCTTCATAACACCCACCATATTCGAATTGAATGGCGGATATTGCACCTTTTTCAAGCATATTACTTGCTCCAACAAGGATACGATACTCCTCACCTTCAGTGTCTATTTTTATAAGATCAATATGTTCAATAGAATTCTCCTGACAAAAGTGATCAAGTGTTGAAATACTAACCTTTATTTCCGTTGGTACTTCCTTAAGAATATCTTTAAGGATTGGTCTATCATACAATCCATCTAGTACAGAAAGGCTATAACTATAAAAGCTTATATCGTCATTTTGTTTATCCGACAGACCTAAGTTAAAGGCGGAAATATTAATATTGTTAACGTGGTATGAGATAAATTTTTTAAACGTTGTTGGGTTTGGTTCAAATGCAAAAATTTTAATTGTGCTATTGATTTTGATCACCTCAGAACTCCATTCTCCTATATTTGCTCCAATATCAAAGATAATTAAATCAGGTTTGTCTTTTACGAATTCATTAAGAAATAAGAACTCTCCGTTTGTTAACATATCACAATTGTTGTAACCATCCCCTGCTGAAAATTTATTAGCAACTATGGATTGGAATGACATAGCATAAAATAGAGATAGCAGTATATATATATTTTTCATTAAAAAAGACTCCTTAAAATTTTAAATTTTAACGAATCATATTTTTAACAAGGATAAAAGTAAATATAAAAAAGGGCGATAAACGAGGCTCGAACTCGCGACCTCCTGAACCACAATCAGGCGCTCTAACCAACTGAGCTACTATCGCCGCATGAAAGGAAAAATCTTATCATTCAAAAGGGGATTATGTCAAGAGCAATCATCTAAAGAAATAAGATGATCCTCATGGGCCACTTTTTCTCTACTAAAACAGAGGAAAACAAGGGCGCAACCGCAAAAGGTTAGCAGTTGAGTATTAAGAGGGGGCAACTTTATCAGCAACGGTGAAAATCCTTTTCCGTAAATAAGAGACTCCAGAAACGGTTTTGAAAAAGTTTCATTAATTTTCCAAAAAAAGGCCGACCCAAAGATTGGGTGAAAGGCAAAAGCCAAAAGTAGAAAGATTAAGGTTGGGATCATAGAAAGAGGAAAAAATCCATTATAAAAAAGGCCCCAGAGGGGGAAAAAGGTGAATTGATGGATCAAAATGGGTAAAAGAACGATTTGAATAAGGAGAGAAAGAAGAAAGCTACTTAAAAAAAAGCGTAATGGATAGTAGGCGCATTTATGCATAAAGGGCATCATCATCAACACCTTTTTATCCCTTTTTTTACAAAAATAATTAGTTGATTCAGAGATGAATGAGTGAAGGGTTAAAATTGCAAAGGTGGCAAGATAACTTAAGGAAAAGGCAAGTTCAAAAACCGAATAGGGATCAATAAGGATAGAGATAATTCCTGCCACACCAAGGGCGTTTAAAGGGATGGGAACTTTTGATAAAAGTAGAGTGACAAGGAAAATGGATATGGAAATCCATGCACGAGAAATAGAGGCACCTTGACCAAGGAATAAAAAATAGAGCCATGCAAAAAAAAGAAGGAAAATCATTGCATATTTTTTTGGGAAAATAAGTGTAAGTGGAACTGAGAGGATAAAAATAATCCATGAAAAATGAAATCCTGAGATGGCAAGGGTATGAAGCATTCCTGTTATAAGGAAACTTTGCTTTAAGCAAGGATCGTCTATAAAACCTGTAACAAGAGCTGAAAAGTAAGCGCGAACATCTTCATCTTTTGTGTGAGAATTAATGATTTTTCGAGCAGCTTGTTTAAGAAAATAGCGATTTTCAGTAAATGATAGGGTTTTTTCTACTTTTTCCCACGAATTCGGAGTAAGGCTATAACCACCTGTGGTTTTTTTGAGTCTTCCTTTGATAATGTAGTGACAGTTCATCACCGGCCGATTGTATTTTGACAGAGGGATAATCACCGAAAGTTTCCTATATTCACCCCCATCTTCTGTTTTAAGATAGGGGATCTTTGCGATCATAAACATCCTATTATTTGATTCCTTGATTTCAACTGGTTTTACGTAGGCTGCAACCCAGGAGGTTTCAAGAGCTTTGTCCCTATCAGTTTTAAATAAGATAGCGGTAGATAGGGCTAAAACAAGATAACCGATTTTAAAGCTGCGTCTTTGATGGGTAAATGCAAACAGAAGTGGCGCGTAAAGACTTTTAGAAAGAAGGGCCCCAGAGATTAAGGAGGCAAGGATAAATAATGCAGGAAATCTTTCCCAGGAAAAATAAAACCGTTTCATGGCAAAAGAGTTTAGATAAAGAATTTCTTATTAGCTACTTTTTTTTCTTGGCAAAATCGATATATAAAATTCTATTGACATTTATTAATTTTGAATTACATATTACTACTTAAAGTTTAAGGTAATAGGAAATCTATGAGAAGATTTTTGTCAGCAATTTTCCTTATTTGTGTTCATCTTTTTTCTTCAGAAGTTGTCAATCATGTAAATGTAATTACAGGAAAATTGCAGCTTTGTTTTGAAGACAATCAGATTAATGGTGGAATCCCTCTTTCGGTCTATCGAAGTTACAATTCAGGTCATCAAACCAAAGCCTCTCATGCAAAGTGGAATTTTACTGAAGGGTGGAGTTTTTTTTCTCATGCGCAGCTATATTTGGATGATGATTTTAATAGTGCTCATATAATTGAATCAAATGGTGGGTTAATAAGCTATATGGCTGAAAAATCAACAAAGACGATCATTTATATGAAACCTGATATTTCAAACGATCGAAAATCACTTGCGATGAACTATCGAGAAAATCCCCTTAATAATCGGTTAGAAATTCATTCAAAATCGGGTATGGCTTATCTATACTTAGCAGATGGTGGAGTTCGAATCTATAAAAAAAGTAAAAAGGTAAAAAGAGGGATCGGCCGGCTTTTTAAGCTTTATAAGGGTATTGGTTCAGAATATCTTTTATCTGAAGAGACAACTTCATCTGGTCATAAAATTACATTTACGTATAGTGAAGATGGGAAAAAGGCAACTGTTTCTAATGGATTTTCCAGCGTTACCCTTCAACAAAAAAATGACTATCCGATGTTTCAAATTATTGCTTCCTGTTGTGATGGAAAAAAAATTCATTACTCAGGAAAGGCTATGAATAAGCGCTGTCATTTAATTTCCATGAGAAAAGAGGGGATGGCTCAAACATGCTTTTCTTATGTAGAGGATGAATATTCAAATAAATTGTGGGTAGAAAATATTTCCATCTCTGATCAAGAGGTCTTAAACGTTACCTATGTATTCCCAGAGGTAAAAAATAGTCGAGGGTTAATTTCAAGAGGTCAATCTGTTCGGTTTAATGATCAAACTGTCTATAAGGTGCAGTCTATTTCTAAAAATGGAGAGAAGTTATGTGACTTTTTCTATGTGAACAAAGTTACTACAGTTCGAGATTGTCACGGTATTGATACAAAGTATCATTTTAGTGGAGGGGCTCTTGAAAAAATTCAATATCCAGATGGCTCTATTGAAGAATTCTTCTGGCAAGATGGAAATCTAATAAAAAAAACCTATTGCGATAAAGAAGGGACCCTCCTTTTTTCAAAAACCTTTGCCTATGATAAGTTTAAAAACGTCATTTGCGAGACAATCACTGGTGATCAAAGCTACTCAAAATGGTACACTTATAATAGTGCGCATTTATGTATAGAGGAAAGGGAAGAAAGTGGCCTCACTTTTCAATATGAATATCTAAAAAATACCGATTTAATCACTTGTAAAAGAACATTAAACGTTGATTCTTTATTATTAGAGGAGCGTACCCTCTATGATGAAAACCACCTTGTAAAAGAAAAAATTTCTTCCGATGGTTTTTTGGATACTAAAACTGTTTATACAACAGATCCTAATACAGGACTTGTTACCAAAATAGATAACGGACAAGACACCATTTTTTATGAATATAATGATGCTCGTCAATTGGTCAAAGAAAGTACAACCAATAGAGAAACCACTACCACCTATGATGGTTTAGGAAGAATTCTTTCTAAAACTCATCCTCTTGGGGGAAAGGAAGAATATGTTTATGATGAGTGGGGAAATCCAATACAAATAAAAATGATTGGATCGCCAAAAAAAACAATTACCTATGATAAATGTCACAGACCCATTTCTTGTGAAGTGGACGGAAGGGTTAGCTATAGTAAATATGATCTGAAAGGAAATTTAATAGAGGAGGTGGATTATAAAGGCGCCTCTACTAAATATGTTTATGATTGTTTTGGAAGGTGCATCAAAAAATCACTTCCACTAGAGATTGAGACGTTATATGAATATGATGGGTTTGGCAATGTAGTAAAAGAAACTTCACCTAACGGACATATTACAAAAACTTCCTATAATATATTTCACAAGCCTACGTATATTCTTTTTGCCGATGGCTCGGAAGTTTTTCATCGCTATAGCGCAAATGGAAATTTAATAGAGACGACTCTTCAAGATGGTTCGAAGATCACATACGCCTATGATCTACTCAAAAGGCTTATTTCGAAAAAGGAAGAGGATTTAGAGGAAGTATATGAATATCAAGGAGTGCTATTAAAGAAAGTGATTAGCTCTAATGGGCTTATCACTAATTATGAACATGATTCATTTGGTAGAAAAATTTCTGAGGATGTGGGTGGAAGGAAGAAAGAGTTTTTTTATGACGAGATGAACCTTATCTATAAAACTCAGCAAGAAGATGTCACTACCATCGAGTTGCACGATATCGAAGTGCGCGTGATTACAACGCATACAAATGATAAGGGGATCATTCATTATAAATACAATAATGAGGGGAAAAAATCCAAATCTACTAAAATCACCTCGTGCGGAAAAGCAGAAGATCGATTTGCCTATGATTTTGAAGGGCGCTTGATTTCTCATATTGATCCTTTAGATCAAAAGACTCTATTTCTTTATGAAGATTATACTCGTACTGAAGTTGACCCCTTAGGACATCAAACAGTAGAATATTTTGATCCACTTTCAAGGGTCATTGAAACACAAAAGCTGGATGAATCAGGTAATCTTCTTTTTTCAGAAACCTTTAGCTATGATAAGGAGGGAAATCTTGCTAGACGATTTACTAATGAACATAATATCGATGTCACTTACCGCTATGACTGCATGAATCGTCTTATAGAAGAAGTTGAATCGGGGAAGAAAACCACCTATTATAAGTATGATTGTAAAGGACGTCTTGTACAAAAGACTCTGCCAAATGGGGTGGAAATTTCTACTTGGTATAACGGCCTTGATCAAATCACAGGGGTGAAAAGCTCCGATGGTACGATCCATTATGAATATATTTATGATGGTAGGGATCTTATAGAAGTGATCGATCATATTCTAAATGCTTCATTAAATCGCTCTTATACAATATTTGGAGAAGTGGCTGAGGAGACAAATTTTTTAGGATTTAAGACATTTTGGAACTATGATCGGTTAGGTAGAGTAAAGCAGATGATATTACCAGATAATAGCCTTATTGAATATGAATATGATGAAAGCTATATGACCTCAGTGTCTTATTATTCATCTGATCGATCTACTCAATTTTCCCATAGTTATACAGAATTTGATCCAAACGGCCATGTGGAGACAGAGCAACTTCCCTTTCATTTAGGTGCGGTAAAAAGCTGTCGAGATATTTTAGAAAGACCTTATAAGATGAGCTCCCCTTTTCATCATATTGAACTCACCTTTGGACCTACTAGCCTTGTGACAAATAAAATAGACTCACTAACGGGGGATAGAGATTATCTTTATGATCCTTTGGATCAACTCATCAAAGAAGGGGAAAAGAGCTATAGCTTTGACTCGTTAGGCAATCCAACTGATTGCAAAATTAATGATCTGAACCAAATTGTTTCAAGTGTCAACGAAGACTTTAATTATGATGCAAACGGCAATTTAACCCAAAGAAATGAAACAAGCTATACTTTTGATGCTTTTGGTCGCTTAAAAACCATTGTCACCCCTGAAAAAACGGTTTGCTATACCTACGATCCATTTTCAAGAATTTTTTCAAAGCAAACAAACGATGAGGAGCTGATCTTCCTGTACGATAATGATTTTGAAATTGGTAGAATGGATAGTGCTGGAAAGATTTTTGAATTAAAAGTGCTCGGTCTTGGGGTAAAAGCAGATGCGGGAGCATCCGTTGCACTTTATCTTCAAGGAAAATGGTATGTGCCGCTTCATGATGTGCAAGGAAATATCATCGCTCTTGTAGATGAAAGGGGTGTTTTACAGGAGAAATATCCTTGTAATGCTTTTGGAGAAGAAGAGTCGGGAACGTTTATCAACCCATGGAGATTTGCTTCCAAGCGGATGGATGAAGGACTTTTGATCTTTCGTTATCGCTTTTACGATCCGGCACTAAAACGATGGATTACCCCTGACCCGCTGGGGTTTGTCGACGGTAGAAATCTCTATCGTTACGTCTTAAATAGCCCACTTAATCGGCTAGATCAGTTTGGTTTGGAGGTTGAATGGATTTTTTCCACCTCGTATCAAGGGATGAGATATAATCAATTTAACTCTGATAATATCTGCTTTAATTTTCATAGTAATTTTCCAACAAATATAAGTGGTTACAATGCCCCAGTGGTGTTTGCTGGACCTGCTACTTTTTCAGGGATTAACGTGGATATGATGCTGATTTGCTCAAGACCAAATTATATTCAGTTAACCGCAAATGAAATTGAAAACCGTGAGTTTAACCTCTTTCCTAAACTTTCCAGTATCATGAGTGCAAGAGATGATCAAATTGGATTGTTGATTTATATGAACGGAATTAATACAACAAAAGAACAATTCTATTCTACGATGCGGTCGCTAGCAGGTATTGCTCCCCAAGGGTTTCCTATACTTGGTATTTACAACCCTACCAAAGGGGTATTAAGCGATGCAAGAAGGGTTTTTAACGAAAGAAATGATTGTAAAACTTCGAATGTGTCTACGTTTACTACCATCTTTACAGAGTTACTCGACTTCATTGAAAAAGAAAACATAGGATCCAAAGGAATGCTTATGCCCTACAGCGGATCTGGAGCAACCTTTTGCTCTACCTACAATAATATGAGTCCGGAAGATCAAGGTAGAATGAGAAAGCATTTTATCTTAAAAACAGTAGCTTCGGCAAAACCCATGTCCAAAGATTTTGGACCTGAAACAGATAACGTCTATTCTAAGGGAGATTACACTACGGGGTGGTTTTCAAATGAAACAAATGGGAATGCGGTAAGAATGATCGATGTAAAAATTAGAAAAAATGAATTATACTATATATTCAAAGAACATGCTATTTTAGGCCCAACGTATTTAAATGATATTAAAGAAATGTTTGATGATTTACATGATAAAGGAAGGTTACATGTGGGTGAAAATAGGTAGGTTGCTTCTATTTAGCTGCTTTATATTTGGAGAGGAAAAAGGGATCGATAGTCCAAAAATCATTACCCCAGAGTGGGAAGAGCGAGTGTTTGGAGTGAAGCAAGGAATACAAAGTGTAACAGGCTCTTTACATGAAATGATCGATGGGTTAATTTCCGAGCATTTTGGAGCAGATTTTTTTGCAAGGGTAGAGGATGCTGTTCAAAAGCAACCTACTGGAGAAGGGGTGTATACTGAGTATTGGCCTAATGGAATAAAGCGAGCACACATCCCTTTTAAAAATGGTAAAGCTCATGGTCATGTTCATGGCTATCATGATAATGGAAGAGATGCGTTTAAAGGTTTTTTTAATGAAGGCGTAAAACAAGGGGTGCATATTACATTTTTCTGGACAAAAGTTGGCGAAATTACAAAAGAAGCGCATGTTCTTTGGTTTAATGAAAAAGGGGAGTTTGATAGAAACCAATATACTCATCGTAAAACGGGGGGAATATTCCTTGCTACTGTATATAAAAATGGAAAGCTTAATGGCCCATTAGAATCTTGGCCTGTCAAGGGTAAGCAACTTCTTAATGCAGACTATAAAGATGGGGTTCTCCAAAAAGACCCACCACCTCCTCCAGCTAAAAGGGTAAGACTTGGAGAGTCTGTTCTTGTAAAATCTCTAAATGAAATTTGCACAAATTGTGCAAAATGGGCTTACGAAAAATATAAATTACAACTCTATAATGTAGAGGCATCGAAAATAGATGATGTAGAAGAGGTTGGGATTGAATTTGTATTTGTAGGGAAGGTAACTATCGATCAAGCTCGAGAAATGTTTATCGAATGTAATGAAAAACTCACTCAAATGGTCAATGAACATGAAAAAATCCGCCCCTATCTACGCGACTTTCCATTTTCTAGAAAACGAGTTGAAGTATATATCGGGTTTTGTAATAAATATAGGATAGATAATGCTGATGGAAGCATATCACGAATATTGCTTGGAATAGATGATAAAATTTTTTATAGAGCTAAAAAATCCCCTACTTCATCAAGTGAGGTTATTATAAAGGAACCATACGAGGAAGCGTTAAAGATTGTGAGATCGAAAAAATAGGTATTCTATGCTGACTCAGATAACCAGGTTGCTTTTATTTAGCTGCTTTATTTTTGGGGAGGAAAAAGTGATCGATAGTCCAAAAATCATTACCCCAGAATGGGAAGAACAGGTGTTTGGAGTAAAACAAGGGGTACAGAATTTAACAGGCTCTTTGCATGAAATGATCGATGGGTTAATTTCCGAGCATTTTGGAGCAGATTTTTTTGCAAGGGTAGAAGATGCTGTTCAAAAGCAACCTACAGGAGAAGGGGTGTATACTGAGTATTGGCCTAATGGAATAAAGCGAGCACACATCCCTTTTAAAAATGGTAAAGCCCATGGTCATGTTCATGGCTTCCATGATAATGGAAGAGATGCATTTAAGGGGTTTTTTAATGAGGGTGTAAAACAAGGGATACATATTACATTTTTTTGGACAAAGGTTGGCGAAATTACAAAAGAAGCGCATGTTCTTTGGTTTAATGAAAAGGGGGAATTTGATAGAAAGCAATATACTTATCATACAACTGGTGGATTATTCCTTGCTACTGTATATAAAAATGGGAAGCTTAATGGTGCATTAGAATCTTGGACTGTCGAGCGTAAGCAACTTCTTCATGCAGACTATAAAGATGGGGTTCTCCAAAAAGACCCACCACCTCCTCCAGCTAAAAGGGTAAGACTTGGAGAGTCTGTTCTTGTACAATCTCTAAATGAAATTTATAAAAATTGTTCAAAATGGGCTCATGCAAAATATAAATTACAACCCTACAATGTAGGGTCATCGATGGTAGATGATGTCGAAAGAGTTAAGATCGGATTTACTTTTGTAGGGAAGGTAACTATCGATCAGGCTCGAGAGATGTTTATCGAATGTAATGAAAAATTCGTTCAAATGGTCAATGAACATGAAAAAATACGTCCGTATTTGCGTGATTATCCATTTTCGAGAGCAAGAGCAAAAGTTAATATCTATTTCTCCGATAAGTATGGTAAAAATATTACAGATGGAAGTACAGCAAGTATCTTACTTGGAAAAGACGACATTATTTTTTATGACTCACATGCGCCAAATGCTAACCAGTATTCAGATTTATATCAGGAGCCTTACGAAGAAGCTTTAAAGATTGTGAGATCGAAAAAATGCGTATCCAACTAAGTTATTCATTTTACACAAGGTAAATTTAAAAAATATATTCACACCTGATCTCTGAGTTCTTTAGTGAGCTCAAAGACCGGGTGGTCTAATATCTGTAGATATCGGTTTGAGTTAATCAAAGTGAATTTCGAAAGAAGTTTATTGCTTAAGATAAATTATTAACTACTTATTTTTTAGATTATCGTCATTTAGGGATCCATGAATGATACGAGCGGCTCTTGCACCAGTTATGTGGTGAAGTACCCACTCAAACATCACAGATAATCGATTGCGAAAACCTATCAAAAAGGCTACGTGAACAAATACCCAAACGATCCATGCGCTAAGTCCTTTAAAGTTAAAACCTCTTACAGATGCAATCGCTTTTCCTGTTCCGATGGTGGCTAGGCTTCCTTTATCAAAGTAGGAGAAAGGACGAGATTTTTTAGGTAGTTTGTTTAAAAGCTTTGCAACGTAGCGCCCTTGTTGAATCGCAACTGTGGCAACTCCAGGTAGGGGCACCCCTTTTTTATTTTTGTAGTGAGCGCAATCTCCTATTACAAAGATATTAGGGCTATCTGGAATGGATAGATGTTCTCCCACAATTACTCGTCCAGAGCGATCACGCTCTGTATCAAGGGACGCAAGCATTGAAGAGACACTATTTCCTGCAGCCCAAATAATATTGTTAGATTCGATAAATTTATCGTGCATTTGTACGCCAAACTCATTAATCTCAGTTACAATAGTTTTTGTAAGGACTTTAACCCCCATTTTTTCTAATGTCTTTCTAGTATAGGCAGATAATTTTTCTGGAAAAGGGGGCAATACTCTTTCTGTACCTTCGATAAGGTAAATATTGGCTTTTTTAGGGTCAATATGTCTGAAATTTCGCTTGAGCGTTGTTTTGATCAGCTCTGCTATCGTTCCGGCAAATTCCACACCTGTTGGACCTGCCCCAACGATGACAAAATTTAGATATCTTTGCCTTTGTGTTGTATGTTGCTCTCTTTCAGCACGTTCAAATGAACAAAGTATATGATTTCTAATAACAAGGGCATCTTTAAGGGTTTTAATACCAGGGGCATATTTCTCCCAATGATCATTACCAAAATAAGAATGCATGGCGCCGATTGCAACAACTAAGTAGTCAAACTGTAGAATATCCCCATTTTCTAGTGTGATCGTTTTATTCTTTTTATCAATACTTATCACCTCACCCATTAAAACGGTGGTGTTTTTTTGCCGAGCAAGAACCTCTCTTAAAGAGACAGAGATATCTCTAGGTGAAAGGGTTGCAGTAGCTGCTTGATAAAGAAGTGGTTGAAATAAATGATGGTTCTTTTTATCGATGATGGTGATCTCTAAGTCTGCTTTTTTTAGACCCTTACATACATTAATTCCAGCGAATCCTCCGCCTATAATAATGAGTTTTTTTCGTTCCATATTTCCCCTTAATTCTATACTTAAAAGAATAAAAAAGGTAAAGTCAAGGTCTTATTTTTAGGGGATCATCTATGTTAACTATTGAAAAATTTTTTAAGGATTTTGAGAAGACATTAGCCTTACGACTACGTGCAGGAAGTTTGGGACTTACAAAATCAATTGCTTTAGATGAGATTGAACGCCCTGGCCTTGCATTAACCGGATTTTTAAAAGGATATTCCTCTGATCGAATTTTGGTATTTGGAAGTGTGGAGATGGAATATTTAGAAACGCTTACCTCTGAGGATAGACGGCAAAGGTTATCGAGAATTTTAATGCCAGAGCTGCCAATGGTTCTTATTTCAAGAGATAAGAATGAATTTGTAGAGATGAAGGAAATTTGTGATCATCTAAATATCCCTTTATTTGTTTCCACCTTTAGAACAGCCCATGTGATTCAAGAAGTGACCTATTATTTAAGTAGACTTTTTTCTCCTTCAGAGTCAGTTTCTGGAACCTTAGTAGAGGCTTTTGGAAAAGGGGTGCTTATTCAAGGCGATTCCTCCATTGGAAAAAGTGAAACGGCACTTGGTTTAATTGTCAGGCAGCATAGACTTGTTTCCGATGATGTGGTGATTATTAATAAACGGGAAGGAAGTTATTTAGAAGGTGAGGGGCCATCGATTACTCGCCATGTGATGGAGATTCGTGGAATTGGGATTATTAACGTAGCACATCTTTATGGTGCTGTCTGTGTGAGCGAAAAGGTAAACATTGATGTGGTGGTAAAGCTTGAAGCTTGGGATAATAATCATTTTTATGATAGAGTGGGATTAGAGGAGAAAACAAAAGATATTTTAGGCATTGCTGTTCCTTATTATATCTTGCCAGTAAAACCTGGCCGTGACGCTGTTTTACTGATTGAAACCATCGTATTAAATCATAGATTGAAGAAGATGGGGGTGAATTCTGCAAAAGAATTCAATATCAAGTTGCTTGATACTATAGCAAAAAAAAGTAAACTGGTTCACTAAGTCGAAAGATACGTTATTATGGATGATAAAATAGTTGTTGATAATATTTCAAAATTTGGTATAAGATCCTACTCTTATTCAGGTGCTTTTGGTTTATTTTGAAAAAACTAAAAAAAGAAATCCATCTTGAAGGTATACCAATTAGCGAAGGCATTGGTATTGGCACATTTTTCTTATCAAAGGGGAAAGAGGCTCGTGTACCTGAGTTTGCAATCACCTCTACACAGGTGAGTTTTGAAATTGCCCGTTACAGAAGAGCATTAAGCGCCTCACGAGAAGAGTTAGAAAGTTTATATCTACATCTAAAAAATGAAGGTTCTGATGAAGTTTGTGGTATTATCGATGCTCACATTCAGATGCTCCAGGATCCGATTATTTCTACATCTATTGAAGAAAAGATCTCTCATTTGCATCAAAATACTGAAAGTGTCTTTATGTATGCGATGGATGAGTATAAAAGAATGTTTAGAAAGCATATGAAGGGAGATCAGGTAGAGGAGCGCCTTCTTGATATAAAAGATTTATCCCATAGAATATTGCGTCATTTGAATCCAACATCTGGTTTTGATAGAAATCAAATGATTCCTCATTCTGTGTACGCCGATCATGAGATTATCCCCACAAAAGTTGCCGAGGCTAAAAAAGGATATATTGAAGGATTTATTTCCAAAATTGGTGGTGAGATGTCCCATTCTGCGGTGATTGCAAGAGCTAAGGGGATCCCTTTTGTTTCAGGGATCAATTTATCTATTTTAGAAGATTTAGGAAGAGAAAATGTCATTGTTGATGGATTTACTGGTCTTGTGATCATTCATCCAAGCAAAGAGACTATGGAACATTATTATAAACAAAATGATCTGCAGTCAAAAATATATTTTTCCTCTGAAGACAAACATAAGTATGGGATGAGTAAAGATGGGGAGAAAGTCACTGTCTCTGCTAATTTTGATTGTATGGATGATTTAAAAAAAATCTCTGAATATCAAATTGATGCAGTAGGACTGATTAGAACAGAGTTTTTATTTCTCCAAGAGGCGGTAACAACCCTTTCATTGCAATTTCAAATTGATCGATATGAAGAAATTATTGAAGGAGCCTCTTCTGCACTCTTAACATTTAGATTGTTTGATATTGGTAGTGATAAAAAAATCATAGAAATGGGTGAACTTGAACCAAATCCAGCACTTGGTTGTAGATCTATTCGCTTTTTAATGAAGTATCCAGAGATTTTTAATATGCAAGTAAAGGCGTTATATGCCGCTTCATTAAAAGGAAATATACGTTTACTTTTACCTTTAGTTACCGATTATGATGAACTGTTAATGGCCTTATCTTTTATGGAAAATTCTAGAAAAGAAATTTCAAGAGAACTTGGGGTTGAGATTCCAAAGCTTAGTATCGGCTGCATGGTTGAGGTTCCATCTTTTGTACTTCTTGCCGATCATTTTGCCAAAGTTTGTGATTTCTTTTCGATTGGGACAAATGATTTAATGCAATATACCCTTGCTATGGATAGAATCTGCCCTGATTCTGAATCAATTTTTCAACTCTACCACCCATCTATTCTACGATTAATTCATAAAGTAGTGCTTGCAGCAGATCAGGAAGGAATCGAGGTAAGTATTTGTGGAGAGGCTGCCTCTTGTGAACATTATACAAAACTTTTAGTTGGCTTAGGCGTTAGACATTTTTCTTGTAGTATGCGGTATGTCTCAAAAATTCGACGTAAACTTGCAGAAATTGATACAAAAGAGGCTAAAGAATTAGGAAACAAAGCACTTTCCCTTGCCTCTATTGAAGATATAAGGGAACTAATTTATAGTGAAAGTGCAGCTCTTGTTTAAAGATTGGGTTTTTAGTTTAAAGGTGAGAGAATAAAGACTCAGGCTTAAAAGAACCCACCCATTCCCATACTATTGTCAGCTTTGGCTTCTGCATCTTTAAAAGCAGAAGAAATGAGATCTTGTAGCCCCTCAATATCTTCAGCGTCAACGCATGATGGGTCGATAGTGATCTTTTTAAAAGCTTTTGTTCCAGTTAGCGTTACTTTTACTAAATTTCCTTCCGAGGAACCAACAATTTCCTTATTCTCCATGGCTTCTTTCATTTCAGCCATCTGTGCATGCATCGCTTTTTGCTGCTTTTTCATTTTGGAAAATCCACTACCCATAAAAACCTCACTTTTTTGATCGAAAATATATCAAATCTAATAAAAAATTACAATCGATTAAGTTTTGCATCAAACTCAACAGAGGCAAACTGTAATATCGTATCTTGTCTTGTTTTTTCAGTTGAATGTATAGATTTTTCTTTAGGAATTTCCATTACAGGTTCACTTTTCACCTCAACTGTTACTTTTTGAGGGGGAGGAGTTTGTTGAATGGAAGCTTTAGCTGGAGGGACCCCATTTTGTAAAGCGCGCAAATGTTCAAGGATCTCTTGCCCAGATTTTGCATATTTACAGCATAGGATTTTTTGTAAAAGCATCTCTACATGAATTTGTTTTGAGATCGGAGGGAAGCTATAGTGATAGGTATCTGCTAAAATATTTAAAATTTCAAGAGCTTGATCAATTGTATAAATAGTTGCCGCTTTTTGATACCCCTTTTTTTCCTCTTCGGTGAACAAGATCATCTCATCTGTTTGATGTTTAAGAAGGGTCTGAGTGATATATTTAAAATGAGTAGAGAGTTCATCGATTAAAGAGGTGAGATTAGTATGGATGGAAAAAAGCTTTGGCGCTAATGTAAAGGCTGTAGCCTTATCATCATTTGCAAAAGCCTCATCTATCAAGAAAAAGTATTTTTTAGGACACGATCCAAGGATATCATAGACTTGGTCTACCGAAATAGAGTCTTTATTAAAGGCGATGATATTTTCTAGAAAAGATTCAGCATCTCTCATACTGCCTTCGGCAAGGCGTGCAATAAGGGAAAGAGCATCATCTGTTACCTTTACTGAAAAATTTGAGGTAATAGAAATAAGCTTTTCTTTAATTTTTAGTAAATCGAGCCGTTTTAGGTCAATGCGTTGACAACGAGATAAAATTGTAGCAGGAATTTTATGCGCCTCTGTGGTTGCCAGGAAAAATTTTGTGTTAGAAGGGGGCTCTTCTAAGGTTTTTAACAACGCATTGAAAGCCTCTTTTGTAAGCATATGAACTTCATCGATAATATAAATTTTATATTTACCTTGAAAAGTTGCATAGCCCACGGTTTCATTAATATTGCGAATATCATCAATACCCCGATTAGAAGCACCATCGATCTCTAAAACATCTAACGAGTGTGAGGCGGTGATCTCTTTGCAAGAAGAGCAGCTATTGCAGGGATTGCCATTCTTTAAGTTACTGCAATTGAGCGCTTTAGCTAAAATACGAGCAAGCGTAGTTTTTCCTGTCCCATGTAAACCTGTGAACAGGTAGGCATGAGCAAGGCTTTTTGTCGCCAGCTGGTTTTTCAAAATTTCAATCACGGTTTCATGGCCTGTAACATCATCAAAAGTTAGGGGGCGAAACTTTCTAGAAAGGGCAATGTATTCATCTGTTTGCATAAAAATCTCCAAAAAGCGTATTTTAATATAATTTCCTATCAGGTATCAAGAGATAGATGAGAGGTATTTTAGCAGACAGACCCTTTTTCTAGCGTATAAAATCGCAGAAGGGTTTAATATGCAGGGGGAAGTGAGGGATTTTGTTTAAGAAAAAAATAAAAAGCGAAAAAGCAAATACTTTAAAAAAGTTTTCAAAAAGAGATTTTTTGCTTATTTTTTTGTTAATATTATCATTAACTGCGTTTTTTCACTTCCGTGAAAAGAAATTTTTAATGTTTGAATTAAATTCTTCCGCCCCTACCGATATTATTGCAGTAGAAGATTTTTCTTATTTGGACAAAAAGCAGATGGTCGTGATGAGACAAGAGGCTTTGGTCGATCTTGGGAAAATCTGGCAAATAAAAGATAGTGACCTTCACTCTGTAGAAGAGGATTTTTTACGTCAGCTTTCGAATCATCCCAGCTGGAGAAATTCTTACACAGCAACTTATAACGAAATGAAGAGACTTTCCTCCTCCCTTACAAAAAAAATGGGGGATTGGCATTTTACCAATCGAAGAACCTACGTTAAAAGAGAGGAGATGAAACTTTCTACGCAGCAATATTCTGTTTTAGAAAATATTAACGCTAAAAAGGCTATGGCTCTTCCTGCTGATTTTTGGACTAAATTAGAACGTGAGATGCTTGTTAAGCATGGTATTTACTCAAAAGAGATCAGCTACATCATTGGGATCTTTAAAACTAATAGATTTATATTAGTTCGCGATCATGAAGAACGATCTGCCATGGAAAGAAGTATCTATGAAACGTTACCTGAGGTATTTTCCTCTCGCGGAAAAAATGAGATGATCGTCAAAAAAGGGGATTTAATCACAGAAAGAGAGTACGATCAGATCCTTGCCATGAAAGAGGCTTTAAAATCTGGTAGAAACCTCACCTCTCCGATAAAAATTCTTTCTTCGTTTTTGATGGCACTATTGGTTGTGGCCCTTGGTGGTATTTATTGCCACTTTAGAAATCCTGTAGTGCTTAAAAGTACCAATAAATTATCTCTCTACATCTTTTTAATTATTTTAAGTTTTGTGATCGCAAAAGTAGCAGAATTTATCATAGGGGCAAGCCCATATCCAGTATCCTCTTACTTTCAATATCCTGTGCTTATCCCTTTTATGTCCATTTTACTCGCGCTATTTCTTAACGAGGATATTGCCCTATTTACAAGCTTGTACCTATCAGTAGTAATAGGTTTTACCCTCGCTTTAGATCATAATCATTTCGTTGCCCTCAATTTGTTTGGAGGGATTATCGCCTCCTTAACAGCAGGAAGATTAAAAAAGAGAAAAGAGATCTTTTTCGTCTCCTTTAAAGTATGGTGTGTGTGCGCCTTAACTATTTTGATCTACTTTCTCTCTATTGGAACATTATTTACTGAAGGAGCATTGATTAGTTTATTTGCCTTTGCGGTGAATATGGTGATTATTGCAGTACTTTTAATTGTGATCATCCCAATTATCGAATCAACCTTTCGTATAATGACCAATATGGCGTTGATGGAATATATTGACCCAACGCACCCTTTACTACAAAGATTGAGCCTGGAGGCTCCAGGAACGTACCAGCATAGCTTATCAATCGGCCATATCGCTGAATATGTAGCCAATTCTATTGGCGCAAATGGAATGCTCTGTAGAGTAACTACCCTCTACCATGATATCGGTAAATTGAATAACCCCCACTACTACACAGAAAATCAATTAATTACCGGACAAAAGCCCTTTAATATCCACCAACTCCTAACCCCAATTGAATCAGCCTATATCATTAAAAGTCACATTTTAGATGGAAAATCGCTTGCAAAACAACATAACCTTCCTAAAATTTTCATAGACATCATCCTTGAACACCACGGCACCACCCTCATAAAATTCTTCTACTCCAAACAATTAGAAAAAATGAACGGCATCCTCGAAGATGTGGATGAAAAAGCCTTCAGATACCCAGGACCAAAACCCCAAACAAAAGAATCAGCAATTATCATGCTCGCCGACTCCATCGAAGCTGCCTCCAGATCCCTAGATGAAAATACCGAAGAGGCCGTAAGAAAACTTGTCGATAACATCACCCAATCAAAAATTCTAGATGGTCAATTTGATGAATGCCCTCTTACCTTTGATGAACTTGCTAAGATTAAGAAAAAGCTTGTAGAAATCATCAAGGCAACCCACCACCTAAGAATCAAATACCCTGATAATTGAGGTTTTGGGGATATTTCCATTATTTTAATTCCTCGTGTACCACTGTACACTACAGAATAAAAATAAAGAAAATCTCCCTCAAAACCTCAATTATCAATGGATCTAATTGAATCCTTTGGGGATATTTCGATTATTCTGATTCCTCAAAACTTATGGAAAAATTAAACACAAAGAGATCACTTATAACTTTCTCTGTGATCTCTGTGTTCTTTAGTGAGTAAAGCGAGCGGGTGGTTTAAAATCTACAGTTAGGGACTATGAATATGGATGTACACCATGCAAAAGAAATTCGCTAGATAAATTAAGGGGGATGAAAAATTGAGCTTTTTTGGAAATGGTTTATAGATACGGGTAGAGCACGAAGGCAAAAAGAGAAAAAGCGATCCATAGTTGCCCTCTTTTTGTTTTCGAAGGAAAAAAACCTAAGGCATTTTTACACTCTAAGAAAATCCAAGACCACAAGCCACCCACAAGACTTCCTAAAAGAAATTGAGCAACAAGTCCATCCAAAGGAGAAGTAAGGGTTGCCATCCAAGACAAAAGGGTGAGAGATATAAAGAAAAGAGTCAATAAAAGCCAAATTTTAGTCTTTTTTATCGTTTGAAATTGAAGATTCATGGATTGAAGAATGGAAGTTATTAAAAGCATTCCAAGAAATCCATAGAGTGGTAAGAGTAAAATATACTTAAATCCGTACCATAGAAAAAAATTATTCATTCAATGCTCCCTTTTTGTTTGATAGACCTTTTCGAAAAAGGTCTACTGAGATATTTGATCAAGTTCATTATTTTCACTTATTTCTTCAGCTTCATTTAAAATACGTCTCAACCCATCAACGATTATACCTGCTGCTATTTTTCGAGTCAATCCACAGGGAATAATAGCTAATAATGCTCCTGCTAAAAGTTCACAAGATCCAATGGCTAATTTACCCCAATCTGTTTCTTCACTATCTATATCTTCACTACACCAAGATATTTTATTCCCTAAATAAAAAAAATATTTTTTATCAGAAAAAGTCTCTTTCTCCTTATTTACTATTTCTATACCAAATTCTGATTCTAATTGTATAATCATGTC
>CAMAXK010000007.1 GCA_945862365.1 Chlamydia trachomatis
TGATGATTATTGCCACGTTTGAAGATGTGCTTAGATATGAAAAAATTTTAGGGGATGGGAATGATCTTGGAATAAATATTTCCTATAAAGTACAGGTAAGCCCTAAAGGTATTCCTGATTCTTTTCTTGTGTGTGAGGAATTTATCGGAAAAGATCCTGTAACCTTAATTCTTGGGGATAATATCTTTTATGGGAAGGATCTTGATATCCTTTTAAAAAATACAAATGTAGATAGAGACGGTGCCTCTGTATTTGCTATTGAAGTGGATGAGCCTGAAAAATATGGAGTAGTTGAAAAATCTAGTTCAGGAAAAATAGTAAAAATCTTAGAAAAACCTAAAAATCCCCCTTCAAATTTAGCCGTTACTGGTTTGTACTTTTATGATAATGATGTGGTAGAAATAGCTAAAAATATAAAAGAATCAGCACGTGGAGAACTTGAGATAACGGATGTAAATAATGTCTACCTTGAACAAGGAAAACTGCATTTGATCCATTTTAATGAGTCAGTAACTTGGTTTGATACAGGTGGTTTTGATACGCTACTTGATGCGGCCATTTTTGTTAAAAATGAACAAAAACGATTTCATACCCCTGTTGGATCACCTGAGTGGACTGCTTATAAAAATGGTTGGATCAGCAAAGAGGCTCTTTATGAACTTGGTCAAAAAAGCAAGAAAAGTGATTACGGAAAAATGCTTCTATCCTTATAGCATCAGTTTAGTTTTTATATATTACCACCCGCAAGCAAAGCTTGCTAGAGAACACAAAGACCACAGAGAAAAGGCAAAGGGAGAGGATGAATTTCATGCATTTCTTTGTGAGCTCTGTGTTCTTTAGCGAGCAAAGCAAGCGGGTGGTTGAAAAAATGTATTTATACTTTTTCCTAGATTACTTGGAGGCAAGGGTTCTTTGATTCTTCTTACTTCGAAGCTTTGCTCGAGAATAACCTTTTCCGCCGTATAGCACTTCATATATATTAGAGATGGTAATAAAGGCGTTAGGATCTGTGGTAAGAATCAATGTTTTTAGCTCTGCAAGATCGAGCCTTTCTACAATGATGTTTAAGATGTCGGTATTGCTACCAGAATAGCCACCCCTTCCTGGAGTTACTGTAAGTCCTAATTGAAGTTCTTTAAGAATTTTTTTCGCAATTTCTTCAGAGTGTACAGATATTACTGAAACTGACTTGATCTCATCTAAGCCCACAATCACCAGATCGATCATTTTGAAAGCTACGATGTAAGTAAGCAGGGATTTCACCCCAACATGCCAATCCAACGAGATTAGCGCATAGGCAGAGAAAACAAATACGTTAAAAATCAAAACTACTTGACCTACTGTATACCCAAAACGTTTGTTCACGATGATACCTAAAATTTCACTACCATCAAGACAGCCACCATGTCTAATAACAAGGCCTACTCCAACACCTAAGATAGCACCACCTATAACAATGATTTCTAAAGGATCGCCATGAAATTTTGGTCCATTTCTTAACAGGGCCAAAAATAGACAGAAAAATAAAATGGCAGCACTCATGGGTATGATGAAATTATGACGGATATATTTGTAGGATAGGTAGACAAAGGGTAAATTGAGAATAAGGAAATAAAAAGGTACCAGTTTGGGAGTAGAGCTTTTCCCGATAATCATGGCAATACCAACGATACCACCATCAATTAAGTTATTAGGATAAAGGAAAAGTTCGATGGAAAGGGCAGTTAGAAACGCTCCAAAAGCAATCCACATGTATGTTTTAAAATAGCTGAGAAAATTCTTTGGCTGAGTTTTGGTTTTTACCATCGTCGACATCCTTTTTACTGCGCTCAGTATAAGCTATTAGACCCTTCTTTTCAAGAAAAATTGATAGAGTTAAAGTTTCTGAAGAAAGGCTGCATTGATAGTGGATCTTTTCTAATTGAGCCCAAATTTCAGGGTAAATGGCTTGCATCATTTCTTTTCCGCAAATCAGATAGGAAAACAAGGTGGTGAAAACAAGTAGATGTTTCATAGATCATGCTTCATTAAAGATCAGAATATGATAGAGTAAAGATTCATTTAAGTCAATGGATTGAGCTTAAAGGCTAAGTAGGCTACGTAGATGGAAACTGCTGCGGAGAAAAAACACCATACAGAGGTAAAGGCGATGGCAAAAAAGAGTCCTGAAACAATAGCTGAGATACCTATTAATAATCCTAAGATTTTTATTATGTTTGATTTTGCAATAAAAAATGGGACAATCGTGAAGATAAAATAGAAGGAAACACCTACTGGATTCATCATCGGGTGTCTTATGCTGTAGCAAATGCTTTGATCACAAAGATGTAAGCTAAAGGATGTTTTATAAAAGATTGTAGCTCCATATAAGCATACTCCGTAGATTAAGCCAAAAAAGGCAAACCAATAGAAAATCTTCTTTCTTGGATGATCATAAACCCCTAAAGATAAAGGAACCCATACAGGCCAGAGTAAAAATGCAAAAAAGAGGAAAATTAAGGAGAGTAAAAAATCTAAGCTCGGATTTTTATCTAGTAAGATCCAAATCAACCCCTCGCTAAATTGCTGAAACCCAAAAAGCAGAGGCATCATGGCAAGAAGCATAAAAGACAGATCCTTAGACATAAGGGTCCTTTTTATTGAATAAGCTCCTGTTGCAATAAGCACTCCGGAGGCAATAAAACTAGCTTCTGCTGAAAAACACATAACCCTTACAGTAATGATCGATCTATTTCTGTAAAGTTTTTTTAGGAATTTCTTATCTTATTGATAATTAGTGATAAAAAAAGACCTCGTAAATAGAGGTCTTTATCATTATATAAACTTCGCGAGAGAAGGGGCTCGAACCCTCAACTTCCAGCGTGACAGGCTGGTGCTCTAACCAATTGAACTACTCCCGCAAAAAGAACGTTCTTATAATGTATGGGCGCAAGAGGATTTGAACCTCTGACCGCCTGTGTGTAAGACAGGTGCTCTACCGCTGAGCTATACGCCCTAAAAAATCTTATGAACCAATGATTCTTTAAGTTTCTTTTCTCCGTCACCCTCTTTAAGGGGAAAGATGTGCTATATTGTACTATTGATCTAAATATTATTGCAAGTATAATTGTATCTATGAAGAGATATTTTCTACTTTTAATGATTTTTGTAGTTGGATGCAATCCCTCAACCCTTTCTGAATGGCGTGTTGAAGGGGTATCTATTGTTAGAGATTTGGTTGAAGAGCTTGAGTCGGTAGGGACTTTGAAAGATCTTGAAGCTAAAAAATCGTCCATTAAAAAAAAATATAACAAACTTGTTCAGGTCATGATTGAGGCAGAAAGATATGATGAGGACCAAAATGACCTTCATCCAGAAAGTTTTTACAGCGACGCGCTAAGAGATCAGTACGTTCGCATCTATTCTATCGAAGGTGGAAGAGAACTTTTATTTGAAATTCAGAACGAAAGTCTGCATAAATTAGATCTATATTTAACTAAGAAAAGTTAAGTTTTACATAAATATTACATAATTATAAGAATTTTCATTTATCTGTAACTTTCTAAGTTTCAGTTTTAAAACTATTTAATTTAAAACGTAAATAAAATAATAATGTACTAAAATAATAATTATGCTAAATTATAATTAAGTTTTGTTAAAAATAAATATCGGTTAATAAATATGCAGATCTTCTTATCATATCAAGGTACAACATCAACCACAGGACACGTAGAAAAAAAATTCATTTATCGAAGATTTTTTCGCCCTCAATTAAAAGAATTGGAAAGACATCTTTCAGAAAGAAACTGTCCTGAATGTCTAAATTTTAATCTGGAAAATCAAAAGTCGGTAGGTGATTTTATATTCTTCCCTTTAGTCACTAACAAATGTAATAAAGTGATCGATTTTAAATTTACATTTTTGAGTCATTTTGAGCCTGGCAATGGGTTGAATTTTCCAACAGGAGATACAGATAACCATTTAAAGGCTTTACTAGATGGTCTTCGAATGCCAAATACAATGAATGAAATTCGTACTGAAAAACCTAAAAAAGGGGAAAAAATATTTCATTGTTTGATGGAAGATGATGGTATTGTTAGAAAGATTAATATTGAACATCAGAAGTTACTTTTTAGTGGCACGGTGTCAAATGATAAATTAAAAGAGGTGTTTGTGCTAATAGAGGCAAACATCGTTCCAAAATATTCATAATAATAGGAAAACATAAAAATGTCAGAAGCTAATTTAAAAATCAAAGAAAATCATAAATATAGTGGATTATCTCATCCAAGGTTTATGGAGTTTAGATGTGAATATAAAAAGGCAAATACAGTATTTAATCCTGTTTTGTTTGAAAGAGAAGATGCATTTATTAAAGGGGTAGGAAAAGGACCATCTGCCATTTTAGAAGCATCCCACGTCATAGAAAAATACAATATTGCAACAGATAGCAAAGCATACCTTTCGGGCTTTTTTACAAACGATCCCTTTATTGCCCTTTCTGAAGAAGAGGCAATAGAAGAGGTAAATAGACTTGTAACTAAACAAATTACCGAAGGAAAGCTTCCTATAACTCTTCTTGGGGATGGATCAGGGGCAATTGGTGCCTATTATGCAATAAATAAAGTGGCACCTTACGCAACAATTATTAATATCGATGCCCATCTATCTTTAAGAGAGACGATGAGTGGTACTAGAAATCATCGCTTTTGTAAAATGAAACATGCAAAGAATTGTAGCCAAAACGTCCTTCATTTTGGGGTATCTTCGATGGGTAATCGCGAAAAAGAAGAGTTTGATCCAGACAAGCTCTTTTTTGCCGATGATGTGCTTGAGGATAAATACTGGTTAGAAGATATTTTATGTGAGACAGGGGATCAAGTGTATATCAGTATCGATGCAAGTATCTTTGATCCAGCACTCATTGGTTCCCAAAATCCAGACGTTACAGGTATTAGTTATAAAATTGTAGAAAAACTTTTACGAGCTCTATCAAAGAAAAGTAAGATTATCGGAGTAGATATTTCAGGATTTGTACCAAACAAGCATAATAGGGGAGGAGAGCTTATTTTATCCAAGCTCATTTATGATCTCATCTCTCATAGAGAACAAAGCAAATCTTAGCTATTTTGCAGGTATGTTTATTGATTTACATAAATGAACAATTTATCACATAATAAATGTGATAATATTATTGCAAAATTAATGGGGATTTAAAATGACCATGTCAATGTTTAGTAGTGGCGAAAGTACCCCTTTTACAAAGATTCGGGATTTACATAGGGAAATACAAGCAGATATAGCAGAGAAAAAGGCAAAAAAAGCACATAAATCTCAAAGCAAATGGCCTTATGAGCCCCGGTTTACTGATAATTTAAATGTAGTAAATGTTGCAGGAAGTGCTTGTTTGAGAAATGCCGTAAATTACAACTAGTAATGGCAAATGGTTTAGGGTTATATAGGTCTATTGTTTCGGTAGCAGTTAACGCAGGCAGTGGAGATGTAAAAATTGTAGACTCTAAAATTAAACAATCGTTGTACGTTAATGGAAAAGTGATCATAGTTAAATCTTCTGAGGTGGATTGGCTTCATATCTTGCCAAGAGAGGGTAAGCAGGTGATTAAGATAACAGATACAATAATAAGTAAATTAAGTCTTCCAAAAGGAAAAATGACTTTAGAGCAAAATTTTATTGGAAATGATCTGTATTTTAATTATAAAAATGAGAGGCAAAATTTTACATTACTATTAAAAAATGTGACGATTGAAAGAGTTGGTTTTTTTTAGGTAAATCTAATTACGGAAGATCTTTAATAAAATACTTAACAAAAACTTATTTAAAGTGCTATATTTCTTTTTAAAAAAGTGGAGGTATGAATTGACAGTAACGATCTTTACTCATGGACGTGATACAGCCGCTCGTATGGTAAAAGACTGGTATAGAGATGCAGTCGCAGATATGGCGATGAAAAGAGCAAAAAGAGTCCATGAATCTTTGAGTAAATGGCCTTATATACCCCAATTCACCGATAGTTTAGAAAGAGTCGACGTTGCGGGAAAGGCAGTTTTAAAAAATGCGCAGAGTTTGCAGGTAGTAAGGGCACATGGTGTGGGTTTATATAACTCTATTGTTTCGGAAGAAGTTAACGCAGGGCGTGGAAATTGTAAAGTTGTAGATTCTCAAATTCATAACAATCTATATTTTAATGGAAGAACGATCGTTATTCAATCCTCAAATATTGGTTTATTGTATATCTATCCTAGAGGCAGACAAACGATTAAGATTAGGGACACGGCTATATCTATATTATCCCTTCCTGATGGAAAAATGACGTATGAAATGGGATTTATTAAAGGTGATCTGAATTACAAAAATGCCGATCAGAACTTTACATTAGTGCTAACAAATGTCACGATTGAAGAGTTTAGATTTTCTTAGAAAAGTGTTTTAGGTTAAGCTTTTCAAAGTCAGGTTTATGATCTTTGTGGTGACGATGATCCGTTAGATCCTCCACATGAAGTGGTACGCAGGTGATATAACCTTCCTTTAAAAGATGGATGTCACTATCGGCTTCTTCTTCACAGTTGTCCCATTTTTCATAAAGAGGGTATTGCTTAGTTCCTTTAAGTTTAGTGTCACTGCCTACTCGAAGATCCCAGAAACTTCTTCCTTGTTTTGCAAATGAAAACCCAGCAATGCCATCTAGGTGGTGAGAAGGGAAGTTTACATTCATCAATGTGCCTAAAGGAAATGGATGTTCTACAAAATGTTCTACAATGGAGGGGATAAATTCTGCTGCTTTTTCATATTTATCATCCCCATCATCCCACATAGCAGAAAACGCGATGCCTGGGACACCTGCAAAAGTTGCTTGAATTGCCGCACCTACTGTTCCGCTATATAATACATTTCTTCCAGCATTGCTCCCATCGTTGATTCCTGAAATGATAAAATCAGGTTTGCTACTGCATAAATAGTGTAGAGCAAATTTTGTACAGTCAGCAGGAGTTCCTACCACCTTCCAAACAACGGCATCAGATCCTTCCCACGATGTTTGCTCAGCCTCTATCATTCGAGATTGGGGTAAGGATATGCCAACACCTTTACAAGATTGATTTTCTGCAGGGGCTACAACTGTAACGTGAGCAATCTTAGATAGAGCCTTATAAAGCTGCACAATACCTGGGGCTGCATAGCCATCGTCATTAGTGATAATAATTTGTAATTTTTTCAAAGCACTTCTCCATCTGTGTATATGTATTCTTAGATATCTAATCTCTTAGTATATGTAAAGCATCAATTTTTTAGCGATTTATTACTCCCATACTCTTTTAGTGCATGAAATAGGTTTGTTTTAGTGTTAGGAAATATTTTTGTGAGCTCTTTTAGCAACTCTTTAACATCACGGCGTTTAGATACTGCCCCAACAGGACACTGGCAGGTAAGTCTTATAAACCCTTTTTGCTTGGCAAATTCAGTGATCTCTTTTTCAAGGACATAGTATAAAGGTCTTATAATAGTGATCCCAAAGTTTTGCATGACGACTTTTGGGAGCTGGGAGGCAAATTCCCCTTTATGTAAAAGATTAAGTAGTAATGTCTCTACTGTATCATCTTTATGGTGACCAAATGCAATTTCCTTACAGCCAAGTTCTTTTGCTTTATTAAAAAGTAAAGAGCGTCTTTCACGTGAGCAGGAGTAGCATTCAAGGGTTTCTAGCGTTTTTTTAGATTCAAGGGTGATTAAAGGGATATCTAACTCATCACAAAAGAGTTGGATATGCGATTTTGCAATGGCAGGGCCGCAAGAAAATTCCCCGTGAACGTATAAGGCGTAGATCTTTAGATCGTTAAATCCTTTACCTGCAATTTTTTTTAAGAAATAAAGCATAGTTAAAGAATCCTTTCCACCGCTTAAGGCAACGGCAAGGGGGGAGCTTTGACCAATTTTATGAGTGTAAAGTGCTTTTCTTACTAGACTTTCAAGTTTTCTTTCTAAGCCAGTAGGTGTTTGTTTTTCTATACTTTTAGTAGATTCCATGTGTATACTATAAGCCATCGGGGATAATCCTTGCAAGATTTGCGAATTTTAGCGTTACATTAGGTTTAAAGAAGGGGAATTATGGCAGAAAATTCAGGTAGAAATGATCCTTGCCCATGTGGATCAGGGAAAAAATTTAAGAAATGCTGCGGTGTTCAAAAAAAAATGAATATGAGATCTGCCACAGTGATCACAGGTAATAAAACAAGCTCTCTACTTGATAGAATTCATGCCAGCTCTGGCTTAGCCAAAGATTTTGAAGAACAAACTACCTCTTTAAAAGATAGGGTCTCTAAAATGATCGAAGAGAGTCCATCTAAAAAAAGTGACTAATCAAAGAAAAAGATTGCCCATTTTAACATCGTTTGCTAAAATCATCGTTTCTATTTTGCTGGTGTAGCTCAGTGGTAGAGCATCTGATTTGTAATCAGGCGGTCGGGGGTTCGACTCCCTTCACCAGCAAAATCTTTTACCCTCTTTTGGGGGGAGTCGCATAGTGGCCAATTGCAAGAGACTGTAAATCTCTCAGACCTTGTCTTACGTGAGTTCGAATCTCACCTCCCCCATAATTTTATTTCTTTTTATTTCTAATTAAAACCCTTTGCTGATATTCTTATATCATGAAAATAAGCAATAATCATATAATTATAGATAAAATTAGTAATATTAAATGCGTAATTGCATCAATAGAGAAAAGTCAAAAAGAAATTTTGCATATAATAATTTCTATAATCTCTGTTGGAATATTTGCTATTATTAGAGCTGTGCAGCTTGCTATATTGAAAGGGGATCTTAAGAAATTAGAATTTAGAGTGACCCCTCAGTTAGCTAAAAGAGATGAAAATGCTACTTTATCAAAAAACGATCCTAAGGAAATAAAAACTGGCACAACGCTTGCAGTCACTCACCCACCGGTAGTTAAAAATATACCTACGGGCGCTATAACTAAGTTAGTGGCTGAACCAAAGCCTCCTGTTGAACCAAAGCATGTTGCTGAACCAAAGCCTCCTGTTGAACCAAAGCCTCCTGTTGAACCAAAGCCTCCTGTTGAACCAAAGCCTCCTGTTGAACCAAAGCCTCCTGTTGAACCAAAGCCTCCTGTTGAACCAAAGCCTGTTGCTGAACCAAAGCCTGTTGCTGAACCAAAGCCTGTTGCTGAACCAAAGCCTGTTGCTGAACCAAAGCCTGTTGCTGAACCAAAGCCAGTTATAATGAAAAAAACAGAAGCAAAGAAGGATTTGCCTCTGAATAAACTAACTGGTCGAGAATTTGTAGAAAGTTTTATGCAAAAGCTAAGCAATCATGAGCTAGTTTTTAGTTTTGAGCTTATTCATAAGCTTGCTATGACTGGATTAAATAACCTTGAAGGGTGTAGGCTACTTATATCTGAATACTTAATAGATCCTAACTATGGAGATCTTTTAATCACACAACTTGAGAATTCTATTTATGATAAGATATCTTCTGAAGAAAATATGTATAAATATGTAAAAACGATAGATCGATTAATTTTTACAGCTATTCATAAAGAGTCAGATAAAGTAAAAAAGAGGCTCTATAAATTATTGCTTCAGTCTACATTAACTCTTCCTGAACAGTTAAAAAGGGCTCATAAAGGGGTAAATCAATACCATTTTGCAAACGGAGAAGGGAGAATGGCTTGTGGTTCATTTGCCGTGGAAGCTTTAATCAGGCGAGAAAGAAATTACCTTATGGATGTGGAGGGGGGTATTTTACCCTCAGGGCTTTGTCGCCATAGAAAGTTAAATAAACCTCCAAATACCTATTCCTCTATTGACACAGATATTTATGGACCAACAAATCCAGAGGTTTCCTCTGCAGGAGAGAAAATTAGTGAAGCTTTTGAAGAAGGACAAGAGATCCCCCCTTTACATTTGCGGTATGAATTCATTTTAGCGCAGATACCTGATGGGGCGTCAGGGATTTTACTTGTACAAAGAGAGTTTATCATGCTTAGAAAGCTTAAAGATGGTAAAGTGGAACTCTTTGATTCTCATGGAACTAAATCACCATATGCAGAAAAATCAGAACATGGTGCTTATTTTGCAACATTTAAGAATGTTCTAGACGCTGCTCAGTGGCTTTGTGCTCACCAAATTCCAAATCCGGATGTAGACCATGATGTTATTATCTTTTGCCCTGCAAAAGTAAAACCAGAAACTGAGTTAGTTAAAGAGTTAAACTAGTACTATACAAGATCAAGGTCGTTTGAAAGGGTAAGTAGTATCCATGGGGTAGAGACTGTTAAGACTTGATCTTCATCATGATTTATATAAAATAGTTCAGCAAGTTCTCTGACAGCCTGATCAAGCTTAGAATCAGCAAGATCTGTAAGAAGGTTAAGCTGCTCATATAAGTAGGTTTTCAATGACTCTTTTGAGTAAAAGGGGAGATGTTCGGTTTTTTCTTCGATCATCGTCGTAATAAATGGGGCAAAAAGAGCTGCATCTTCAACATCTGCTCTTGATCTTATTTGAAAAGTGGCTTCCTTTGTATAAGCAGACCATTCCTTTAATTCTAAAAAAGAGGTGATTTTTGGATTGGGGGCCAAGGGAAAGTAGAGGGTAGCTTCTTCGAGAAGGTGCTTTTGTATCTGTCTAAGAATCAGGTGTAGATCTTTGTGTAAGTGTAAGGTGTTTAAGGAGACGATAGTTTGAAACTTTTTATCCAGAGAGAATGTAGAAAGATCTTTTGTTAAGAAGGTGCTTTCTGGTAATGTGTTATGACCTAAATGTGTTTTTGATAATGATGGATCAAGGACCACTGCGCTTTTAGAAAGAGTATGAATCAACCCCTCATTGTAGCCAATTACAAGAGTCTCTTTACGATCTTGCCAGTCTTTTTCTTTAAAAATAGAAGGTGGTAGATATCTATTTGTCATATCGTTATACTACTTAGAAAGCTTTTCCTTGTCTATTTATTCATTAAAAGAATAGATCGAGTGTATAAAGATGAAAAAAAAAGGTTTAGATCAGTATGAGGATGACAAAAAAAGAGTTTAGTCTAGGGATTTTTGTATTTTGCCTTGCTGCAGTATTTTTAATATTTGAAATGGCGGTACAAGTATCTCCAAGTGTGATGACTAAGCAGTTGATGCAAGATTTTTCCATCAATGCAGCAGCTCTTGGCTGGATGTCCTCTGTTTATTTCTATAGTTATACGATCATGCAAATACCTTCTGGTTTGCTTTATGATAGATTCGGGCCAAAAACATTACTCACAGTAGCCTCCTTTGTTTGTGCTTTAGGGATTTTATTCTTTGCTATGGCAAAGTCTATTTACCCAGCGGCATTTGGTAGATTATTAATGGGTATTGGATCAAGTTTTGCCTTTGTAGGGGTACTTGTGGTAGCTTCAAGGTGGTTTGATAAAAAGTATTTCCCTACCTTTGTGGGTATTACACAGTTTTTATCATGCCTGGGGTCTATTGCGGGGGTAGTGCCTCTTGCAAAAGCCGTTCAGGTTTATGGATGGCGACCTTTAATGTGGACGTTAATGATCATAGGGTTTTCTTTAGTAGGTATTTATATATTATTTTTACATGATCACCCACAACATGAATTTGATGATGGGGCGTTACATGAGCATTCGATTTTCAGCCACTTAAAAAAAGTGATGAAAAAAAGTCAATCATGGTTTTCTGCAATTTACGCCTTTTGCGGCTGGGGTCCTGTCCTTATGTTTGCAGCTTTATGGGGCGTTCCCTACCTTTCTAACCGATATGACATATCTACTTATCAAGCCTCATTTGGTCCAATGATGCTTTATCTAGGACTTGGAATTTCTAGCCCTTTTATAGGTCATATATCGAGCAAAATACAAAGAAGAAAGCCAATTTTAGTCTTAGGAGCACTTCTTGGGGTTATTTGTTTTTCACTCATTTTATTTACCCCTGAGCTTTCCTATCCTATTGTTTGTGTCCTATTGTTTTTAGCAGGAATTGGATCTGCTGCCCATATTTTAACCTTTGCCCTAGCAAGTGATAATAATCCACCATCGATTGTGGGCACATCATTAGGTTTTAATAATATGGCAGTTGTAATTGGTGGAGCGATTTTACAACCCATTGGTGGATTTATCCTAAATAGCTATTGGACAGGGGCCTTTAGCGCAAGTGGTGTCCCTATTTATACTATGCAAGCCTACACTGTATCATTGAGTATTATTCCGATACTTTATTTAGTAGGCTTTTTAGTCTCTGCTTTTTTTATCAAGGAAACCTATTGTAAAAACACCTACCAAAGGAGTAAGAAATAGATGCAGCATTTTATTGAATTTATGTTTTTTGCCTTTGCAGCGATGGTATCGCCTGGTCCAAACAATTTACTTTTGATGCATTCAGGGTTAAATTTTGGCTTAAAAAGATCAATGCCTTTAATTACAGGGGCGCTATCTGCTTATTTTACCATGCTTATCTCCTTAGCATTAGGTCTTGGGATTGTTTTTGAAACAATTCCTAATCTAAAGTTTGCGATAAAACTTGTGGGATCTTTTTACATGATTTATTTAGCATGGAAAATTGCAAAATTAAATGAAAGAAAATTAGAGCCGCATCTTGATAAGCCTTTGTCTTTTAAACAAGCCTTTTTCTTTCAGTGGGTAAATCCCAAAGTATGGCTTATCTTTATTGTCTATTTTAGCATCTTTCATGTTTCACAATCCTACCCGTTAAATGCTTTAATATTAATTATATTGATACTTATTCTAAATACACCGGTACTTTTTATTTGGGCAGGACTTGGGTCTGTACTAGAAAAAATTATTAAGTCACCAAAGCATAGACAAATTCTTAACTTTATCCTTGCATTCTTTTTAGCTTTTACGGTAATTTTGCTTTGGATTTAAAGGAAAATTATGCAGCACTACCTTGAATTTATGCTCTTTGCCTTCTCAGCCATGGTCTCTCCTGGCCCAAATAATTTAATGCTTATGCATTCGGGATTAAATTTTGGGATCAAAAGAACATTGCCTCAATTTGTAGGGTCAACAATTGGTTTAATATTTATGATGACACTAATTGCTGCAGGCTTAGGGATTTTATTTGAAAAGGTTCCAAATATAAAAGTGGTGATCAAAGTATTGGGTACTTTATATATGCTTTTTTTAGCCTGTAAAATTTCTCAAATGAATGAGAATAAAACCAATGCCCAACTAAGCGCTCCGTTAACTGTGTTGAAAGCTTTTGGTTTTCAAATGGTAAATCCAAAATTATGGGTAATTTGCATCACTTTTTTTGGTGTATTTCAGATGAATGCCCATTTTTGGCTAAATTCATTATTGTTAATTATTTCTATCGTTATCATCACTATTCCCAGTGCCTTTATTTGGATGTCCTTTGGTAAAGTCATCGAAAAAATTATTAAAACTACTCGTCATAGAAAGATTTTAAATTTATCGCTTGCCTTTTCTTTAGCCGCAACTGTAGTTCTTCTTTGGATTTAGACTTGAGATAAAGCGGGTAAACGATTAGAATTGGAGATATAATTCATCATTTAAGGGTTTTTATGAAATATTTTTTGATACCATTAGTACTTGTATGCTCTGTTATTCTAATATTTTCTTTAAAAAGTAAAAAGAAGGTAGAAATCTCTTTGAATAATGAGCCTGTTTTAGAACTTTATATCTCCGGTAGTTGTCCTTATTGTGTAAATGTGCTCAATTTTTTAGAACAAAATAACTTACATGTCGTAATAAAGGATGCAAGAGAACCAGAAAATGCTAAATTTTTGATGGAACATGGGAAAAAGCGACAAGTTCCATGCTTATTTATTGATAATGAGCCACTTTACGAATCAAAAGATATCATTCATTACTTATCAGAAACTGTTAAAAAAGATAATTCTTTATAATTATTGATATAAATCATTTTAATTTGCTAGTCCTTAATTATGGGATTTGCTTTCATCATATTATTTTGCGCCATCTTGTTGGATTTATTTAAGATGCCACGAGTTGCCCTTGCTTTAACAGTGTGCTTTTTAGCAATTGTCTCCTTCTGTTCTTTAATGCTTTATATGTCTGTTCCATTGGGGGGTAAATGAAAATATTTGCCTTTGTGAACGCATTACTGTTGTATATACTATTTTTTGTTTTACTAATGTCTTACTATGAAGAGTTTGTCAATGCAAGACCTCCATGTTCGTTTTGTGTGATGCAACGATTTTTTATGGTAGGGATTGCTGTTCCACTGATGTTTAATGTGGTAGGGCCAATTTCGTATAAAAATACAGCTGCAAGCCTTTTATCCTGCGTATTAGGGTCTGTAGTTTCTTTATATCAATGGTCAGGATTGTTGATCAATGATGGTGTTTCTACAAGTCCAAAAATCTTTGATTTTCCCCTATACATTTGGTCTACTTTTCTTTTTTTTGCAGTAGCCCTTTGCTTGTTTGCCATGCTCTTTTTTATGAAAAGCTCTTATCCAGCCCACTTTAACCTATTTACAAAAGTTGGGTATTGTCTATTTTTTATAATGATGCTTTTTCAAATTGTAACCGCCTTTTATTCATGCGGCGCATTGATGTGCTAAGTAAATGAAATATAGAGATAAAAAGAGCAAGTGGAGTAAATGCCATTGTAAATAGAAGCTTTTCTTCTAGAAACGGAATAATAGATAAGGTTAGCAAAAACATGGTAAATAGGTAAGGAAAAGAGCGCTTTTCTAAAAGGACAAATACCGATCCACAAAGAAGCAAAATCGCCAAAACATAGATAGAGTTAAAGGTGATATCCCCATGTAATGAGAAGGCTACAGGAAAAATGGTTAAAGGAAATAACGAGATAAGAGTCACCTTAGAAGGGTAGATATCCTTTGTAGCTAATAAATAAAGACATGTGATGGGAATAAGCAGGGAACTAAGTAAAGGTAGGTTTATCCCATAAAAATGGATAGAGGTTAATAAGGCAGAAAACGAGTGTAAAAGCGTGATAAAAAATAATGAGAAAAAAAGATGCTCGGTTGCTTTTTTTGGATGAAAAATCAGGGCAGAGATGAGAAGAAAGATCCCAAGATGGTGGTAGATAAATGAGGGTGGAAAAAAGAGGTAGGCTATAAGACAAAGAATCGAACTAGAGAGAAGAAGAGAAATTTTTGAAGCAATGTTTGCCACAAACAGTGCAATTAAAACAGCTAGAATTGCAGAAGGAAAGGTAAATACACAAATTTCTCTGGCAAAACTAAGTACCCCTTTGTATTTGATTAGATTTATCAGAAGAGGAAAAGATCCATGGGGTTTTGTGCAGGTATGCCATAAGGGAAGATAGAGGGCAATTACGATTGGGGAATATCTTTTCATAATAAATAATATTTGAATATAAGGCAGTTTTTTTCACGTTATCAAAATAAATTTAATAGTGCAATCTATTCTCAGAGACTGTATTCTTGATCGGATGAAAAAAACAACTATTTACATACGTGATCTAACTAAAAGTGGCGAAGGGGTAGGCTTGATAAATGATAAAGTCATTTTTATTGAAAAAGCGCTACCTGAGGAAGAAGTAATATGTGAAATCACCCAGGAGAAAAGCAATTACTCAAAGGGAAATTTATTACATATTATAAAACCCTCAAGTCACAGAGTAGATCCTCCATGCCCTTATTTTGTAGAGTGTGGGGGCTGTCAGCTTCAGCATGCAGATCAGGAGCTTTCAGCGCTTATAAAGAAAAATCAGGTACTTTCTGCATTGAAGAAAATTGCAGGGATAGATAATCCAAATGTTGAAGATGTTTTTAGATCGGAAGATTCCTATGGTTATCGCAATAAAATCACATTTCCGTTACTTGAGGTAAAAGGAAAAAAAATAATTGGCTTTTTTAAAAAGAAAAGTCATGAAATCGTCTCGATCGATTCATGTTTATTACACATCCCTTTTGCCGATAAAGTTTACATGAATTTAAAGGAAAAACTACTTAAATCAAATTTATCGTTTTATAATGAAAAGAAGAATATTGGTGATTTACAACATTTAGTGATTAGAACAAGTAGCTATGAACAAAAGGTACTTGTGGGGATTATTGGATTAAAAAAGGTTTCAAAAGAATTAATGGAGCTGTCAAAGCAGATTGCCGCTGATCCTTTGGTAAAAGGTGTTGTGTATGGAAGAAAATCTAAAGCGTCAAATAGCATTTACCCAGATTATGAGGAACTTCTTTCAGGAGAGGCTACCCTTGTTGAAGAAATATTAGGGGTTAAAGTAAACATTTCGTTACTCTCATTTTTTCAGGTGAATAAAAAATGTGCAGAAAAGATGTATAGTGCAGCCTTTGATATGGCAGCACTTTCTAAGGGGGCAAAGGTGTTAGATGCATACTCAGGAATTGGAAGCTTTGCCATTTATCTTGCAAAGCAGGGGCTTTTTGTGACAGGGATTGAATCATTTCCAAAAGCGGTAGAAGATGCAAGAATCAATGCCCTAAACAATGGTGTTATCATAGATTTTATCGAAGGTGAAGTGGAAAAAAAGGTAAAAAGTCTTGCTAATTTTGATGCAGTATTTATCAATCCCCCAAGAAAAGGGGTTCATAAGGATGTAATAGATGAAATTTCTCGCCTTAATCCTAAAAAAATTATATACACTTCTTGCGATCCTGCCACACTTGCAAGAGATATAAAACTTTTTTCTGAACAAGGATATAGTTTTATAAAGGCAATACCCTTTGATTTGTTTCCTCAAACAATGCATGTTGAAACAGTGGGATTAATGGAAAAAAGCGATGGCTTATAACCTATTCATTTGTTAATGTGAGGTTAGATGATCACAAAAGCTAGTAATAACAAAACAACACTTGCGATAATTTTATCGGGCATACTAAAAGAGCCGTTTGCTTGTTTGTATATACTTTTGCCTTTTTTTCTTTTAAAAGATCTACATGCTACTTCTTTTCAAATTGTCATTTTAACAACTCTTAGACCGCTTGTCTCTATTTTTTCCTTTTATATAAGTGAGTTTATCACCATGAAAGGGATGACCTTAAGAAGTGCTGTTTTATGGACAGGGTTGCTTGGAAGAATTGCATTTATTCCAGCCTTATTTACTGCAAATATTTGGCTTTATATTTTTGGATCTACCTTATATATGATTTTTACAAGAGCTGAGATTCCGGCCCTGATGGAGGTAATCAAGACCAATGTGGAGCGAAATAAGTGGGAAAGAGCTTTTTCAGCTGGATCAATGATCAGCTATACTTCAGGGGTCTTTGTCACTATTTTATTCCATAATCTTATTGACGTACATGATTGGGGATGGAGACTGATTTTTACCACCTCACTTATTTTTAGTGTGGTAGCTGTGATCATTCAAAGTTTGTTGATTGTAAATGATAAAAAAACTCCGCAACTATCTGGTGGGGGACTGATTAAACCTATAAAAGATGTATTTATTCTTCTTAAGGAAAATCATGAATTTAGAAAGTTTCAATGGGCCTTTATGCTTGGGGGCCTTGGCCTAATGATTATTCAACCGGTAATCCCCATCTATTTTTCAAATACCTTATCCATTAAATATTCAGATCTATTAATTGCATTTTGCGTGTGCAAAGCCCTTGGATTTGTTCTTACCACCCCTATTTGGAATAAGCTCTTAAAAAGACTTCCATTTAACCTGTTTATCTTTAGTATTTTAAGTGGATTTACCCTTTTTTCATTCCTTTTGATCTTTTCAGCCTTCTCTATACAGTGTATTTTTCTAGCTTACATACTCTATGGTATTGCTGGGGCAGGAAGTCATTTGGTCTGGCATTTATCTGGACCTATGTTTTCCAAAGAGGAGGCTTCTAATAGATATACTGCCGTAAATGTAGTTATGGTAGGGGTAAGAGGCTTGGTAGGACCATTTCTTGGAGGCTGCTTGCTCATGCTAATAGACCCCATCTGGATATTTGCCTTCAGTATGATTTTATGCTTAACTGGCGGTCTATACTACTATCAACAAAATGAAAATCAAGCGATTGCGATTAAATAAGCGCTTATACGTATCATAAAGATATCTAAAAATAATTAGGAGATCTTTTATGAAACTAAAAATGTCAAAAGCATTATTGCTTGTCGCTTTATCTATTACTGTAGCTTGTAGCTCATGTTCAAAGGGTGTAAAGAGCCTTATTACCGGCAAAGAAAAAGGTAATAAAACCATGGTTACTGCCTATTTTAAAAATGTGGAAGGCTCTATTCAGATGAGCTTAAATGGAAAAAAGTTTAGAAATGTTGCCCCGATGAACCAAATTAATAGTGCACCTTCAAACTATCAGATTCAACTTCATTACTCAGGGTATGGTTTTGGAACAAGCCCTGAAGATACTGCTGAAGTTAATAAGATCTTTCAAGCAAATGCAAATAATTCTAAAGTTTATGAAGTAAAGATAAATAGGCGTGCGCCAAAAGTCATTACAGTTTGGTTTAAGATGGAAAACTATAACTATTATATGTCAAAGCATGAGCTTTCAGCAAATTCAAAGCATTGGGTTCTTATCGGTCCTGTTCAAGTCTCCATGTTTGGAGTTGCTGCCCCTCCTTCAAATGCCTTAGTTCAATCTGTACCAAAATTTAAAGACTATTGTTTTGAAAGTTCGACAAGAGAAAAAGTAAACCGTATGAATATATTTTCTCAACATAAAGGTTCCTTTAATGGGGGAGATGGTAAGGTGTTTTCTATACACATGTTTAAAGAATAGGTTCGATTAGGTTTTAACGATATTCTGCGGTATTTTTTACGACACCATTTTTGTAACGGTGTCGTAAAATTTTTTATTTATTATTTTTATTGACGCGGTTTATTAAGAGTCCTATTCTAGGTCTCTATGAAATATTTTTTTATTTTTTGCATTTTTTGCGCCGCCTTTTTTGGGTTACTGACAAAAACTGACGTAAAAGATCAACATGATCGATTACCTTATAATAAAGAGACTGAGGATCGTATTGCCCTTACAAAGTATTTAGGGAGATATCAAGAGCTTTTCTGGATGGAAGATACTTCAGAGATTTGTAGAAGCTTGAGGTTTTTAGAAGGGCTCATTGATGGAAAGTATTTATCGTATTTAGAACTTTTTCTACCTAAAAAGCTCTCCAGCAGATTAGAGTTTAGTGATTTTATAGATTTACATAAAAAACTAGAGACATTGCAATCAATGAGTCTATTTACAAATGAGGAATTTAGAGACATTATATTTTACTCACTAATACTTGGAAGATTAAATACTACAGAAGAGTTTAAAAATAGATGTTGGATTTATGATATACAGCTTTTATCTGAGGGGGTGGTTCTTTATCCATCCATTTTCCCTACTTTACAAAGGTTTAGCAAAGATCAGGTGGCCTTTCTTCGTTTAATATTAGAAGGCCTTCAACTAGAGGGTGTGATAAATGCTTTTGCCTATAATGATGACCATCACTTGTTCTTTAAAGAAAACACACAGTGTTTTGATCTTTCTACGCTGCTATTTATTTGTCGCATGGCAAATAAATATAGTGTTTTAAATGAACATTGACCTATAAAACACTATATAATCTCCTTACCAAGATCCTTTTAAAATAAATATAACCACCGGCAAGCTTTGCTTGCAGGTAGTTTAATATCTGTAGATATCAGCCTCAGTTAATGTAGGTGGAGGTTTTTTACTTAAGGTGAGTATGTTGCTCACTCTCCTTCAGCAATAGCATCTAGGCGACCTTTTTTTGTTTTAATAAAGTTCTCTCTTAGGTCAGAAAAATGGGACATTAAGACATCAAAATCTTCTTTTTTAATGGCAAGGATACTGCAAGAACCTTTTGCTACAATGGTAGCTGATCGTCTATTTGTGGATAAAAGGGCCATTTCACCAAAATATTCCCCTTCTTTTAAACTGGCAATTAATTCTCCATCCTTGATTACATCTACACTTCCTTTTGCAATTACGTATAAATAATCGCCAATGTCTCCTGATTGAAAAATTGTTTCCCCATCTGCATAATGAAGATTTTCAAAACCGCTTTTAGGTTTGCTCTTTAGCTGCACAGTATCTGTAGGAAGAAGTAAATTTAATATCCATGAAAAGGAGATTTTCATTTTTGCTGTAAAACCAGGTATTTTCATAAGGTAAATAAATCGCCATAGCACCCAAGCAATAAAACCTGAAAGTTTGATCCCCAAAATTTCTGCTACAGCTCTTCTATGACCAAGGGCTGCCATTTGACCAAGAGATTTAAAGGAAAAAACTTTCTTCTTTCCACCAATAATGGAGGTTAGGATATTTTTTGCAAGAATTGGCGCTTGTCTTGTTGCAAATTGAGCTGTAGGCGGGGAAAACTCTTCAGGTGTTTTAGGAGATCTTGGAATGGCTGCACAATCACCAATTGCCCAAATATCTGTTTGATTCACTAATTGAAGGTAAGAGTCACAAAGTAATTTGTCATATTTCTTTTCAAAAGCTAAAGCTTCGATTAATGGATTTGGTAAAGAGGGGACAGTTGAAACAATAGTTCTACTTGCAATACGTGTACCATCATCTAAAATAGCTTCATAAGGGGAGGCAGAGGATAATCGTGTATTGAAGTAAATCTCAATACCCCGTTTTTGAAGAAGCTTTCCACAATATTTACCCAAAGAAACAGAAAGTTCCCGATCAACGAGACGATCCTTACTATGAACAAGCACCACTTTGATATCATCTGGATTGATGGTTTTATAGCTTTTGGCCTTTTTTCGAGCAAGGTCGTTAATTTCGGCAACTACCTCTACCCCTGAAAATCCTCCACCACCTACTACGAATGTAAGCAGTGTTTTACGTTCTTTAGCATCAGACTCTTGAGCAGCAGTTTCAATTACATCAATGATCCGATTGCGCAAAGATAATGCATCGGATAAGTCCTTAAAGGGTAAAGCATGCTCGGCAAGACCCCCTGGGCTGGTTCTAAAGTCTGTAACTGAACCAAGACCTAAAACTAGATGGTCATAGTTAATCACCACATCTTTATGACTAAAGTTTGGAGAAAGTGTAATCTCCTTAGTCTGAGTGTTAATCGCAGTTACCTCTCTTATGTATATAGAGGTATGCTTTAATAAAGATCTTAAGCAAGTAACTGAATCTAATATATCTATGGATCCACCCACCACCTCTGCAAGCATGGGTTGATAAGTAAAATAGTTTTCCCTATTTACTAAGATGATCTCTATAGAGTCTCGATACTTTTTAAGTGCCTTTTCAAGATGAAGGGCAGTATATACCCCGCCAAATCCACCGCCTAATATGACAATTTTCTTCATATACTTAAACCTTTTAGCACCACCATACGGTTTTTGTCTATTTACACAACCAGAAGATTAAATGATTAATATTAAGCCTGTTAATATAATTTCATAATAAATATGTACAATAGATCAAAAGGAGAAACTATGACTTATTTATATATTAACCCATTTAGCACCTCTTGGTTTTTAATCATTACTTTCTATCTATTTAGTTGCGTGGCTCTCTTAGCTTTAGGAAAATGTCTAAGCGAGAAAAATGTAAACAAAATGACCACCTCTCTTGGAATGTACCTTCTTTTTGATCGTATTTTTTCAGTCTATTATTACCATAGGATAGATGCTTTTTCACTTGATTATGCATTGCCACTTTCATTTTGTTCGATCATGGCTTTTTTTGCTTCGTTTGCACTCATTTTTCGTAGCCAGTTTTTCTTTGAATTTGTGTTATTTTTAGGTATGACAGGACCTATACAAGCATTTATCACTCCGGCAATTGTTCATGCAGGGGAGGAATATTTGCTTATCGATTACTTTATTTATCATGGAATTACAATTGTTACACCGATTTACATGGCCTTTTGTTTAGGTTTTAAACCTAGAAAAAATGCTATTTATAGAGTGATTGTTCTTATGCAGATATTAGCCGCCTTTGTCTATGCTATAAATCTTCAACTTGATGCCAATTACATGTATTTAAATAGCAGCCCAGATGTAGATCATCCATTGAATAAACATGTATGGCCGCTTTATTTAATCTACTGGCATGGGCTATTTTACATAGCAGCCTTTATCATTGAGGGTTTTTTTAGACTTGTAGATTACATAGGAAAAAAAACCACCGATAACATTATTTAGCTATAGAGTTTTACCTATTACATAAAGCTCTTAAGTGACCAAAGCAAGATAGCCATTAGATAGATCATTTACGCAGTGTTCAAAAAAGTCTCTTGGGGAAAGATCGCGCAATCGAAGCATAGTATGGCGCTTTTCTAAAAGATGTTCATTTCTTTGGTAAAGGAAAGAAAAGAGCCCTTTCATCTGACCGATTTGATTTTTTGGACATGAATCTTGCAGGTTTTCAAAGTATCGATTAAGATAAAGGAAGGTTTTATCGAAGTTTTCGATTGGATGACCTTTTATTTCATGAAAGATCCATGGGTTAATCACAGCACCACGTCCAACCATCAATCCATCGCAATTTGTGTAGGCAAGCATGTGATCTGCATCTTTCTTGGTTTTAATGTCGCCATTGCCAATTAGGGGGATTAAGAGGATCTGTTTTGCCTCTTTGATTAGATCGATATTAGCAAGCCCTCTATACCCTTCCAATTTTGTTCTTGGATGAAGAGTTAAATGAGAGATGCCAGCGCTTTCTGCTGCTAAAAGATTTTCCTTGAACAAAGAAGTATCATAAAATCCTGCTCGAAGCTTTGCAGATATAGGAACAGATGAGACAGAAACCATCGCTTTTAAAATTTTATGAAGATGATTAGGATCTTTTAAAAGACAGGATCCAGAACCATGTCCTGTGACAGTATTAGATGGGCAACCTGCGTTTAATTCCACACGTTTGGCGCCACGGCTTATCAATTCGATAGTCATAGATGAGAGTGTGTCGGGATCAGATCCCATGATTTGGGCAGCTTGAGGAATTGGATCTGTATCTAAAAAATTATATTTTTTTGCAAGGCTTTTTACATGAGCTCCTTTTGGAACGCTAATAAACTCCCTGGTGGCTTCATCAAATCCGCCGATGAGGGAGATGGCATTTCTAAAAGGGAAATTACCCAATCCTTCCATGGGTGCAAGAAAAAGCTTTTTCATTTAGTTGTTGTTAGGGGGATTATCAGTTGGGCTATCAGAAAGAGAGGAAATAGTTGATTCTTGCAAAAGAGATTGAATGGTTTCAATATGCTTTGTTGAGGATCCTTGAAGAAGCTTGATTGTCTTCCATTTTCCTTGCTTAAAACGGGCGTAGACAACGATGGTTCCAAGCACATGGTAAACTACCTCGATAATATAGGCATGAACAATCGGCCCTTTAGGAAGGTATACAAAAAAGTAGATAGGTAGAAAACAAAATGCCCAAAGTGAGGCAGTTCCTGCAACAAGCAGGAACATCGTATCACCTGCAGCAGTTAATAAACCACTTAACACCCAGCGGATATTTTCTAAAATCAAACAGAAAAATATAAAATAAAGACATGTTTTTACAATGGATTTTATTTCAGCAAGATTTATAACTGCTAAATCTACATTAATTTCTGCACTAGCTGCTGGATTATAAAAAAACCAATCAATGAGTGGCTGAGGATGAATAATCAAAATCACAGACATGATCAATGCAAATAAAAGAATGATTTTTAGAGCAGAGCTGATGATATTTGTTAAAAGCTTTGGTCTACCTTGCCCAATAAAGTTTCCAGCGATGGCAACAACCCCTTTTTCAAGACCCCATCCAACAAAGAAAAATAGAAGTAGAATACTTTGACAAACTCCTGCAACAAGAATATGTGTTTGGCTAATACCCTTCATCATTATGTAAAATACAGTCCAGCCAATAAGCTCTAAGGTAATAAAAATTGCAGGGGGAATCCCTACTTTAATGCTGGCAAAGAATAGAGTTTTATCAAATCGATAATCTCTTGTGTTATAACGACTATTATGCTGTTTATTGATAAAATAAAGAAACACTACTATACATTGGACAAGTGATCCAATTAACGTTGCATAGGCAGCTCCCATCATCCCGAAGGAAGGAAAATATCCTTTAATTCCAAAAATAAATATTGGATCAAGAATAATGTTCACAAGATTACTAACAATTGCCATCCATTGGATGATTTTAGGAAAACCTCTTCCAATGAAAAAACCTGCCAAGACAGCATGTACACAAAAAAATGGGCCAGTGAACATAAAAAATCGAAAATATTCATATTCTAAAGGCATTGTTGCATAGGGAAAAACAATAGGGGCTACAAAAAGTGCAATAGGAATAAAAAATACAAAGGAAAACAGACACAGATAAAGCATCTGCCATACAGGTTTTCCAAGATCTTTGTACCTTTTTGCGCCGTTGAATTGGGAAACAAACACCTCTGACATTGCGCCAATTGTAAGTATTGAGCAAATAAATGCCCAAGAAAGTGTTCCGGCAGTAACACCTGCGGTTAATGCCTCTGGGGAATACCATGAAAGATACATTCTATCGACAAATAACATTGCAGACATGGAAAAAAAGGTAATCATCATTGGAAAGGACATTTTCCAAAGTTCTTTCATAGATCCAGATGTAAATAGTGCGTTCATTGTTTGATTTTTTTTAGACAGCTCAAATTTTGGTGTAGTATAGAGCTCAAACTATAGTATATCAGAGGGGGGGATATGGATCAACTAGAAAGTATTTATTTTTTTTATACAAGATACTTGCCATAAAAGATGAATAATGTTAAACTTTTGGATTCACATATCCCAAATCTTGGGATAAAGGATATGGGGGTTTAGCTCAATTGGTAGAGCATCTGGTTTGCAACCAGAAGGTCAGGGGTTCGAGTCTCCTAACCTCCATTTTTTTGCGGGTATAGCTCAGTTGGTTAGAGCGCAACACTGATAATGTTGAGGTCCCTAGTTCGAATCCAGGTATCCGCAAATTTTTTAATATATAGTTTTTAACCACTTACAAGCAAAGCTTGCTAGAGAACATAAAAATCATCGAAAAAAAATGATTATTATGGTGTTTACGATAAAAAATTTAATACAGAGACCTAAAGCGCACTAAGGCAAGAAGAATACAGAGAAACAGATAGAAATTTTTTTGTGATTTTTAGTTAATAACCTTCCTTGGCAAGGGGAGTTAAGCAATCACTCTATTGTGTACTTTCCAAATATAATCTAGTACTTTTGGGGTATGGGAAAGGGTGTGTTGGGAGGAAAATTTCTTTTTGAAAGAACTATTTTCTAGATCCGATCCATCTAATTCAAATTTTACAAATATTTTCTTTAAGTGAGGATCTCGAATGTGAACAGCAGAGTTATCAAAAGTTACCACTGGATCTTTTGGCGCGCATACAGCGGTTACATTTCCTTTAATTTTTGGAATAGCTGTTGTCGTTTCAAAGGGTAGTGCCCAATTAACAAGTCCTGCTAAGAGAAAATTAAATGGGAAGGCAGCTAGTTTAAAACCTTTTGCAGCATGAGAAAATGTGTTAAAGGATCTATCTAAGAGTAGGTGAACGCCTGCAAATTCTTCTTTTGCAGCAACCCTTGCAGCTTTTCCTCCGCCTAAAGAATGACCCATAAGAGTGATGTTTTTTTTATCTACACCCAAGGTGTTGATTAAGTGTCTAAGGATAGCCTCTGTCGGCATCACAAGTTCATCAGGAGTGAGGGCGTGACCGGTGGATGTTCCTACACCTGCAGAATTTGCGCAAATGATATTTGCATCGAATGCTTTATGAATATTGATAATTTTATTCATAGAGACTTGATAGTTAGACATAACCCCTGTGTCATAAATAATCCACTTTCGATCTTTAGGGTCAACGGCTTTTCTTGCAGCTGTAGCTCTTAATGTTTTAGCTGCTTCAGAATCTTCTTTTTCAATTACAGCCGCTTCAATACGATTTTTGTTTTCATCGAAAATGGTCAACTGTCTACCAATAGTTCCATTGCTTAGTAGATTAATTTTTTTTGCGACAGAGTTTTGTAGATCTTGATCGCAGTTGGTTTGTTGTAATACCCACTGATCAATTAAATACCCTTTGATTCCTGTTTTGTAGGAAATCCCTTTTACAAATAATATAATTAAAAAGATAACGGATTGAATAATTCCTACAATTAAAGCAATAGGGGCAAGTAATACATCTGTTATAACTTTACTAGCAGCGGGCTTATCTTCTATATGCGTTCTTGAATAAATTTCTTTATAAGATGGCCTTTTACCCCACTCAACATCTGGAGGACTTACTGGTAAAGGGGGGGATTTTGAGACAGAAGTGGTCATAAAATTTTTCATGTTAATAAACGTATGGCTATAGCATACCATTATCTCTTATTTTAATAAAAGAATTGAAATAATAATTAATATAAATTATAGAATAAGTTATGGGAAAATTTTTTAAAATACTTGTTACAATTTTTGTCTTTGCCGTGATCGCTTTTGGTGTTTATGAGCATTTCTTTAAGGGTAAAAAAGGCGTATCCTCATCAGAATCAGTAGGATGTGTTCAATTCTCTGATAATGTGAGTAAAGAAAGTAAGGCTAATATTTCTGAAATAGTGATGACACTTTCTAATACATCGACGGTAGGACTTGCCTTTAAAGCACAACACCTTAGAGATTTAGGTGCAAATGTAGATCTTCATGTACCTTCTCCTCTTTCATTTTTGGCAGTCATCTTTAGGGATAAGGGACTGGCAAATGCGATGAAGGTGGTTCAGCAAAGCTCCTATAAGTATAATAATTTCTGTGAAGGGCTTTATGATAATATGATGAAAAATTACAAAGACCCTGAATGTTTTGAAAAGAATCTACGGGCATTTGCTAAGTCATTGAATATTAATGTTGAAAAGACGTTTACTGTTGCAGAAACCTGTGGTAGAGATGGGGAAAGCGGTGATAAAGATGCCTTTAGACCTTTTGTAGATTATCTGATTGAGCTGAAGGCAGACTAGTACCACGCTTTTGAATATAGCCGAGTTTCAACTCTTCGCCATAAACAATTCTTAACCCAAGTAATACAATAGCAGTTGATAGAAAAATCACTGGTGATATTGGCTCTTTTAGAAGGATATATCCATGAATAGAGGCAAATATTGGAGATAAGAGACCAAAGAAGGAGAGCAATGTGGCAGTATATTTTTTTAGAAGGTAGCCATATAAATTATAACAAAAAATATTTGATATAATCGTTAAGGAAAGAAGAGTGGCTGCAAAGGTGCCAAAATAACCTGCTTTTATGGGAACCGGACTCCAGCTATCAACAAAAAAAGAGACAATTAGGGATATTACCCCGCCGATAAGCATAGAAATTCCATTGGCCATTTGAGGGGAAATTTTTTCATCCTTTACAAGCATTCGAAGGATGATCCAACCATAGACAGCAAAAAAGACTGCCCCAAACATAGAAAGTTCAGGAAGGGAGATCGAAAATAGCGATTTAAAAGAGCCGGTTCCTTCATTCATCATTAATACAGGGATAAATCCAAACATTCCAATTACTATCCCTATCCATTTTTTTGTGGTCATTTTTTCTTTAAAATGGAAATAGGATAAAATCGCAGTGATAAAAGGAGAAAGACTATATAGAAAGCAGGTCTTTGCTGAACTCAATTGCCTTAAGCTCCAAAATTCTAAAATATTTGTTAAGAAAATACTAAAGAACCCTAAAATCCCAAGCGCAATCATCCCTTTTAAAGAAATTTTTTGTAAACTTTTTCGTTGAAATATTGAGATGAATCCAAGGAGAAAAAAAGCCCCAAGAATCATCCTAACACCTGTTAAAAAAATTGGCGGGGAGATTTCTAATAAACTTTTACCAATAGGAAAGGCTAGGGACCATACAAAATATAATAAAGAAGGTAAAATCATGCTTTGATTGTACCTTTAATAAAGGATTGGAGTCAAGAAGTCCTAATTTTTTCAAACATTCAAAAAGTAAATTGCACTCTTTATCAATCGGTTAAGGTGGTAATTCGCTTATTCGTTACTATAAAGAGAAAAAACAGAAGGCACTGATGAAAAATAATAGTACACAAACATTTCAATTTAAACTTTCAAATTTTCACTATAAAATAAATATTGATGGTGAATGGGTAAATTGCGGCATGATCGAATCTAAAGGCAATCCAGCCCTTGCTCTAGCCCCACAAATAACTGAAATACAAAAAGTATTACCAGGTTACACTTATACAACTAGCAGAGATTCTTTATGGTACATTTTTGCTCCCCACACTACGGATGATGGATCAGGAGATGATGTTGAATTTTCCATTGAGTTAAATCCCCAGGATAAGAGAGGACAGAATCATTCATGCTCTTGTGAACAAGACTCTAAAGTAGATAATTTTTCAACTACAGATCCGGGAGCGCAAGTTAGCATCACCTTTAAAATCTACCAAGGCACTACCTATTATCTTCCTTTAAATTCAACAGAATGGGAAGTGTGTCAAGCTGCAAAAGGACCAGGGCCGATAGTTCCGCCACCTATTACAACGATTAATGGATTAGATAAAAATTATGCTTATTATTCCTATGTATCAATAGAGAAGGCACAATTCGCATTTGCTATGCACCTAGGTAATAATAACTTAGGGGATGGTCAAAGCTTTAGTGTGGACTTCTTTGTACAGTTAGAACCTGTAACTGTACATTGGAAGATAACTAATAGTGATATAGACCAATGTCCTAGCGTAGATAACCAAAGAATTGGACAATATGAAATAAAGGATGACAGTGGTAACTGGCGTACTTCAGGATGTGTTCAATATGGAATCCCTTCAGGGCGGTTGTTTAATTGGGTGTACCCACCTTCCAATGATTATTTAACAACTAACTGTCCTGTACACGGTCTATCTTTCCAAGGAGATCAATACAATGTTGCAAGTCCTATTTTTTGGAGTCAATCTGGATTTGCACTAACTGGAATGAACGAAGATTTTACTGTTACAATGTCGAAAATAAAAACTAAATAAGGTTTTGATAAATAAGGGATCGTTTATTTTCCATATAGCGGACCATATAGTGCAGGTTGTGAATTGAGCAAAGAGAGTGTGCTGTGTATTCATGACAGGCAAATAGATGGTTTATATAGCTGCGTGAGTAATGTTTACAAGTATGGCAATAACAGCCCTCTTCAAGGGGGCTGTTATCGTTTTTATAGATACTTTTTGTTATCTTTAAGGGTCCATTTTCAGTAAAGATTGTACCATGTCTTGCAGCCTTTGTAGGGTAGGAGGAATCAAAAGTATCAATTCCTAGAGGAATTGCCTCTTCTAATGAGGGAAGATCTGCAATACCAAGAAGATGCACTGGAAATTCATCAGGAATTTCAGGGCGTACTGAAGTTAGAAGGTGGATCATTTCAGCTTTATTTTTACCAAGACTTCCACCGATTGCAAATCCATCAAAAGGGTGTTTTCGAAGAATTCGGACACTTTCTTTTCTAAGATCATCGTTAAGACCGCCATGAACCACATTATACATTGCCTGTCTTTTTGGATCTTGTAAATGCTCTTGTAAAGAGCGAATTTCCCATCTATGGGTGCGCTTAAAAGAGCTAAGAAGATCTGCATCAGAAATATGGTAGGGGGGAAGCTCATCTAAAGGAATGATGATATCAGCTCCGAGGGATTTTTGAATTTGAATAGAAGATTCTGGGGTAAGGAGCACTTTTCTTCCATCCCGGTAAGATCTAAATAACACACCCTCTTCTGTAATTTTTAAAACCGATCCCCCTTTTTGCTTCCCTCCTGAGCTTTTCAGCTCACTTGCAACCCCGCCATAGGCAAGAGAAAAAACTTGAAACCCCCCTGAGTCGGTGATAAGGGGAGTGGATCTGTTCATAAAGGTATGTAGGCCACCGGCATTTGCCACAACCTCTGGACCAGGTTGAAGAAGAAGATGATAGGTGTTACAAAACATAAGCTCAATGCCAATTTCTTCTACCATTTTTGAATCAAGCGCTTTAATAGTCCCATTTGTCCCCACAGCCACAAATCCTGGTGTGTTGATAACTCCGTGAGGTGTGTGAATTTTTCCAACCCTTGCTCGGCTTTTTGTTGAGGTATGGATCAGCTCAAAAGTAAAATCTGTTTTCTTTGGAGTTTCTAATGTGCAGCTCATGAAGCCTCTTTGGTCAAAGTTTTTGTGACAGGGGTCATTACGCAAATGGTGATCACCTTAATTAGATAGCTGAACACTAAAATCTGAGATAGATTGTCTACTACCCCTGATAAAGCCCCATAGGTAAAGCAAACTGTATCTAAAAATTGTGAAATGGATAAGGATATAAACATAGAGGCGGTAAGGGAGAGTCTTTTTCTTAAATGGGAGAACATATAGGTGTCAAATTTCTGAAAAGTAACCATACAAAGGATAGAGACGAAAAAAATTCTAAACGATGGGGTGAGTAAATCTATATACATCTGTGCCATCGATTGGTTTTCAGCCACAAAACCGTAGCATAGTAGAAAAAAAGACATAAGTGGAAGAAAGAGGATCGAAAGTAACCCTAATAAAATAGTTTGGTCAGAGGCATGTTTACCAAATTTTTCTCTGAGGATATTTAACGTGATAAAAGAACCAATGGTATAACAATCTGTAGTGGTAACAATCAATCCAAATAACATCGTCTGCTTTAAAATAAATAAATTAGCAAACACGATTTGCAATACAAAAATTGCAGACAGTCCTGATTTACCTAGCTTTGAAAAAGCGTATATCGATCCTAAAATTGCGACAATATGAAATAGAAAAATCAGTTCATTCACAGCTTAGTAATCCCTTAAGTTTGCCTGATTCATGAAGTTTCATTACAATATCACAACCGCCAATAAATTCTTTGTTGATGTAAAGTTGAGGAAGCGTTGGCCAGTCTGAAAAAATCTTGATCTGCTCTCTTAATTCCTCTGAATCTAATACATTTCTTGTGGCAAATTCAATCCCATATCCCTTTAAAATATCGACAACGCGAGCTGAATACCCACACATAGGAATTTCTTTGCTACCTTTCATGTAAAGAATAACTTTGTTCTCTTCAATGTCTTTTGCAATCTCATCTTTCATTTTCCCACTCCCTTTCAGTATAGGTTTCTAAACTTAATGCATGTAAATCTTTTGAAAAATGCTTTTCTAAAATTTTCTTTACCATTCTATGTCTTTGTAATAATCCCAAATTTTCAAATGTATTAGAAATTACTCTGCAAATGCGGCTACAGCTGCCTTGTTGCCCATGCATTTCTACTTTCGAATCTTTTATTGACTCTTCAATTTCTTTAATCCAACTTTCCATAAGGAAAAACTATACACGAGCTCTTTTTATTTTGGTACAGTTTTCACCTACAATTCACAAGGTTAATAGTCTTTGTAGATGAGGGCAAGGTGGAAGGAGATCAGCTGATTAACGGTGGAGAGCTCTAGTCTGAGCCTTTTGTAAATAAAGTGGGTGTAAAGCTGGCCGTAGGGAAGGATTTTGTACCTTTCAGCAAAGTCTGAAATAGATTTTAACTTATGATCATACCCATAAATGCCACCAAAGCGAAAACCAAGGGTGAAAGCTGTGTTTTTACTCAATTTTTTTTGAAACCAATCGCGAGTTATCCCTGCGGTATAGCATTGCTGATAGTAGGTGTTGACCATGGAGGAAATAAAATAGCCTTCATATTCCACCCCATAGGCATGGTTTTTCCAATTACAATCATTAGCCCCTTTAAAATGTAATGTCCACATCCCTAAGTAGATAGATGAATGTGGCGGGTACCCCCATAGCTTTTCTGAAAAAGACCTTATCTTAGGTGGACTAGCCTGAAGGAATAAGGTTAAAAAAAGCGTAAAAAATATTTTCTTCAAAATCTTTAATACTCCCCAATCACAATCGTTAGGTAGGCGCTGATTAAACGGCGGAAGTACGAAAACTCTACACGCATTCTTCCAACTTGCACTTGAGAACAAAGTTGGTAGATGGGAAGGATTGGGTATTTTTCTGCAAGAGGCATAAGCTCAGGACCATAGCCATATATTCCGCCAAGTCTGTATCCAAAGGTAATTTTTGAATATTTTGTTGGCTTAAAACCAAACCAATCTCTTGTAAATCCCAGAAGATAGCATCGCTTATAGTGAGAGTTGATAATTGTTGTGCAATAGATGCTTTTATACTGTATACCCATGGCCTGGTTATTCCAGTTATCGTTTCTATCACGAAATCTCTTTGTTTGATGGTAAGTCATCATACCAAGGTATATACAATCAACAGGGGTATCACCAAAAATTTTTGCCGGGATATCTTTATACGAAAATGGCGATGCTCTATTTTCGCAAAAGAGAGAGGAAAGCATACATAAAAGAGCAAAAAGCTTCTTCATTCGTCTATATAAGGAGTTTAAAAAAAGTTGGATTATCAAAAAAAAATTGATTCAAGTCAATCTTAAAAAAAAGAGGAGAGCGTCCCAGATCCAATTCTTTTGCTTATAGTCTTTTTAACATTCATTAAAAACTCTATAATTTTCAAAAATTATTACCAGGTGATGCTCTCCTAACTAAAGTATAGGAATGATTCCCTATTTAAATGATAGTTATTTTTTAAAATTATTTTTTAAGGGTAAAAAAAAGAGGAGAGCGACCCAAATCAAATTTTTTTAACTTATGGGAGGTGCAAGTTTAATTAAACACTCCATTAAGCTTTAAAACTTTCTTCAGGAGAGGCTCTCCCAGCTTAAGTATAAGAATTATATCCTATTTAAATACTACTGTTTTTTTTGCATCTATAAACACCTTATCCTCAGCGACATGTTTGACAGCTCGAGCAAGTACAAGCGCTTCGATATCTGCTCCGAACCTTGTTAATTCAGTAACGTCGTGATGGTGGTTTACCCGAATGGTCTCTTGGCAGATAATTGGCCCCTCATCTAGATCCTCGGTGACAAAATGGGAGGTAGCTCCAATTGTTTTAACACCCCTGTCAAAGGCTTGCTTATACGGATTTGCTCCTTTAAACCCTGGTAGGAAAGAGTGATGGATATTAATAATCTTACCATCATATTTAGCGCAAAATTCAGGGGAAAGGATTTGCATATATCTTGCCAGAACTATGTAGTCGATCTTGTCTTCTTCTATAACCCTTTCTATTTGAGCCTCTTGCTCCTGCTTTGTTTCTTTAGTAATTGGAAAATAATGGAAGGGGATATGATGGTAGGTAGCAATCGGCTTACAATCTTGGTGATTTGAGATAATAGAGGGTATTTCTACAGGAATCGCCCCTTGTCTTTTTTTCTCAAGAAGATGAATGAGGCAGTGGGGTTGTTTTGAACAAAGAATCAAGATACGTTTATTTATATGAGACTCTCTTAAAGAAAGTTGCATCTGATAGACCACTTGGACTGAATGTAGGATTTCATTTAACATGGCTGTATTTTGATCTTCTATTTCAAAGGTCATTCGAAGAAAAAAATTCTTTGTGTTTTGATCGCTAAATTGATCAAGATCTAAAATATTACCCTCACATTCAGCGATAGCGCCTGTTAACATGCTCACTATACCGGGTTTATCTTTACAGGAAATTTTTAAAATATATTTTTTCATGAATTTCTTTTTTTGGTTGAAGCAAAAGAAAAGATTACCATAGTTGAGAATAGTTGGATAGTTGAAATAGGGGTTTTCTTGAAGAAGATTAAGGTGTCAGTAACTGGGGGAGCAGGTAGCATTTGCTACAGCTTACTATTTAGGATCGCCTCAGGGGAGGTGTTTGGAAAAGACACATTCATCGATCTTTCCATTTTAGAAATTCCTGATTCGTTGAAGATTCTTAAAGGGGTGGAGATGGAGCTTTTAGATTGCGCCTTCCCCCTTTTACACTCGATAAAATGTACAAGCTCAGCAGATGAGGCGTTTGAAGGAGCCCAATATGTCTTTTTAGTGGGGGCAAGACCTCGAAGTAAAGGGATGGAGAGGAAAGATTTACTCAAAGAAAATGGGAAAATCTTTGTCACCCAGGGACGAGCCCTTAATCGGTCCAAAGGAGCAAAGGTTTTAGTTGTTGGAAATCCATGTAATACAAATGCTTTAATCTTAAAGCATGCGGCAAAAGATCTTGATCCAAAAAATATACGTGCCATGACAAGGCTTGATCAAAATAGAGCAAGGTCGATGGTTGCATTAAAGGCGGCAGTTCCCATTAACTCTGTTAAAGATTTAGTAATATTTGGAAATCATTCCTCTACCATGGTTAGTGATTATCTTCATGCAACGATAAATGGGAAAAGGGCAACAGAAGTAATACATGATCTTTCCTTCTTTCAAGAAACGATGTTTAAAGCGGTGCAAGGAAGGGGCGCGGCAATTATTGAAGCAAGAGGATTATCAAGTGCGGCAAGTGCAGCAAATGCAGCCATTGATGCAATGAGAGATTGGATTTTTCCAATAAGTGATATCACCTCTGCGGCTGTGTATACCTCAAACCGTCCTTATGGTATTGCAGATGATTTATTTTTCTCCTTCCCAATAAGCAATGGGGAGATTGTCAAAGGGTGGCAGATGGATCCTTTTTTAGAAGAAAAGATCAAATTGACTGAAAAAGAGCTGCTGGAGGAAAGAGAACTTATTAAGGAGTATTTAGACTAAATGGAAGAAAAAGAGCTATTTAAAATCACAGAAAGTCATTTAGATACAGGCCTTAGAGGCTTTCCCATTGGACATTGTGTCACCTCCTATGTAGATCCCGATAAAGGGGTTTTTTATCGAAAATATCCCATCAGTGAAGTAGCTCATAAAGAGTCTGAAGAGGTGATGTATCTACTGATTAAAGGAACCCTTCCAAATCATGATCAATTAAAGGAGTTTAAAAAAACACTTTGCGCTCGATCAAAGGTGTCAAAAGAATTAAAAGAGGCTATTTTAGCACTGCCTAGAAAAGGGCACCCAATGAAGATGTATGCTATGGCTATATTACTTTTGGGTGTTTATGAATGTAAAAATGATATCAATGAAGACTTTATGAATCTTCAAGCAAAACTTCCAGAAATCACAGCAATTGTTATGAACCATCGAGCAGGTTATAAAGATACCCCAGCTTCAAATCCTGAAATTGGTTATGTAAATAATTTTTGTCATATGTTGCACACCCCTACTGTAAAAGATAAAAAGCTTTTTGCTAAGCTAATAAACTTATTTATAAACCTACATATGGACCACGGAGGGGGAAATCTTTCTTTATTTGTGGCAAAATCTGTGGCATCAGGTCATGAAGATCTCTATGGATCTTTTGCAGCGGCACTTCTTGCTCTTTCAGGACCAAGGCATGGTAAAGCAAACCAAGATGGTCTTGAGTTTGTTAAAAAAATTCATGAGCAGCTTGGAGATAAAGCAAGTGCGGCAGATGTTAAAAAAACAGTGGAAGCCATGCTCTTGAAAGGGGAATTAATCTACGGCTTTGGGCATGCAGCACTTCGTTGTGAAGATCCAAGAGCTACTATTTTATTTGAATTTGCTGAAAAAACATTCCCAAAAGATCCTCTTGTAAGGTGTGCCTCCCTTCTTCATACAGAGGTTCCAAAGATATTAAAAGAAAATCCAAAAATTAAAAATCCTTATAGTAATGTCGACTCCATTTCAGGTGTTGTTCTAAGTGCAATAGGGTTTGACTTTCCAGACTACTTTACTGTATTATTTGGGCTATCGAGATCAACAGGTGTTGGTAGACAGATAGCTTATGAGACTTTAGAGGCAAGGGATGGGAAGGGTGTTCCTATCTACCGTCCTAAATATATCTATAAAGAAGCCTAAGAATTTGTCTTTCCGCCGTAATTAGGGGAGATAAAAATGACCTTATCAGAAATAGAGCAAATATTTAACAGAGCTTTTTCCAAGGTTTTTTGTAGAAAAAAAATTTTATTTTTATTTCCTATCTTAATTGCTTGTGGCATTTTGACCGTATTTTGTAGAACCCTTTCCTTAGGGGTAAATCATTGGGTTTGGATGAGTTTATCATTCCTTCCAATTTTTTTATGCACAGGGGTATTGCTTGCTGCAGGGGTTTTACTGACCAAGATGTACATTTTCGAGGTGAAGGGGATCGATTATAAGATAGGAAAGCTATTTACAAGCTCTTTACAGTTAATCATCGGTGTCTCCTATTTATCTTTTCCACTTATTTTAACTTATTTAATTCTTTGGTCTGTGATGGGAATATTTGTTTTATTAAAGCAGATTCCGGCATTTGGGGATGTTTTTGGAACATTGCTTGCCTTTGGACCTTATTTATTAGTACTTGGCTCGTTTGGCTTGGCTATAGTTTCGGTTCTTTTGCTATTTTTCATTACCCCGCATGTGGCGTTAAAAAAGACGTTACAGATGAATCTTGCCGCTGAGGTAACTGTTCGATTAAAAAATAGCATCTTTAGTAATGGGCTACTATTTTTTGTAGGACTATTGCCGCTTGCTTTGGTATTATTTTTCTTAATCCTTGGTGCTGTAATGACAAAAAGTAGTTATTTAAGCTCCGAGGCAGCTTTGGCATTAAGTATTCAGTGGTTAATGATGATGATCCCCTTTTGCTTGATCATGACCCCGTTTGTCATTTTCTTTTTCAACTTCTCCTTGGAAAGTTATTTGCTTGTAAAGAAAAAGGAAAAAGCCTCAATAGAGGAAAAAAAAGCTGAGGAACCATGTCTTGTATAGTCATAGGGGCTGGACTTGCAGGATTATCAAGTGCATATTTTTTGCAGAAGAAAGGGTTTAACGTAACGGTTTACCATACCTGTGAAAGGAAAACTACCTCTGCTATTTTTGTGGGAATTTTGTATCGATATCCAGGAAGATGGGGTAAAAAAAGCGCTTTTGCCGATGAAGGTTATGCAGCTTCTAAAGAGTTGATTTTAGAGGTGGAAAAAATAACGGGGAGAAAAGTTATTTTATCCACGGGCGTAATCAAAAAATTTGCCACAAGGTTGAAGAAATATTCTGATGTAAAAATGCATGATGGCGATGCTCATATTGATGATGGGTTAACAATAGATATGAGAGAATACTTAGCTGGATTAAAGGATTTGATCGGGGTAGAAAATATTGTCGAAAAAAGGGTAGAGAGTCTATCTGAGGTCAAAGGAAAGTTGATCATTGCAGCAGGTTATGGGATGAAAGATCTGTTTACTTTGGATGGATTAAAATATCTAAAAGGTCAGCAATATGTGGGAGAGAAAAATGTGGGAGATTTCACTCATGGAAGTGTTATCTCAAGAGGTCACATCTCTTTTATGGGGGGAAATAAGGTTTGTTTTGGAAGCACCTATGAAGCTAGTTTTGTCGATGATGAGGTAGATGAAAGGATTGCTCTTTCTGAAATTAGGGAAAAAATAGAGCCTTGGTATGGATCCTTAGATGATGTTGAAGACAAAAAGTTTGCCTCTGGTATTCGAGTTGGACAGGATACAAGCTATTTACCATTAATAAAACAGGTGGATGAAAATACCTTTATTTTTACAGCCCTTGGCTCTCGTGGATTATTATATCATGCTTATTATGGTAAAATACTTGCCGATCAGGTAAAGTGTTAGTATATGAAAGATGTACTTCAAATACTTGGAACGGGTGGATCAACAGGTGTCCCAATGCTTGGATGTGTTTGTCCTGTTTGTAAGTCAACTAATAAAAAAGATAAACGGCTGCGCTCAGGTGCGATATTTAAAATTAATGGAAAAAATATCCTTATAGATGCCGGACCAGATATTCGGCAGCAGTGTATTGAAAATGGAGTTGATCATATCGACGCACTTTTCATCACTCATTATCATGAAGATCACGTGGGTGGATTTAATGATTTAAGAGGTTTTTTTATCAAGCGAAAACATGAGCCGATACCTGTTTATCTTTCAGAAAATACTTATGAAATGCTTGTAGTACGATTTGGGTATCTGCTAGATAGATTTACGTTTCATAAAATTTATGATCATATGGGAACCATTAGGATCTTTGATACTGCTTTTGCTTACTGCTCCTATGAACAAGGAACAGTTCCTGTGCTTGGTTTTCGGTATAAAAATGCTGCCTATTTTACTGACATTAAATATTATGATGACTCTATTTTCTCATTTCTTGAAGGTGTAACCGATTTAGTAATAGGAGCGCTTGATTTAGAAGGAAGTCACATGCATTTTTCTGTGCAAGAGGCTTCTGAATTTGGAAAAAGAGCGAGAGTAAAAAACACCTACTTAATACATATGAATCATAAAATTGAGCATGAAGTGGTAACAAAAACATTAAGGGAAGGATTGTATCTTGCCTTAGACGGGATGGTAATTAATGTCTAATATCGAAAATCACGATCAAACCCCACAAAATGCCTTTGAAAGTATAAAAAAAGCCTTGCTTGTGGGAGTGCATTATTCTGGAAGAGAAATTGATGAATGTAGAGAGCATTTATCAGAACTTGCAGACCTATCAAAAACCCTTGGTATAAAAGAAACAAGAGAGATTTATTGTCCTATAAAAAAAATCACAGCCTCCACATACATTGGTTCAGGGAAAGTAGAGGAACTTGCAGATATTGTAAAAAATGAAAAGATTGATGTGATTATTTTTGATGATAGCATCACCCCTAGTCAGCAGAAAAATATTGAAGAGGTGGCAAATGTTCCTGTGATTGATCGTACAGAACTTATCTTAGAAATCTTTTTTCAACACGCAAAGACAAAAGAGGCAAGGCTGCAAATTGAAATGGTGAAAATTCGCCATCAACTTCCAAGATTAAAACATATGTGGACCAACCTTTCCAGACAAAGAGGAAGTGGCGGTTCATCAGGTTCAGGTGGATTTTTACGTGGAAGTGGAGAGACGCAATTTGAAACAGAAAAGCGTTTGCTTAAGCAAAAGCTTGCCGGAATTGAATTAGAAGTAAAACAAATTGTTGAACATCGTGAGCAGAAAAGAAAGGGTCGAATTAAGTCACAAATTCCTACTATTGCCATTGTTGGGTATACCAACTCTGGTAAATCTACCTTATTAAATGCCTTAACCGGGGCAAATGTTTTGGTAGAAGATAAGCTTTTTGCTACACTTGATACAACTGCAAGAGCTTATCAACTTCCAAACCGAACTAAAATCGTGCTAGTTGATACTGTGGGGTTTATTAGAAAGCTTCCTCACGCCTTGATTAAAGCCTTTAGAAGTACCTTAGAAGAGGTTTGCTACACTGACGTTTTAATTCATTTGCTAGATTGCTCTAAAAAGGGTTCTATGGAAAGGTATGAAGCAACAATGGCAGTGCTTGAGGAACTTGGAGTAAAAGATAAACCAATGATTACTGTGCTAAATAAAACCGACCTTGTAGAAAATAAAGAGCGTTTAAGGAAGTTTAAAATTGCTTATAATAATGTTGTTGAAGTGTCGGCATTAAAACACGAAGGATTTGATGCACTCCTTTCTGCCATTGAAAAGGAAGCCTCAAAATTTGCAAAAACTGTACACCTTCGCATCCCTCAAAGTAACTATAAGCTGATTGATGAAATCACCCGAGAGGGTAATGTTCTTCATACAGACTATGAGGAAAATGATGTTCTTATGCAAGTGGAGATTCCCGATCACTTAGAAAGGAAAATTTCTGAATTTATTGTTTTATAGAGTATAATATAGTCATTTGACTTAGATTTAATATGTTTTTCTAAAAAAGATCTATAAAATGACATTTGTCATTCTATAGATCCTTATATTGAGATTAAATATCAAACTCTTGTAGTTTTGGTAAAAGTCTGTGATAGAGCCACACTATTTTAGCATTAGCTTGCACAATGTTTACATAATCAATAATTTTAGTAAGAGCTTTGATATAATCATCGGTTTTTTGAGTAGGGGTAAGTGGGTGGTATTTGATATTTGGAATATCCTTTAGACTCACCGATCTTAATTTATTCATAAAGTAGGTAATTATTTCAGTTTTATTTTTTCTCTCAAATAGTTCAGAAAATGATGGATCTTCTAAGGCGAGCTTAAAAGCCACATCAAGGCCTTTACATCTTGAAAACTTTCCATTTAATTCACTCAAAACATTTAAAGCGTACATCTCTTTGATTGAATTAATGATTTGTTCACCCATTTTTGCATCAGGTAGTTTTGGTGCAACAATTTCGGCAAGGGCAATTGGATAGGGGGTTAATGCTTGAATTTTTTCAGAAAGGTTATAGGAATGCAAACATATTGCATTTCCTCTTTGATAAAACTCATTCCAGCTGCTTATAAATTTTTCATAGGTTGGAGCTGAAAGGATCATCGGAAGGATGCCATCGGAAAGTAATGTTGCTATCTCACTATCTTCCTTTAAATCCATTCTCTGACATAAAGACTGAGCAATAGGCGATTTCATATCTGCAAGATCTAGCATTAAACCAAAAGGAGCACTTATATTAGGGCAGTCCTCCTTTTTATCTATTTGAAGGGGCATATCTTCTAAAATAGATACCGGGCTTGCTGAAACTATTGAGGTTTCGTTTTTAATATCAAAATTGAGTAAACTAATTTCGATCCAATTTTTAAGAAACTCAGCATCATCACCTTCAAAAATTGGTTCAAGCAGAAGGCTTGCTGAATGCTCTAACAGATCTTCTTTTGTTTCTCTAACATCTTTGAGGACAAGGCTTGAAACAGTGGGTTCACCCTCTTTTTTAGTATCAAAATATGGCTTAAGAAGAGATGAGATATCTGTGGTTTTATTATGAGCAAGATCATCTAAAAGCACAAGGGTCATTGTTACCCTTTGATCTGTTATTCCATTTTCTCCAAGATATGTGCCAAGCTTTATAAAATCGTTTTTAGTTACCATTGATTCCCCCAATGTTTTTGGGGAAGAGTATAACATGAAGCGTGATTAAAGGAAACCAGAAGCTCTATCTAACCAATTCTGTTTGTGGAGTTTGAGGAAAATTTTCTTTCACAATGCGTATTGCACCAGAGGAGATCATCTGAATAGAGACAAAGCAAATTAAAAGACCACCTAATCGCTCAAACACAACTAAACCTTTTTCGCCCACTAAGTATTTAATATTAGAAGCAATAAGAAGCAAGATAAGGGATGGGATTACTGCGCCTAAAATAATTAAAACTAATGACCATGGGCTTTGGAAAATGGATGAATAAAGCATCACAGCTGTAATACTTCCAGGTCCTGCCATTGCTGGGATTGCAATAGGCACAATACATGGCTCTTGATCCATCGATCCTTCTTCACTTTGTTTTGGAAAAATCATGGTGATAGAAATCAAAAATAGAATGATACCACCTGAGATTCCAAGCGTTCCTTTTGAAATACCAATACCAGAAAGGATGGCATCTCCAAAAAAAGCAAATGAAAGGAGGATTAGGGCTGCAATGATCAGCTCTCTAATTAAAATATATTTTTGTCTACGTGGCGTGAATTTTTTTAAAATCGCTATGTAGAACGGAATATTACCTAGTACATTGAAGACTAGGAATAAAGAAATTGTTGCACTTAAAATTGACATACAAAAAATATAGCAGAATATCTCCTTTTTTTTAAAGGTTTTTTTGTGGTATACTATTTTCCTATGACAAATAATGTTTTGAACGCTCCCCCTAAGACCCGCTCTTTGATGATCAAGATCAAGGAGGATTACCGTTATTTTACCCACCTTCCAGGTAAAGAATCTGTGATCCCTTTATCCAAGGCCTGGTTTATAGCCTTTCCCTGTAAGTTTTCTCTTTTTTCTGATAAAGCTACTTGTGAGATTGATCTAAAGATTACAGGACCAGTGAAGGGATTTACCCATTTATTGAATATTGAAAAGGCTCGAGTAGAGGTTTTTGGAACCTCAAGGGAGGGGTACTTTCATTTTTATCTATTTGCAGAAAGTGGGGTGATTTACTTAAAACTACATCGTGGAAAAGAAGTTGGCTTAGTCATTAGTAATCAAGAGAAAACGCTTAAAAAAGGGGAAGTTATTGCTCTTTTAGAGTGTGAAACAATGCAAATGGTCCCTGTAAAGGAAAAGATCTCTTTTGGCTGCTTTAAAAAACCATTGCTTGAAAACCAAATTGATCGAACTACAAAATTATATGCGCTATCTCAGTTAATCCCGACCACAATTGCTATTTCATTAGATAATAGTCAAATCCACGATCTTTTAGTAGATTTATTTTCTCCAAAAACAAAGGACGTTAACTATCAAGGTTTAGCTACCCCTACATTTGAATTTGATAAGTTTTCCCTTTTTTCAACCTTTAAGATGCAATTGAAAGAGCAACTTCTTAGGGAAGAGAAACAGATCCTTTATTTACTAGAGGGTGGCAAAGAACTACCTCATGCTGGAGGTGCCACTTCTCTTCAAACCGAGCATGCGCTGATTGATCTTTTATGGAGAAAGAAAAAAGTGATTCAGTTGATTATCCATCCGCTAGAGGATAGCTCTTTAACTGCCATCTTTCCAATGCATCCAAAATCTTTCCGAGTTAAGCATCATCATAAAGAAAGGGGAAAGTTTGTCGATGCCGGTGAGCCTTTGTCTCTTCAGAAAGGATGCACTCTTTTAATCGATAGGATCACATACTAATTAGTTGAAGATAAAGATCTGTTTTCTGTATAGAACAATTTATGGATCCATTCTTCTCTAAGGTTACAAAAGCATCCCTTAATTTATTAAACCCGCATGGATTTTTAGGTATTCAGCAAGGCCATCTCATTTATCAATTGTCTCCAAATAAAAAGGAGCATTCTCTTATTGTGAAAGGAGAGCTCAAAGAAATGAGCCTTGTTGATGATCGAGGTTTATTTGTTTATGACCATGGTGAAGAAATTAAGCCATGTGATTATCAGGTGATTCATAGTGATGGGACAGTAGGGTTTGATCCTTATTCCTGTTCACCCAGTTTTTCTATGGTGGATGCCTATTTATTTGATAAAGGGGAACATTTTGAGCTTTATAAGGCACTTGGGAGTCATTATTGCATTCACGATGGGATGGAAGGGTGTAAGTTTGCTGTTTATGCTCCTAATGCACTCTATGTCCATTTAAGATGTGATATGGGGGATTGGAGAGAAACCATTTACCCTATGCGAAAAGTTGCTGAAATGGGGGTCTTTGAGCTTTTTATTCCCGGGGCAAAATTGCCTATGATGTATAAATACCGGATCACTACCAAGGATCATCAAACACTGTTAAAAAGTGATCCATTTGGAAGACGATTTGAGTTAAGACCAAAGACGGCAACTATTGCCTTTAAAGATAAGGAATTTTGTTGGACAGACAAAGAGTGGGTGAAAGCACGAGAGGAAAGTTTTTTATCCACGCCTATGAACATATATGAGCTTCACTTAGGTTCATGGAGTAGAGGTGATCATTTCCCAAATTTTAAAGAAATTGCCTCTGAGTTAGTATCTTATGTAAAAGAGATGGGCTATACCCATGTTGAGCTTATGCCGATTACTGAATATCCTCTTGATGAGTCTTGGGGCTATCAGGTGACAGGCTATTTTGCCCCAACTGCCAGATATGGAACAGCTGAGGATTTTAAATATTTTGTGAATCATTTGCACATGCATGGTATTGGTGTTGTTTTTGATTTTGTAGCTGCACATTTCCCTAAAGATGCCGATTTTTTAGCTAAATTCGATGGTTCTTTCTTATTTGAACATCCACACCCATTAATGGAGAATCACCCTCAATGGGAAACTCTCACCTTTAATTATGAATCCCCTCAGGTGGTCAATTTTTTGATCGCCTCTGCTTTATTTTGGGTAAAGCAGCTGCATGTGGATATGATTCGAGTAGATGCTGTTCAATCGATCCTATATTTAGATTATTATCGTGAGGAAGGGGAGTTTGAAAGGAATCATTTAGGCGGTATAGAAAATCTTGCCGGTATAGATTTTTTGAAAAAACTTAATGCTGCAGTACATAAATATTACCCAGGGGTACTTTTGATGGCAGAGGACCCTTCATTGCATCATGGAGTGACAAAACCTATTGAATTAAGTGGTCTTGGGTTTTCAATGAAATGGAATATAGGATGGATTAATGATCTATTTCAATATTTAACTTATTCTGAAGATGAAAAAAAGCGAAAATGGAAGTTTTTGTTAAATAGCTATAGTGAAGTATTTCGAGAGCGTTACTTATTAACGATTTCTCACGATGAAGTCTCGCATGAAAAAAAATCGCTTTTAAAGAAATTTTCTACTGATGAAAGGGAGCAATTTGCTTACCTACGATTGCTTTATTCAGTAACTATTGCTCATCCTGGAAAAAAGCTCTTTTTTATGGGTCATGAAGTGGGGGATCCTAATGCCTTTAATGAAAAAATGTCCTGGCGAAAAGCGCATAAATTAACCCATGCTCAAATAAAGCATAAATGCTTTACCAGGGAAATGAATCATCTTTATCTTAAAGAAAAGGCCCTTCATGAAATAGACTTTGATGAAAAGGGATTTGCTTGGGTAGATTATAGTGATCCTCATCACAATCTGATAAGTTTTTTAAGAAAAGGGGCAAAAGATACGATTTTATGCATTCACAACTTTTCTAATCTAACCATTTCACGTAAATTTATTCCCCTTCCTGGGGTAAAGTCCATTGAGGAATTGATGAATACCGATGATAAACGCTATGGTGGAGATCATCTCGTAAATCCCTCTATTGAAATTGATCCTGAAGGAGCTGGCCTGTTTTTGCAAGTGCCAAAACTCTCTTCTATATTCTGCAAAGTAATTCTATAGAGCATTGAACAAGAATCACAAATAAATTAATTCATTACATAAATATAATAGAGATATAACAAATAACTATTATAGGTGTAAAAGTGAGTAATAATAAAAATTCAGTATCATATAATGATATTTATAATGCAGCAAAACTTCTAAGTACACAATTTGATCAAGAATATATTCAGGATTCATTCTCTTGGCTGCGGTTTACGGATTTTACTAATGAATTTCAATCCCAATATTCATCGTTTTACGATTTGCAAATCAATCGTCCTTGGGGATTGCCATATGATTTATCAATAGTTCCTTATAGCGGTTGTATTAATTTGATACAAAGTATGGTTATTTTGACGAATTTTATAAACACCTACTACACTCCTTTTATTAATCTTCTTAAAAATAACTTAAATCTAGTTTCTTCAGGCACGCAGCAGAACTTTCGTGAATTTCTGTCTACTCCAATTTATAGAGGTAGTAAGATGACTATGATAGATTTAGGCACATCTTTAAGCGTTTTTTCTGATTATAACAACCTCACTCCGAAATTTTCTGATATAGAGGAGAGTTTCAACGTATTGCTATGGCTTGCAACAATTGGTACTGAATCGGAAGTGTTATTAGATTATTTTGATTACTATGAAAGAGGCTTAGAACCGGCTAAGGGAAATAGTCAATCGCTGGGATCAGAATCAGATGGATTACAAGATAGCCCTGTATCTTTTGAAGATATACAAGCAGCTGCAAATAATATGATAGATGTCATTAAAAATGGCGGCCTAAATTTTATAGTAAATCAATTTAGTGAAATATATTTTAACCAATACTTTGCTGATTTAAATCAGTATGGATTAGAAACAACAACATGTGATGCCCCAAATAATATTCAACGAGAAGAATATCCTGCCGTATTGGATGTTAATTATGTTTTAAATAAAATAAGTGGGTTTTTTAAGGTTTATTTTCTGCCATATTATAATTTGATCTTAAATAATCAAAATTTATTATCAAAAGAATCCTTATCATGGTGGAATTATAATTTCAATGCAGTTACAATGAATGGCACGGAAAGATCTGTTATTTCAACAGTGTATACTTTAATGCAATATCTAGATCTTAGTACCCTCTGCCCAGTGATTACAGAGGACCAATCTCAATCATTCTTTATCTTATTTAAATTTTGGACTTCGGCAAATTTTCGTGAAATTTTGTTACAAACATTTGATAAACTTACCTCCGCAGATGATTTTAACTCAAGCAAAACTGATGCAAATGATTCTTCAGATTTATTTTCAGATGTTCAGACATTTAGTACACAAGCTGCAAGTGATTCTTTGGCTCAATCAATTAATCAATGGACAGGTATGTCTATTCTTGATTTCACTTCTTACTATAATATATACATAAAAGATAGTAGCAGCCCTGTGAAAAGTTCCATTTCAAACATCTTAGATTCATTAGATGAGTTCAACTCTTCTGTGGGAAAGCTAATCATATCGATAGATTCACAAATTGAAAATAATCCTAGTATCATTTCTGCATCGTCAAAATTATGGTGGGAAGATAATTTTATAGGTAATGTGTTGCAACCAAGTTCAACAGTTTTGATGTGTCTGTGGTCGTTTGCAAATACCATGCTTATATTTAGAGATCCTGAAAATACCTCGCCTATAGAAGAGGGGGATGAAGTGTGGAACTCATTTGTTTCAATGTATGAATTTACCCCTTGGGATGACTCAAACCCAATTCGAGCTGCTATGATTGATGCAGTTAAAAATATCACCCCAGCATAATTATCAATCACTTAAACTGATATAATATAATAATAGTAAGATTAAAATAAAAAAAGGATATTTATGAAAGATCATCCAGTAAAAAAGGTTCAAGAATTGATTGAGGGTTTTTTTAACTTACCTAATCCATCTGTTTCTGATTTAGAAGATCTAGTGATAGCTATTAATAATGTCATTGACCAGGTTGATTTGACACCTATGCAAGTTAGAGAAATTAATGAGATGATTCGGACTGTATCAATTACTTATACAATTGGTGAGATTGAAACTGACGATGACTCTTTTGGAAACTTTGATTACACTGAATGGGACTATACTGAAAATGATAGTGATGATGAGCCTGTTTTTATTGATCCATTAAGCGATGTAGAGGGGTTGGAAGACTACACATGGGAAGAGGTAGATGAGGATTTTGATTTTGACCAATCTTCAGATTTCATCATTTTTGGATCAGAAGAGGGTTTAAAAGAATTTCTTAAGGGTTTAGAAGATCTTGAAAATGACCAGGAAAATGAAGAATTCAATTGGGATGATTTTGAAGAGGATGAATAGATCCTTGCGTGGATAGGAAAGAGTGATTATAATTGCTTTGATTTAACCTATTCATGGAAGGGCTATGTCTACAAAAGACGAATACAAGAAACTTATCAAAGAGATAAAAAAGCATAATAAGCTATATTATCAAGAGTCAAAACCTCTAATTTCTGATTATGAATATGATTTGCTTGTAAAAGAGGCAGAACAAATCGAAAGCTTACACCCAGAATGGGTAGGTAGAGCCTCTCCTACAAAAACCATAGCTACAGATGCCTCAGGACATTTTGCTTTGGTTACTCATAAGTTCCCTATGATGTCTCTTGCTAATACCTATTCTGAAGAAGAGCTTGAAGCCTTCATTCATCGTATGGAGAAGATGACTGAGGCTTTTGGGATAGAATTTAATGTAGAGCTAAAGATGGATGGTGTAGCCCTTTCTGTTATATATGAGGGGGGTAAACTTATTCAAGCTGTCACCCGAGGCAATGGTAAAGAGGGGGATGATGTGACAGAAAATGCCCTTACCATAAGTAATCTGCCTCATAAAATTCATTATAAAGAGCGCCTAGAGCTTCGCGGTGAGGTCTATTTACCTCTGAATGAATTTCAAAGGTTAAATGAGGAAAGAGAGGCTCTTGGCCTAGATTTATATGCAAATCCTAGAAATGCTGCAAGTGGTTCTTTGAAGTTAATAGATCCTAAAGAATCTGCAAAACGTGGGTTACATATTGTCCTTTATGATATAGCAAATACCCATAAAGATATTAAGCATCAATCAGCAATTGCTCCTTATTTAAGGACGTTAGATTTACCTGTTTTGGAAAAAGAGTTTACTCATAAAGCAAAGAGCGCAAAAGAGATTTTGTCCTTTGCCGAAAGTGTAGAGAACAGACGTGAAACTCTTCCCTTTGAGATTGATGGGATAGTTGTGAAGGTAGATGATCTAGATCTTAGATCTACTCTTGGATCTACAAATAAATGTCCAAGATGGGCAGTTGCTTATAAATTTGCGGCAGAACAAGCAGAAACTCAGATAGAAAGCATTTCAGTGCAGGTGGGAAGGACAGGTGTGTTAACCCCTGTGGCTAATTTAACACCGGTTTTTTTATCAGGAAGTACCATTTCTAGGGCAACACTTCACAATCAAGATGAAATTGATCGAAAAGATATTCGTGAAAACGATTATGTGATTATTGAAAAAGGGGGAGATGTGATCCCAAAAGTTGTCTCTGTGGTAAAAAAACCAGGGCATAAAAGATCACCAAAATGGCATATCCCAAATTCATGCCCTGATTGTAAGGGTCCTGTCATTCAAAAAGAGGGTGAGGTAGCCATAAGATGTAAGGCAGGGACAAAATGTACAGGCAGGTATATAGCCCGTGTTAAGCATTTCATCTCCAAAGGGGCAATGAATATTGAGAATTTCGGCATAAAGGTGGTGGAAAGATTTTTCGAACTTGGGCTAATTTCAACCCTACCTGATATTTATAGAATAGAGGCTAAAGATCTTGAGGATTTAGAAGGGTTTGGGGATCGATCTATTGAAGTTTTACTAACCAGCATTGAAAACTCTAAAGAGTGTGAGCTGTATCGGTTTATCTTTGCTTTGGGGATTCCTTTTGTGGGAGTGGTTGCTGCAAGAACTATCGCAGATTATGTAAAAGATGTTCACACCTTTTTACAGGTGACAAAAGATGAGCTGATAGACCTTGAGGGAATTGGTGAAAAACTAGCCGATGCTTTAGTCGAATATCTTTCTGAACGATCTCATGTGGCCGAAATTAAGGAATTTTTGGCTTTAGGGGTGCATCCAAAACCGGTAGCAGAAAAACGTGGGGGACATCTATTTTCTGATAAGACCTTCGTTATCACCGGAACCTTAGATGGTTATGATAGAGTAGAGGCAAAAGAATTGATTGAAGGACGCGGAGGAAATGTATCGTCAAGTATATCTAAACTTACAGATTATCTTCTTCTTGGCAAAAATCCTGGCTCTAAGTACAACAAAGCTGTAAAGCTTGGTGTTGAAATCTTAGATGAGGATAAATTTAAACAATTATTATGAAAATCTCAAGATATGTTCTTTTTCCTATTTTTTTAATTATATTCATAGACAATTTTGGTTACTCACTCTTATTTAACATGTTAGGACCTATGCTACTGAAGCCGGAATATGGGATGATGGCCGCATCTACCTCTGTTCATCTTAAAAATGCGATGCTTGCTTTAACCTTTGGAATTTTCCCCCTAACTCAACTTTTTGCAGCTCCGCTCATTGGGGAGTTTGCTGACATTCATGGAAGAAAGAATGCATTTTATATTTCCTTGATTGGAATGATGGTAGGTTTTTTGCTCTCTGCCTGGTCGGTCTCTCTGCATAGTCTTCTACTTTTATTTATATCTCGCTTAATCACAGGGGTGTTTGCTGGAAATATCAGTATTTGTATGGCCTCAATTGCGGATTTAAGTACAGATGAAAAGGTGAGAGGAAAGAATTTTTCAATGGTTACTGCCTTATTTGGAATTAGTTGGATAGCTGCAATGATCCTTGGTGGCTATATTGCAAATCCAAACTTAATGGGAAAAAGCGGTCCTATTTTTGCCTTTCTCTTCACCTCAGGTTTAACCTTTATAAATCTTTTGCTGATCCTCTTTATGTATAAAGACACCTCCCCAAAAGAGGGAGTTGCAAAGTTTGCCTTTGGCCAGGGACTTGTCAATATTAAAGAAACATTGATGCTTAAATCTACAAGGGTCTACTTTTTGATCTATTTCCTATGGTCCCTTGGCTGGGTAATGGCGGTACAATGGTTCCCTGCCTATGCAATTGAGGTTTTTAAAGTAAGTGTCGATGACTTTACTACCTGGTATATTTTTATGGGAATTACCTGGGTTTTAGGTGCCTTTTTCGCCAAACATTTCCTTATTAATCGATTATCCACCCTATCTACTGGTATTTTAGGCTTTTTTTTCATGACGTCTTGTCTTTTTATCATGCAATTTATGACTATTTTCTCCCTATTTGCTATTTTTTTTATCCTAGGAAGCTTTTTTGCGGTATTTGCCATGAGCTCTTCTCTCAACTTAATATCATTTTCAGCTGAAAGAAGGGTTCAAGGGAAAATCATGGGCCTTTCCCAGTCTATGCAAAGCAGCGCCTTTGTTTTTGTTTCGTTTATCGCCTTTTTAGTGAGCCTTTATACCATCTCTATATTGTTCTATTTTGCTGCCTCTATATCAGCGCTAGGCCTTATTCTCCTTATATATAAGGGAATAGAAAAAAACAAACTTCATAACTAGTTGATTATAAATAGCATGCGTTTTTTATATAATTAAAATATTTTGTATGTTATAATAAATACTTAATTAACAAATAGGAATCATTATGACCGTAAATCTAAATATTTCAGTCCCAATAAAAGGCCCAGCCCCTCAAAAAGACGATGTTTCCGAGGAGATGGCGTTCATGAATAATAAGGTGAAATTCACTCTTTATAAAAGTTGGATTGCCGTGGTCTCATTTTTTGAAAGAATCGGTGCTGGATTAGTTTCTTTTGTAGATAAAATTTTAAATCCTAAAGTATCTAGGAAGAAGAATGAGTCTATTGGTAAGAATCTATTGCCAAATGGGATCCCAAACTTAGGAAATACGTGTTACATGGGGGCTTGTGTGCAAGCAATTGCAGGAAATGAGGCCTTAGAAAAAATGTTCAGAGGTTCAAAATGCGATAAACCAATAAAAAAAAGACTTTTGGATTTAATTGATGCAATCAAGGACCCTGATGCAAAAGGATCGATTATGCCCTATTTTACCAAGAAATTTGAACAAGCTCTTACAGGAAGTGGATGGCAGAAAGATGATAAAAGACCAAGGGGTTTTAAAACGGCAGATTCAGAGGAATTACTTAGACATTTGCAAGAAACGATGGGGGTAACAAAAAAGCCCACGATAGTTTCTACAAAGAGCTATATCTCTGTTGCTGATTATACAACAAACAAAAATATAGATTGTAGGAAAGAAATAGGAAGGGATAATGATGGGGTATGTGTTACCCTGAATAAAGATACCCCAACCCTTCAAGCATATTTTGACCGTCAGGTAAAAGGTGAAATGCTAGAGACTGTACACGAAATTAATCCTGATGGGAGCGTAGGCAAGCAGGTGGAAGAGAGGGAAGTGCTTTGGTCAAAAGTACAGGGCATGAAAGATGGTGTGATAAAAGAATCTCTCTCAGAGCTATTTAAATATGATGTAGAAAAAAAATCCTTTGGAACCCCCTGTTCTTTATTTTCTAAGGGATCTAAGAATTATCAAATGCTGGTAGATTTTTTTGGTAAATACGAGAATTTAGAAAAAGAGTATTGCGAAAGCAGACCACAGGTTAGATTTTGTCGTCAATCTAAACTCACTACAGAGCTTGTCAATAAAGACTCTGAGATGATTGCCGTAACGATTCAAAATCCAAATAAATCCTTTAATCCAGATGAGTTTATAAAAGCAAATGGTCTTGAATTTAGACTTTCAGGGATGATCAAAAGGACCGGTGGCAACCATTATACCTATTGTAGTCGGAATATGATTGGGGAATTTGTAAATTTTGATGATAAAACTGTGAATAAAATTAAAAATACTAGTTTTGCTAGAATAGTCTTCTATGAAAGAGTTAAAAAAATAATTTCATAATCGAATTGAGTGTGGTTAATTCTTCTTTTATGGTATAATTAAAGTATTAATAAATATTAGGATAAGATATGACGACAACTTTTACCACAGCCCAGCTGAAAGAATTTGAGAAAGAGCAATGGACCTTAGCGGTTTTTGCCCCATGTGACAAAAGTTGGGAGGAGCTAAAGAAGGCACCAGGTATTAAGATTAACCCATTTCTTAAATCTGCAGTATTTAGAGTGCTATTTGCCTTTGTTTGCTTTTTATTTGTCATACCAAGAATCGCTATCGGTGAAAAAATCAAACTTTCTAACGACGGGGAGAAAAGATCAGGGTATCAGTTAGCTCAAATTTTTGCTAAAAGAAGATCGTTTAATGCTCAACCTCAGGTTGTTGTAAATCCGCCTCCAGCCCAAATTCCAGTCCAGCCTCCAACAACACCTCCAACAACACCTCCAACAATACCTCCAACAATACCTCCAACAATACCTCCTTCGAACACGCTTCAGGCTCAGCCACCCACCCAAGATCCAACTCGGCCTTCAGCTCAATCACAGCCTTTTACATCGCAGAGTTTAGTGAAATCTAAAGGGGGGGTAGAAGCTAGTGGATTAGCTCTTAGAAGTGGATTGGATAACCTTGGAAATACCTGTTATATAAATGCTTGTATTCAGCTTATTGCGAGCATTCCAGCAATATCCCATGAATTATTAACAAGTGGACGTGACATTCCATTAAGAACTGCGCTTGTTAATTTAGTAGAGGCTTTAAAAGATTCAAGTAGCACCCAAGGAGAGATAGGCTCATTAAATAAAATATTTTATAATATTTTAATGGGAACGGAATGGAATTCAGGAGATAGGGCTGGCTGGGGTAGAATGAATGATACTTTTGACCTGTTACTATTTCTCTCACATGAGCTTGGTGTAGATATGAGAAATGTATCATCTATAACAAGTGAAAAATCATATATCGAGGTTAACTTCTTGACAAAAAAGGTGTTGGGTACACTCCAAATAGAAAAATCTGACGACCTCAGTGAAGCATTTAGATTGCCTAGAGATAGGGGTAATAAAACGATACAGCAATTGATTACCGATGAGATGGGTGTCCGTGAGGTAAAATTATATTCTCGTAAAATCAATTCTTCCGAGATTGGATCAGAGGTGGTAGAAAGAGCTGTATTACTACATACTGTTAATGCATTAGATGAACCAAATAGAGCTAACTTATTGAAACAGTTCTATGATAAAAATGGAAATCTTTATTCTGAGAATCATTTTTCTCAAGGAAAAGAAAAGCATGAGACGATTATTAAAGCCCTAGGGATGGATTATGATACTATATTGAATAATTACTGCCGAAGTAAAGAAGCAGCTGGTGAATATGAATTTATTCAAAGAGATCAACTATCAACAGAAGAGTTGACTAAAGGATCTCAAGGTTTTTTTGTATCTATTGAAAATCCAACAAGTACATTTAAACCAGATAGAGAGGTTAAAATTGGTGGGGATACTTTTAGATTACAAGCTGTTGTAAGAAGAAATAACACTCCACACTACATGCTTTGCGAAATCTCTGAGGATGGTAGATCTGGAGTTAAATATAGCGATGGGCATGTAGAAAAAGGTATAGAGACCTCTTGGGCTAGACATCTTTATTACCAAAAAGTAGTGTAAATTTTTTTCTAAATATACACCACCTTACATAAGATGAATTTTCAAATGCAGATATAACCACCCGCAAGCAAAGCTTACTAGAGAACACAAAGGAAAACATTTAAATCTTTTCTAAATCCCTATCATCATAAAGTTATTTCTATCTCTTTAACTTAGATCAAAGAATGTAAGGATAAAAAATGTAAATGATTTTTTATTAGACCTTGAGAAAATACAAAGAAATAAAAAAAACCACTTCCCGAAGGAGGTGGTTTTTTTGATCCATAATAGTTCTGTAGTGACGATTAACGTTTAGAGAACTGGAATGATTTACGAGCACCAGGCTTACCAGGTTTCTTACGCTCTTTTCTTCTTGGGTCACGTGTTAGAAAGCCTGCTTCTTTTAAAGCTGGGCGTCTTTCTTCCACTTCAGATACCAATGCGCGTGAAATTGCGTGTCTGATAGCAACCATTTGCCCTTGTGGGCCTCCACCTCTTACATTGATCACTATATCTCTGTTCTCCACTTCGCAAAGCTTAAGGGGAGATAAAACGGTGTCTTGCTGAAACTCAATAGGAAAGAAATCTTTCAATTCTCTTCCATTGATTTTGATTGAGCCTTTACCATCACGAAGGTAAGCTCTAGCAACAGCTGTCTTTCTTCTTCCTGCGGCCATAGATGTATTAGTAGTCTTTTTCTTCATATTCGTTTATCTCCTTTAAATATCCACAGAAATTGGCTGTTGTGCTTGCATATTATGAGTTCCCTCTGCAAAGATGTGAAGTTTCTTCCTCATAGCTCTACCAAGAGTAGTTTTTGGCATCATACCATAAACTGCTTTTTGAAGAATTCTTTCCGGATGTCTTTCCATTACTCTTTTGTAAGGAATTTCTTTAAGTCCGCCGAGCCATCCTGTGTGGTGTCGATAAACTTTTTGAGCTTCTTTATTACCAGTAACCTTCACCTCTTTAGCATTGATCACGATTACGCAATCACCCGTATCTTGGTTTGGTGTATAGGTTGGCTTGTGCTTGCCGCAAAGAATTTTTGCAATTTCACTTGCAAGTCTTCCAAGAGTTTTTCCTTTAGCGTCAAATAAATAGTGAGGAACGTTATCTTTTTGTTTTGTAAAAAAGACCGTTCTATGTTTGTGATTTATCATGGTTTTCCTCTAAAAATCATTTCGTAAGGAGTAGTATACATTATGTACTTCTTTCTTGCAAATGGATTTTTATTGAAAAGAGAACTCCCTTAAGGTATACTTTTTTGCTTAAAACATTATAGGAAATCCTTGATGACAAAGCAAAAGAATCCAAAAAATTTCTACATTAGAACTTACGGCTGTCAAATGAACGAGCTTGATAGTGAAATAATGATAGGTCAGCTGATGCAGCGTGGCTTTAATCGTGTTTACACTGAGGATGAAGGTGATATTTTAATTTATAATACTTGTTCGATTAGAGATCTTGCTGAAAGGAAGGTAATGGGGAAATTGGGGGTTTTAGGAAGAGGGCCTACCAGAGATAAAATTATAGGGGTGACAGGCTGTATGGCGGTTGCTAAAAAGGAGAGTTTATTTAAAAAGCTGCCCCATTTGGATTTTGTGTTAGGAACAAATAATATCTCTGATCTTGGATCTATTATAGATGAGGTGATTCACACTGGAAAGCAGACAGCTGCTTTGGATAAAAAGTTTGTGGAAGATTTAGATTATTTAGTGGCAAAAAGAGATTCAAATATTTCCGCACACGTTTCAATTATTAGAGGGTGTGATAAGTATTGTACTTATTGTGTAGTTCCCTACACAAGGGGTAGAGAGGTTTCTCGTCCCCATGAAGATATTGTTGCTGAGGTAAAAAAACTTGTTGACGATGGGTATAAAGAGGTGACCCTTTTAGGGCAAAATGTAAATAGTTATGGAAAGGATCAAAAAGAGTGGAATGTCTTGTTTCACGATTTATTAGAAAAGATCGATCAAACAGGGATAAAACGGGTTCGCTTCTTAACTTCTCACCCAGTAGATATCACAAAAAATTTGATGGAGGCAATTAGAGATTTGCCCTCTTTATGTGAGTTTGTCCATTTTCCTATGCAGGCTGGCAGCAATCGGATTTTAAAAAAAATGCACCGTATTTATACCCTAGAGGAATATTTAGAAAAAGTTGCTATGCTTAAGGAAATCGTACCTGGTGTTGCCCTTGGTACCGATATGATTGTAGGTTTTCCCACAGAGACCGATGAGGAGTTTGAACAAACTTACTCGAATATGGAAATGGTTAACTATAGTACCGCTTTTCTCTACACCTATAGTCCAAGACAGGGGACACCAGCTATGCGTTTTAAAGATGACATTCCTGAAGAGGTGAAAAAATATAGACATGCAAGACTTTTTGAACTACATAAGCAACAATCCTCGGAGCAAAGACTCTCTATGATCGGAACTTCGGTAGAGGTTTTATTTGAAAAATGGAGTGATGAGGGCATGTTGAAGGGAAGGACTAGGTGCTGGAGAAAGGTGATTGCCAAAGGTCCATCCAGTATGGTAGGTGAGATAGCTTATGTAAAAATCGATAGTTTTCAACATGAAACCCTTATCGGCTCTTTAGTTTAAATTCTGCACTGTCAAGACCGGCCGCTTTATAGCCGACTAGGGTGATCTAAATCTACCCAAGTCTTTTATTATCAATATTTTTCACGAATGTCTTAGTAAAGCAAAAAATAATTGACTTTTTCTATAATTATGCTCTTATTAAGTTATAATAAACAAAGATTAGGAGGTTATTATGGATAGTGTTGGTTGGACTCGTCAAAGTACAAGCGTTCCCACTGGAGCAACTCCGGAAGCTCAAAAGAAAGAGCTTGAAACACTAGAATGGATGGTTAAGAACAAGATACTTCCCCGACAATATTCTAGCCCTGAATTGTTAAAGGATAGGGTAAAAGTTTTAACAGCAAATTTGGCACCCCCTGTTCCGACAATACCCCAAGAGACGAAAGTTTTATATAGGGAAGCTATAAATGCAGCTGGAGAAGAGAAAGAGATTAAGCAGATAGAATGGGTGTTAGAACACAAGTTAGAAATTTCAAATCGTACACCTGAACAGTTAAAGGCTAGGTTAGAACTTCTGGAAGCACGTGAATATACGCGAGCAGAGTTTTTAAAAAAACACCCAGGAAGTACAGTGCAAGAGATTCCCTTTGGTAGTGGGATAGGAGCTAAAATGATACCAAGCGGTTTTCCTATCAAAAGGTGATAGATTTGATATAAACATAAGATTTTAAACAGCTTAAGCCCTGCTGGAACTTCTCTAAATGATTCAGCAGGGGTTATTATTCAATAAGCTATAATAATCTATTCTAATTCATTAATTTAAGTAATTTTATTATAAAACACTTTATCAATGTTAATATATAATAATGTGTGCTATAATAGTCCTATATTATTATATGGGGGTAATTATTATGGAAGGATTACGAGGTACAACAGAAGAAATTGGTGGAGGCGCATCCGCTTTACCCCCTAATGCACCAGGGGCAGCTATAGCTCTACCATTATCTATTGGGCGGCCTGAAGGGGTTGCAAAAGCTGTAAAAACCGCTGAAATGTTAAAGATTGAGCAAGGGGCGCTCCTTCAGAGGGGATCATCTATATTAGAGGGTTTATCTAATGATACCGATTCAGAAACTATTGAAACCGATGCAATAAGGGCCGCTTTTAGCTTTATAGGTCAAATTAAACGATTTGTAGAAGATAAAAAAACTACTGAGTTAGCCAGCTCGAGAATCTGGAATTTAGTTTCATCTACCATTGCAAAATTGACAGGGGAGGATCCCTCAAAACTAGAGAAGCTTTATGAGCAGGTGAATAAAGCTTTACTTAGTAAATGTATAGAGCAATTGACTCATTTAGCCGCTGGTGCAACAATAAATATAAATAAGTATAGATCATCACCCGCCCTTTCTTTAGATCGAACTGAGGTATGGGAGTTTTATCAAAAGCTTAAAACGCTAGATACAGTTTTATTGGAGGATCAATCCTTTATAGACATTACCCTTGTTTTAGAGGATATCTTGAATTTAAAACAATTAACAGCAGGCTCGGTAAAAAAGAGAATTCAACGAAATATCTATTTTGATTATAAAATTGAAAAGGCAAACCGCGCTTTTTTAAAATTGATTGATAGATGTGACCCTCCTCAAGCTTCGGAACTGAAAAGTGAGGTGGATATCAGTGAATTTATGCAGGAATACAATTTTGAGCGCGTTACACTTACATTAGAGTTTCAAGAAAAAGTATATAGAGATCCAAGATGCAGTCAGCCTGAGGTTAAATTTGCATTAGTTAAGGAAATTTATACAAAAGAGTTTGGATACTTTGTAGTCTTTCCAGCAAAGAATTTCGAAATCTTAACACATTATCTAGGAAAAATGCTGCTAAATGGTGAGAAAACTGGAATTTCGCCAGAAGTGCTCGGGAATGCCTTTCCAGCTCTAGCGCCCTATTTAGCACTTATGAGCTCTGAGCTACAGGGATTTAATCAGATGTTTAATTTACAGCTTGAAAATGATTCTCAGGTATTGGCTCATTTTCATAAAATATTAAAAAAATCTGCTGGTGATCCGGAAAGAGTTTCTCTAAAGAATCAATTAGAAGCTGTAGACGCTTCAAGAAGAGGGGGGATATTTCCTCTTCTGTGTCAGTTTCTTAATAGAATCCCTTTTGTAATAAGTCCCATAGAGCCCCCTTTGAAGGAGTTAGAGGCGTCCTCCTATCAATAAGATATTCATTATTAACTAGTTATATCACCAAGAGAAAGTCTTACTATTTTAAATTAATTAATATATAAATTGAATTTTTATTCTAATTAAGTTATAATTAAATCATAATTAATAAAAACAGGGTGTATGATGATGAATGGGGTAGATGGGTCTTATTTAAAAAATACCTATAGGGAAGAAGGGTCTGGTATAGGCTCAGGGAATAATGATCGCTTTAAAAATGGTGCTGATGAGGCAAAGGGCAATGAGGAGGAAGCGGTAACTGCTCTCTATAAAAAGATTTCGGGGGATGGGATAGGCGCTGTTTGGAAGAAAATATCAGATGATGATGATTTTGTCATGGTAGATGGTTCTGAAATACCTTTGGCTGTAGAACAGGAAGATGTTTGTAATGAATTAGATGACTTTAGTTGCACCCTTTTAATGCGTATGAAACGCTACACTTGGTTAGTGGATGTGCACTTAGAGAATAAAAATGCGACAGCTTTGGTAGGGGATAAGTCTATTACCGATCTGAAATCAACTATTGAAAAATTAAAGGTGAAAGGGAAGGATGCCTTAGTTAAATATACTGATCTTAAAGATGATAGGCTAAAATCCCTTCCATCTTTTGAGCTAAGAAAAGCAAAGCTTGATAATGAATTGGTAGAAGCTGAAAAAAAGGTATGTGCAGCTTCCAAAGCAGTAGATGAGTGTAAAAAGCAAAAAAAGAATAATCCGGCCTGGAAAGATCGATTTGAACAACTCCAAAAAAGCAGATCGGTAGCAGAGGAAGCAAAAGCGGCTATAAAAAAGGATATAAGAGATCTGATGAAAGAGGTGGATGAAAAACCTGTTCAAAAAGCAAAACACAACTTAAATCAAATAAATAATGAACTTCAAGAGGCAAAAGAAAGTCTAATTTTTGCACTAGAGGCAAAAAAGAGGTTCAAGGGATGCCCCCCACTTAGGCAAAAAGTATTATTAAATCCTATATGCAAAGCGGCTTTGGATAAGTTTAATAAGATTAAACACATGAATGCGTCTACTCACTCTGATAGATATATAAAAAAAATAGGGAAAATTGAAAGTCAGTTGTTTGACTGTCTACTTTCCTTAATGCATTTAGGTGTAGTACGTAGCAGAAGCTATAGAAGGGGTGAGAACTTCCTTTCAAATAATAAACTTCAAACAGAGTCAGTTGCACTTTTTATTAAAGAATTTGCCCATAGTGAAGATCAGAAAAGGGCATTAAAAGCATCATATTTAGAGTTTCGCAATGTAGTTAGAAATAACCCTATAAAGTACACGTAAACTGATAATTTAGTTGTATTTATAAATGTAATTTTAAAACGTTGATTTTAATAACCCCGTAACTATCGTTACTCTTAGATTAAATGGGAGTAACATATGGATGCAGCAGGGGGCCCTAGGGGACATTATTCAGGTAAACTACCTGAAGTGAGGATATCTAAGGAACAGCAAGGTTCTTTTTTATTTGTCAATTTTTACGTATTAAATCCTAAAACAGGGGATTACTATATTGCTAAAGAATTATTCAATCCTACCGACGCTGAGATTGCTGCTTTAAAGGAGCAACTTGAGACATTGAATAAAACAGCAAGTGCTGCGCAATCCCAATTTAATGGTGGTGGGGGAGCAGGGAAAACTGGTGATCAACAAACGTTTAACCCTGATCTATTTCAGGCTAACCTACAGAATCAGCAATACAGGCGTCCTCAAGGAAGCGGTGGAGGAGGGGGCGGTGGAGCGAGCAAGCCTGAATCTAAAGGAGAAGTAGGTGGTTCCCCAAAAGAATGGGCTAAAGCAAGAGAAGAAGCTGGCATTAAAGGGAAAATGTACGGTGGTGCTACGCCGGCAACTCAGCAGGATATATATCGAGCCAGTGAGGGAAAAGATAAAAAAAATTATATTAAAGGTGAGAAAGAAAGATTAGCCTCTTTTGAGCGATATACCCTTGACAACTTTACAAGCTCGCGAACACCAGGTGGTCTCAATGATCTGAAAAATTTAAATCCTCAAAAACTTCTGGGTACTAATGGACAGAAATGTTTTAGAGATCTTGCTAAGATTTGTAATATATTGAATGAATTTGAGAAAAACTTTGATGCACTTGGCGGGTATAAGAATACCAATATATATAATTTAAAAAAACCAAAGCTTGCAAGGTTAAGAGATCAAATAAATGAGCTTTCATCTTTGGGAATAAGAAAGGCCGATGAATTGCTTAAAGAATATCAAATAATGCTAGGTAAGGGAGATATGAATCCATTTGATATTACTCAAATGATGAAAGATCTTGAAGAGCTATCGGGTTTTGCTCATTCTTTACCAGGGAATTCTGGAAATGCACTTGAATCAAAGCTTGCACTATTAGATGAGTTAATGAACATGCGAAAAACTCAAACTACCACTACAGGTGTACGGGGACCAGATATGAAATTCACTAAAAAAGCAGAAGCTGCTTTTAGAATGTGCAATGATTTAATTACTGATGCAGACCTGATGGAGGAAGGTCCTTTTCGTTTAGCTGGAAATTTTGCTAAGGTTACACATGCTTTGAAACTTTTTAATGAGAATAAAATGCCTGAATTAGGTGAATATCTCAAGAAGGAGATGGGTAGGGATGATCGTATTGATTTTGCTAAAAAGCTTTTTAGAGAAAATATACAAAAAATTGAGAAATCCGAGTGTCATAGCTTAAGTACTCTAATATATAGAGCTATCGAGCAAGGTGATCATAATGGAATGAGTGAGAGAAATATGCAAATTTCATTTCCTGCATGGTAATATTTTTTTTAAGTTAAGTAGCGATGCTCAAGGTATTGGATGTAGTCATCCGGGGTGAAGGGCTTTTCAGTTGCTTTTTCGATGAGCTCAAAGGGAAGGTAGCGTCTTCCGTGAATATGGATTTTTTCTTTCAAAAATTTGGAAAAGTCAGAGAAATCGCCAGAGGCAATTTTTGAGGCCCAGTCCACGTTACTTTTGATGAATTTTGTAAAAAGGGAGCCTGCGTACATAGAGCCAAGGGCGTAGGTTGGAAAATACCCAAAACAGCCGATGGACCAATGAATATCTTGTAAACACCCTGTTGCATCAGAAGAAGGAAGGATGCCAAGGTATTCTTGCATTTTTGCTCTCCAAATTGAAGGGATGTCTTTTGCTGAAATAGAGCCGTCGATTAACCCTTTTTCTATTTCATAACGAAGGATGATATGAAGACAGTAGGTCACCTCGTCGGCAAAAATACGGATAAGGGATGGCTTTACAACACGCACATGGGCAACAAAGGTTTCAATCGAAACAGATCCCAGGGCCTCGGGAAATTTCTTTTGAAATTTTGGGTAGTAGAAGTTCCAAAAAGGTAGGCTATTTCCTAAACATGTTTCAAAAATTCTAGATTGACTTTCATGTATTCCAATAGAGGCAGCTTCAGCAAGGGGCGTTCCAAAATAGCTTGCTCTTAGATTATTTTCATAAAGGCCATGGCCTGCTTCGTGAACTGCTGCAGAAAAACCTTGCAGCACATTATCTTTATGGTAGTGAGTGGTGATTCGTATATCGTGAGGATGAAGTGCAATACAAAAAGGGTGATGGGTGGTAGATAGATTATATTGATCAGCATGTATGCCGATGCGCTCAATGACATCTTTGGAGAGCTCTTTTTGTAGGTCAATTGGATAATTGCCTTTTGGGCAATATTTAGAGGGGGACTCTTTAGCTGTGATTTTCTTTATTAAGGAGGTGAGTTTTGGTTTTAAATTTCCAAAAATCTCATCTAATTTTTTCGTCGTCATTGATGGTTCGAATTGATCAAGAAGTGCATCGTAAGGATGATCTTCATAGCCGAGTAATTCAGCTTTTTTTTGACATAGCTCGATCACTTTTTTTAAAGAGGGAAGAAAGCTTTTGAAATTATCGCTTTTGTGAGAGGCTTTCCATGATTCACTTGCAAGCGATGTTTCTTTAGAAAACTTTTTCACAAACGATTTACCAAGTTTTTTCTCTTTGCTAATATCGTCGAAAATTCTTTTTACAAGAATTTGATCATCGCTTGATGTTGGTGGATTTTTTAATAGTTCTTTAACAGAATCTTCAAGTTTCTTTCCTGTGAGTATTTGATGTCTTTCTTGCGCAATAAAGGACAAAATCTCAGATTTTGGTTCTATCCCATCTTTTGGCATGTAGGTTTCCTGATCCCATCCCGCTAAGTAGGAAAGTGATTGAAGATAGGCAGCCTTTTTACACTCTTCTAAAATTCTGTGTAGATTTTTTTCTTTTGTGCTCATAACAGGTATTATTTCAAATTTGAGAAAAAATGTATACTAGACTTTTTTTGCGTAAGAAAAAATAGGGATTAGAGTAAAAAGAGCTCCCCCAAAAAGGATAAAGTAGTAAGGGGAGAGTAGATTTCCAGATGAAAGAATAAAGGTACATTCAAGAACGTAAAAGGAGAATAATGCAGCAAGAGTAAGCATAGATAAACAAAGGTAGGGCCTTTTCCTAAAGGTGTGGGAAAATCCAAAAAGTGTAGCTAGAAAAAAGGCAAAGATATTTAGCATCGGCATACTTATTCTATAGGCAAGTGTTGATATTAGCAAATGATTGTTAGGTGAGAGTTTTATGGCTTTTATAAGATCTGTAAGGCTTTGATTGGTGTTAATCGACACTTCTTCTTTTAATAGTTCAGCGTTTGAAAAAAGTTGATAGGTTATATCAGATTTAACAAGGTTATAGGAGGAATCGATCCGTTTAAAGTGATCTGCATAAGATAGAAGAAAACCATCAGGTTGTTTGATCGCAGATTTAGCAAAGATTATATTTTTATCTTTATCAATGTAGGTGAAATTTGTGAGATCACTTTGATAAAAAATGGTCTCTTCAGGAGTTTTCCTAACCACTAATTTATTTTCATGAGAAGAGAGATAAATCCCCTTGTTCAATTTATTATAGGCGTTTACTAAAAAAAACTGGTTAATACCAAGGTTAAAAAGGGTAGCGGCTAATGTGAAGAAAAAAACCGGCCTCATAAGTCTAAAGGAGTGGGTGCCGCTCATAGAAAGAGCTATATTTGTATTTTGCTTTTCATAAGTTTGAATCGTGGTGATTGTGGCAAAAAGAAGGGAAAAGATTGAAAATATATTACTTCTATAGAAAAAAATAGAAGATCCGGTGGCAAGCATTTCATTTATTTTGAAATCAGGGGATAAAAGAATACAACTAAATGAGAGGATAAAAAGAATTAGTAGGTATCGTTTGAGGGTAAGGGATAAATAGGGGTTCATAAACTCCTTCGTTTAAATCGATACATGGCAAAAATATAAAAAGGTGGCGTCATCATAAGTGCTGTCAAAGATAGCAGTGAAATACTGATGGATAAAGAGAGGGTGGAAATGGTGAAAAGGGCTGAAACAATAAGGAAAAAGAGGGTGGAGAGGATTGGAAAGACTGAAAGGGCAAGAAGAATCCCGAAAATAGTAAAAATTACTGGATGAAGAAGGTAAATTAAAAATGGGTAAAGCGTCTCTTTTACTGGTCCGGTTGACCCCAGTCTTAAAATAGATCCTGGAAATAGGGAAAAGATGGTAGATTTTGGAACAAGGGTTTTAGTGTCTTCTGATAAAGCTATGGTATTAAAGTCCTGATCTTCACTTTTTGTATTGAAAAAGGCTGCATTGTGAAAGATGAGCCCTTCTTTATCCTCTTCAACTAAATCACAAACTATCCACGATAGCTCTTTACCAGCGCGTATAAAGAGAAAGTCAGTACCCCGCATACCTTTTTCTTCTTTTTTTAGATGTACAAACACATCCTTTCTGTTAAATCTTCTTGAAAAGGAGGAAAGAAGGGAGGTGCTTTCCTTTTTTTCTTCAAGGAGAGATTTTAAAGAGGTGTCTATGTAAGGTCCTAAGATAAATCCTATAGAAACGTTTGCAAGAGAAAGGAATAAAGAAAGAATAATCATTGGGGTGAACAACTTAACAGGAGAGAGGCCAAGGGCGGAAAAGGCACGAATTTCCCTATTTTTTGAAAGCTGTAGGACACATAAGTAGGCGGAGATAAAACTTGTGATAGAGAGGGCAAAGGGAAAACAGCGGTAAAGAAATACACCAAGAAGGAGAAGGAGCTCTTTTAGATCAATACCTGAAAGGAAATACTTTGTTAACCGGGAGAGTTTAAAAAATATCGTAAGAAATAGGAAGAAGAGGGAAAAAAATAGGATATAAGAAAGAAATTTTTTATAGACGATTTTCCAGGTAATAGGCATTTTTTAACGATCTTTTTAAGGTCTTTTGCGCTATTATATTAGGATATGATACAAAATGCAAAGAAAAGGCTCTTATCTTTAAAAGGAAATATTTTATTAGGCCTTTCTGGAGGACCTGACTCCATGTGTCTTTTTGAACTTTTAAAAGAACTTAGGGTTAACTTTCATATAGCCCATATCGATCATGCCCTTCAGCCAAGCAGTTTAGGGGTAAAACAAAGACTTGAGAGGATGGCAAAAGAGCTATTAATTCCTTTTTATTCCATCACTCTTTCGATAGATCCTTCTACAAAAAATTTAGAAGAGGTATTGAGAAATGAGCGGTTAAAATTTTTTACCTCTTTAATAAGAAAGCATCAGCTTGATGTTCTAGTTCTTGGTCATCAAAAGGATGAAAAGGCTGAGACAATGATAAAAAGATTTTTTGAGGGAGGTAATCTTTTTAATCTTTCTGGAATAGAAGAGGATGCACATTATGAAGGGATAAGAGTTTTTCGTCCCCTTCTTGGTACCACAAAGAAAGAAATAGTAACCTATTTAGAAGATAGAGGAATTTCTTATTATGTTGATCCTACAAATCTTACAGAGATGAATTTGCGAGGAAAGATGAGGGTCTCTTTGATTCCTACCCTTGAAAAGTCTTTTGGAAAAAATATCGTCACCTCCATCTGTGATATAGGTGAGCAAGTGGATGAGTGTGCTGCATTTTTAGCTAGAGAGGTTTCCAAGCTTGGAGAAATTGAGGTAAAGGGGGTATTTGGCTCATTTTTTCCTTATATAGAGGGATGTGATCCTTATATTTTCTTTCAATATATATTAAATAGTTTAAAGATAAAAGGGTTCATTCTTTCAAGAGATCAAAAGGGTGTTTTAAAAACAGCGATAGATAACAAATTAATTGGTAAACATTTAGAACTAGGTGAGAAGGAGCTTCATTTTGAATTTGAGGGATTATTTCTTTTAGATGTTGAAAAATGTGTCCCTGTAAGAGGCTTTTTTAAGGGAAGTTTAGATTGGCTTTGCTTTTGGAAAGGTGGCGCCCTTGTAGAGGATAAGAGAGAAGAGGTGGATCGAAAGCTTCTTTCCGAATATCATAGAAAGAATAAAACCCCCCTTTGTTTGAGGAAAATCTATCCGTTTCCTTTGACCGCAATCCTAAAAAAGACTACCATCATATACTAATCTAACATCAGATGCTCTGATAGTTGAGAAATTGTTTTTATAAGATGAAACAAATGGTTGAAATTCATCGTGCAAATATGTAATAGATAGAGTTAATCAAATTAATATATATATTAGAGAGAGCTAAATAGTTATGAATCATGAAAATAAGAATCCAAACCAGAAAAAGAGCTTTCCTGGTATTTTAATATTTTTCATTATTGCAGCCTTTGCGCTTATGATGATGAGAAATACAACTACCGCTGAAAGGGCAAATGTATCCTTTAGTCATCAAATAGAACATTTGGTGAATTTGGATCTTTTACAGCCCGATGCAAGCAATAAAATTGCTATTAAGGATAATTTAGTCTCCTTTTCAGGGAAATTTCGTGATAAAAAATCCGATGAGGCAAAAAACCGCTTCAGATATCTTTCTCTATTAGATGAACATAATGCCCTTAAGGAAGAAAAGGCCGCCCTTGAAAAAGGGGTCGATCTATCAGCCTTTGAGATGGAAAAAGCTGCCAAAGCTTTTTATGAAGTGGTAGGTCATGTACCAAATGTATCCTCTGTCATTATCATCCCACGTCTAGAAAAAGAGGGGGTATCCCTTCCTGAAATTTCAGTGAGTTTTGAAGGGCTTAAGAGAAAAAGCATTACGCTAGAAGGAGCTACTACTTTATATGGTACTATGTCAGCTTCCTCAGGGGGGGCGCAGCTTGCCCAGCTTGGATCTTATTTAAAAGAACTTGTGGTAGCTTATAAATCTTCTCAAATTGGTATTGGGGAGATAAAGTTAAAAGAGCTTTTAAATGAATCAGCGCTTTTACTTGAAAATAACTCTACCTTTGAAACTTACACTATAGTCTTAGGTCACCTTAAAAAAATAACAGCTGTACTTCAAAAAGATGTAAATGGGGTGAAGTTATACGGATTAAGAAGTGTTAGAAATTTACTTGAAAAAAGAGATGAGCTTGCAAAAGTTGATATTTCATACAACAGTAACGCTTTACTACTTTCAAAAGCTGAGGCCAAAGTGTCTAATGTAATTTGGTACTTTAATAATGGCGAAGTTTCAACAAAAGGGTTATCGCAGATTGCACCTGAGGAATACCATAGATGGTTTATGGGAGCTAAGACTGAGTGGGATGGTTTTTCTAAAAATATGAATTTGGCCTTTAAATCGCCTGATCAACCAAGAAATCTTGTCCTTGAAAAAACTTTTCGAAGTGAGCAACCGCCTACAAATTATATAAGCTATATTTTCACCTTCCTACCAATCATCTTAATTGGTGGATTGCTTTATTTTGTATTCTCAAAACAGATGAAAGGGGGAAGTTCCTCTGCATTGAATTTTGGAAAATCACCTGCTAAGCAAATCTTTAAGGGACAACAAAAAGTAACTTTTGATGATGTGGCAGGGATTGATGAGGCTAAAGAGGAACTTGAAGAGCTTGTAGACTTTTTAAAAGATCCAATGCGCTATCGAAATATTGGAGCACGTATCCCAAAAGGGATCTTGCTTGTTGGAGCTCCTGGAACCGGTAAGACATTAACAGCAAAAGCAGTAGCAGGGGAGGCAAACGTTCCTTTTTTCTCTATTTCAGGTTCTGATTTTGTGGAGATGTTTGTAGGGGTGGGTGCCTCAAGAGTGAGGGATTTATTTGAGCAGGCGAGAAAAAATTCTCCATCTATCATATTTATCGATGAAATTGATGCCGTAGGTCGTCATAGAGGCTCTGGAATGGGCGGAGGTCATGATGAGCGTGAGCAGACATTAAACCAGCTTCTTGTAGAAATTGATGGTATGGATACAGTTTCTGGGGTGATTATCCTTGCAGCTACAAATAGACCTGATGTTTTAGATAAAGCATTATTGCGACCAGGCCGTTTTGATAGAGCGGTAACAGTGGAAATGCCTGATTATTTTGGTAGATTATCGATCTTAAAAGTTCATGCTAAAAAAGTGAAAATGGCAGATGATGTGA